>NZ_JBLUPZ010000006.1:0-338164 GCF_048068255.1 Pseudomonas sp. NY15374
CGCACCGCCGCGCCCACAGATACAGATTTGTCTGTGGGAGCGGCGGTGCGGCGTCCGGCTTGTCCGGTGATGAGGTCAGTGCATGCTGAACAGCATCCCGATCCGCGCCGGCATCACCCAGGCTGCTCTTTTGCTTTGCAAGAGACCTGAAAGATGAACGCCGAAAACCGAATCCACGAACTGCGCGCCGAACTCGACCAGCACAACTATCGCTACTACGTGCTGGACGAGCCCAGTGTGCCCGACGCCGAATACGACCGGCTGTTCAACGAACTCAAGGCCCTGGAAGCCGAGAACCCACACCTGGTCACCCCTGACTCGCCCACCCAGCGCGTCGGCGGTGCAGCCTTGGCGGCCTTCACCCAGGTGCGCCACGAGATCCCCATGCTCAGCCTGGGCAACGCCTTCGAAGAGGCCGACCTGCGTGAGTTCGGGCGGCGCGTGGTCGAAGGGCTCGACCAGGCCGAGGCGGTCGACTACAGCTGCGAGCCCAAGCTCGATGGCCTGGCGGTGAGCCTGTTGTACCGCGACGGCCAGCTGGTGCAGGGCGCCACCCGTGGCGACGGCACCACCGGCGAAGACATCAGCACCAACGTGCGCACCATCCGCAACGTTCCGTTGAAGCTGCATGGCAGCGGCTGGCCCGAAGTGCTCGAAGTGCGTGGCGAGGTGTACATGAGCAAGGCGGGCTTCGAGCGGCTCAATGCCGCTCAGGCCGAAATCGGCGGCAAGACCTTCGCCAACCCCCGCAACGCTGCCGCTGGCAGCCTGCGCCAACTGGACTCGAAGATCACCGCCAGCCGCCCGCTGGAATTCTGCTGCTATGGCATCGGCCAGACTTCAGCGAGCGTCGGCGACAGCCATATCGGCATCCTCGAGCAGCTCAAGGTCTGGGGCATGCCGATCAGCCCTGAGCTCAAGCACGCCGCCGGTATCGAACAATGCCTGGCCTATTACCAGGACATCGGCGCCCGCCGCAACGCGCTGCCCTACGAGATCGACGGCGTGGTGTTCAAGGTCAACAGCCTGGCGGCCCAGCGCGAGCTTGGGTTCCGTGCGCGTGAGCCGCGCTGGGCCATCGCCCACAAGTTCCCGGCCATGGAAGAGCTCACCGAGGTGCTGGACGTCGAGTTCCAGGTCGGCCGTACCGGTGCGGTGACGCCGGTCGCCCGTCTCAAGCCGGTCAAGGTGGCCGGGGTGACCGTGTCCAACGCCACCCTGCACAACATGGACGAGATCGCCCGCCTGGGCCTGCGCATCGGCGACACGGTGATCATCCGCCGTGCCGGTGACGTGATTCCGCAGGTGATGCAGGTGGTGCTCGATCGTCGCCCTGATGACGCTCGCCCGGTCGAGGTGCCGAGCGCCTGCCCGGTGTGCGGCTCGCAGGTCGAGCGCACGCAGTTGGTCAAGCGCAGCAAGGGCAAGGAGACTACCAGCGAAGGGGCGGTGTATCGCTGCGTCGGCCGCCTGGCCTGTGGCGCCCAGCTCAAGCAGGCGATCATTCACTATGTATCGCGACGGGCCATGGATATTGACGGCCTTGGCGAGAAGAGCGTCGAGCAATTGGTCGACGAAGGCCTGATCGGTTCCCCGGCAGACCTGTACAAGCTGCAGTTCGAGCAGATCGTCGACCTGGAGGGCTTCGCCGAAGTCTCCAGCCGCAAGCTGCTAGAAGCCATCAAGGCGAGCAAGCGCCCGCCGCTCGCGCGCTTCATCTTCGCCCTGGGCATCCCCGATGTGGGCGAGGAGACCGCCAAGGTCCTGGCCCGCTCCCTGGGCAGCCTGGAGCGGGTGCAGGTGGCACTGCCACAGGTGCTGACCTACCTGCCGGACATCGGCCTTGAAGTCGCCTACGAGATCCATAACTTCTTCGAGGATGCGCACAACCGCGAAGTCATCCAGCAGTTGCTCGACAGCGGCATGCAGTTACAGGACCAGGGCGAGCTGGCGGCGGAGTTCGCCGCCAGCACCACCCTTGCCGGCATGATCGCCAAGCTCGATATCCCCTCGGTCGGCCCGACCGGCGCCGAGAAGCTGGTGGACAAGCTCGGCACCCTCGACAAGATCATCGCCGCCGACGGTATCGACCTGCGCCAGGCCCTGAATACCAAGCAGGCCGATGCCGTGCGCGAGTTCTTCAAGGTCGAGGCCAACCAGCAACTCGCCCGCGCCATCGAAGCCCAGCTCCAAGCGTTCGGCATGCACTGGCACAGCGAGAAGAAAACCACCGAGGGCCTGCCCCTGGCCGGTCAGACCTGGGTGCTGACCGGCACCCTGGAGCGCATGAGCCGCGACATCGCCAAGGACAAGCTGGAAAGCCTCGGCGCCAAGGTGGCGGGTTCGGTGTCCGGCAAGACCCACTGCGTGGTGGCAGGTCCGGGGGCGGGGTCGAAGCTGGCCAAGGCCAGTGAGCTGGGGGTCAAGGTGCTGGACGAAGAGGCCTTCGTCGCGTTCCTGGCGGGGCAGGGCATCACGGTCTGATGTTGCCTGCCCTGGCCTCATCGCGGGACGAGCCCGCTCCCACAGGTGCGCCTTGGCATTTATCCTGTGGGAGCGGGCTCGTCCCGCGATGAGGTCGGCACAAATCCCCGAGAACCTCATCCCTGGCGGACAAGTCCTTGAGAAATGATGGTTTTTTTGCCATCAAAGGTTGTAACTTCCCCCCGTAACGGTACAATGGCGCGGCTCGTCACCTGATGAGCTGCGTTATGGTGGCCCCACCGGTCCCCCCGCATTGATTACCCGTTAACCTGGTCAGGCCCGGAAGGGAGCAGCCACAGCGGGAACATCGAGTGCCGGGGTGTGGCTGGTGGGGCCGCCTCCATTTCTCTCGAAGTCCTGCTCTCGAACGGCTTTCGCTCTTCACCGCCTGGTGATCCAAAGCGTGACGCACCGTACGCCTAGCCCTCCCTGCCTTTGCTAGCCCCGCCACTTGGTCCCATTGTCAGCGTTTACGCGTGAACTGCTGTTCCGTAACCGTCGAGCCCCATTGGCTGCCTTGCTCTTCATGAGTCAGTTCGAAGCCTAGCGATTCGTAGAGGTGCCGGGCGGCTTCCAGTCCTTTGAACGTGTGCAACTGGATTGCCGAGAAGTTCTGCCGGTCACAGAAAGCGACTGCTTCAGTGAGTAGCCGGCGACCTATACCCCCACCACGGCAGCCATCATCCAGCAGGAACCAGCGCAGGTGAGCTTCATCGTTCCCGAGGTCCTCGCCGTCGATAGCCACCGACCCTACGATTCGGCCCGCGTTTTCCGCGACCCAGACCGCGTTGCGCGGATTCCCCAGCCGTCCAGCAAACTCGGCAATGTTGGTTGCAACCCTGCTCTCGAAGAACTGGCCGAAACCGGCATGGCGCGAGTAGTAGCTTGCATGCATCTGCGTCATGCGTCCGATCAGGCCGGGTCGGTATCCGAGGGTGATTTGAATCCTGGAGGCCGCTGTTTCGGTGGGCTGTTGGCGGCAAGCCTTCAACGCCTGGGCATAGGCATTCAGACCTTGGGCGATGACCTGCCGTTCTTGTGGGGGCAATGGGGCCAGCGTTGAGCTGACCTGCATTTGCCCGTAGGCATGAATCTCTTCAAGGGTGCGTTTCCCTTGCTCTGTCAGGCGCAGTTGCTTGGTGCGGCCATCCTGCTCACTTTCATGCTCTTGCAGTTCACCCAGCTGAACGAGCTTCGCAACCATGCGGCTCACGCTGGACTTCTCAAGCCCCAGCGCCTGCACCAGTTGAGCGGCAGTCCGCTCCCCATGCTCGCCTAGCTCAAGCAGCGTGTGAACGGCAGAGGGGGAGTACTCCGTGCCGGCCAGCGTCGTGCGCATGAAGCCCAGTTCACGGACCATCGTGCGTGAGGCGGAGCGGATTTGCTCCACGACCGAAGGGTCGATCATTTTCAAGGTCTCATCAGGAATGGTTGCGCAATACAACCATGTTTGGTTGTATTGCGCAACCATTCGCCGGGCCCTGGGCGGTTCGCTGCGGGTGAAGACTGCTTCACAGCCTTGAAGTCCGGTTCTGGACAACTGAAAACACCCTTGTTAGTTTGCGTCCGCCATATATTTCAAAATATGACAGTGGCACTTAAGTGATATTGATTTGATATCAATTTATGACGAGCAAGGACGCATTGAATGAAAAGCCTGCAAGGTTTGCCCAGTCTTATCAGCGCTTCGGTAGGCACGCCCGGTAAAGCCCGAAACTTGCCCGCCGATGTTCAGTGCATCCAGTACCTGTTCAACCTACTCATCCCGCGGCTCGGTTTTCCATTGCCCGAGAATGGTCGTTGCGACGGGCAGCTGGTGCAGCGCATCAGTCAGTACCAGTTCCGTCACCTGAAGTACGCGCATCCCGATGGGGTCGTCGATCCGAATGGGCGCACTTTCAACAGCCTGGTCGAGGAGGCTGTTCGAGTGCCGGTCAAGTTGATTCCAGCACTGCGCCTGCCCACCTTCATCAATGTCTTCGCCAATAATGTCGACGCCCAGGTGCAGGCCACGGTCAATCATTATCTGGACCGGATGCGCGCGGTGATCGAAGCCGAGCGGCGCAATCGGCAGATGGTGCTGCAGGTCACCTGCGATGGCGGCATGACGCTCAGCGACAGCGACTTCCAGAACGCCGCCACTCAGTTGGGCAACGGGATTTCAGCCAACCTGATCAAGGCATTTGCCACGGTGGAGTCGGGTGGCCGTTCGGGTTTCGGGCCGGCCAAGCTGCCGGTGATTGCCTTCGAGGGGCATCACTTCCAGCGCTATACCAAGCACAAGTACGACCAGACTCATCCGCTGCTCTCGTACAAGTACAAGAAGAAAGCCGGCCCGCAGTGGCAAGCCAACAACAAGGATCAGGCCAAGGCCTGGGAAACCATGGCCACGGCATTCGGGCTGGATCAGGAGGCGGCATTGAAATCTGCTTCCTGGGGCATGTTCCAGATCATGGGTTTCAACTTCGCCGATTGCGGGCACGCGAATGTGTTTGAATTCGTCGCGGCCATAAAACTCAATGCCGGGCAGCAACTCAAGGCCTTCCTCGGTTTCTGCAGCAAGAACCCGTCGTTTATCAAGGCTGCGAAGAACAAGGACTACGCCGGCATGGCCGCCAGTTACAACGGCAAGGATTATGGTGACTATGACTCGCGTATCAAGAAGGCCTACGAAGCACTTGAAGGGAAGAAGTGACATGGCAAAGAGTTTCTCTCGCCGACTGGCTGTTCTGGCCACCGCACTGCTGGGATTGTCCGGGTCTGTTCATGCAGACGCCGCCGTACTGAAGCCTGGGCAATACGACGCGCTGATGCTGGCGGTCACGCCGGATCGCCAGGTGGAGGGCTACTATTCCGAGACCCTTGGCGAAGGTGTGACCCGGCATTGCACCTTCTACCTCAAGGGGCAGATCAGCGGCGATGGGGCGGTTACGCTGGCCACCTGGGAAGACCAGACCTTCCCCGGCAGCCTGGCGGCCACGGGCGATGGCGTCACCCTCACCGTTGCACGAGGCCGCGAGCACCCCGGCTGCGTCAGTGTGCTGATGCCGGAGATCGCCACGGGGCTGGAGCTCAGTCGCTATGCGGAAAAGCCATGGATCGCGCTGCTGACGGTCACTGCCGACAAGGCCTATCTGCGCAAGCAGGCGGGCAGCAGCGCGAGCAAACGACCCTATATCGTCAAAGGCGATGTAGTGGGCGTGCTGGCGTTCAAGGACGGCTGGGCCAAGGTCGAGTTCATCAACCAGGACGACCGCTCGTTCACGGGTTGGATCAGTCAGGATCAGTACCGCCGACTCGTTGCGCCCAAGGGCTGAAGCTGTGCTCGGGTGACGAGTCGAGCCCGCCGTACCTGCATTTATCGGCAAACAGGCTTATGATGCGCCTCTCGCAGCCCACCCATTTCTGAGAGAGGCCATCAGCATGGATCAGGTTGACGATCTGACCCGCCAGCGCATCCGCGACTGGCAAGCGCGCCGCCTGGAGATCAAGGACCAGATGGCCTCGCACCCCGAGCGCACCCTTGAGCTTTCGAAAGTACTCGACCAGATGGAAGAGGAACACGAACGCATTCTTGGCGAAGCCACGCCCGCAGCCGACGCCACAGCAGCGGTCGATCAGGCACCGGGGCTGGATTTTCGCCTGAGCGTCTCGGCGCGCAATGTCCAGGACCTGCGCAAGCTGCTGGAGATGGCGCTGCACGAGCTCGATAGCGCGCTGGCTGCCGAAGCCCGCTGCGAGGATGACGCGCGGCGCGTCTACCCGGGCGGCATGTCCGGCTCGCTGGGCGCCTACGCCTATGAACTTGAAGCCAATCCCGACACCAGCGAATGACCTGCGCGCATGCAACCTGAACATTACGATTTCGCCGACACCGTGTTTCTTCCCGTCACTCTGGAAGTCTGCCAAGGCCTGCTCGAGGATGCCTCCGGGCTCGAAGGGTTGAGCGATCCGGAGCTGGCGGCGGTGCTGGTGATCCAGAACCTGTCCCAGGCGCGCGAGCAGGTGCTCGACCCTGCGGCGGCGGAAAAGGTGCTGGCCAGGTTGCTGCAGTGGTCGGTGCGGGGGCCGCATGCGCCGGGCGTAGGGCTGGGCTCCGAGGCGCGTCGGCTGTTCGATGCGCGCAAGCTGTATTTCGGCCTGGAAGTCATCAAGGGCTCGCGCTTGCAACTGCTGGGGGCCGAGGAGGTGGCGCAGCGCGAGTACTTGTTGGCTGACGGGACCTGGGACATGCGCTTCAGGTCGCTTCGCCACCCGCGCCACAATCCGTTCAGCCAGCAGGCCATCACCGGCTTCAATAAAGAGCGCTGGCTGACCCGCGAGCAAGACAAGTTGCTGCGGGTGCTGCGCGCCAATCCTGACGAAGACCTGCATGTGCAGGGCTATGCGGGCATCGGCAAGAGCTACCTGCTGGGAGCGCTGATCGATTGCCTGCCCAGGGGGCGGGTGTTGGCACTGGCGCGTACGCCCGGCAAGCTCGACGCCCTGCGGCGGCGTATCGGAAAAGGCTCCAAGGCTGGCAAGACGTTCGCCGAGTTTGCCCAGGCCCTGCTGAGCGTGCCTGGGCGGCCTGCCGCACGCGCATCGGCACGCCTGCCGGGCAAGCGCGCGGTGGCCGAAACCCTGAACATCCTGGGCTTTCGCCAATACGATGGCGAAAAGACCCTGGATATCTGCCTGGAGCTGCTGAAAAACTACTGCGAGTCCCGCGATCACAGCCTCACTGTGCGCCACCTTCCGCACTTCGCCCAGGCGCTGTCGCGGCTGGATAGCCAGGTGCTGCTCGAATACGCCAGCCGCCTGTGGACCTATCTGCAGGACAACCCTGCCTGGGATCGCCAGACCGGCTTCCCCACGTTGCTGCTGCTCAAGCGCGCCAGCCTCGCTGGCCACAGTGTGCCTAGCCGCTACAGCCATGTGATCGTCGACGAGAGCCAGGACATGCCTGGCCCGTTGATGCAGATCATCGAGCGTGGCCGCCAGGTGCTGATCACGCTGGGTGACGAATACCAGCGTGCCGACGGGCCTGGGCTGCGCCGCGCTCGTCAGGTGCGCCAGCGCGACATCGCCTTCTCGGTGCGCTGCGGGCCGAAAGTGGAGCGGCTGATCAACCCGCTGATCGGTGTGCATTCGCAAAAATCCAAGCTCGCCTTCGAAGGCGCCGGCAGCGTGGATGTCGGCATCGAGCACTACCCCCTCGATTTCGTGCCACCGCAAGGCTGTGTGGTGCTCACCGCGTCGCCCTGGGATTCGATGAAGTGGGCCATGCAACTGGCCGACAACCAGTGCCGGGTGGGCTTCTCCGATAACTTCGGGATGCAGCGTTTCATGTCCAGCGCCGTGCAGTTGTTCCGTGCCGACCTCTATGGCGCGGGCAGCGATGGCCAGGACACGCATGCCTATTTCGCCCATGCGCTGAACTGGCGACAAGTGCAGGAGGACAATCGCTTCGACGAGTCATTCCTGTGGGTCGAGGCGCGGCTGCAGGATGGTTTTCGGATTGCCGAGCTCAACGCCTTGTCGGCACGCTTCTCTAATGAGCCGGACAGCCTGTTGCTGATGCCGGCGCAGGAGGCCGGGGGGCAGGAGTTCGATCACGTGCTGTTGACCCAGGAGCTGATGGCGCTGAATCCGTTCAAGGATGCCTACGCCTTCGACAACCGGGTCTGCGCGGTCTATATCGCGCTGTCACGTGCCCGGCGCCATCTGTATCTGCCCTACGATGTGGACGAGTGGGTGGCGTACCACAAGGGCCAGAAATTCCGCGAGTCACACGGCTACTGATCGGCCGACAGCGTCCCTTGCACCTGGGTGTAGCGCTCGATGATCCGATCGATCTCGCCGGACTGCTTCAGGCGCACCAAGGCCCGCAGCACCTGCTGAGCGGGAATGGCCGGATCGTTGCGCACCATGCAGCCCAGGTCCTGCTCTTCCAGCAGGGCCAGCGGGCGCAGGCGCTGCTCCCGGGGTTGCTGGCGGTTGAACCATTGCAGCGACAATTGGTTGCTCACCGCATAACGATAACGGCTGGCTTGCAGTTTCTGCAGGGCCAGGTCCTGGTTGCGGCTGTCTTCCCGCGTCAGCAGACGCTGCGCGAACATCGGGTCCAGGGTCGGGTAGGTGTAGCCCAGTACTGTACCGATGGGTTGTGCGGGCAGTTGCGCCAGGCCGCCGGGCAGCCCATCGCCAGCACGCCCGACCAGCAGGTCGCGTTGGTGGATCAGCGGCACGCTCCAGATGAACTCACCGGGCCGTTCGTTGAGCCAGTTGCTGGCCACGTAGCAGCGCACGTCGATGTCGCCAGCGGCCATGGCCTGCTCCAGGCGCAGGCGCGCCATCACGTGGTATTGCGGGCGTACCCCGGCTTCGCGGGCCAGGGCCTGGATCAGGTCGAAGAGAATGCCGTCTACCGGCACGTCGCCCTCGGTGCGCATCAACGGCATGCTCCAGCTCTCCGCGACGGAAAAGCGCAGCACCGGCTGCTCGGCAAGGCCGCTTGAGCTCCATAGCAACAGGATGGCGAGAAGTCGCCGCACGTCTATCCTCCTTGGACTTTCCATGTTCACCGGCAGCGCCCATAGTCTAGACGAGCCGGGCAGGGTGCAATTTTGCCCCCGCTCCGCTAGCATTAGCGATCTTCCGCTCGATCAGGCTGCGATGGTTTTTTGATGAGTTATCAGGTTCTTGCACGTAAATGGCGCCCGCGCTCGTTCCGCGAGATGGTAGGCCAGACCCATGTGCTCAAGGCATTGATCAACGCCCTGGACAACCAGCGGCTGCATCACGCCTACCTGTTCACCGGCACCCGAGGGGTCGGCAAGACCACCATCGCGCGGATCATCGCCAAGTGCCTGAACTGCGAAACCGGTATCACCTCCACACCTTGCGGCACCTGTTCGGTATGCCGGGAAATCGACGAAGGCCGCTTCGTCGACCTGATCGAGATCGACGCCGCCAGCCGCACCAAGGTCGAAGACACCCGCGAACTGCTCGACAACGTGCAGTACGCGCCCAGCCGCGGACGCTTCAAGGTCTACCTGATCGACGAAGTGCACATGCTGTCCACCCACTCCTTCAACGCCTTGCTCAAGACGCTGGAAGAGCCGCCACCCTACGTCAAATTCATCCTCGCCACCACCGATCCGCAGAAGTTGCCGGCAACCATTCTCTCGCGCTGCCTGCAGTTCTCGCTGAAGAACATGAGCCCGGAGCGGGTGGTCGAGCACCTTACCCACGTGCTCGGCGCCGAAAACGTGCCATTCGAGGAAGATGCCCTTTGGCTGCTGGGCCGCGCCGCCGACGGCTCGATGCGCGATGCCATGAGCCTGACCGACCAGGCCATCGCCTTCGGCGAAGGCAAGGTACTGGCCGCCGATGTGCGGGCGATGCTTGGCACGCTCGATCATGGCCAGGTGTACGGTGTGCTGCAGGCCTTGCTCGAAGGTGACGCCCGGGCGCTGCTCGAGGCGGTGCGCGCCCTGGCCGAGCAGGGGCCTGACTGGAATGGCGTATTGTCCGAGATGCTCAATGTGCTGCACCGGGTCGCCATCGCCCAGGCCTTGCCGGAGGCGGTGGACAACGGCCAGGGCGATCGCGACAAGGTGCTCGCGCTGGCGGCTGCGTTGCCGGCCGAGGATGTGCAGTTCTACTACCAGATGGGCCTGATCGGTCGGCGCGACCTGCCGCTGGCGCCGGATCCGCGGGGCGGCTTCGAGATGGTCCTGCTGCGCATGCTCGCCTTCCGCCCGGCCGACACCGATGACGCGCCGAAACCTGCGCTAAAGCCGGTGGGGATCAGCCAGGCCACAGCTGATCCAGCCAGACCGGTGGCAGCTGCGACCGTGGTGGCCGAGCCCTCCGTGGTTGCCGCTGCGCCTGAGCCTGTTGCGCCGCCCGCACCTGTGGTCGATCAAGCACCCGCCGCCGAGCCGGTAGCTGCTGCTGCGTCCGCCGTGGCTCCGGAAGCGGTGCCTTCGATCGAGCCCGAGCCCGTGCACGCCGTTGCGGGGCCAGAGACAGTCGTCGATCTGCCGTGGGAAGAGCCTTCCCCAACGGTCGCGCCCTCGGCGCCGGTCATCCCGGCCGTCGTCGCGCAGCCGCCTGACGATCAGCCGGACTACGACGAACCTCCCTTCGATCCGTCGGCGTATGCGTCGGTCGGCATGGAGCGCGACGACGACGGTGCGGATGACGATTACTACGTGCCGCAAGCCGATCCGACAGGTTTCAGCTACCTGGACGAGCTCGCCGAGCATATCCAGGAGGACGCGCCTGCGGCGGCGCCCGAGCCTCTGCCTGCGGCGCAGCCGGCCACGGGCCTGGCCCTGCAATGGCTGGAATTATTCCCACAGTTGCCTGTCTCCGGTATGACAGGCAACATCGCCGCGAACTGTACGCTGATCAGCGCCGATGGCGATGACTGGCTGCTGCACCTGGACCCAGGCCAGGGTGCGTTGTTCAACAGCACCCAGCAACGCCGACTCAACGAGGCGCTCAACCAGCATCTGGGGCGTACGCTACGCCTGCAGATCGAGCTGATCCGCCCCGAGCAGGAAACCCCCGCGCAGGCCGCCGCGCGCAAGCGCGCCGAGCGCCAGCACGACGCGGAGCTGTCGATCGAGCAGGACCCGCTCATCCAGCAGATGATCAAGCAGTTCGGCGCCAGGGTGCGGCACGATACAATCGAACCTGTAGACGCGGCCCTGGCAACCCCGGGGCAGTGAAGCGAACCCCTTGCGCCCGGCCTCGTGCCGGCCGCATACATGACCCAATCGAGGATTCTCTCATGATGAAAGGTGGCATGGCCGGCCTGATGAAGCAGGCTCAGCAGATGCAGGAAAAAATGGCCAAGATGCAGGAAGAGCTGGCCAATGCAGAAGTCACCGGCCAGTCCGGTGCAGGTCTGGTCAGCGTGGTGATGACCGGTCGTCATGACGTCAAGCGCGTCAACATCGACGCCAGCCTGATGTCGACCGATCCGGACGACAAGGAAGTGCTCGAGGACTTGATCGCCGCGGCACTCAACGACGCCGTGCGCAAGGTCGAGCAGAACAGCCAGGACAAGATGGGCAGCATGACTGCCGGCATGCAGCTGCCGCCTGGTTTCAAGATGCCGTTCTGATCGACGGTTTGCAGCACATGGGGAGCACGATCGACTGATCGCTGCTCCCTTCTTCATTCTGTACCACTGACAGGCCTGCCTACATGAGCTTCAGTCCCCTGATCCGCCAACTGATCGATGCCCTGCGTGTGCTCCCGGGTGTCGGCCAGAAAACCGCCCAGCGCATGGCCCTGCAGTTGCTCGAGCGCGACCGCAGCGGAGGCGCGCGCCTGGCACAGGCCCTGAGCCAGGCCATGGAAGGTGTTGGCCATTGCCGCCAGTGCCGCACCCTGACCGAGCAGGAGCTGTGCCCGCAGTGTGCCGATCCACGCCGCGACGACACGCAACTGTGCGTGGTGGAAGGGCCGATGGATGTGTATGCGGTAGAGCAGACTGGCTACCGTGGCCGTTACTTCGTGCTCAAGGGGCACCTGTCTCCGCTAGACGGCCTGGGCCCCGAGGCGATCGGTATTCCACAACTGATGGCGCGGATCGAGGAGCAGGGCACCTTCAGCGAGGTGATCCTGGCGACCAACCCCACGGTTGAAGGCGAGGCGACGGCGCACTACATCGCCCAGTTGCTGGCCGAGAAGGGCCTGACTGCCTCGCGTATCGCCCATGGCGTACCGCTGGGTGGGGAGTTGGAGCTGGTGGACGGTGGCACGCTTGCGCATGCCTTTGCCGGGCGCCGTCCTATCTCGCTGTAAGCGTTGGGGCGCAGCGCGCCCCAAGCCAGTTACTTGTTGGTGTAGATCTGGTCGAACACGCCGCCGTCGTTGAAGTGGGTCTTCTGCACGGTGCGCCAGTCACCGAAGGTCTTCTCCACCGAGAGGAAGTCGACTTTCGGGAAACGGTCAGTGTACTTGGCCAGGACGGTGGCATCACGCGGGCGCAGGTAGTTCTGCGCAGCGATTTCCTGGGCCGCCGGCGACCACAGGTACTTGAGGTATTCCTCGGCCACGGCGCGGGTCTGTTTCTTGTCGACCACCTTGTCGACCACGCTCACTGGTGGCTCGGCTTCTGCCGACACGCTCGGATAGACCACTTCGAACTGATCACGACCGAACTCGCGGGCGATCATCTCGGCTTCGTTCTCGAAGGTGACCAGCACGTCGCCGATCTGGTTGGTCATGAAGGTCGTGGTGGCAGCGCGACCGCCAGTGTCGAGCACCGGTGCCTGCTTGAACAGCTTGCCGACGAAATCGCGGGCCTTGGCTTCGTCGCCGCCTTGCTTGAGTACGTAGCCCCAGGCCGAGAGGTAGGTGTAGCGGCCGTTACCCGAGGTCTTGGGGTTGGGCACGATCACCTGCACGCCATCCTTGAGCAGATCCGGCCAGTCTTTCAGCGCCTTCGGGTTGCCCTTGCGCACGATGAACACGGTGGCCGAGGTGAACGGCGCGCTGTTGTTCGGCAGGCGGGTAACCCAGTTGTCCGGCACCAGCTTGCCGTTGTCGACCAGGGCATTGATGTCGGTGGCCATGTTCATGGTGATGACATCGGCCGGCAGGCCATCGATCACGGCACGCGCCTGCTTGCTCGAGCCGCCGAAGGACATCTGCACGTTGACCTTTTCCTTGTGCTCTTCTTCCCAATGCTTCTGGAACGCCGGGTTGTAGTCCTTGTAGAAGTCGCGCATCACGTCGTACGAGACGTTCAGCAGGGTCGGCGCGGCCTGGGCCAGGTTGCCGAGGGCCAGGCCTGCGGCGAGCAGCGAGGCGCTGAAGAGTTTTTTCACAGGGGCGTTCCTTGTTGTGAGTGAAAGTTTGGCAATGTGCCAGTAACTATAACCTTTGGTTCTTGAGCCATTAAAGATCAAAACAGACTTTGCTTATGCCTGCTTGGTCGCTGCCTTGGGAAACAGCGCATTGCCACAGCGCGAACAGAATGCTGCCGTCGGCTCATGGGTTTTCTTGGCGCAGGTCGGGCAATCGTGGCGCAACTGTTCGCCGCGCATGGCGTTGGCCAGCTCGGCAGTGAAGATCCCGGTGGGCACGGCGATGATCGAGTAGCCGATGATCATCACCAGCGATGACAGTACCTGGCCCAACGGCGTCTTGGGCACGATGTCGCCGAAGCCGACCGTGGTCAGGGTGACGATGGCCCAGTAGATGCCCTTGGGAATGCTGGTAAAGCCGTGCTCGGGCCCTTCGATCACGTACATCAGCGTGCCGAACACGGTGACCAGGGTCGAAACGCTGACCAGGAACACGATGATCTTCTGTTTGCTGCCGCGCAACGCCTCAAGCAGATAGTGCGCCTGCTTGAGGTAGGGGCTGAGCTTGAGCACGCGGAAGATCCGCAGCATGCGGATCACCCGAATGATCAGCAGGTACTGGGCGTCGCTGTAGTACAGGGCGATGATCCCCGGCACGATGGCCAGCAGGTCGACCAGGCCGTAGAAGCTGAACGCGTAGCGCAGCGGCTTTGGCGAGCAGTACAGGCGGGTGAGATACTCGGCGAGGAAGATCGCCGTGAAGGCCCACTCGATGCCGGCCAGCAGGCCGGAATAATTGCGGTGCACATCGTCGATGCTGTCGAGGATGACGGTGACCAGGCTGGCCAGGATGATCAGCAGAAGGATCTTGTCAAAGCGTCTTCCAGCGACGGTGTCGGTCTGGAAGACGATCACATAGAGCCGCTCGCGCAGGCTCGAAGGGGTGTCCATGGGCTCGTTCCGTTATACGTTGCCGGTGAGAGCCTAGGGGCTGGCTCTCAGCCGTGCAAGCGCTGCGCGCTGCGCTGTCGGGCTTGCTGGACGAGGTGGCCGCCCAGATGCATCAACCAGCAAGCGAGGACGAAGGGCGCGGTGAGCGCCGGCAGCGGCCACAGACTGGACAGCGCCTGCAGCAGCAGGGCCAGGGCGATGGCCAGCAGCGGGACCCAGGGGCGTTCGCCCTGGCGGCTGAAGGCCAGGGCGGCCAGTGTGGTGTTGAAACCATACAAGCCCATCCAGGCCGCAGCTTCCTGGTCAGCGAGCAAGGCCGCACCGCCACCGATGGCTGAGCCGATCAGGGCCCAGCACGCAGCACGAGGATGGGCGAAGAACATGCCGGCGACGATCAGCAGGCCCGCCAGCGGTGCATCGAGCAGAAACACCTGGCCGACCCCACGCAGCACCCCGTGCACGTGGCTGGCTTCGGCCTGGCCGCTGACGCCGGGCTCGATGATCAGCAGCATGATCCAGCCCAGCAGCACGAAAGGCGCGGTGTAGGCCAACAGCAGAGGGCCGCCGCGCTTGCGCCACTGGTGGGTGATGATGCTCGACAGGCCGCCTGCAGCAAGGATCAGCGCAGGCACGATCGCCGACCAAGGCACCAGCGCACTGATCAGCAGGCCGATCAGCACACCGTTGTAGCTGTAAAGGCCGGCCTGGCGATCAGCGCGGGCATAGCCGCGGCGCTGCGCCGTGAGCAGGCCGGCGAGGGCGCCGAGCAGCGCGCCGCCGACCAGGTCCGGGGCGGTGAGCAGGATGGCCAGCAGGCAGCACAGGCCGCACAGGGGATCGCGCAGCAGCAGCACCTGGCTGAAGCCGTTGAGCAGCGCCGTGGCCCAGTCGGGGCACGGGTTGATGAAATTCTTGGTGTACATGGGCAGTCGGCAAGGTGAGTGAAAGGCGCTGGGCCTCTTCGGGCCTCGGTTGTGCGCCATTGGATTGGCTCTGCGCGCTCTGTAGGAGCGGGCTTGCCCGCGAAAAAGACACCGCGCTGCCTGGCACGGGCTACGCCCGTGTTCGCGGGACAAGCCCGCTCCCACAGGGATTGGGCTGGCCTTTAGATTTCGAACAAGACAGTTGCTTCTACAAAATTGCAGAGCCGGTCTTCAGATCAAGGTCTCGATCCGCAAGGTATTGGTGCTCCCCGGCTGGCCGAACGGCACCCCCGCGGTGATCAGCAGGGTGTCGCCACGGCTGGCCATGCCTTGTGCCTGGGCGATCTCCAGCGCAGTCGAGCAGATCTCATCGACCTGGCGCAGGCGGTCGTTGACCACCGAATGCACACCCCAGGTGACGCTGAGTCGGCGCGCGGTCTTGAGGTTCGGCGTCAGGTTGAGGATGGGGGCCCGTGGCCGCTCGCGGGCGGCGCGCAAGGTCGAGGCCCCTGACTCGCTGTAGTTGACCAGCACCGCCACCGGCAGGATGCCGCTGATGCGCCGAATCGCGCAGCTGATGGCGTCCGAAACCGTGGCCTCGGCCTTGGGACGGCCGACGTCGAGCTGGGCCTGGTAGTCCGGGCCGTTTTCCACCTGGCGGATGATCTTGCTCATCATCTGCACTGCCTCCAGTGGATAGTCGCCGGAGGCGGTCTCGGCCGACAGCATCACCGCGTCGGCGCCTTCGGCCACGGCATTGGCCACGTCGGTGACCTCGGCGCGGGTCGGAGCAGGCGAGAAGCGCATCGACTCGAGCATCTGCGTCGCCACCACCACCGGCTTGCCCAGTTGGCGGCAGGTACTGATGATGCGCTTCTGGATCTGCGGCACGCTTTCAGCCGGCACTTCCACGCCCAGGTCGCCACGGGCGACCATGATCGCATCGGACAGCTCGGCGATGGCCTGCAGTTGCTCGACGGCCGAGGGCTTCTCGATCTTGGCCATCAGGTAGGCACGATCGCCGATCAACTGGCGCGCCTCGACGATGTCTTCTGGGCGCTGGACGAACGACAGCGCCACCCAGTCCACGCCCAGTTCCAGGCCGAAGGCCAGGTCGCGGCGGTCTTTCTCGGTGAGCGGGGAGAGGTCCAGCACAGCTTGAGGGACGTTGACGCCCTTGCGGTCGGACAGCTCGCCGCCGGCCAGCACTTCGGTGTCGATGGCGTCGGCGTGCTTGGCGGTGACCCGCAGGCGCAGCTTGCCATCGTCGAGCAGCAGGTCCATGCCGGGCTCCAGCGCGGCGATGATTTCCGGGTGCGGCAGGTTGACCCGGTGGCTGTCGCCGGGGGCCTTGTCCAGGTCCAGGCGCAGGGCCTGGCCACGCTGCAACTGCACCTTGCCTTCGGCGAAACGGCCGACACGCAGTTTCGGCCCCTGCAGGTCCATGAGGATGCCCAGCGGGTAGTTCAGTTGCTGCTCGACCTCGCGGATCCACTGGTAGCGCAGGGCGTGGTCGGCGTGTTCGCCGTGGCTGAAGTTGAGGCGGAAGATATTCACTCCGGCTTCGACCAGTTGGCGGATGTCATCGATGCCGTTGATCGCCGGCCCCAGGGTGGCGAGGATTTTCACTTTTTTATCGGGCGTCATGATTGCGAGGTCTCGAGGATCAGGATGGCGCGGAAGTCGTTGACGTTGGTGCGGGTTGGCTCGGTGACGATCAACGCATCGAGCGCGGCGAAGTAGCCATAGCCGTTGTTGTTGTCCAGCTCGTCACTGGCCGACAGGCCCAAGGCCTGTGCGCGGCTGAAGCTGTCCGGGGTCATCAGGGCACCGGCGTTTTCTTCGGAGCCGTCGATGCCGTCGGTGTCGCCGGCCAGTGCGTACACGCCAGGCAGGCCCTTGAGGCTTTCGGTGAGGCTGAGCAGGAACTCGGCGTTGCGCCCGCCACGGCCATTGCCGCGCACGGTGACGGTGGTCTCGCCGCCGGACAGGATCACGCAAGGGGCCTTCAGCGGCTGGCCATGCAGGACGATCTGCCGGGTGATGCCGGCGTGCACCTTGGCCACTTCGCGCGATTCACCTTCCAGATCCCCCAGGATCAGTGGGCTGAAACCGGCCTGGCGGGCTTTCACCGCGGCAGCCTCGAGCGATTGCTGGGGTTTGGCGATCAGTGTGAAGTGGCTGCGCGCCAGGGCCGGGTCATCGGCCTTGACGGTTTCCGATGCCGGGTCGTTCAGCCAGTCGATGACCGCCTTGGGCGCCTCGATGTCGTAGCGCTTGAGGATCGCCAGGGCATCGGCCGAGGTGCTCGGGTCGGCCACGGTGGGGCCGGAGGCGATGACGGTAGCCAGATCGCCCGGCACATCGGAAATGGCGTAGGTGTAGACGGTGGCGGGCCAGCAGGCCTTGGCCAGGCGTCCGCCCTTGATCGCCGAGAGGTGCTTGCGCACGCAGTTCATCTCGCCGATGGTGGCGCCGGACTTGAGCAGCGCCTTGTTGATCTGCTGCTTGTCGGCCAGCGTGAGGCCCTCGGCGGGCAGTGCCAGCAGGGCCGAGCCGCCGCCGGAGAGCAGGAAGATGACGCGGTCGTCTTCATCGAGGTTGCTGACCA
This sequence comes from Pseudomonas sp. NY15374, assembly GCF_048068255.1. Taxonomy (NCBI): domain Bacteria; kingdom Pseudomonadati; phylum Pseudomonadota; class Gammaproteobacteria; order Pseudomonadales; family Pseudomonadaceae; genus Pseudomonas; species Pseudomonas sp. NY15374. Next base: position 17,784 of record NZ_JBLUPZ010000006.1, read on the forward strand.
GTTGCAGCACGCGCTTGGCAACCGCAAGGCCGGCGGCGTCGGGGACCGGGTGGGCGGCTTCGACCACCTCGATCTTCTGGCAATTGGCGCCATGGCCGTAGCGGGTCACGACCAGGCCCGAGACTTCGCCCTGCCAGCTCTTCTCGACCACTTCGGCCATGGCGGCGGCGGCCTTGCCAGCGCCGATGACGATGACCCGGCCGCTGCGATCGGCGGGCAGGTGAGGTTCGAGGACCTGACGGGGATGGGCGGCGGCGATGGCTGTGTCGAACAGCTCGCGCAGGAGTTTCTGTGGATCGACCGACATGGCAGGCTCCCAAAATTCTTGTTGTTCTGCAGAATCGAAAACGCCCCTGGAACTGCCTCCGTGCAGGCCGAACCAGGGGCGGGTGTTGCTCGGTGTCACCCCTGAGCCTGTGGTCGCAGGTTCAGCGGTGTTGGCTGCTTCGCGGGCAAGCCCGCTCCTACAGGGTCAACGCAGTCCTCGGGGACTGTGGATCCCTCGTAGGAGCGGGCTTGCCCGCGAAGCGGCCGGTAAGGCTTACAAATTACTGGTCGTCACGAATCGAGAAGTTGGCCATGTGTTCCAGCCCCTTGATCAGTGCCGAGTGGTCCCAGTTGCTGCCACCCAGTGCTGCGCAGGTGTTGAACACCTGCTGGGCATTGGAGGTGTTGGGCAGGTTGATGCCCAGCTCCTTGGCACCCTGCAGGGCCAGGTTGAGGTCTTTCTGGTGCAGGCTGATACGGAAGCCCGGGTCGAAGGTGCCCTTGATCATGCGCTCGGCATGGACTTCGAGGATCTTCGAGGAGGCGAAACCGCCCATCAGCGCTTCGCGCACCTTGGCCGGGTCGGCGCCGTTCTTGGCGGCGAACAGCAGCGCTTCGCTGACGGCCTGGATGTTCAGGGCGACGATGATCTGGTTGGCCACCTTGGCGGTCTGGCCATCGCCGTTGCCACCGACGCGCGTGATGTTCTTGCCCATGGCTTCGAACAGCGGCAGGGCGCGCTCGAAGGCTTTCGGGCAACCGCCGACCATGATGCTCAGGGTTGCGGCCTTGGCGCCGACTTCACCGCCGGACACCGGGGCGTCCAGGTAGGTGGCGCCAGTTGCCTTGATTTTCTCGGCGAAGGCCTTGGTCGCGGTGGGGGAGATCGAGCTCATGTCGATCACCACCTTGTTCGGGCCGACGCCCTCACCGACGCCATTTTCACCGAACAGCACGCTCTCGACCTGCGGGGTGTCGGGCACCATCACGATGATGAATTCGGCTTCCTGCGCCACCTCTTTAGGGTTGGCCAGGGCCACGGCACCTGCGGCGACCAGGTCGGCAGGAGCGGCGTCGTGGTGGGTGGAGACGAACAGGCTGTGACCTGCTTTCTGCAGGTTCTGGGCCATGGGCTTGCCCATGATGCCGGTGCCGATGAAACCGATTTTAGCCATGAGAATGTGCCTCTTTGTATTTGTGATATCTCAAGCGAACTGAGCGCCTTGTGGGAGCGGGCTTGCCCGCGAATGCGGCAGGTCAGGCGACGGAGGTGTCCTTGCGGGCGCCATCGCGGGACAAGCCCGCTCCTACAGGGAGCGACTGTGTTCGTTAGATCGCGTTATGGGTTTTCAGCCAGGCGAGCCCGGCCTCGGTAGTGGTCTTGGGCTTGTACTCCGCACCCACCCAGCCCTGGTAACCGATGCGGTCCAGGTGCTCGAACAGGAAGCGGTAATTGATCTCGCCAGTGCCCGGCTCGTGACGGCCGGGGTTGTCGGCGAGCTGGATGTGGTTGATCTGCTTGAGGTGGGTTTCCAGGGTCCGCGCCAGGTCACCTTCCATGATCTGCATGTGGTAGATGTCGTACTGCAGGAACAGGTTGGCGCTGCCCACCTCGGCCTGGATCTCCAGGGCCTGGGCGGTGGTGTTCAGGTAGAAGCCTGGGATGTCGCGGGTGTTGATCATCTCCATGACCAGGCGGATCCCGGCGGCTTCGAGCTTGTCGGCGGCGTACTTGAGGTTGTCGACGAAGGTCTTGCGCACCTCGGCGCACTGCAGGCCTTGTGGACGGATACCGGCCAGGGCGTTGACCTGCTTGTTGCCCAGCACCTTGGCGTATTCGATGGCCTTGTCGACGCCGGCGCGGAACTCTTCGATGCGGTCGGGGTGGCAGGTGATGCCGCGTTCACCTTTGGCCCAGTCGCCTGCAGGCAGATTGAACAGCACCTGGGTCAGGCCGTGGGCATCGAGCTGCTGCTTGATCTCGCTGGCGCTGAAGTCGTACGGGAAGAGGTATTCGACACCGCTGAAGCCCGCGTCGGCGGCGGCTTTGAAGCGGGCCAGGAAGTCCTGTTCGGTGAACAGCATGGACAGGTTGGCAGCGAAGCGAGGCATGGTTGTCTCCTTGCAGATGAAAGCCCCCGGCAGCCTGCGCGGGGGCGTCGGCAATCAGTCGAGCAGCGAGATGGCAGTCGGCGCGTCGTTGCCGACCAGCGCGAGGTCTTCGAACTCGTTGACCGCGTTGATCTCGGTACCCATGGAAATGTTGGTGACGCGCTCGAGAATCACCTCGACCACCACCGGCACGCGGAACTCTTCGGCCATTTTCTGCGCCTTGAGCAGGGCAGGGGCGATTTCGCCCGGCTCGAACACGCGCAGCGCCTTGCAGCCCAGGCCCTCGACCACGGCGACGTGATCCACGCCGTAGCTGCCGGCTTCGCTGGAGTTGATGTTCTCGAACGCCAGTTGTACACAGTAATCCATGTCGAAGCCACGCTGGGCCTGGCGGATCAGGCCGAGGTAGGCGTTGTTCACCAGCACATGGACGTAGGGCAGGTTGAACTGCGCACCGACCGCCAACTCCTCGATCATGAACTGGAAGTCGTAGTCACCCGACAGCGCCACCACCTTGCGTTTCGGGTCAGCCTTGACCACGCCGAGGGCCGCGGGGATGGTCCAGCCCAGCGGGCCGGCCTGGCCGCAGTTGATCCAGTGGCGCGGCTTGTACACGTGCAGGAACTGCGCGCCGGCAATCTGCGACAGGCCGATGGTGCTGACGTAGCAGGTGTCCTTGCCGAATACCTGGTTCATTTCTTCGTACACGCGCTGCGGCTTGACCGGCACGTTGTCGAAGTGAGTCTTGCGCTGCAGGCTCGACTTGCGCTGCTGGCAATCTTCCAGCCAGGCCTTGCGGCACTTGAGCTTGCCGGCCGCTTTCCATTCGCGGGCCACTTCCAGGAAGGCGTCCAGCGCAGCGCCGGCGTCGGAGACGATGCCCAGGTCAGGGGTGAACACACGGCCGATCTGGGTCGGTTCGATGTCGACATGCACGAACTTGCGGCCTTCGGTGTAGACATCGACGGAGCCGGTGTGGCGGTTGGCCCAGCGGTTGCCGATACCGAACACCAGGTCGGACTTGAGCAGCGTAGCGTTGCCATAGCGGTGCGAGGTCTGCAGGCCGACCATGCCGACCATCAGTTCGTGGTCGTCAGGGATGGTGCCCCAGCCCATCAGGGTCGGGATCACTGGCACGCCGGTCAGTTCGGCGAACTCGACCAGCTTGTCGCTGGCGTCGGCATTGATGATGCCGCCACCTGCAACCAGCAGCGGACGTTCGGCGTCATTGAGCAGGGCCAGGGCTTTCTCGGCCTGGATACGCGTGGCCGAAGGCTTGTGTACCGGCAGCGGCGCGTAGGCGTCGATGTCGAATTCGATCTCGGCCATCTGCACGTCGAACGGCAGGTCGATCAGCACCGGGCCTGGGCGGCCGGTACGCATCTCGTAGAAGGCTTTCTGGAAGGCGTAGGGCACCTGGCCCGGCTCCAGCACGGTGGTGGCCCACTTGGTCACCGGCTTGACGATGTTGGTGATGTCGACGGCCTGGAAGTCTTCCTTGTGCAGGCGGGCGCGGGGGGCCTGGCCGGTGATGCACAGGATCGGGATGGAGTCGGCCGAGGCGCTGTACAGGCCGGTGACCATGTCGGTGCCGGCTGGGCCGGAGGTGCCGATGCACACACCGATGTTGCCTGGGTTGGCGCGGGTGTAGCCCTCGGCCATGTGCGAGGCACCTTCGACGTGGCGAGCGAGGACGTGATCGATGCCGCCGACTTTCTTCAGGGCCGAGTACAGCGGGTTGATGGCAGCCCCGGGAATGCCGAATGCCGTCTCTACGCCTTCACGGCGCATGACCAGAACGGCTGCATCGATTGCTCTCATTTTGCTCATGATTTGTGCCTCATCGATTTTGTAATTGTATACAACTTGCTTTGCGCCAAAGTGTATTCACGCTCTGAGCTTCAGGTCAATGCATTTTCATCGGGTCGATTGGCTTTCGCTGGAAACCCCACAGAAAAGGCGTTCTATCTGATGGAGTACGATCGTTCAAAAATATTGTATACAAAAAATCTTTCTGTTGTGTTCTATTTGCTTATCGGTTTTCAACTGCCCCTCAGGGCTTCTCACAACAAGAAGAGGACCTTTCCATGAACGCAATGACGCTCAACGTCGCCAACACCTTGGTCGCTGCTGCCCTTGCCGCCGGGCGCAAGATCGACGCCGCACCGCTGACGGTGGCGGTGCTGGATGCCGGCGGCCATCTGCTGGCCTTGCAACGCGAGGACGGTGCCAGTCTGTTACGTCCGCAGGTGGCCATGGGCAAAGCCTGGGGGGCTGTGGCCCTGGGCAAGGGGTCACGCCTGCTGGCGCTGGATGCACAGCAGCGACCGGCGTTTTTCGCGGCGTTGAACGGCTTGGGCGAGCGGTCGGTGGTCCCCGCGCCAGGTGGGGTGCTGATCCGTGATCAGGCGGGGAAAGTGCTGGGTGCGGTGGGGATCAGCGGGGACACGTCGGACATCGACGAGCAGTGCGCAATCACTGCCATCGAGGCGCTCGGGCTTACGGCTGATGCTGGGGTAGCTGTCTGATACCGCGTTGGCCTGCGCTCCCGCCAGGGCCCGTCGGCCAAGGATGGGAGCGGTGTACGCCGACCGTCAGGCCGCCTCGGGCTCACACCCCTTGAGCACCAGGCGGATGATGGTTTCGGCGGCGGCGTCGTAATCGCTGTCGGCGAGCTTGGCCTTGCCGGTCACCACGGCAATCTGCCAATCGAAGTCGGCGTAGGTTTGCGTCGCCGCCCAGATGCTGAACATCAGGTGATGTGGATCGACCGGGGCGATCTGGCCGCGTTCGATCCAGCGCTGGATGCACTCGATGTTGTGACGCGCCTGCTCGTTGAGCTGCTCGACCTGCCCAGGCGAGAGGTGCGGGGCGCCGTGCATGATCTCGCTGGCGAACACCTTGGAGGCATGCGGCAGGTCGCGGGAGATGCGGATCTTCGAGCGGATGTAGCCGCTGAGCACTTCTTTGGGATCGCCATCGGCGTTGAACGGCGTGGACGCCTGCATGATCGGCGCGATGATGCTCTCGAGCACCTCGCGGTAGAGGTTCTCTTTCGACTTGAAGTAGTAGTAGACGTTCGGCTTGGGGAGCCCGGCCTTGGCAGCGATATCGCTGGTCTTGGTGGCGGCGAAGCCTTTGTCGGCGAATTCCTCGCTGGCCGCGCGCAGGATCAGTTCCTTGTTGCGCTCGCGAATCGTGCTCATGGTCTATGAATCTTCCTGTGACTGGCCGCCTCTAGGCTCTGTACGAAAAGCCTTGATACTCGGTGATGCTGCGTTGAAAACAGCCTCGGAATGCTCATTTACAATCCGTAAACTCCGCTTCCTCGGCTGTTTTCGCCTTGCCTGACCTTCGTCTCAAGGCTTTTCATACAGACCCTGAGAGCGTCGGGCATGGTAGCACCGGCCCGGAGAGCGGCTCAAGGCGACGGCATTGGGCTAGAATCGGACCTTTGCAATCATTGGAAACACAACGACATGGCAGGAAGCAGCTTACTGGTGTTGATCGACGACATCGCCACGGTGCTGGACGATGTTTCGCTGATGACCAAGGTCGCGGCGAAGAAGACCGCAGGCGTGCTGGGCGATGACCTGGCGCTCAACGCCCAGCAGGTGACCGGGGTACGGGCCGAGCGGGAGATCCCGGTGGTCTGGGCGGTGGCCAAGGGCTCGCTGCTGAACAAGGCGATCCTGGTGCCGGCTGCCCTGTTAATCAGTGCATTCATCCCCTGGGCGGTCACGCCGTTGCTGATGCTTGGGGGCGCCTACCTGTGCTTCGAGGGCTTCGAGAAGCTGGCGCACAAGTTCCTGCACAGCAAGGAGGAGGATCAGGCGCAGCACACGGCACGCAAGGAGGCCGTGGCCGATGCGAATGTCGACTTGGTCGCCTTCGAGAAGAACAAGATCAAGGGCGCAGTGCGCACGGACTTCATCCTCTCCGCCGAAATCATCGCCATCACCCTCGGTACGGTGGCCGATGCGCCGCTGAGCCAGCAGATCATCGTGCTGTCAGGCATTGCCGTGGTCATGACATTGGGTGTGTACGGGCTGGTGGCCGGAATCGTCAAGCTCGATGACCTGGGGCTGTGGCTGACCCGCAAGGGCTCGAGCCTGGCACAAGCGGTCGGTAATGGCATCCTGCGTGCGGCCCCCTACATGATGAAGAGTCTGTCGGTGATCGGCACCGCGGCCATGTTCCTGGTCGGTGGCGGCATTCTCGTGCATGGCATCGCGCCGCTGCACCATGCCATCGAGGCTTTTGCCGACGGACGTGGCGGAGCGCTGACCGGGGCGTTGATCAACGGCGTGCTGGGAGTGGTAGCCGGGGCGGTGGTGCTGGCGGTGGTAAGTGTGGCTGGCAAGTTGTGGCGGATGCTGCGGCCAGCAGCGTGATCATCGGTGGGTCTGCTTCGCGGTTTTACCCGCGAAGCAGACCCACCGCTCAGATCAGAAGTGCACCTTGACCAGGAAACTCATGGTGTTCTGGTCAGTGGTGAAGGCATCGCTGTCCTTGATCCCGTACTTGTCGCTCCAGTAGTCGTACTCGATACCGACGTACAACTGCTTCTCACCCAGGTGCAATGCCTTGCCCAGGTCATATTTGACCTGCGGGTTGAAGTGCAGGTTGGCGTGGTAGCTGCCACGGCTGTTCTCGTCGTTGTCCACCACCCAGTCCATGAAGCCGTCGATCAGCACATCCGATGAGCCCACGGGAATGGTGTAGGACCACACTGGAGTGATCTGCCAGACATGATCACCCGGGCGGCTGCCATCGGTGGTGCGGTGGTAGAAGTTCAGCTGGAAATAGTCGAAGCCAGGAATCGCCAGGTCGAAGCCAGGGCCGATCAGGTAGGACTCGGTATCACCCTCGCCGAACTCGTAGGTCATGGCCAGCAGCACATCCTTGACCGGGCCGAACTCCAGCTTCTGGTCGAAGATCTTGCCGAACGACAGGCGCGGGCTGATCTCGCCGTAGTAGGTGTTCGGGCCGTTGTTCGCGTCTTTCTTGCCCTGGTAGAAGATCTTGTCGACGAAGATGAAGTTGTCGCCGTACTTCCAGGCATCGGCGTGCTCGAAGGTGACGGTCTGCTGGGTCTCGGGGTTGACCTTGAAGTTCTTGCCCCAGAGGTAGGTCAGGCTGTTGGTCTGCCACTGCAGCAGGTCGTCGGCGAAGCTGGTGCCGCAGGCGAGCAGGCCGCCGGCGAGGATCAGGCTGTTGATGATGCGCATTGCGTGTGTCGCTCCCTTGATTGGATGTTGCTGTCAGCGCTCGTGTCGGCGCCTTTCTTGTCTTTCGGGTCAGTTTTTTCGGATTGGCCACAGCTCTCTGGCAAGTGCTGCGCCAACTTTCCGGGTTGGTCACAACCATCCTGCTCGACGTCGTTCTGAACGGATGAAAAGGGTGTTTCTGGCTGGCAAAACATCGACCAACCGCCCGAATTCATTGACTGAGCGGTCAGTAAACGCGGGCAGGATCCGGCCTGCCCTGAGCGAGGGGGCGCGCAGATTACTGGCTTGCGCGCCGGTCCTCAAGTGCTCCGTCCTGGAGCGCGGTGATACAAAGTTGGGCGTTCGGTCAGGTTATTAGAAGTGCACCTTGACCAGCGCACTGGCCACGCTCTGGTTGCTCTGCAGATTGCCGCGGCTGTCGATGCCGTACTTGTCCTTCCAGTAGCTGTACTCGAACCCGACATACAACTGCTTGGCGCCCAGGTTGAGGGCCTTGCCCAGGTCGTACTTGACCTGTGGATTGAAGTGCAGGTTGGCGTGGTAGGTGCCGCGGCGGGTCTGGTCGTTGTCGGTCACCCAGTCCATGTAGCCGTCGATCAGAAGGTCGGAGCGGCCCAGGGGAATGGTGTACGACCAGCCGGGAGTGAACTGCCAGACGTTGTCGCCGGGGCGACTGCCCTCGGTGTTGCGCAGGTAGATGTTGAGGTAGAAATAGTTGAAGCCAGGGATGTCCAGGTCGAACCCGGGGCCGATCAGGTAGGCGGCGTTCAACCCTTCGCCACGCTCGTAGGTCATGGCCAGCAGCACGTCCTTGACCGGGCCGAAGGCCAGCTTGCGGTCGAGGATCTTGCCGAACGACAGGCGCGGGCTGAACTCGCCGTAGTAGGTGTTCACGCCTTTGCTGGCGTCGGTCTTGCCGTTGTAGAAGATCTTGTCGATGAACAGGAAGGTGTCACCGTACTTCCACTTGTTGGCGTGCTCGAAGGTGATGGTCTGCTGGATGTCCGGGTTGACCTTGAAATCCTTGCCGTAGAGGTAGGTCAGGCTTTCGCCGTGCCATTGCAGCCAGTCGCCCGCGAACGCGGGGAGGGTGGCCAGCAGGCTGCTGCCCAGCAGCAGGGACGAGGTAGTGCGCTTCATGTGCGAATTCCCGTGTTCTTGTTGTTGTTCGAGGTTTCTTCGGCGCGCAGGCGCCCCGGACGGCCCGCTCCCGTGGGCCGCCGGTACTGCGTTTCACTGCTTGGACGAGACGGGCGGCCAGGGCGCCGCCCGCTGACTCAGTGCGGGTGACAGGCCTCGTTGTGGGCCGCGCGTTCGGCGCCCCCGAGGATGTTGAACAGCACGTTCAGTATCAGGGCGCTGAGCGTGGCCATGGCGATGCCGCTGTGGGTGATGGGCTCCATCCACTGGGGCATCTGCGCGAAGAACTCCGGACGCACCACCGGGATCAGCCCGAAGCCGACGCTGACTGCGACCAGCAACTGGTTGCGCCGATCACTGATGTCGGCCTCCTGGAGGATCTTGATGCCGGTGGCGGTGACCATCCCGAACATGGCAATGGATGCGCCGCCCAGTACCGCAGGCGGGATCGAGGCGATCAGGAAGGCCGCCTTGGGCAGCAGGCTGAGCAGGATCAGCAGCGCGCCCGCGACCACCGTGACATAGCGGCAGCGCACCCCGGTCATCTGCACCAGGCCGATGTTCTGGGCGAAGGAAGAATGGGTGAAGGTGTTGAAGAAACCGGCCACGAACGAGGCGCCGGCATCGCACAGCAGGCCGCGACGCAGCATGCCGGGTGTCACCTCGCGGTCGGTCACCTTGCCCAGGGCCAGGAACATGCCGGTGGACTCGACGAAGATGATCACCACCACCAGGCACATCGACAGGATCGGCGCGAGGCTGAAGGTCGGCATGCCGAAGTGCAGTGGCGTGACCACCTGCAGCCAAGGCGCTTCGTTCAGGCCCGACAGGTCGACCATGCCGATGGAACCGGCCAGCACATAACCCAGGCCCATGCCCACCAGCACCGACACGTTGACCCAGAAGCCACGCATGAAGCGATTGATCAGCAGGATCACGGCCAGCACCAGGCCTGCGACCATCAGGTAGATCGGCGAACCGAAGGTTTCCGCCTGTTGCCCGCCGCCGGCCCAGTTGACCGCGACCGGGAACAGCGACAGGCCGATGGAGGTGATCACAGTACCTGTGACCAGCGGCGGGAAGAAGCGCACCACCTTGGACATGAACGGCGCGATCAGCATGCCGAAGAACCCGGCGGCGATGGTCGCGCCGAAGATCCCCTGCAAACCCACACCGGGCATGCCGGCCATGGCCACCATGCTGCCGACGGCGGCGAAGCTTGCGCCCATCATCACCGGCATGCGGATGCCCACCGGGCCGATGCCGAACGACTGGATGATGGTAGCGACACCGGCCACGAGCAGGTCGGCGTTGATCAGGAAGGCGACTTCTTCACGGGACAGCCCGGCGGCCTGGCCGATGATCAGCGGCACGGCGATGGCGCCGCCGTACATCAGCAGGACATGTTGCAGGCCCACCAGGATCAGCTGGAACAGGGGCAGGGGCTGTCGTGGCGGCGCAACGGGGATGTACGCCTTGGGTGACTCGGACATGCAGCACCTCGAGTTTTGTTTTTATTCTCGGATCCAAGCGGGCGGCTCCAGGCGGCAGGCGCTTCGGTTGAAGGACCTGGGGTTTCCGGATGGAGCCGTACGCTCGATGCTTGCTTGTTACGGTGTTTCATTGGAAGCGAGGCCGGCAACACCGGCCTCCACGCGGGCAAGCCCGCTCCCACAAACAGGATGTGGGGTGTCAGTTGACCGGGGCACCCTTGGCGATCCAGTCGCCGACCAGCTTGCGTTCCTCGACGGTCATCTGGGTGATGTTGCCCAGCGGCATGATCTGGCTGGCGACGGCCTGCGCCTGGATGCGCGCGGCCTGGGCCTGGATCTGCTGCGGGGTGTCGAACATCACGCCGCCCGGGGCGGTGCTGAACAGTGGGCTGGTCGGTTTCGACGAATGGCACACGGTGCAGCGTTCCTGGATGACGTTGTGGATCTTCTCGAAGTTGCCGGGCGCAGCCTGGGCGGTGGCCTGGGCCGGCGCTTCGGCAGGTGCCTGGGCAGCCTTGGCAGCTTCCTCGGCGCGCAGCTCGGCTGCAGTCTTGCCGCCGACTGCAGTGGCGGGCAATGGCTGGTACTCGATCTTCGCAGCAGCCTGCTCGGGCGAGGTCGGCAGCGGCTTGGGACCAGTCACATAGGCCAGGCAGATCATCGCCAGGGCGCCTACAGGGAGAGTCCAGGCATACTTGTTGCTGTCGTGGCGGGTGTTGAAATAGTGACGGATCAGTACCGCAGCCACTGCGATCCCGGCCAGGATCAGCCAGTTGTACTGGCTGCCGTAGGTGCTCGGGAAGTGGTTGCTGATCATGATGAACAGCACCGGCAGGGTGAAGTAGTTGTTGTGTCGCGAGCGCAGCAGGCCCTTGGCCGGCAGTACCGGATCAGGGGTCTGGTTGTTCTCGATCGCCGCCACCAGCTGGCGCTGGGCCGGCATGATGATGCGGAACACGTTGCCCACCATGATGGTGCCGATGATCGCGCCGGTGTGCAGGTACGCGCCACGACCGCTGAACACCAGGCTGAAGCCCCAGCACGCCGCGATGATCAGCACGAACAGTACGGCGCCGAGCAGGGCGGGGCGCTTGCCCAGTGGTGAGTCGCAGAGGAAGTCGTAGACGAACCAGCCGACGACCAGTGAGCCGATGCCGATGGCCACGCCTTCGGCGCCGCTCAGGGTGCTGCCAGGTGCCAGCAGGTACAGGGTTGGGTTCCAGTAGAACACCACGCACAGCAAGGCGATCCCGGACATCCAGGTGAAGTAGGCTTCCCATTTGAACCAGTGCAGGTTCTCGGGCATTTTCGGTGGTGCGAGCTTGTATTTCTCCAGGTGGTAGATACCACCGCCATGGATGGCCCAGAGGTCACCTGACAACCCATCGCGCGGGTTGCTTCGATTCAGGTGGTTCTCCAGCCAGACGAAGTAGAACGATGCACCGATCCAGGCTACGCCGGTGATCATGTGAACCCAGCGAATGCTCAGGTTCAGCCATTCGTGAAGGTGTGCTTCCACAGTATGTACCTCTGCCGATCACCGACAGGCCGAGACCCGGGATGACCGACCTTTTCTTATTGGTGGGGATTGAGGATCAACATCTGTTCCTCGGTGAAGTAATGCTCGTCGCAGTTGTTGCCGGAACCACTGCGATCAACCACCAGGAAGTCATCCCGCTTTTCGATCGTCAGCACCGGGTGGTGCCAGACGCCGCGATGGTAATTAACGCCCTGCCTGCCGTCGCTGCGGAAGGCTCGGACCAAGCCTGATACAGGTGCATCGCCAACTGGCGCGACCACGATCAGAAAGGGGTTGCCGAGCAGCGGAATGAAAGCCTGGCTGCCCAGCGGATGGCGCTCCAGCATGCGTACGGTCAGCGGCATCTCCAGCGCGTCGGCGCGGAAGATGCTGATGATCGCCTTGTCTTCCGGCTCGGCGGTCTCGACCGTGGCGAGCTTGTGGAAGCGCATGGTCGAGCCGTTGTTGATCATGAAGTGGTCGCTGCCATCGGTTTCGATCACGTCACCGAACTGGGCGAAGGCTTCTTTGGTCAGGGGCTCGATCATCAGGGTACGCATGCGGTTATCTCTTCTGTATTCGTTATCGGTATGTAGGGCGGACCTCGTTCGGGCAGGCCCTGGGTGCGGTCGCGTCACGCACTCGGGCCAGTCCGGGTTTGGTCCTCAAAGCTGCAGCAGGCGGAACAGGGCGATCAGGTTGATCTGCGCCAGCGCTTCCTTGAATTCGGCATCGGTGTCGTTGTGGATGCGCTTTTCGAAGGAGGCGAGGATCTGGTGCCGGTTGCTGCCCTTGACCGCCATGATGAACGGAAACTGGAATTTTGCCTTGTAGGCGTCGTTGAGTTCGGTGAAACGTGCGAACTCTTCGGCAGTGCACTGGTGAATGCCGGCGCCGGCCTGTTCGTTGGTGCTCGATTCGGTCAGTTCGCCCTGCACCGCTGCCTTGCCGGCCAGGTCCGGGTGAGCGTTGATCAGCGCCAGTTGCTCGGCGTGGCTGGCGCTGAGCAGGATGTCGCTCATGCGCTGGTGCAGCACCTCGATCTCGTCCAGCTCGCTCAGGTTGCCCAGCGCGTAGGCTTTTTCGGCGACCCACGGCGAGTGCTCGTAGATGTCGGCGAAGGCCGCGACGAAGGCGTCACGGTCAAGGGTCGAGGGCTTGAGGGTATTGAAAGCGGTCATCAGGCGTTCTCTTTCTTGTACGGATGGGTGGCGTGCCAATGGCGGGCGATGTCCACGCGACGGGCGAACCAGACCTGCTCGTGGCTCTTGGCGTACTCGACGAAGCGCTTGAGCGCGGCCAGGCGCGCGGGGCGGCCGACCAGGCGGCAGTGCAGGCCGATGGAGAGCATCTTCGGCGCGTGCTCGCCTTCTTCGTAGAGCACGTCGAAGGCGTCCTTGAGGTACTGGAAGAACTGCTCGCCGCAGTTGAAGCCCTGCACCTGGGTGAAGCGCATGTCGTTGGTGTCCAGGGTGTAGGGGATCACCAGGTGCGGCTTGTCGGTGGGGTTGTTCGGTTCCCAGTAGGGCAGGTCGTCGTCGTAGGTGTCGCTGTCATAGAGGAAGCCGCCTTCCTCCATCACCAGGCGCCGGGTGTTCGGGCCAGTGCGACCGGTGTACCAGCCCAGCGGACGCTCGCCGGTCAGTTCGGTGAGGATGCGGATGGCCTCGAGCATGTGCTCGCGCTCCTGCGCCTCGTCCATGTATTGGTAGTCGATCCAGCGGTAGCCGTGGCTGCAGATCTCATGGCCGGCCTCGACCATGGCGCGGATCACGTCCGGGTGGCGCTGGGCGGCCATGGCCACGGCGAACACGGTCAGCGGTACGCCGGTGTCCTTGAACAGCTTGAGCAGGCGCCACACCCCGGCGCGGCTGCCGTATTCGTAGAGCGACTCCATGCTCATGTTGCGCACGCCCTGCAGCGGCTGGGCAGCCACCATTTCAGAGAGGAAGGCTTCGGATTCCTTGTCACCGTGCAGGATGTTGCGCTCGCCACCTTCTTCGTAGTTGAGCACGAAAGACAGGGCAATGCGGGCGTTGCCCGGCCATTGCGGGTGAGGTGGGTTGTTGCCGTAACCGATCAGGTCGCGAGGGTAGTCAGCGCTCACTGCAGTCTTCCTTATGTTCGTAGGTGCGGGTGGTGGGTGGACCGCGGCGGGTTGTCGCACGCACCGGATGGGGTGATTGTATACAACTTATTTGACCATTTGTAAGCCCGTTTTTCCGCATTTCTTCCCACTTGTCGCCTCAAACTCCCGCTGGAAAAGCACTGCAAGAAACCTGCCTGATCGGTCAGATAATACCTCGGCCTGCTGCACAGGCCCTGTATTTGCGACGGATGCTCATGCTCGGAAGGCCTGGTGTGAGCGGTGCGCAGTGAGGTTCAAAAAATTGTGTACAATCTGAATCGAAAGTGTCTTAATGAGCCCATTCCGGCATTTCGTCAGCCTCGTGTTGGTGCATGCCGTGTATTTTCTGCCCATGCAAACGACAAGAGGCGACAAGCAAATGGGACGTTTGACCACACACGTACTGGATGCCGCTCACGGCTGCCCGGGCAGCTCGATCAAGGTCGAGCTCTACCGTGTCGAAGGCCAGCAACTGGAGCTGGTGAACAGCGCACTGACCAACAGCGATGGCCGCGTCGATGCACCTTTGTTGCAGGGCGATGACTACCGTACCGGTGTCTACCAGTTGCAGTTTGCCGCCGGGGACTACTACCGGGCCAAGGGTGTTGCACTGCCTGACCAGGCGTTTCTCGATGTCGTGGTGCTGCGCTTCGGCATCGATGAAGGGCAGGAGCACTATCACGTGCCGCTGCTGATCTCGCCGTACAGTTATTCGACCTATCGTGGGAGCTAATTGGGCGCTAGAAGAATCTTCGTAGGTCTTTGCCCGCTATCACACTGGCGGGCTTTTTTCATTCTGTAGCAATTGTCCGAAACCCCGCCCGATCCCCCTGTCCCGCATCCCTCCGCTATTCCAGGCACGGAAACGTATCAGCGTTCGTCGCAAAGCACTGAGTGGCGCATTGATGGCGTGGTTCTGCTCTTGTATCCTGCGCACCCTTTCGCAGTGATGCGATCAGTTCTCAAGTGACGGATTACTTGCATGTCCCTCTTCCTCCGTGCGCTGGCGACCGGCTTTGCGCTCCTGCCGCTGCTTGCCAGTGCCGCCCCCTTCCAGTCTCCCGGCGACCGCGACCTGATTCGTGATCGTCAGGAAAACCTTCTGCAAGAGCAGCGCAAGCGCCTTGAGGAACTGCAGCAATTACCCGGCAAGCAGGCCCCACAGGCCCCTGTGGCGCCCGCGGAGCAAGGGCGGTGCTTCCAGATCCGCAGCGTCGAGCTGCAAGGTGCGACCCAGCTCAGCGAGCGGCAGCGTCAGGCGCTGGTCGAGGGCTATGAAGGCAAGTGCCTGCAGGTCGGCGAGCTCAACGGCCTGCTCAAGCGCATCACCGATCACTACATCGACCGTGGCTACCTGACCACCCGTGCCTATCTGCCGCAGCAGGACCTGGGTTCGGGCATCCTGCAGATCATCATCGTCGAAGGACGCCTGGAAGGCCTGGACAGCTCAGCGCTCGCCAGCCCACGAGAAATGGCCATGACCTTCCCCGGCCAGGTCTCCGAAGTGCTCAACCTGCGCGACATGGAGCAGATGGTCGACCAGCTTGGTCGCTTGCCGTCGCGTCAGGTCGAAGTCGAGCTGGTGCCAGGCCAGGAAGTCGGCGGTAGCCGCGTGCAGCTCAAGGGCCAGCGTGACAAACCCTGGCGAGTCTCGGCCAGCCGCCACAACAATGGTGATGCCAGCAGCGGCGAGCAACAGATGAACCTGGGCCTGGAGTGGGACAGCCCGTTGGGCCTGGCCGATCAGCTGAGCCTCAGGGGCGGGCGTGATGTGGTCAGCGACCACTGGCGCCATTCCGACAGCCATGGCCTGAACTACAGCCTGCCGTGGGGCTGGTGGACCTTCAACTACAGCTACAACCACAACTACTACCGCACCCGCGACACCTCCAGCGGCTTTCCCTTCAAGCTCGACGGCGACAACAGCGTGCACCAGTTCCAGGCCGAACGGGTGATCCACCGCGACAGCCTGAGCAAGACGGCGGTGAATATCGGGGTGAGCCACTTGCGTGCGCGCAACTACCTTGACGACACCCTGATCGATGTCTCCAGCACCCGCATCACCGAGCGTCAGCTTGGCGTCAACCACGGCCGACGCATCGGCAATGCTTTCGTCAACCTCGATGCCGGCTGGCAGCAGGGCATCGGCGCGCTCGACGCCCAGGGCGCAGGCGACCCCCACGGCAACGAACCGGTGTCGCGCTACAACAAGTACACCCTGACCCTGAGCTACCTGCAGCCGTTCCAGCTGTGGGGCGAGCAGTTCAGCTTCGACAGCCTGGCCACCGGCCAGCGCAGCGAGGACGCGCTCTACAGTGCCCAGCGCATCAGTGTCGGCGGGCTGACCTCGGTGCGTGGCTTCAAGGATCAGACCCTCACCGGCGACAGCGGCGGCTACTGGCGCAACCAGTTGCGCTGGCGTCGGCCGGTCACCTGGGCTGCGCTGCAGCCCTGGTTGCGCGAATACGGCATGGCGTTCGCCTACGACGCCGGTGTGATCAAGGGCCAGCATGGCAACGGCAAGGACCATGGGCGCCTGAGCGGCAATGCCCTGGAGTTCAATGTGCGCGGCCAGTACTTCGCTGCCAGCGCAACCTTTGCCCGTTCGCTGGAGCGCCCCGATGCGGTAACCCGCCGCGAGCACCCGATCTATTTCCGCGTCGACGCCTTCTTCTGAGCGCCGGCCCTACCCATTACCCGTGACATCGCTGCCCCTTGCGGGGCAGGCCGGCAACTGGCCTGAGCTGCGACTGGAGTTTGTTCGACATGGATATCCGCACCCCACTGAACCAGTGCATCGCCCTGATCGTTGCTGGCGTGATGTTTCTCAACCCCATCGTCAGCACGGCTGCACAGCTGACCGTCGATGCGGCGGCCAATGCCAACACCAGCATCAACCAGGCCGGCAACGGGGTGCCGATCGTCAATATCGCCACCCCCAACGGCAGCGGCCTGTCGAGCAACACCTTCCGTGACTACAACGTCGGCAGCAACGGGCTGATCCTCAACAACGCCACCGGCAAGACCCAGTCGACTCAACTGGGCGGCATCATCGTCGGCAACCCCAATCTCAGGGGGCAGGCGGCCCAGGTCATCCTCAATCAGGTCACCGGCGGCAACCGCAGTACCCTGCAAGGCTACACCGAGGTGGCGGGCCAGGCGGCCCGGGTCATCGTCGCCAACCCCCACGGCATCACCTGCAACGGCTGCGGCTTCATCAACACGCCACGGGCGACCCTCACCACCGGCAAGCCGATCATGGACGGCGAGCGCCTGGACCGCTTCCAGGTCGATGGCGGCGACATCGCCATCGAGGGCGATGCGCTCAACGCCACCAACCTCGACCAGTTCGACCTGATCACCCGCAGTGCCAAGCTCAATACCGAGCTGCATGCCAAGCAGTTGAACATCGTCACCGGGCGCAACGACGTCCAGGCCGATACCCTGCAAGCCACCCCGCGTGCCGATGACGGCAGCGAAAAGCCCCTGCTGGCCATCGACAGCTCGGCGCTGGGCGGCATGTATGCCAACACCATCCGCCTGGTCGGCACCGAGCAGGGCGTGGGCGTCAAGCTGGCTGGAAACATGGCCGCTACCACCGGCGATATCCAGGTGGACGCCAACGGCAAGGTGACGCTTGCACAGACCTCCAGCGCCGGCGACCTGAAGATTGCCGCGCAAAGCGCCGAGCTGACCGGCAAGACCTACACCGCCGGCAGCGCCACCGTGCGTGTGCGTGACGATGTGACTGTCGGCCAGAGCCTCGCCGCCAAGGGCAGCATCAGCGTGCAGGGCGCGCGGATCGACAACCAGGGCATCATCGAAGCCGGCGTGGAGCCAGACAACAGCCGCAACGCCCAGGGCGACGTGAGCCTCAAGGGCCAGACCCTGCACAACCGCGGTAGCGTGGTCGCCAACCGCAACCTCGAGATCGACAGCAGCGCCACGCTCGACAACCAGGGTGGCAGCCTCAAGGGCCGCAACACCACGCTGACCGCAGGCCTGCTGGACAACCGCAAAGGCCAGGTGCTGGCCGACGACACCCTGAAAGCCACGGGCGGTACGATCGACAACCGTGAGCAAGGCCTGCTGCAAGGCAAGGGCCAGGCCGTGGTGAATATCACCGGCAACCTCGACAACCGTGGCGGTCGTGTGGTCGGCCAGGGGGATCTGCAGGTCACCGCCGCCCAGGTGGACAACCGCGCCAACGGTCTGATCGGCAGCGACAAGCAGGCAAAGCTGACCACCCGCGCGCTGCTGGACAACCAGAACGGCGGCAAGCTCAAGGCCGATCGCCTCGACATCACCACCGCCGGGCTGCTCAACAGCGGCGGGCAGATGCTGGGCGGCGACGTGCTGATCGTCGCCAGCGCCGACATCGACAACCGCCTCGGCCTGATCTCGGCCAAGCGCCTGCTCGATCTCAAAGCCGTGGGCCTGGACAACAGCGGCAAGGGCAACCTGCTCAGCGACGGCACACTGGCCGTCAAAGTGGCCACCCTGAACAATCGCGACAACGGCATGCTGTCGAGCGTCGGCGATCTCTCACTGCATGGCGAACGCCTCGACAACCGTGGCGGTCTGGTGCTTGCCGACCGCTCGCTGTCCGTCACCGGCGGGGACTTCGACAACCGCGACAAGGGCGTAGCCACCACCAAGGGCAAGGCCCACATCGAAGTTGCCAGCCTGGCCAACAGCGATGCCGGCCACCTGCAGAGCGATGGCCGCCTCGAGCTGATCGCCGACAAAGTCGACAATCAACGCCTGGGTAACATCACGGCCAAGGGTGACCTCGAAGCCCACCTGGGCACCTTGAACCAGCAGGGCGGCAGGCTGACCAGCCTGGGCAGCCTGCTGCTCACCGCCAACACGATCGACAACCAGAACGGCGGCGGGATTGGCGCGACCAATCTGGTCGACATCCGCGCGGCGCGCGTGCTCAACCAGCAGGGTGAGATCTCCAGCGCAGGCAAGGTCGTGCTCGACGCCAGCGCACTGCTGGACAACCAGGCTGGCAAGGTCATTGGCGACCGTGGCCTGACCCTGACCGTCCAGCGCCTGCTGAACCAGAACAAGGGCCTGCTCAGCGGCTACGACAGCCTGAGCCTGAAAGGCACCGAACTGCTCAACAACGGCGGCCGGTTGAGCAGCCACACGCATATCGAGCTGGCCCTGGACGGCCAGTTGGACAACAGCGACGCCGGCCTCATCGTCAGTGACGGCACCCTCACGCTGAACGCCGGCACGTTGCATAACCGCCAGGGCGGCAAGGTCTCGGCCATCGCTGCCATGGGCCTGACCAGCCAAGGGCTGCTGGATAACCAGGGCGGCATTCTGGTGACCGATGCCGGGCTGGTGCTTGACGCCGCCCGCCTGGACAACAGCCAGGGCGGCGCCATCAGTGCAGTTGGCCATGCCCAGTTGCGCAGCGGCGCCATCGACAACAGCGCCAAGGGCAACATCGGTGCCGGCAGCCTGCTGCTGGTCGCCACCCAGCTCGACAACAGCGCCCGTGGTCGCATCAGTGCCTCCGGCCAGATCGATGCGATGCTGACCGGCCTTGACCAGCATGACCACGGGCAACTGGTCAGCGGGACCGGCATCGACCTCGACCTGCAGCACGGCCAACTGGTGAACCGCGACGGTGGCTTGCTGCGCTCGCCAGGCAGCCTGCTGTTGCGCCAGATCGGCGCGGTGGACAACCGCAACGGCGCAGAGATTTCCAGCGACCACGGCTTCAGCCTGGTCGCCGACCGCCTCGATAACCGTGGCGGACGCCTGATCAGCGCCCAGGACCTGACCCTGCGCATTGCCGGTGTTCTGGACAACAGCCTCAAGGGCGTGTTGTCGGCTAGCCACGATCTCGACGTCGAGGCTGCCAGCCTCGATAACTTCAGCGGCGGCACCCTGGCCAGCGGCAAGGCCCTCAAGGCCGTGATCGACGGTCAACTCGACAACCACGACCAGGGCATCCTCTCCGCCGCCGCAGCGCTGACCGTCACCAGTGCAAGCGTGCTCAACAGCGAGCGTGGCCTGCTGTCGGGCAACACCGGCCTGACCGTCACGACCGGACAACTGGATAACCACCAGGGCGGCCAGCTCATCAGCCAGGCGGGGTTGACCGTCACCAGCGACGGCCTCGACAACCGTGGCGGCGCCTTGAGCAGCAAGCAGGCCATGACCCTGACCACGGGCGACGTGCGCAACGGCGCCGATGCCCTTCAGCGCGGCGGTCGCATCCACAGCGATGCCGAGTTGACGCTGGTGGCCGGGCAGGTCGATTCCAGCGAGGGCGGCGAGATCTCCGCCAAGGGCGATCTGCTGCTGCGGGTGAGTGCGTTGATCCAGCGCCAGGGGCGTCTGATCGGTGAACAGAAACTCGACCTCGACCTCAACGGCGGCGATCTGACCAACCAGGGCGGCCTGATCAGTGCCAATGGCCCGCTGATCATCCAGCGCTTGGGCAAGCTCGACAACAGCGCCGGCGAAGTCACCAGCCAGCAGTCCTTCAGCCTGCTCGCCAAGCGCATCGACAACCAGCAGGGCCGCATCCTCAGCGACGGCCGGCTGACCGTAGAGGCGGCACAGCTGGACAACAGCACCAAGGGCCTGATGTCCGGCGTTCAAGGCCTGCAGGTCACCGGCAGCGACCTGAACAACAGCGGCGAAGGCACGTTGTCGAGCAAGGACGGCGATCTTACCGTGACCCTGACAGGCGCCCTCGACAACCGTGACCAGGGCGCTCTGGTCAGCAAGGGCCGCCAGCAGGTCACGGCGGCCAGCCTGGACAACCGCAAGGGCATCGTCTCCTCGGAGCAGGCGATCACCCTCAGTGTCGGCGATCGTTTGGACAACAGCGGCGGCCTCATTTCCGCCACAGGCGACCTGACGCTCGACCAGGACAGCACCGTCATCGACAACCAGGGCGGGCAGATCAACGGCCAGGCGATCAGCGTCGCCGGCAAGCGTCTGGAAAACGGCAACGGCCAGCTCATCAGCCGCGCGGCGCTCGACCTGACCTTGGCCGATGCACTGCTCAATGCCGACGGCGCGCGCCTGGTCAGTGGCGCCGACCTGCTGCTCAAGGCCGCGCGTGTCGACAACCAAGGCGGCAAGCTAATCAGCCATGGGTTGCTGCATGTCGATTCGGGCACACTGGACAACAGCCACGGCGGCAACCTGGCCAGCCAGCAGAACCTGGTGCTGCGCCTGAGCGGCGATCTGCTCAACGGCAACGATGGCCTGTTGTTCAGTGAGCACGGCAAGCTCGACATCCATGCCGTTGCCCTGGACAACCAGGCCGGCACGCTCAAGAGCCAAGGCGATATCGATGTGCGCCTGGACAAGCGCCTGGACAACCGCGGCGGTCGTCTGGAGAGCCAGGCAGGCAACCTCGAACTGCACGCGGCGAGCCTCGACAACAGTGGCAATGGCATGCTCAGCGCGGCCAAAGGCCTGTTCAAGGGCGTCTTCAGCGACCTGTTCGACAACGCTGGCGGTACCGCCCAGGCGCAGTCCGTGGACATTGCAGCCGACGCCAAGGTGAACAACCAGGGCGGCTACCTTTCGGCGCTGGGCGGTGACGGCAAGATCGTCACCGCCGATCTCGACAACCGCGGCGGTGGCCTGTACGCCGCCGGATTGCTGAAGGTGCAGGGCCAGCAACTGTTCAACCAGAGCGGCAAGATCGGCGCCGAGCGCATCGACTTTGGCCTCAGCGGCGCGCTCTACAACAGCCTCGGCCAGTTGGAAAGCGAGAGCGAGCTGCAACTGCGCGCCAGCGAGCTCGACAACCGCAGCGGCAATCTGCGCGCCCTTGGCAAGACCGGCACCAGCCGATTGATCGTCGCGGGCAACCTGCTCAACGACAACGGCGTGCTGGCCACCGCCAACCAGGACCTCGACCTGCAGATCGGTGGCCTGAGCAACAGCGGCGGGCAACTGCTGCACACCGGCCAGGGTAGCTTCGGCCTGGCTTCCGACAAGGTCACCCAGGCCGGCGGCGTGCTGCACACCGATGGCCTGCTGAGCATCGCCGCTGCCAGCTGGACCAACAGCAGCGTGCTGCAAGCCCGGCGCCTGGAGCTGGACATCGGTCGCTTCGTCCAGACCGCCAGCGGCAAGCTGCTGGCCGTCGAGAGCCTCAAGGGCCGGGGCGGCGACTGGACCAACCATGGCCTGCTGGCCAGCGATGGCAGCCTGCAACTGGATCTGACCGGCAACTATGACGGCAATGGCCGCCTGAGCAGCCTTGGCGCACTGACGCTGGGCGCCAACGATATCCGCCTGTCCAGTACCGCCAGCCTGGCCGGTGGCGCCGACACTGCGGTGACCGCGCGCAACCTGCTGAGCAACGACGGTCGCCTGACCGCCCTGGGCGGCCTGACAGTGACGGCCGCCAGCCTCGAAAACCGCGGCACCCTGGGTGGCGCTGCGGCGGTGAAGCTCGCCGCCAACAGCCTGAGCAACCAGCGCGGCCTGGTGTTCAGCGGTAATGACATGACCTTGCGCGTCGGCAGCCTGAGCAACTACTACGGCGATATCTACAGCCTTGGTGGCCTTGATCTTGCCGGCAACGCCAGTGCCCGCGCGGTGCTGCTGGACAACATCTCCGGCAGCGTGGAAAGCGCCGGCAACATGACCCTGGCGGTGGACACGCTGCTCAACCGCAAAGAATTCCTGAGCTCGACCAAGAAACTGGTCGCCGGCAACGTCAACGTCTATTCCGACGACCGCTGCAAGGGCAAGGGCTGCGAGCTGTACTTCTCGGCAACGGAAAGCTGGGAAGACGTCATCGACCGCGATACCCCCACCGCCTTCATCACCACCGGCAGCAAGCTGACCTTCGCCGGTGACGCATTCCGCAACCACTACAGCAGTGTTTCGGCGGCGGGTGATATCGCCATCAATACGGCGGTGTTCGAGAACAAGGGCGCCGGTGGTGGCGAGCAGCGCAACCTCACCGCGAGCATGTATACCCGTGATCGCGGCCAGTACAACGCGTTCATCCAGGCCAAGAACCAGTTCAACCAGAACCCCGGCTCGCTGACCCTAGACGAGGTCATGGCGGCTGCGGGGTATCCGCAGTACAGCATCTACGACGTCATCGACAACAGGACGCCGATCGCTGGCGCCGTGGTTGCCCCGGCGGTCGTGCAGTCGGCTGGCGCCGTGACCATCAACGCCACCCAGCGCATCGACAACAGCGTGGTGCGCGTCAACCAGGCCGGCGCCGGTACCATCGGGGCCCGTGGCGATGCCACGGCTGATCCGCGCCAGGTCCAGACCCAGGTGCGTGCGCTCAACCCGCAGTTACCGCCCGACCTCGCCCAGCGCCAGGTCAATCCGGTCACGCTGCCCAGCTTCAGCCTGCCTCAAGGCAGCAACGGCCTGTTCCGCATCAGCACCCAGACCGGCCAGGCCGCGATCAGCGGTGATGCCCTGGGCGCCACCGCCGACCATACCCAAGCAGGCAGTGGCACCTTCATCTCACCGTTGGCCAGCACCACCAATGCCGACAACCGTGCAGCGCAGACGCTGGCCGCCGCAGGCTCGGCTGCGGCCCAAGGCGCCGTCAGCGGCGCCGGTGTGGCGCTGGATGGCCTGGCAGCGGGTGTTCGACTGGTCCAGGGCGTACCTGAGCGCAGCGTGCCGAGTACCTCGCACAAATACCTGGTGGAGACCAACCCGGCCCTGACCGACCTCAAGCAGTTCCTGAGCTCCGACTACCTGCTTGGCCAGCTAAACGTCAATCCAGACCAGGCCATCAAGCGCCTGGGCGACGGCCTCTACGAACAACGCCTGATCCGCGAAGCTGTGGTGGCCCGGACCGGCCAGCGCTACATCGATGGCATGACCAGCGACGAGACGCTGTTCCGCTACCTGATGGACAACGCCATCGCCAGCAAGGACAAGCTGTCGCTGAGCGTGGGCGTGTCGCTCAGCGCCGAGCAGGTCGCCGCCCTGACCCACGACATCGTCTGGATGGAGCAGGTCGAGGTCAACGGTGAGAAGGTGCTGGCCCCAGTGCTGTACCTGGCCCACGCCAACGGTCGCGTCGCCCCCAACGGCGCGCTGATCCAGGGCCGTGACGTCAACCTGATCAGCGGCGGCGACCTGGTCAACGTCGGCACCCTGCGTGCCACCAACAACCTCGCCGCCAGCGCCACCAACATCAGCAACAGCGGGCTGATCGAAGCGGGCGGGCGCCTGGACATGCTCGCCACCGACTCGATCCGCAACGCCCAGGGCGGGATCATCGCCGGTCGTGAAGTGAGCCTGACCGCGCTGACCGGCGACGTGATCAACGAACGCAGCGTCACCCGCCTGGAAGGCCGGGCCGGTGGTGAGCATGTGACCAAGGATCTGGTCGACACTGCAGCACGCATCGAGGCGGCGAACGACCTGACCATCACCGCTGGGCGCGATATCGGCAACGTGGGCGGGGTGCTCAAGGCGGGTGGCGATATCAGGCTGGATGCTGGTCGCGACCTGTCCATCGTCAGCCAGGAAGGCGTCGACAGCCACGAGTATCAACGCCGCCGTGTCAGCGGCCACGACACCAGCATCACCCAGTACGGCAGCGAGATCAGCGCAGGCGGCAACCTCACCGCCACGGCAGGCCAGGACCTGAGCATCGTCGCCAGCGAAGTCGAGGCACGCCGCGACCTGGCCCTGCAGGCCGGCCGCGACGTGACCCTGGCTGCTGCGGCGAACGAGGAGCACAGCTACGCCAAGGGCAAGAAGGGCAAGACCAAGTACGAGCGGCAGGAGGATGACGTCGAGCAGCAGTCTGCCGTGGTGAAGGCCGGCGGCGACCTGGCTATCGACGCCGGACGTGACCTGCGCCTGGTGGCGAGCAAAGTCAGCGCTGGCGAGGAAGCCTACCTGGTGGCCGGCGACAAGCTGGAGCTGCTGGCGGCCAACGACAGCCAGTACTCGCTGTACGACATGAGCAAGAAAGGCGGCTGGGGCAGCAAGCAGACCCAGCGCGACGAAGTCACCGACGTCAAGGCGGTGGGCAGCGAAGTCAGCAGCGGTGGCGACCTGACGCTCAAGAGCGGTGGTGATCAGTTGTACCAGGGGGCGAAGCTCGCCTCGGGTAATGACCTGACCATTGATAGTGGCGGCGCGGTGACGTTCGAGGCGGTCAAGGACCTGCATCAGGAGAGTCACGAGAAGAGCAAGGGTGATCTGGCCTGGACCAGCATGAAGGGCAAGGGCAACACCGACGAGACCGTGCGTCAGAGCCAGTTGACGGCCAACGGTGACGTGCTGATCAAGGCGGTTGATGGCTTGAAGGTCGACGTCAAGCATATCGATCAGGCCACCATCAGCCAGAGCATCGATGCCATGGTGGCGGCTGATCCGCAGTTGGCGTGGTTGAAGGAGGCTCAGAAGCGAGGCGATGTCGATTGGCGGCAAGTGAAGGAAATTCATGACTCATTCAAGTACAGCCAGTCTGGATTAGGTGCCGCGCCATCGTTGGTGATCGCTATCGTAGCTGCAGCCTATCTGGGACCACTGACAGGAGCATTGGCCAGCAATCTTGCTGTGGGCACTATCAACAACGGCGGCGATATCGGCCAAGGCGTCAAATTTGCACTGAACAAGGACAACCTTAAAAGCTATGCGATAGCCGCTGCAGCGGCTTATGTCATTACACCTCAGCTTGACAAGGCTTTTGGTGTCTCCACTGACAATATCAACAAGATCACCAAAGGGTTCGATTTAGGAAGTATTTCGGGTATTACGCAGTTCGGCCTGTATTCCACCACACAAGGGGTGCTACTGGCAGGTGCGGAAACAGTAGTCAGAGGCGGCAGCTTTGGCGAGAACCTGAAAGGCAACCTCGTCGCGCAAGCTGGTAATTTTGGCATGGCCGTCGGTTTCAACCTCATTGGAGACTGGGCGCTCGGGAAATACCCGGACGGCAGTCCTCAGAAGGTAATGGCGCATGCATTGTTAGGCGGCTTGGTAGCGAAAGCGACCGGAAGTGATTTCGCAAGCGGTGCCGTCGCAGCGGGTGCTAATGAAGCGTTGAGCAAGGCGCTTTCGAGCATGGTGGGTGGCGATGAAAATCTAGAGTTGATGGCAGCTCAGATCACTGGGCTGCTCGCCGTAGCGGCAATAGACGGTGACTTCGCTAAAGGGGCTGAGATTGCCAAATACGCGACAGCCTATAATCAACAGGTTCACCGCCAGGCCAAGGAGCGGTTGGAGCGGGGCTTGAAGGAGCTTCGCGCCCAAGGGAAGTATCTTGATCTTGATGTAGAGGTAGTGCTGAGCGATTTGCGCAGGATCGCGGATGGCGAGGCGACAAAGGTTGCTGATCTTGATCCCAAGGTCGCAAAATTCCTCGGCGCCGAGTTCTCACCTGCTAGCATGAGGGAGACGTTGTTCGAACCCGAGGACTGGGAACGCTACGTAGGTTTTGCGATTGATCTACTGTTCCCTTCCCCGTCAGGTAAGGCCGCGGCGGTTCAGCGGGTAGCTCCGAAGATCTCGAAGGAAGCGCTGGCAGCACTTGAGGCGAAGTTTGGGCCGGACTTGGTTAAGGGGGCTGCCAGCTTTGGCGAGATCAAGACGGTCCTAGTATCGGCGCAAGCTCCCTACAAAGGCAGTACCATCATTGGTCATGCATTATCTAAACATGCCGGTAGAAATCCAGATATTTGGGGTAAGATAACCGGCTCAATGAGCACGTGGAACGATCAGGCAATGAAGCATTTGCGTGAAATTACCAAAGCTCCAGGTGAGTTCAAGGCAGTAGTTACCGATAAAGGGCTTAATTTTATGGAGAAGCGCCTTCCTGATGGCCGCGGTATTCGACTGAATATGGATGGGACTTTTAAAGGGTTTATTGACTAGTATTCCATGGCTGAATCATACGAAGTGGTGCTGCAGCAGGTGGCTGTACGCGATTTGTTAGGGCTGCTGGGGTTCCTGGAAGCAAGCTCTCGGGCACTTATGGGGTTGGTTTCTTCGG
This sequence comes from Pseudomonas sp. NY15374, assembly GCF_048068255.1. Lineage (NCBI taxonomy): Bacteria > Pseudomonadati > Pseudomonadota > Gammaproteobacteria > Pseudomonadales > Pseudomonadaceae > Pseudomonas > Pseudomonas sp. NY15374. The sequence continues at coordinate 44,662 of NZ_JBLUPZ010000006.1, forward strand.
AAAGTGTTATTAATGTGGGTGGTGGAGATATTAATAGGGCTTTGATTGATGAAGTTATTGCCTATAAGGGAGATGTATGTCTGGTAGGTCGGCTCTATGAGTTTCTGGTGTCGCCGACGATAAGTTTGCCATGTGTTCTTCTGAGGGTTGTTAAATATTCGGAAGGAGTGGATGTGGAGTTGTCTTTTAATGAGATGCCCTTTTTAAATGCTGATTGCGTAATGCGTGCCATGCGAGATTACTCGGATGACTTGTCGAATAGGTTTGAATTTTCGCAATTTTATGGTGGTTTAGAGCCAGCTGTAGATGTGAATACTAGGTATTTTACTGGTAATTCGTTCGGCCCTTTAGGTTTATAACGCTAAGGTGAATGATAGCGTGCTAGCTAGTTTAGTGTCTCAGAAATACCGCTAAAAATAATTTCCCCAGCCCTCGTGCCGCGTGAGCTTATCAGGCGTCCGAGGTCGTAGGCGGTAAGCTTGGGCAGTGGGAGATGGTAAGTGCTCAAGCCCACATATAGGTTTCATCTTATGTACTACTTTTTATATATTTAGGTGATTTGTTTTTCTTTACAGGTGTTATGGCGAAATTTTTAGGGGGCATAATTATCTATTATGAGTATGGTGCGTAAAATTTTGGTTGGCCTGATATTTCCGGATTATTTCCTGGATTCTTAACTTATGTCGTACCTGTGTGGTTTGGGATATGTTTTGCTTCATGTTTTAAGTGGGGTGATGGAAAGTAAATGTCGAAATGATTCTCGAGCACGGATTGCTTGAGCCAAAAAGGGTCCAAGCTTGAGTGAAGCATGCCTCCCTATATCGATCCTGTGAGAGAAAAAGTGAAGCTGGAAAGAGTTGGATTTTTGTTGATGGTTGTGTTGTTGGTGTATTCTGTGTTGTTTTTTCTTGGAGTTGGGGTGTTGGGGCACCTTGTAGGGTCGATTATTGGCTATTATAAATTTGATTATTGGGCGTTTGGTTGGAAGGAGATTCATAAGTCTATTCTTGTTGGCTTGTCTTGTGGGGTTCCAGTCGCTTTAGGGATATGGGTGGAGTCAAAGGTGGCAGAGGTTAAAAAAAAGCGCTGCGACTGATTTTTAATTTGTGGTTGTGTTAGGTTTGTCTGGGTTTTAGAGAGGCGGAATTTATGATTGAAGGTTCTAAATTTATCTAAGATGCCAATTGTGTATTTGGTCGAATCAGTTCGCTTATAGACGCAAGAATAGAGCGTGGCGATGTAATTCAAGGGTTTGGAAAGCTAAAGACTTCGAATGTGTCGTGCCGAAAAAGTGAGATGAAAGTTATTGCCGTTGATTCAATTGGGCTTAATAAATTCAAAGATCGGTTTCGCCCGCAGAGTTCCATCGGTTGCTTCGGGTGTCGCGCGTGCGCGTGGCCGCCATCGATCAGGCCCAAAGGCCGGGTAAACTGCCCAGCCGCAGCGGCGAAGTGGCCGCCCGCCAAGGCACGTCGAGCCCGGTAGGAGGGGCCGCTGACGGGTTGCACTGGTCCACTGCACAGCCTGGGCCTAGCACGCCGATCACGCTTGCCCAGCCCTACACCGAGACCATCGTTGCGCGCGACACCAGCCACCCGGCAATGACGTCGGTGGCCGCGCCGACGCTCCAGCAGGCCCTCCCGACCAAAGACGGCGGAATGGACGCCGCGCGTGATCTGGTCAACCTCGAAGGCGCGGATCAGCGTAGCGACAAGCTGTTGCAACTCTACAAGCGCGATCCCTCATTGCTTAGCCAGGATGAGAAGGTCGGGCTCGCGGCATACCTTTAGGCTTATGCCTTTGAGAGACTGGATGCTGTCAGGAAACTGGATGCCCCAAATGGCTTGGGTATCAGCCATAGCCTGGCAACCGTCCAGGCAAGTGTCGCCAGTTTGCTCAGTGGTGAGCAGACCTTGGGTTATGGCCATCCCTAGGCAGGTAGCAGCCAGGAAAAGCTCGCGTGGGCAGATGCTCAGCACAGCCAAATGGGACTGGTTGAAAACCTGGCCTGGACCCAGGACCGTAGCGTCGACGAGCAGACCTACCTGGAGGTTGAGCCGAGGCCTGGCTGGATGTCTTGGAATATTTTTGCGAAGTCATTTCACATCAAAATCCCTGATATCGAGATCCCTGATGTGTGAGAACACTCGAGGTGCTGACACGGGGTATTTGGTTGTGAACACCAAACAGCTTTGAGGAGAAAATGAACTAAACAGATCACTGAGGTCAGTGTCATTGATTTTTACAGAGTTGAATCGCTGCGCGAGCGGACATGGTGTTCCATGCCTCGGAGTACTATTGGGCCAGTCGCCAATCAAAATAAATGTTCGGGACGGTGTGGCTCAGACTGCATTCCGGCACTAGTAGGAATGGTTATGGATAGTGGTGGCATACTATTGGAGCGATTTGTCGCCCAAGAGTTGAATGGTAGCGTTTGTTCTATTTTGAACGATGCCTTTAATGAGCGGTTTTGCTCAGGGAACGTTCTGTTCAGGGAGTTTGAGTTTAATTGCTTTGACGTTTATTTGGATTTTGAAAAAGGGTTCGTCACCTTGCAAGATGTTCTTTTTGTTGGGGAGAGTAGCTTTCTTGATATGCCGATACGTGAATTTATCTCTGCTTGCGGTTTGAATGGTTCTTGTTGATTTGTGTGGCGAGACACCTTCTATCGTTACAGAGAAGCTAAAGCCACAGGCGGTGTCGAGACCTTACTGGAAAAGGATTTTCGTCGCCCAAGTATGAAGAGCCGTGGCTGAGAGAATCGTCGGTGCCTGCGTGTCTGAAAATGTAAGTTTTGAGATAGGGTCGTTAGGAGGTGGGAAGTGATTAAGCTTCGGTCAAGGCTGCAAGCGTTCCTTTTGCTATTTGTATATCTAATAGTCGCGTTTTTTTTAGTGGGTGTTGCTTCAAGATTTTTAGGTTCTTCAATTAATTTTTACAATTTTGGCGTGTGGAGTTTTGGTTGGTCTGATGTTCCTGGCGTGCTTCCCGGTGCGATTGCATATGCAGTTCCGGTTGGGGTTGGCATTTGTGTTTTGTCATATATGAGGGGTGGTCGCGGGCGTTGATTTTTATGACGGCTGATTATGAAATTTTGTGATCTGGATAGTTCAATCGAATTGGCGCGGGCGGGTCTTGCTTGGAGGCTTGATCAAGAGCGAGGATCCAACGTATTCACTTCTGGGCTCGGTTCTGGTCGGGGTAGTGGGTTTCAGAACTGGGCAGGTAGCGTCTAGGTAGCTATATTTCGGGACCTCAGTTGATGTGGGAAATGATTTGTCTGGATCTGTTGCTTCGACGTCACTGGAGGGAAAGTGGAGCCTTTAGGAGTTGGTGAATGATTAGGCCGAAGTCAAGTTTGCAAGCTTTTCTGTTGCTGTTTTTCTATTGTTTTTTAATGTTTATGCTGGTTAGTGTTAGTGGGGTGATTTTAGGGGCGACAATAAATTTCTTTAAGATGGGCCGTTGGGTGCTTGAATGCTCTGAGATTCTGCGGCTAATTCCTGGGGCTTTAATCTACACAGTGTTTGCTACGGTAGGGATATGGGCGCTGTCTCGGCTAAAGGCATATAAAGAACGTAAGGCTCCCGGAGATAAAGAGTAAAAAAGTTAGAGGTATGTCTCATGCGCGCTTTAGCAAAATCTGCCGAAAGCTCTCTGTAGGCGAATGGGGAGAGTCATCGTGTCTCGGTTAATGTAGAGTTTCCTTGGCAACATCGGCCAAGAATTCAGCAATGACCTAACTCGTATGGGGCCTCAGACTTCCGAAGCTACGGGTGGCAAGATAGGGTCAATAGGAGATAACAAGTAATGAAGCCCAAGTCGAGGTTTCAAGCTTATGTGCTACTTTTAATTTATTTGATCATTTTGTTTTTCTTTGGAGGGGTCGGATCAAATTGTTTAGGGGCTATAGCCTTATATTTCAAATACGACACGTGGTTTTTTGGCTGGTCTGATATTTCCGGTGTGTTTCCTGGCTTTCTGGCCTATGCGGTACCTGTCTGGTTTGGGATATGTCTTGCTTCATATTTCAAATGGGGTGGTGGGGAGTAAATGTCGAAATAGTGCCCGAACGAGAGGTGGTGGTTTGGAGTGCGCGACGTATATGGGGTTGTTGGGCGGTGATTTTTTTTGAGTGACTGAGAGGAGTGTTGTTGGTGAGAGTTAATATATTTCTGGTTTTTTTTCTTTTGAGTGGCTGCGTCACAAATCAACTGCATTTTTCCCCTTATACGGCCGATTCTGAGTTGGTTGCAATAAAAAACAAAAAAATTAATTCATCGATAATCGGAGTTTCCAGCGTCGAGCGCTGCTCTCAGTGTTCTGAGAACAGCAAGGTAGTGTGGCATGCTGCCAACTACAATGGGGGTTTGTATGAAGGTTTTGCCAATGTTCCAGTCACTGACTGGATCAATTTTACCAAGCGAGCTATCGGCTCTGATGATGATGCGAACATAAAAACTCGCGTTGAGATCAATCGCATTTTTGTCAAGACTTGGAATAGTCCGGATTATTATGCGTGCGAAGCCAGTGTCTCGGTCTATGTCGAGGGTGCCAAATATGTTGGAGAGTCTCGTGTGAAATTAAAAGGCTCAGGCCAGGCGATGGTTGCTCAGGATTTAGCTTATCTGAAGGCTGAAGCATTGCATGTGGTAAGTCTTGCGTTGAAGGCTGCTTACATGGAAGCACTTGGTAGTAGAGAAAAAACGCACATTAACAATTAGCGTTTGTAAAGTGTAGCGGGTCAGCCACCACGGCAGCAGGTTGACGCCAAGATGATGGCGAATTAATATCGCCGCCGCTATTCCGCCCCTACCACCCTTTCGTAAGCAAGGAAGCCTTTGTGATCAAAACCCTCCTCAAAGCCACCGCCGTACTCTCCATTGCGCTGCTTTACGGCTGCGCCTCCACCCCCTCGGCGGACAAGATGCAGGCGGAGGTCGCCAACTACTCGCTGCCCAAGGCTGCAGTAGCCGACAAGGCCTTGGTCTACGTGGTTCGCCCGAGCAACGCCGGGATGATGGTGCGTTTCAACGTCTTCCTCGATAACAAGGAAGCCGAGTCGGAAATCGGCTACAACCGTGGCAATCAATACATCTACTTCTACGTGACCCCGGGTACCCACGTGATCAGCTCCAAGGCCGAGAACTGGGCCGAGATGACCGTGAACGCGAAGGCGGGTGAGGTCATCTACCTCAAGCAGGAAGTCGAAGTCGGCGTGGTCATGGCGCGCAACAGTCTCAAGGTGCTGAGCGACCTTGAAGGCCGCTACCTGGTCAAGGATGCATCGCTGGGCACCCTCGCGAAGGAAAGCAAGTAAGCGCTGTCGATCCATGCGCTGATCGGCAAGTACACAAAGGCGACCCTTGGGTCGCCTTTGTTGTGTGCGCTGTCGACGCTTCCTTGCCCCTGTGCGGGCTAACCCGCAACGGGGCGCCGTCTCAGATCTCGGAAACGAACGTCCCCGTTCCCTCGAGAATATTGCGCAGCGTCAGCGCCACTTCCTCCAGATCGCTTCCGGCCGACGTAAGCAGGATCTCCAGCGATTCATCACCCCTGAGTGCATCCCGATCCCCCGGTGAAACCTCGATCAGCAGGCGCTCGGCACTCAAGGTCACTTTCAGCCCGTCCAGCGTCGACGGTTCGTCGTCCAGCGTGAGATCGACGGTGTCTTCGTCCGGATAGCGGGTGAGCAGGAACATCTGGCCCTTGTCGCTGTGGCAGCACAGGGTCGCCATGTTGTCTTCCTCGTCATCGCAGGGGGTGGCGAAGAGCAGGGCGGTTTTCAGTTGCATGGGCAGCTCGGTTCAAGGAAATGAAATGCGATTGTGCCAGTCTGGGCCTTGCGCATAAACGCAATGTTACCGCCCTTTGACCGAATATGTCGCAGCGCTGCAAGCCGGGATGACCGCTCAGTCGTTAAGCTGCCCAGTTGATGGACAACCGTAAAGACACAGCCACCGGCAGTCGTCTTTGCAGCTGCCCATCCCTGGAACATGGACGCGAAGGAAGCGTCCTACGCCTTGGTTTTACCGTCTTCCTGCTACGGGTTGGCTATCGTTGATCCGTACATGGCGCACGTACACGACGCTTCACCTATAACAAAGCCCAAGCGGAGTACCACAGATGGCGTTTTTCACCGCAGCCAGCAAAGCCGACTTCCAGCATCAACTGCAGGCGGCCCTGGCGCAGCACATCAGCGAGCAGTCCCTGCCACAAGTGGCGCTGTTCGCCGAACAGTTCTTCGGCATCATCTCTCTGGACGAACTCACCCAGCGTCGGCTGTCCGACCTGGCCGGCTGCACCCTCTCTGCCTGGCGCACCATCGAGCGCTTCGACCCGAACACTGCGCAAGTGCGGGTCTACAACCCTGACTACGAACGCCATGGCTGGCAATCCACGCACACCGTGGTCGAAGTCCTGCACCATGACCTGCCGTTCCTGGTCGACTCGGTACGCACCGAACTCAACCGCCGCGGCTACAGCATCCACACTCTGCAGACCACCGTGCTCAGCGCCCGCCGCGGGCCTAAGGGCGAGTTGCTCGAATTGCTGCCCAAGGGCACCCAGGGTGAAGGCGTCAGCCACGAGTCGCTGATGTACCTGGAGATCGACCGCTGCGCCAATGCCGCCGAGCTGACCAGCCTGACCCGCGAGCTGGAGCTGGTGCTGGCCGATGTGCGCGTCGTCGTTGCCGACTTCGACCCGATGAAGGCCAAGGTCCGCGACCTGCTGGCGCTGGTGGGCGAAAACGCCTTCGGCCCGGCGCAGAACGACAAGGCCGAGGTGCAGAGCTTCCTCACCTGGCTGCTGGACAACCACTTCACCTTCCTCGGCTATGAAGAGTTCGTGGTCGAGTCCGACGCTGCCGGCGGCAGCCTGGTCTACGACGAATCGTCCTTCCTCGGCCTGCCGCGCGTGCTGCGCAGCGGCCTGAGCAATGAAGACCTGCGCATCGAGGACTACGCCGTCAGCTACCTGCGCGAGCCGCGCCTGCTGTCGTTCGCCAAGGCTTCGCAACCGAGCCGCGTGCACCGTCCGGCTTATCCGGACTACGTGTCGATCCGCCAGATCGATGCCGATGGCAAGGTCATCAAGGAATGCCGCTTCATGGGCCTGTACACCTCGACGGTGTACGGCGAAAGCGTGTACACCATCCCGTACATCCGCGGGAAAGTCGCCGAGATCGAGCGCCGCTCGCACTTCGATCCCAAGGCGCACCTGGGCAAGGAACTCACGCAGGTGCTCGAAGTGCTGCCGCGCGACGACCTGTTCCAGACCCCGATCGACGAGCTGTTCAACACCGTCATGTCGATCGTGCAGATCCAGGAACGTAACAAGATCCGCGTGTTCCTGCGCAAGGACCCGTACGGCCGCTTCTGCTACTGCCTGGCCTACGTGCCGCGTGAAATCTACTCCACCGAAGTGCGCCAGAAGATCCAGCAGGTCTTGATGGAGCGCCTGAAGGCTACCGATTGCGAGTTCTGGACCTTCTTCTCCGAGTCGGTGCTGGCGCGTGTGCAGTTGATCCTGCGGGTCGACCCGAAGAACCGCATCGACATCGACCCGCAGCAGCTGGAAAACGAAGTGATCCAGGCCTGCCGCTCGTGGCAGGACGACTTCTCCGCGCTGGTGGTGGAGAACTTCGGCGAAGCCCAGGGCACCAACATCCTCGCCGACTTCCCCAAGGGCTTCCCGGCGGGTTACCGCGAGCGCTTCGCCGCGCATTCGGCGGTGGTGGACATGCAGCATGTGCTGGCGTTGTCCGAAGCCAAGCCGCTGGCCATGAGCTTCTACCAGCCACTCACCCAACTGGGCGAGCGCCAGCTGCACTGCAAGCTGTACCACGCCGACACGCCGCTGGCGCTGTCCGACGTGCTGCCGATCCTGGAGAACCTCGGCCTGCGCGTGCTGGGTGAATTCCCATACCGCCTGCGCCACGCCAACGGTCGCGAGTTCTGGATCCATGACTTCGCCTTCACCTACAGCGAAGGCCTGAACCTGGACCTGCAGCAGCTCAACGACACCCTGCAGGATGCCTTCATCCACATCGTCAAGGGCGACGCCGAGAACGACGCCTTCAACCGCCTGGTGCTCACCGCCGGCCTGCCATGGCGCGATGTGGCGCTGTTGCGCGCCTACGCCCGCTACATGAAGCAGATCCGCCTGGGCTTCGATCTGGGCTACATCGCCAGCACCCTGAACAACCACACCGACATCGCCCGCGAACTGACCCGGTTGTTCAAGACCCGCTTCTACCTCGCGCGCAAGCTCGGCCAGGATGACTTGGACGACAAGCAGCAGCGCCTGGAGCAGGCGATCCTCACCGCCCTGGACGACGTCCAGGTGCTCAACGAGGACCGCATCCTGCGTCGCTACCTGGATCTGATCAAGGCCACCCTGCGCACCAACTTCTACCAGCCCGACGCCGCTGGCCAGAGCAAGTCGTACTTCAGCTTCAAGTTCAACCCGCGCCTGATCCCCGAGCTGCCCAAGCCGGTGCCGAAATTCGAGATCTTCGTCTATTCGCCACGGGTCGAGGGTGTGCACCTGCGCTTTGGCAACGTCGCCCGCGGCGGCCTGCGCTGGTCGGACCGCGAGGAAGACTACCGCACCGAAGTGCTGGGCCTGGTCAAGGCGCAGCAGGTGAAAAACTCGGTGATCGTACCGGTCGGCGCCAAGGGTGGCTTCCTGCCGCGTCGCCTGCCACTGGGTGGCGGCCGCGACGAGATCGCCGCCGAGGGTATCGCCTGCTACCGCATCTTCATCAGTGGCCTGCTCGACATCACCGACAACCTCAAGGACGGTGGCGTGGTGCCGCCGGCCAACGTGGTGCGTCATGACGACGACGACCCCTACCTGGTAGTAGCCGCAGACAAAGGCACCGCGACTTTCTCCGACATCGCCAACGGCATCGCCAACGACTACGGCTTCTGGCTCGGCGATGCCTTCGCCTCCGGTGGTTCGGCTGGCTACGACCACAAAGGCATGGGCATCACTGCCCGTGGCGCCTGGGTGGGCGTGCAGCGCCACTTCCGTGAGCGCGGCATCAACGTGCAGGAAGACCCGATCACCGTGGTCGGCATCGGCGACATGGCCGGCGACGTGTTCGGCAACGGCCTGCTGATGTCCGACAAGCTGCAACTGGTAGCTGCATTCAACCACCTGCACATCTTCGTCGACCCGAATCCGGACCCGGCCACCAGCTTCGCCGAGCGCAAGCGCCTGTTCGAGCTGCCGCGTTCGGCCTGGACCGACTACAACAGCGCGATCATGTCCGAAGGCGGCGGGATCTTCCCGCGTAGCGCCAAGAGCATCGCCATCAGCCCGCAGATGAAGGAACGCTTCGCCATCGAAGCCGACCGCCTGACCCCGACCGAACTGCTGCACGCACTGCTGCAGGCGCCGGTCGACCTGCTGTGGAATGGCGGTATCGGCACCTACGTCAAGGCCAGCAGCGAAAGCCACGCCGATGTCGGCGACAAGGCCAACGACGCCCTGCGCGTCAACGGCAACGAGCTGCGCTGCAAGGTGGTGGGCGAGGGCGGCAACCTGGGCATGACCCAGCTCGGTCGCGTCGAGTTCGGCCTGCATGGCGGCGCCACCAACACCGACTTCATCGACAACGCCGGTGGCGTGGACTGCTCCGACCACGAGGTCAACATCAAGATCCTGCTCAACGAAGTGGTGCAGGCTGGTGACATGACCGAGAAGCAGCGCAACCAGCTGTTGGGCAGCATGACCGAGGAAGTTTCCTCGCTGGTGCTCGGCAACAACTACAAGCAGACCCAGGCCCTGTCGCTTGCGGCCCGCCGCGCCCGCGAGCGGATCGCCGAGTACAAGCGCCTGATGGCCGACCTCGAGTCGCGGGGCAAGCTGGACCGCGCCATCGAGTTCCTGCCGACCGAAGAGCAACTGGCCGAACGCCTGGCGGCCGGCCAGGGCCTGACCCGTGCCGAGCTGTCGGTGCTGATCTCGTACAGCAAGATCGATCTCAAGGAGCAACTGCTCAAGTCGCTGGTGCCGGACGACGACTACCTGACCCGTGACATGGAGACGGCGTTCCCGCCGTCACTGGTCAGCAAGTTCGCCGAAGCCATGCGCCGTCACCGCCTCAAGCGCGAGATCGTCAGCAACCAGATCGCCAACGACCTGGTCAACAACATGGGCATCACCTTCGTGCAGCGTCTGAAGGAGTCCACCGGCATGAGCCCGGCCAACGTTGCCGGTGCCTACGTGATCGTGCGCGACATCTTCCACCTGCCGCACTGGTTCCGCCAGATCGAGGCGCTGGACTACCAGGTGCCCGCCGAGATCCAGCTGACCCTGATGGACGAGCTGATGCGCCTGGGACGTCGTGCCACCCGCTGGTTCCTGCGCAGCCGTCGCAACGAGCAGGATGCCGGTCGTGACGCTGCCCATTTCGGGCCGAAGATCGCGCAACTGGGGCTCAAGCTCGACGAACTGCTGGAAGGGCCGACCCGCGAACGCTGGCAGGCGCGCTACCAGGGCTTCGTCGAAGCCGGGGTGCCGGAGTTGCTGGCGCGTATGGTGGCAGGCACTACTCACCTGTACACCCTGCTGCCGATCATCGAAGCTTCGGATGTCACCGGTCACGATCCGGCGCAGGTGGCCAAGGCGTTCTTCGCCGTGGGCAGCGCGCTCGACCTGACCTGGTACCTGCAGGAAATCAGCAACCTGCCGGTGGAGAACAACTGGCAGGCGCTGGCCCGCGAAGCGTTCCGCGACGACATCGACCTGCAGCAGCGCGCGATCACCATTTCCGTGTTGCAGATGGCCGATGCACCGGACGACATGGACGCCCGCGTGGCCCTGTGGGCCGAGCAGCACCGGGTGATGGTCGAGCGCTGGCGCGCCATGCTCGACGACCTGCGCAACGCCACAGGCACCGACTATGCGATGTACGCGGTGGCCAACCGCGAGCTGGTCGACCTGGCGTTGAGTGGGCAGTCGGTGGTGATTCCATCCTGACCTTGGCCCTGAAATGAAAAAGCCCCGGCAGCAATGCCGGGGCTTTTTTGTTCGTCTCTAGCGGCCCTGTGGGCTGTGGCTCGCCGCTGCGACTTGCCCGCTAAAAGGCTTCCGCGGACCTTACTTGAACCGCCGCTCCACGCCTTTCTCCACGAGAATCTTCGCCGAAATCTCTTCCACCGAAAAATGCGTGGAGTTGATGTTGGGAATGTTCTCCCGGCGGAACAGGTTCTCCACCTCGCGCACTTCGAATTCGCACTGGGCAAAGCTCGAATAGCGGCTGTTGGGTTTGCGTTCGTGGCGAATGGCGGTCAGGCGGTCGGGGTCGATGGTCAGGCCGAACAGCTTGTTGTGGTGCTTTTTCAGCACCGCTGGCAACTGCAGGCGCTCCATGTCGTCTTCGGTCAGCGGGTAGTTGGCGGCGCGGATGCCGAACTGCATGGCCATGTACAGGCAGGTTGGTGTCTTGCCGCAGCGCGACACACCCACCAGGATCAGGTCGGCCTTGTCGTAGTAATGGGTGCGCGCACCATCGTCGTTGTCCAGGGCGAAGTTGACCGCCTCGATGCGCTCCATGTAGTTGGAATTGCCACCGATCGAGTGGGATTTGCCCACGGAATACGACGAATGGGCGGTCAATTCCTGCTCGAGCGGGGATAAAAACGTCGAAAAGATGTCGATCATGAAGCCATTGGACGTAGCCATGACCTCGCGGATGTCCTGGTTGACGATGGTATCGAAGATAATGGGGCGCACACCGTCGCGCTCGGCCGCGGCATTGATCTGCTGGACCATGGCGCGCGCCTTGTCGAGCGTATCGATGTAGGGGCGGGTGAATTTGGCGAAGGGAATGCTTTCGAACTGCGCCAGCAGGCTTTGGCCCAGTGTTTCGGCCGTGATGCCGGTACCGTCGGAGATGAAGAACGCGGATCGTTTCATTTGCACCTGAGGCCTTAAGCTGCCGAATGTTTCTGGATATGATAGGTTCGGTTTGCCGAACGCGGTCGTTCGGCATTCTCACTTATTTTCCAGGTCCAGGCCACAAGCGTCCCGGCCCAGCCGCAGAGTCGACAGGCGGGCGCCCTTGAGCTTTTCCAATACAGTTAGTGGAGAGATCACCTTGGTAGAGTACGTAGTTTCCCTCGATAAGCTCGGCGTCCATGATGTGGAGCATGTGGGGGGCAAGAACGCATCCCTGGGCGAGATGATCAGTAATCTTGCCGGTGCCGGCGTATCGGTGCCGGGCGGCTTTGCCACTACGGCTCAGGCGTATCGCGACTTTCTCGAACAAAGTGGCCTGAACGACCGCATCCATGCCGCGCTCGACGCGCTGGATGTCGACGATGTCAACGCCTTGGCCAAGACCGGCGCGCAGATTCGCCAGTGGGTGATGGAGGCCGATTTCCCGGCACGTCTGGACGCCGAAATCCGCACCGCCTTCGCCGAAATGGCTGCCGGCAACGACAACATGGCCGTGGCCGTGCGCTCTTCGGCGACCGCCGAAGACTTGCCGGATGCTTCGTTCGCCGGCCAGCAGGAAACCTTCCTCAATATCCGTGGCGTCGACAACGTGATCCGCGCGGCCAAGGAAGTGTTCGCCTCGCTGTTCAACGACCGCGCCATTTCCTACCGCGTGCACCAGGGCTTCGACCACAAGCTGGTCGCCCTGTCGGCCGGCGTGCAGCGCATGGTGCGTTCGGAAACCGGCACCGCTGGCGTCATGTTCACCCTCGACACCGAGTCGGGCTTCCGCGATGTGGTGTTCATCACCGGCGCCTACGGCCTGGGTGAAACCGTCGTGCAGGGTGCGGTCAACCCTGACGAATTCTACGTGCACAAGAACACCCTGCAGGCAGGCCGCCCGGCCATCCTGCGCCGCAACCTGGGCAGCAAGGCGATCAAGATGGTCTACGGCGACGAAGCCAAGGCCGGTCGTTCGGTCAAGACTGTCGAGGTCGACCGTGCCGAGCGTGCGCGCTTCTGCCTGAGCGACGCCGAGGTCAACGAACTCGCCAAGCAGGCGATGATCATCGAGCAGCACTACCAGCGCCCGATGGACATCGAATGGGCCAAGGACGGTGACGACGGCAAGCTGTACATCGTGCAGGCTCGCCCCGAGACCGTGAAGAGCCGCGCCAGCGCCAATGTCATGGAGCGCTACCTGCTTAAAGAGAAGGGCACGGTATTGGTCGAAGGTCGCGCCATTGGCCAGCGTATAGGCGCTGGCAAGGTCCGCGTGATCCACGATGTGTCCGAAATGGACAAGGTGCAGCCAGGCGACGTACTGGTTTCCGACATGACCGACCCGGACTGGGAACCGGTCATGAAGCGCGCCAGCGCCATCGTCACCAACCGCGGTGGCCGCACCTGCCACGCCGCGATCATCGCCCGTGAGCTGGGTATCCCGGCCGTGGTCGGTTGCGGCAACGCCACCCAGGTGTTGAAAGATGGCCAGGGCGTGACCGTATCCTGCGCCGAAGGCGACACCGGCTTCATCTTCGAGGGCGAGCTGGGCTTCGACGTCAAGCAGAACTCGGTGGATGCGATGCCGGAGCTGCCGTTCAAGATCATGATGAACGTCGGCAACCCCGACCGCGCCTTCGATTTCGCCCAACTGCCCAATGCGGGCGTAGGCCTGGCGCGCCTGGAGTTCATCATCAACCGCATGATCGGCGTGCACCCCAAGGCACTGCTGAACTACGCCGGCCTGCCGCCTGAGCTGAAAGAGAGCGTCGACAAGCGCATCGCTGGCTACAGCGACCCGGTGGGCTTCTATGTCGAGAAGCTGGTCGAGGGCATCAGCACCCTGGCCGCCGCCTTCTACCCGAAAAAGGTGATCGTGCGCCTGTCGGACTTCAAGTCCAACGAGTACGCCAACCTGATCGGCGGCAAGCTCTACGAGCCGGAAGAAGAAAACCCGATGCTGGGCTTCCGCGGTGCCTCGCGCTATATCAGCGAGTCGTTCCGTGACTGCTTCGAACTCGAGTGCCGCGCCCTCAAGCGCGTGCGCAACGAGATGGGCCTGACCAACGTCGAGATCATGGTGCCGTTCGTGCGCACCCTGGGTGAAGCCAGCCAAGTCGTCGACCTGCTCGCCGAGAATGGCCTGGCCCGTGGCGACAATGGCCTGCGCGTGATCATGATGTGCGAACTGCCGTCCAACGCCATCCTGGCGGAAGAATTCCTCGAATACTTCGACGGCTTCTCGATCGGCTCCAACGACCTGACCCAGCTTACCCTGGGTCTGGACCGCGACTCGGGGATCATCGCCCACCTGTTCGACGAGCGAAATCCTGCGGTCAAGAAGCTGCTGGCCAATGCCATCGCCGCGTGCAACAAGGCCGGCAAGTACATCGGCATCTGCGGCCAGGGCCCATCGGACCACCCTGACCTCGCCAAGTGGCTGATGGAGCAGGGCATCGAGAGCGTCTCGCTGAACCCGGACTCGGTACTCGAGACCTGGTTCTTCCTGGCCGAAGGTCAGGGCGCCGCTTGATGTAACCGGCGCGGGGCGCGTCCTGACGCGCTTCGCGTTTCGGCCTTTTCGCGGGCAAACCCGCTGCCACCGACCCCAGTGGCAGCGGGTTTGCCCGCGAATGCGCTGCAGCCCAGGTTCAGCGTGGCAGTTCCCCATCCTGTTTCCTCTTTTCATTCTGTGAATCCATGCAAAGCAGCAGCACCCTTTTTCCCGTGGCCCTGCTCAGTGCCGAACGCCGCGGCGACCTCTGTGAAGACGTTTACCGGATCAAGGCGGGCAACAGCCCCGACGCCAGTGTCGAACTGGCCCTGACCCGTCTCGGGCTTGCCGATCAGCACTCCACCCCCGGGGTGCCGGTGATTCTCCTGCACGGCAGTTTCTCCAATCGTCGTTTCTGGTACTCGCCCAAGGGCATTGGCCTGGGTGCTTTCCTCGCACGTGCCGGTTTCGACGTGTGGATTCCGGAAATGCGCGGGCATGGCCTGTCGCCGCGCAACCGCCAGTGGCGGCAGAACACCGTGGCCGACTACGCGCGTTTCGACCTGCCGGTGATCGGCGCCTTCGTCCAGGAAATGTCCGGCCAGGCGCCGCACTGGATTGGCCATTCGCTGGGCGGCACCACCTTGGCGGCTGCACTGGGTGGTGGCTACCTGGACAGCGCTTGCGTGGCCAGCGTGGCGTTGTTTGGCACCCAGGTCAGCCGGGTCTACTGGCCGTTGAAAGTGCCGCCAGTGGCGTGGGGTGCGCGCTTGCTGGTCAAGCGTTTTGCCCAGCTCTCCGGCCCCAGGTTGAAACGTGGGCCGGAGGACGAGCCGATCGGGCTGGCCCTGGAAAGCTTGCGTTGGCATGGCCTGTTCGGCCGTTTCGGGGTCAAGGACCGAGACTGGTGGGCGGGGTTGGCGCAGATGGATGTACCGCTGCTGGCAGTCGCGGGTGCGGCGGATTTCCAGGATCCGGTGTGGGCCTGTCGCAAACTGTTCGAGCAGTGGGGGGATGAGCGCAAGCAGTTCCTGCGCCTGGGCCGTGAAGAGGGCTTCGAAGCCTTCGGGCATGTCGACATGCTGGTGAGCAAGGCGGCGCAGACGCAGGTGTGGCCGCTGGTGGCGCGCTGGCTGAGCGACGTTCAGGCGCCGCCCGCCACAATTGAGTAAGCAGGTCATTCGCGGGCAAGTCGTAGCGCCGAACTGACTGCCTGGTCCCGGATGACTGCAACGGCCTTCAGGGTGTAGCCTTGCCCGATATCCGCTTTCGTTGTGACTGACAGGAGCTTCCCATGCAGCATTACGTAACGCCCGACCTGTGCGACGCTTACCCGGACCTGGTCCAGGTGCTGGAGCCGATGTTCAGCAATTTCGGCGGCCGCGATTCCTTCGGCGGCCAGATCGTCACCATCAAGTGCTTCGAGGACAACTCCCTGGTCAAGGAGCAGGTCGAGCTCGACGGCAAGGGCAAGGTCCTGGTGGTCGATGGCGGCGGATCGCTGCGCCGGGCGCTGCTGGGCGACATGCTCGCGGAAAAAGCGGCGAAGAATGGCTGGGAAGGCCTGGTGATCTACGGCTGTGTGCGTGACGTGGATGTGCTGGTGCAGACCGATGTCGGCGTGCAGGCCCTGGCCAGCCATCCGATGAAGACCGACAAGCGCGGCATTGGCGACCTCGACGTCGTGGTCAGCTTTGCCGGCGTCACTTTTCGCCCCGGCGAATACATCTACGCCGACAACAATGGCGTGATCGTCTCGCCAAGCCCCCTGAAAATGCCGGAGTGATGCGCCGCGCGCGCTGATGGAGCATTGATGTTCGAGGAAGACAACGCGCAGTGGGGGCTGGTCCATGCCCTGGTGCTCGACGGCAAGGGAGGCGCGCGCGCCATTGCCCGTACCGAGTTGGACAACCTGCAATTGCAGGCGCAAGAGAGCCTGTGGTTGCACTGGGACCGCAGTCATCCGCAAACCCGCACCTGGCTGCTGCACGACAGCGGCCTGAGCGAGTTCGCCTGCGACCTGCTGCTCGAGGAGAACACTCGCCCACGCCTGCTGCCGTTGGCCAACGAGCAGTTGCTGCTGTTTCTGCGCGGGGTCAACCTCAACCCTGGCGCAGAGCCGGAAGACATGGTCTCGGTGCGCATCTTCGCCGAAGCGCAGCGCGTCATTTCGTTGCGGCTGCGGCCTTTGCGCGCGAGCGACGAAGTCTTGCAGCAACTGGATGAGGGCAGGGGGCCGAAATCGGCCTCCGAATTGCTGCTGCTGATGGGTGAACTGTTGACCGAAAAGGTCCAGGCACTGGTCAGCGACCTGTCCGAAGCGGTCGATCTCGAGGAAGAAAAGGTAGAATCCGACGAACGGTATAGCCCGGCCCAGGGCAACCTGCAGCAGATTCGTCGTCGTGCCGCCGGCCTGCGTCGCTTCCTGGCGCCGCAGCGTGACATCTATGCTCAGCTTTCGCGCAACAAGTGGAGTTGGTTCGCCGACGCCGATGCCGATTACTGGAACGAGCTGAACAACAGCCTGATCCGTTATCTCGAGGAGCTGGAACTGGCCCGAGAGCGCGCTGCGCTGGTGCTGGAAGGCGAGGACCGGCGGCGCAGCGAGCGGATGAACCGGACCATGTACCGCTTCGGCATCATCACCTGCATCTTCCTGCCGATGAGCTTCATCACCGGCCTGCTCGGCATCAATGTCGGTGGTATTCCGGGGGCCGAGAATCCCTACGGCTTCCTGTTCGCCTGCCTGGTGGTGCTGGGTCTGGCCGCAGGGCAATGGTGGTTGTTGCGCAAGTTGCGCTGGGTCTGAGCGACGATCACGTATGTATTTTGAAACATTCGTCCCACATCGCTGTGTGACCCGTTGGCCAGAGCTCTCGTCTTTGACTGACATCACGCGAGGTGCCCATGCACGATCCGTTTGAAGAATCCTTGCGCGACCTGCTCAAGGCGTCGCCGTCCGGCCATGACCGAGATGACGATGCCTGCCTGGGTCGCGTGCTCAAAACCGCCAACCGTCAGGTTGGCGCGGGCGATCTGTTCAGCCTGCTGGGCCGCTGGAGCCAGGCGCTGCTGATCGCTGTCAACAATGGCTCGGCGCATGTCGCGCCGGTGCGCCGTACCCCTGCCGCTGGCAGACAGAAAGCTGATAAGGCCGATTGAATATGGAACTCGATCTCTGGACCCAGAGCCTGGTCACCGCCATGACTGCCCTTTGGACCAAGGTGGCGAACTTCATCCCCAACCTGTTCGGCGCGCTGGTCGTGGTGCTGCTCGGTTTCGTGGTGGCCAAGCTGCTCGACACACTGCTGTCCAAGCTGCTCGCCAAGTTCGGTCTCGACCGCCTGATGAGCGGGACCGGGCTGACCAAGATGCTCGGCCGGGTCGGTATCCAGGTGCCGATCTCGACCTTGATCGGCAAGATCGTCTACTGGTTCATCCTGCTGATCTTCCTGGTTTCCGCCGCCGAATCGCTGGGCCTGGAGCGGGTTTCCGCCACCCTCGACATGCTTGCCCTCTACCTGCCCAAAGTGTTTGGTGCGGCGCTGGTATTGCTGGCCGGTGTACTGCTGGCGCAGCTGGTCAACGGCCTGGTGCGCGGCGCTGCCGAAGGCATCGGCCTGGAATACGCAGCGGGCGTCGGGCGCATTGCCCAGGGGCTGGTCATCATCATCGCGATCTCGGTGGCGATCAGCCAGCTTGAGGTCAAGACCGACTTGCTCAACCATGTGATCGTCATCGGACTGATTACCGTTGGTCTGGCCGTGGCCTTGGCAATGGGCCTGGGCAGCCGGGAAATCGCCGGACAGATCCTTGCCGGGATCTACGTGCGCGAGTTGTATCAGGTTGGCCAGCAGGTGCGGATTGGAGAGGTCGAAGGGCATATCGAAGAGATCGGGACGGTCAAGACAACGCTACTGACCGATGATGGCGAGTTGGTGTCGCTGTCCAATCGGGTGCTGCTTGAGCAGCGCGTCAATAGCCGCTAACCGCACAAAGCTGTTAATGTATGCCGCCGCAAAAATCGGCCCAAGGGCTGAGCGGCGACATTGACCTGACTGTCGGCCAGATCCGTTTTGAATAAAGTCTATTCGCCGCCCATGCGTTACGACCCCCGCGAGCTCACCGACGAGGAGTTGGTGGCGCGTTCGCATGAGGAGCTGTTTCATGTTACCCGCGCCTATGAGGAACTCATGCGGCGCTACCAGCGGACCCTGTTCAACGTCTGTGCACGTTATCTGGGGAACGATCGGGATGCTGACGATGTCTGTCAGGAGGTCATGCTGAAAGTGTTGTACGGCCTGAAGAATTTCGAGGGCAAATCGAAGTTCAAGACCTGGCTCTACAGCATCACCTACAACGAATGTATCACCCAGTACCGCAAGGAGCGTCGCAAGAGAAGGTTGATGGATGCCCTGAGCCTGGACCCCGTCGAAGAGGCGTCCGAGGACAAGGCTCCGAAAGCTGAAGAAAAAGGCGGGCTGGATAAATGGCTGGTGTATGTGAACCCGATCGACCGGGAGATTCTGGTGCTACGTTTTGTCGCAGAGCTGGAGTTTCAGGAGATCGCCGACATCATGCACATGGGCCTGAGCGCCACGAAAATGCGTTACAAGCGTGCGCTCGATAAGCTTCGTGAGAAATTTGCGGACTCGGTTGAAACTTAGTCTTATGCAAATGGCTCAAACGAATCGGCAAGGTCTGCTAGACTTGCCGTCGAGTTGTCCCCCCGGATTTTGGTGGGGCTGCTTAACTATCACCAGATGGGGATTTAACGGATGAAATTGAAAAATACCTTGGGCTTGGCCATTGGTTCGCTCGTAGCCGCCACCTCGATTGGCGCTATGGCACAAGGCCAAGGCGCCGTCGAAACCGAGATCTTCTACAAGAAGGAGTTCTTCGACAGCCAGCGCGACTTCAAGAACGACGGCAACCTGTTCGGCGGCTCGATCGGTTACTTCCTGACCGACGACGTTGAACTGCGTCTGGGCTACGACGAAGTTCACAACGCTCGTGGCGACGACGGCAAGAACATCAAGGGCTCGAACACCGCCCTGGATGCCGTTTACCACTTCAACAACCCGTACGACGCTATCCGTCCGTACGTTTCGGCTGGTTTCTCCCACCAGTCGCTGGGCCAGACCGGCCGTGGCGGTCGTGACCACTCCACCTTCGCCAACCTGGGCGCTGGTGCCAAGTGGTACATCACCGACATGTTCTACGCCCGTGCCGGCGTTGAAGCCCAGTACAACATCGACAAAGGTGACACCGAGTGGGCACCGAGCGTCGGCGTTGGCCTGAACTTCGGCGGTAGCCCGAAGCAGTCCGCAGCTCCTGCTCCTGCTCCGGTTGCCGAAGTCTGCACCGACAGCGACAACGACGGCGTCTGCGACAACGTCGACAAGTGCCCTGACACCCCGGCCAACGTTACCGTTGACGCCGACGGCTGCCCGGCTGCCGCTGAAAACGTCCGCGTTGAGCTGGACGTGAAGTTCGACTTCGACAAGTCGGTCGTCAAGCCTAACAGCTACGGCGACATCAAGAACCTGGCTGACTTCATGAAGCAGTACCCACAAACCACCACCGTGGTTGAAGGTCACACTGACTCCGTAGGTCCAGACGCTTACAACCAGAAGCTGTCCGAGCGTCGTGCCAATGCTGTCAAGCAGGTTCTGACCCAGCAGTACGGCATCGAATCCAACCGTGTTGACTCGGTTGGCTACGGTGAGACCCGTCCAGTTGCTGACAACGCCACCGAAGCTGGCCGCGCCGTTAACCGTCGCGTAGAAGCTCAGGTAGAAGCCCAGGCCAAGTAATTGGTTTGAAGCTTCACGAAAAACCCGGCCTCGGCCGGGTTTTTCTTTGCCTGGAATTTGGGAAGCGGGCCTGCACCTCGGTGCCCTGCATTTGTAGGAGCGGGCTTGCCCGCGGAGAATCCCGCCCAGGCTTACCCTTTAAGCAGGATGTACAGCAGCACCAGGTTCAACACCATCGACACCAGCGCCAAGGTTCGCCAGACCTTCAGCGGCTCGCGCTCCAGCAGGGGACGAGGGCGCATGGCCAACTCTTGGCGGTCCCCGCGTTCGAGCAGCAGCAACCATTGCTCGGCAGTTTCGAAACGTTGTGCAGGGTCCACCGAGACAGCCTTTTCCAGGCTGCGCTGCAACCATTCCGGCAGGTCGGGACGATAGCGCGCAGCGTTGACTGGCGCTGCGAAGCGTGGGCGCTGGAACGCCTCGACTTCGCCGTACGGATAGTGCCCGGTCAGCAGGTAGTACAGGGTCACGCCAACGGCATAGAGATCCTGGCGGGGTGTCGGTGGCTCACCATCGAAGGCTTCCGGGGCAATGAACGAAGGCGTGCCGGGCAGATCGTGCGGCTGATCCTCTGACAGCCCTGGGCAATACGCCAGGCCGAAATCCAGCAGGCGCAGTTGACCATCTCCACCCAGGTGCAGGTTTTCCGGCTTGATATCGCGGTGCAGCAGGTTGCGCCGGTGCAGCACACCCACCGCCTGCAGCAACTGGCGCGTCAGTTCCAGCCATTGCGGTAGTGGCAAGGGCCCATGCTCGGCGAACAAGCTGGCAAGCGTCTGGCCGGGATATTGGCGCATGAGGTAGTACAGGTGCTGGCGCTGGCTGGCGGCATTCACCTCGGGGAAGTGTCGGCCAGCAACCCGGCGCAGAAACCATTCTTCGAGCAGCAGCCGCTGGGCGGCGCCTTGATCGGTTTCGCGGGCCGGTGGGAGGGTCTTGAGCAGCCATGTCTGGCCCTGGGTATCCTTGACCTGGTAGAGCAAGGATTGTCGGCTCTGGGCGAGCAGCCCCTCAACACACCAGCCATCGATGCTCTGGCCCGTACGCAGGGCGGTTGGTATCGGCCATTCCTGCAACTGCGCAAGGGTATCGCCCAGATTCGCCGAGCCCGGTTGTTCGACCCTGACCAGCAATGCGCTGGCGTTGTCCTGGCTGCCACACAGGTGCGCGGTGGCGACCAGGGTATCGGCGGCCACCTGCAAGTCAGGCTGCTCACGCAGGATCGACAGGATCTGCTGATCGTTCAGGCTTGACCAGACACCATCGCTGAGCAGCACGAAGCACTCGCCTGGCTGCAGTTCACCCTCCCGGTAATCGACCAGCAGGTGTTGGTCCAGACCCAAGGCGCGCTTGAGCACATGATGCATCCCTGGCTGGTCCCAGACATGGTCATCGCTCAGGCACGACAGACGACCGTCGTGCCAGTGGTAGGCGCGGCAGTCGCCGACATGGGCGAGGGTGAACCGCTTGCCGCGCAGCACCAGGGCGGTCAGCGTGGTCATCAGCGGTTGACCGTTGCCCTGGGCGCGCAGCCAGCGGTTCTGCGCCAGCAGCAGCCGATCCAAGGCCTGGGCCACCCCCCAAGTGGCAGGAGTGGAATAGTAGTCCAGTGCCAAGGCCTGCAGGCTGGCCCTGGCCGCCAGGCCACCATCGGCGCACTGGCTGACGCCGTCGGCGAGGGCGAACAGGTAGCCCTTGCTGGCGGCCAGCTCTGCGGCCGGGGTGACCAGGCGCAGGGCATCCTGGTTTTCCGGGCGCGGGCCGGTGGCGCTGGCCTGGGCGAACGCCAGTTGCAAGCTCATGCGGTCAGACCCGCGCCGCCGTTACGGCAGCCGAACCCCAGGTGGTGCGCCAGCGACGCTTGACCCCGTACAGGCCGAACCAGGCGAGCAACCCCAGGCTGGCGAACAGCCACAGGCCAAGCTGATAGTCGCCGCTGTGCTGCTTGATTGCACCCAGGCCTGCCGCCAGCAGGAAGCCGCCGATACCACCGGCCATGCCGATCAGGCCGGTCATGACCCCGATTTCCTGGCGGAAGCGTTGCGGCACCAATTGGAACACCGCACCGTTGCCAGCGCCCAGGCCAAGCATGGCGCTGACGAACAGGGCCAGGGCTGCCGCGGCGCTGGACAGGTTGAAGCCGACCGCGGCGATGCACACCGCCGCCACACTGTACATCCCGAGCAAGGTGCGGATGCCACCGAAACGGTCGGCGAGGGCACCGCCCAGCGGGCGCATGAGGCTGCCGGCGAATACGCAGGCCGCCGTGTAGTAGCCGGCGGTGATCGGGCTCAGACCATACTGGTCGCTGAAGTAGCCCGGCAGGGCGCTGGCCAGGCCGATGAAGCCACCGAAGGTGACGCTGTAGAAGAACATGAACCACCAGCTGTCTCGGTCGCCCAGTGCCTTGAAATAGTCGGCCATCGCCTTGGGCTTGGGGCGCTGTGGGGCGTTGCGTGCCAGCAGGGCAAAGGCCACGAGAGTGATCACCAGCGGGATGACGGCGAAACCGAACACGTTGTTCCAGCCGAAACCTGCGGCCAGCACCGGCGCGAGCAGGGCCGCGAACACTGTTCCGGAATTACCCGCACCGGCGATGCCCATGGCCTTGCCCTGGTGCTGAGGTGGATACCACTGCGACGCCAACGGCAGCGACACGGCGAACGAGGCACCTGCAACGCCGAGGAACACGCCCAGCAGCAGCGCCTGTTCGTAACTGTGGATGCCCATGAACCAGGCACAGGCCAGGGCGACGATCACCACGACCTGGCCGATCAGCCCGGCAGTCTTGGGAGACAGTCGGTCGACCAGCATGCCCATGATAAAGCGCAATATGGCACCGGCCAGGATCGGTGTTGCGACCATCAGGCCCCGTTGCTGGGCAGTCAGCTGCAGGTCGGCGGAGATCTGCACTGCCAAGGGACCGAGCAGGTACCAGACCATGAAGCTCAGGTCGAAGTAGAGGAAGGCAGCAAACAGCGTAGGCACATGCCCGGATTTCCAGAAGCTCGTATTCATTGAACACCTCGCGCGGCTTGCAACGGTTGTCATGCCCTGCCTGCGCAGGGCGCAAATGAAAAAGACGTCGCTACCCGGTCCATCAGCGTGGAGGGGAGAGCGACGTCTTTGTCGGGATGATGTGGCAACCGTCGTTGGCTACCTGAGCTATTGGCTGAGCAAGAGCCGGGCCAACATCGACTCAGCCAAGCATCTCGGACATGGCGATGATCTGCTCGGCCACCTGAATCAGCTTCTGCTGACGGCTCATGGCCTGGCGACGCATCAGGGTGTAGGCCTGCTCTTCATTGCAGTCCTTCATCTTCATCAGCAGGCCCTTGGCCTGTTCGATGCGCTTGCGTTCGGCCAGCTGCTGGTCGCGAGCCAGCAGCTGCGCCTTGAGCGCCTGGTCGCTCTCGAAGCGGGCCATGGCCACGTCGAGGATCGGCTGCAGGCGCGCTGCATGGATGCCTTCGACGATGTAGGCGCTGACGCCGGCCTGGATCGCCTGGCGCATCACCCCCGGATCATGCTCGTCGGTGAACAGCACGATGGGCCGTGGCTGGTCGCGACTGACCAGCACCACCTGTTCCATCACATCGCGACCCGGTGACTCGGTATCGATCAGCACGACATCCGGGCGCACCGTTTCGACGCAGGTGGGCAGGTCGATGGTCAGCCCCGGCGCCTCGATCACATCGAAGCCAGTTTCGATCAGAGCAGCCTTGAGGCGACCGACCTTCTTCTCGGTATCATCGATCAGCAGAATACGCAGCATGGTGGCTACCTTCACGAACCAACCCGCATGTGCGGGGCGTCATCCAGGGCGTGCAGGCGGAAGCTGCGGGCATAGGCATGGGGGTCGCTGCCGTCCCAGCGGATGCCGTCGATCAGCAGGCTGCTGCGCATCGGTGCATCGGCGCAGGGTACGCCCACGGCCTGGGCTGCTTCACGGTACAGCGCCAGTTGCTGCACACGAGTGGCCACCGCCAGGTAGTCCGGATCCTCGCGCAGCAGGCCCCAGCGTCGGAACTGGGTCATGAACCACATGCCGTCGGACAGATAGGGCAGGTTCGCCCGACCTTGATCATGCACGCGCAGGGCGTGACGATCCTGCCAGCGGTTGCCCAGCCCGTCGTGGTAGTCGCCCAGCAGGCGCGGTTCGATGTTGCTGACTGGCGTATCCAGGTAGGCCCTGCCGCTGAGCAGTTGCGCCGTACCTCGGCGATTTTCCGCGCTTTGCTCGATGAAACGGCTGGCGGCGAGTATCGCCTTGATCAGCGCGCGGGCGCTGTTGGGGTAGTGCTCGACGAAAGCGCGGGTGCTGGCCAGAACCTTTTCTGGATGGTCCGGCCAGATCGATTGACTGGTTGCCAGGGTGAAACCCTGGTTCTGCCCCACGGCGTCTGCCGACCAGGGCTCGCCGGCACAGAAGCCGTCGATACGCCCGGCCTGCAGGTGCGCGACCATCTGTGCCGGTGGGACCACCACGCTGTCGACATCGTGCAGCGGGTGGATGCCCTGGCTGGCCAGCCAGTAGTACAGCCACATGGCGTGGGTGCCGGTGGGAAACGTCTGGGCGAAGGTCAGGCGTGCGCCACGCTGGTGCACCAGCCGTGCCAGTGCTTCAGGGCTGGTCACGCCCTTGCGCTGCAGTTCCGGGGAAAGATTGATGGCCTGGGCATTCTGGTTCAGGCCCATGAGCACCGCCATATCGTTGGCCACGGCACCGCCCATGCCCAGGTGCATGGCGTAGACCAGCCCGTACAGGCAGTGGGCAGCATCCAGTTCGCCGCTGGCGAGTTTGTCTCGGGTCCCGGCCCAGGAGGCCTGACGCTGCAGATTGAGGGTCAGACCCTGGAGCTGGGCGAAGCCCTGCGTGGCCGCGACCACCACCGAGGCGCAGTCGGTCAGGGCCATGAAACCGATGTTCAGGCTGGGTTTCTCGGGGGCATCGCTGCCGTTGACCCAGGCCAAGGGTGTTGTCGGAGGGGCTGTGTTCACGAAATATCCTCACCCGTACCGATCGGGTTGCCAGCGCTTTGAAGCAACCCATGTGCCAAGGCCCTGTCGCGCGGACGGCGCGCTGGCTATAATCGCATCCCTCACTCATCCCCGAGTCCTGCCTGCCCATGTATACCCTGGCCCGCCAGCTGCTGTTCAAGCTCTCCCCGGAAACCTCCCACGACCTGTCGCTCGACCTCATCGGCGCCGGTGGCCGCCTTGGCCTCAATGGCCTGCTGTGCAAGCGCCCGGCCTCGGTGCCGGTGACCGTCATGGGCTTGAACTTCGCCAACCCCGTGGGCCTTGCCGCAGGCCTGGACAAGAACGGCGCGGCCATCGATGGCTTCGCCCAGCTGGGCTTCGGCTTCGTCGAGATCGGCACTGTCACCCCACGACCCCAGCCTGGCAATCCGAAGCCACGGTTGTTCCGCCTGCCGGAAGCGACTGCGATCATCAACCGCATGGGCTTCAACAACCTGGGTGTGGATCACCTGCTGGAACGGGTGCGCGCGGCGCGTTATGACGGCGTGCTGGGCATCAACATCGGCAAGAATTTCGACACGCCAGTCGAGCGTGCCCAGGACGACTACCTGATCTGCCTCGAAAAAGTCTACACCCAGGCCAGCTACATCACGGTCAACGTCAGCTCGCCCAACACTCCCGGCCTGCGCAGCCTGCAATTCGGTGATTCGCTCAAGCAACTGCTCGACGCGCTGGCCGAGCGTCGTGAGCAGCTGGCGAGCGAGCACGGCAAACGCGTGCCGCTGGCGATCAAGATCGCACCGGACATGAGCGATGAGGAAACCGCGCTGGTGGCGGCAGCCCTGGTCGAGTCGGGCATGGATGCGGTAATCGCGACCAACACCACTTTGGGGCGCGAAGGGGTCGAAGGGCTGCCGTTCGGGGGCGAGGCGGGTGGGCTTTCCGGGGCGCCGGTGCTGGAGAAGAGCACTCACATCGTCAAGGTGCTGGCTGCTGAACTGGGCGGCAAGTTGCCGATCATCGCTGCGGGCGGGATCACCGAAGGTCGCCATGCCGCCGAGAAGATCGCAGCCGGTGCGAGCCTGGTGCAGATCTATTCAGGCTTCATCTACAAGGGCCCTGCACTGATTCGCGAAGCGGTGGATGCAATTGCGGCGCTGCCCCGCTAACAAAGACGCGGCCCAATAAAAAGGGCCCCTTCAAGGGGCCCCTGGGCCGCAGCCCGCCGCCCGGATGGGGCGTGCATGGTGACTCGAATTCAGTGTCCTCGTTCAGCCAACGGCGTGATTTTCGTTGAGTCTCTGGATGCCAGCGGTGCCGGTCATGCCGTCCCAGTTGTCGCCGCGACCTTCACGCCAACCGTTGATCCATGCCTGGCGAACGGATGGCAGATTGAAGGGGCAAAGTTCGCGGGATTTGCCGGTTACCCCGTATTGGTAGCCACGTGAATATGCTCTTTCCAACGGATCACGCTTAAGTCTTCTCATAGGGTGTTGCCCTCACTTGTTGACTGTAATGTCCCGTCGGCCTCTCCGAGGCCGGGCAGAATCTTTCTGCCGGTTTTGCGCTCGCTGCCGGCGTGGCGAGCTGAAAGTGCCGCCTCGTTGCGAAGCGGCCTGAGGTCAGTTCTAACCAATGCGGGTCACAGTGTGAATGATCAATTTGTCATAAGGACGTAACCTTTCCAGGGGTGAGGGGATAAGTAAATAAATGCGACTCAACCTTGTTTAGGTTTTGTCCCGCTATGATGAGGGTTTGCCGATGATTGAAATCATTTGGCCATTGGCGCCATCGAACTGACGCAACATCTGGTAATGCGACGAAGGGTCACATCGATGCCTTCGTTAGACGAAATTTTCACACTGCCCGACGATCAAACCGCCTTGCGCCACCTGGCGCTGGATGTCGATCGGGTGGCCCGGTTTGCCGAATGATCGGCACGCCACCCGGATACCTGCTGGAAGGGTATCCGGCAAACTCAGGCAACAGCGATGCGTCGCGTTGCCAGCACACAGCCCAGAGGCTCTGGAATCTACATGTCGGACTCACTCGAACTCTATCTCACCTGTCCCAAAGGCCTGGAAGGGCTGCTTGCGGAAGAAGCCCGCGGCCTGGGCCTGGCCGACGTGCGCGAGCACACCTCGGCGATCCGCGGCGCGGCCGACATGGAAACTGCCTACCGGCTGTGCCTCTGGTCGCGCCTGGCCAACCGCGTGCTGTTGGTGGTCAAGCGCTTCGCCATGAAAAACGCCGACGACCTCTATGATGGCGTGCACGGTGTCGACTGGCAGGACCACCTGGCCGCCGACGGCACCCTGGCGGTGGAGTTCAGTGGCCATGGATCGGGCATCGACAACACCCACTTCGGTGCGCTCAAGGTCAAGGACGCCATTGTCGACAAGCTGCGCAACCGTGAAGGCCAGCGCCCATCCGTGGACAAGATCGACCCTGACCTGCGTGTACACCTGCGCCTGGACCGCGGCGAAGCCATCCTGTCCATCGACCTTTCCGGCCACAGCCTGCACCAACGCGGCTATCGCCTGCAGCAGGGTGCTGCACCGCTCAAGGAAAACCTGGCTGCCGCGGTGTTGATCCGCGCCGGTTGGCCGCGTATTGCCGCCGAGGGCGGCGCGCTGGCCGACCCCATGTGCGGTGTCGGGACCTTCCTCGTCGAAGCTGCGATGATTGCCGCCGATATTGCACCGAACCTCAAGCGCGAGCGTTGGGGCTTCAGTGCCTGGCAGGGCCATGTTCCAGCGCTGTGGCGCAAGGTGCATGACGAGGCCCAGGCCCGTGCCCAGACGGGCCTGGCCAAGCCGCCGTTGTGGATTCGCGGCTACGAGGCCGATCCCCGGTTGATTCAGCCCGGACGCAACAACGTCGAGCGCGCAGGCCTGGGTGACTGGGTGAAGATCTACCAGGGCGAAGTCGCCAGCTTCGAGCCGCGCCCGGACCAGAACCAGAAAGGCCTGGTCATCAGCAACCCGCCCTATGGCGAGCGTCTGGGGGACGAGGCGAGCCTGTTGTACCTCTACCAGAACCTCGGCGAGCGCCTGCGCCAGGCCTGCATGGGCTGGGAAGCGGCGGTGTTCACCGGCGCACCCGAACTGGGCAAGCGCATGGGCATCCGCAGCCACAAGCAGTATGCGTTCTGGAACGGTGCGCTGCCGTGCAAGCTGTTGCTGTTCAAGGTCCAGCCCGACCAGTTCGTGACGGGTGAGCGTCGCCCGACCGATGATCAGGCCGGCGACTCGCGTGCGGCACCGGCCGTGGCCCATGAACCGGCACGCCTTTCCGAAGGCGCGCAGATGTTCGCCAACCGCTTGCAGAAGAATCTGAAGCAGCTGGGCAAGTGGGCCCGCCGCGAGCAGGTCGACTGCTACCGTCTGTACGATGCCGACATGCCCGAATATGCCCTGGCGGTCGATCTGTATCATGATTGGGTGCACGTTCAGGAATACGCGGCGCCGCGTTCGGTCGACCCGGACAAGGCCCAGGCGCGCCTGCTCGATGCCTTGGCGGCGATTCCCCAGGCCCTGGGTGTCGATCCTCAGCGCGTGGTGCTCAAGCGCCGCGAGCGTCAGGGCGGCACACGCCAGTATGAGCGTCAGGCCACGGAAGGGCGCTTCCAGGAAGTCAGCGAAGGCGGCGTCAAGCTGCTGGTCAACCTGACCGACTACCTGGACACCGGCCTGTTCCTCGATCACCGTCCGATTCGTCTGCGTATCCAGCGCGAAGCATCGGGCAAGCGCTTCCTCAACCTGTTCTGCTACACCGCTACCGCCACCGTGCATGCGGCCAAGGGTGGTGCGCGCAGTACCACCAGCGTCGACCTGTCGAAAACCTACCTGGATTGGGCGCGGCGCAACCTGTCGCTCAATGGCTTCTCCGAGCGCAACCGCCTGGAACAGAGCGATGTGATGGCCTGGCTGGAGAATGCCCAGGACAGCTACGACCTGATCTTCATCGACCCACCGACCTTCTCCAACTCCAAGCGCATGGAGGGGGTGTTCGACGTGCAGCGTGACCACGTGCGTCTGCTGGACCTGGCGATGGCGCGTCTGGCGCCGGGGGGCGTGTTGTACTTCTCCAACAACTTCCGCAAGTTCCAGCTCGACGAGCACCTGCTCGAGCGCTATGCGGTGGAAGAGATCAGCGCACAGACCCTGGATCCGGATTTTGCCCGCAATAACCGCATCCACCGGGCCTGGCGCCTGCAGCTACGCTGAAGAGAAGAAGTGCATTGCAGCGCTGATGGCTAATGGCTATAAATCAGCTCAGGGCCGAACAATTCGCAGGACGCTGACGTGGTGAGAATGCTCTATGTCGAGGGTGCGTGCGAAGATGTTCGGCCTGATCAGCGAGGCGCTCTCGGCCTGGGCCGTTGCGCTGTTCGCGCTGGTGGCCGGCGGGTTGCTCACTGCTGCGCTGGCCTTCGCCGCCCACGCCTTCTACAAGCAGCAGTTGCGTCAGCGCTTCGAACTGCTGGCCAGTGAGCGCTACAGCCGTATCGCCGAACGCTTCGAGGATCAGGAACAGCGCCTGGACGGTCTGCGGCGCTTCTTCACCTATTCCAGTGACATTCTCCCCGAGGAGTTCGACGGTTACGCCCGCCCCTTGTTGCACCGTACCCAGGCATATTCCTGGGCGCCGCGGGTCGAAGCCGACGAGCGCGATGCCTTCGAGCGCCGCGCCAGCACCTGGCTGGGGCGCCCCTATCAGATTCGTGATTTCGATGCCCAAGGCCTTTGGCAGGCATCGCCGTCACGGGCCTTCTATTACCCGGTGCTCTACACCCAGGCCACCCACCATCACGACCAGCCTTACGGGCTCGACCTGCGTAGCCAGCCTCAGCGCCAGGATGCGCTGGACCGCGCCACCACGCCCGGCAGCCTGGCGGTTTCCTCCCCACTGGACATGATCGATGTCGAGCCGGCCTACACCCGTGGCCTGCTGATCGTCGCACCGGTGTTCACCGCGTCGGCGCCGAGCGGGCCGCCTGCCGGTTATGTCATGGCCTTGTTGAGCATGCGTCAGCTGATTGGCGAGGGGCTGCCGACCGCGTCGGACGATAACCTGGTGGTACGTATCCTCGATCTGTCGGGCAGCCAGGGCCATGAGACGTTGTACGATTCGGGCAACCTAAGCGCGCCATTGCCTTTGACCAGCAGCCAATTGCTGCATCTGGCCGACCACCACTATCAGCTCGATATTCGCCCCAGCGAAGCCTTCCTCCAGGCCAACCGTTCCTCGGCGGTGTTCACCGTGACGCTGCTCGGTGGCTTGTTGAGCCTGTTGCTCAGCGCCTTGCTCTACAGCCTGTTCAGCCAGCGTCAGCGTGCTTTGACCCTGGTAGAGCAGCGCACGGCGGCACTGCGCGTGAGCGAGCAGTCGCTGCGTGAGACTCACAACCAGCTACGCAGCGTGCTGGATGCCGCGACCCAGGTAGCGATCATTGCCACCAGCCTGCGGGGCGTGATCAGCACCTTCAATGCCGGAGCCCAGCGCATGCTGGGGTACTCGGCCGACGAAGCGCTCGGTCACCTGACGCTGGAGGATCTGGTCCAGCCGGACGAACTGCGCCAGCGTGCCCATGCCTTGAGTCTGCGCTATGGGCGCGAGATCACGGCAGGCCAGGCGATGTTCGCCGAAACCGTGCAGGGTGGTGCAGGGGAGCCCGCGGAGTGGACCCTGATGCGCAAGGACGGCAGTCATTTGCTGGCCAACATGCTGGTGACGGCGGTGCTCGATGAGCAAGGCTTGTGGGTGGGTTACCTGGCCATTTGCATCGATGTCACCGAGCGTCGTCGTGTTCATGAAGCGTTGGCCGCCCGTGATCGGCTGCTGGAGAAGCTCAGTGCCGAGGTCCCGGGCGGCATCTACCAATATCGTCTGGATGCCGACGGCCATTCGTGTTTTCCCTACGCCAGCGCCGGGCTGCTGGACATTTATGAAGTGGATCTGCAGCTGCTGCGCCAAGACGCATCGACGGTGTTCGAGCGCATTCATCCGGACGATCTTGATCGGGTGCGCCGTTCGGTGCGCCAGTCGGCCGAGCGTATGACGCCCTGGCGCGAGGAGTACCGCGTCTGCCTGCCCCGCGCCGGTCTGCGTTGGGTGCGGGGGGAGGCAACGCCGGAGATCGGGGAGGAGGGCTGTACCCTTTGGCATGGCTATCTGACGGACATCTCCGATCTCAAGCGGGTGGAGGAGGAGTTGCGTGCATTGTCGGTGACTGATGTCCTTACCGGCATCCACAATCGGCGTTACTTCCAGGAGCGACTCAAGGTCGAGCTGGAGCGGGCCCAGCGTGATGATCTGGACCTGGCAGTGATCATGCTCGATATCGACCACTTCAAATGCATAAACGACCAGTTTGGCCATGCTGTCGGTGATCGCGTGTTGCGCAGCCTTTGTCAGCGGATTGGCCATCGCCTGCGGCGGACCGATGTGTTCTGCCGACTGGGAGGCGAGGAGTTCATGGTGCTGTGCCCGGGCAGCAATGCCGAGCAGGCCCGCAAGCTTGCGTTGGAGCTGTGGCAGGGGGTACGCGGTGTGCCGGTCGAGGGAGTCGGCAGAGTGACGGCCAGTTTCGGCGTAGCGGGATGGCGTGTCGGTGAAGGGGCCGATGCCTTGTTGCTGCGAGCGGATGCGGGGGTCTATGCGGCCAAGCAGGCCGGGCGCGATCGCGTGGAGGCGGAGTTGCCTTGAGGTGGCCGGGGCTGCGTGACAGCCCCGGTTTGTCCGTTTCTGTCAGGGCACTACGCCGACAGTCCCGGTGCCGACCTTGGGCTGGCGGTAGAGCTCCAGCAACACCTGATCCAGTACCTGGGAGGCGCCCCACGGCTTTGGATCATTGAGAATCGCCGACACGGCCCAGGTATGACCGTTGCTGTCGCGACTGAAGCCTGCGATCGCGCGTACGGTATTGAGGGTGCCGGTCTTGATGTGCGCCTCGCCGGTCATGGCGGTGCGTTTCAGGCGCTTGCGCATGGTGCCATCCATGCCCACCAATGGCATCGAGCTGATGAATTCGGCCGCATAGGGGCTTTTCCACGCGGCTTGCAGCAAAGCCGCCATTTCACGTGTGCTGACACGCTCGGCGCGTGAAAGGCCAGAGCCGTTCTCCATCACGAGGTGCGGTGCGGTGATGCCTTTCTTGGCCAGCCACTGGCGCACGACACGCTGTGCCGCGCGGGCATCGTCGCCGTCGGCATCGGTGCGGAATTGCGCGCCCAGGCTGAGGAACAGTTGCTGGGCCATGGTGTTGTTGCTGTATTTGTTGATATCGCGGATCACCTCGACCAGGTCTGGCGAGAAGGCCCGGGCCAGCAGGCGTGCGCTCTTGGGCACGTTTTCGATGCGGTCACGGCCCTGGATGCTGCCGCCGAGCTCGTTCCAGATCGCCCTGACCGCCCCGGCTGCATAGGCGGGGTGGTCGAGCAGGGCCAGATAAGTTTGCGAGTTGCAGCCGTCGCCGAGCTGGCCACTGACCGTGACGCTCACGCCATCGGGCTGCACCACGGGGTTGTAGCGTACATCGCCGGTGCATTGCTTCGAGGCCACGGCCTTGACCTGATTGTCGATGCGGATGCTGGCGATGGGCGGCTCGACCGAAACCACGACCTTGCCGCCATCGTTGCGGGCCACGAAGCGCAGGGCCTTGAGGTTGACCAGCAGCGAGTCCGGCTTGACCAGGAAGGGCTTGTTGACGTCGCCACCATCATCGTCGAAATGCGGCAGGGTGGGTTGCACGAAATGGCTGCGGTCCAGTACCAGGTCCCCGGTGACGGTGCGCACACCGTTGGCACGCAGGTCACGCATCAGTAACCAGAGCTTTTCCATGTTCAGTTTCGGATCGCCGCCACCCTTGAGGTAGAGGTTACCGTTGAGCACGCCGTTGTTCAGGGTGCCATCGGTGTAGAACTCGGTCTTCCACTGAAAGGTCGGGCCGAGCAATTCGAGGGCGGCGTAGGTGGTCACCAGCTTCATGGTCGAGGCCGGGTTGACCGAGACATCGGCATTGAAGACGGTCGGCGTGCCCGGTCCATCGAGTGGCAGCATCACCAGCGACAGGGCATTGTCCTGCAGCTTGTTGGTCTTGAGTGCCTGCTGCACCTTCGGTGGCAAGCTGGTGTTGACGGCGGCAGCCTGGCTGGGCAAGGCGATGGGAAGGAGTAGGCCGGCGAAAAGCAGTGGGCGAAGCGTCTTGATCATGAGTGCTGTAACCCTGCGGGCGAGGGAAAGGGATGACGGGGCTGTAAGAGATGATGGCCCCTTGGCGAAATATAGTGCGCATTATGCCCCAAGCGTGCTGTTTGTGGGCAGGTTCGACACAAAAGCGCCGCTCTGGCGCGGAAACTGGTAAAGTGCCGCGCGTAATTACTCAAGAGGATTGTTTCAATGGCTACCAACCGTTCCCGTCGTCTGCGCAAGAAGCTGTGCGTGGATGAATTCCAGGAATTGGGTTTCGAACTGAACCTGGACTTCAAGGAAGACCTGTCCGACGAAGCCATCGATGCCTTCCTCGACGCCTTCCTGGCAGAAGCCATGGACGCCAACGGCCTGGACTATGTCGGTGGTGATGACTTCGGCCTGGTCTGCCTGGCCAAGCGTGGCTCGGTCAGCGAAGAGCAGCGCGCCACTGTCGAGGCGTGGCTCAAGGGCCGCAGCGAGCTCACCAAGATCGAAGTCAGCCCGCTGCTGGATGCCTGGTATCCGGACAAGCCGATCAACTCGGCTTCCTGATCCCGCGTCACTGTGCCTTGGCTGGTCGGCAACGCTGACCGGCCAAGGCCTTCTCTATGCGGCGCATCTGCCGCGCCAGTGCCTGGCGACGCAGTTTCAGTTGCGTCGACGACAGACCCTCTGTTTCCAGCGCCTGACAAGCCTCCATCAATCCCTTTGCGTCCAACATGCGTGCCACGCCAAGAATCTTGTGCGCTTGGTCGACGATGGCCTGTGCGTCGTGCTCGGGGTCCAGGGCCATCAGTAGAGTGAGATCCTGCTCAAGACTCAGTTGCAGAGTAGCCAGCATTCTTGCCCGGTCTTCGCAGCGGTCACCGACGATCTTCGCCAGTGCGTCGAGGTCGAAAGGTTCTTGTGCTTGCCGCCGTTGCGAGGGGCTCACGCTGGCCAGATGCAAGCCGAGGGTTTGCAGGCTGATGGGCTTGAGCAGGCAGTCGTTCATGCCGGCGTTCAGGCAGCGCTGGCGCACTTCCGGTTGGGCGTTGGCGGTGTAGCCGAGAATGGTGCAAGGCGTCTTGCCCCGTTGGCGTTCTTCACTGCGCAGGACTTCTGCCAGCTGGTAGCCATTCATGCGCGGCATATTGCAGTCCAGGATCAGCACGTCGAAGTCTGTGTGCCGCCATTTTTCCAGCCCTTCCTGACCGTCGCGGGCGCTGTCATGCCAGAGCCCCAGGTAGGTCAGTTGCTGGGCCATCAACAGCAGGTTGGCGGGATGGTCGTCGATGACAAGAACCCTGAGCCGCGTGTCGGGTGCCTCTATGTGCGGGGGCTGCACGACGCTGTCCGGGGGCGGTGCCACGCGCTGCAGCGGCATCAGTAGTCGCACCTGGGTACCCACGCCCTGCAGGCTCTTGATCGCCAGTTGGCCGCCCATCATTTCGCACAGGGTGCGACAGATCGCCAGGCCCAGCCCGGTGCCGGCACGGGCGCTTTCGCTCTGAGGGGCGACCTGTACGAAGGGGGTGAACAACCGTCGCAGGTCGTCATCGTGAATGCCGATCCCGCTGTCGCGCACTTCCAGCTCGAGCATGTCGCGCTCGCTCTTCTGTACCGAGGCTTTGATGCGTACATGGCCGTCGTTGGTGAATTTGATCGAGTTGCTCACCAGGTTGGAGAGCACCTGCTTGAAGCGCAGTGGATCGAGCAGGGCGTGGCAACGTGCCGAGGGATCTATGACCACTTCCAGCAGCAGGCCTTTTTCTCGTGCCTGACCTTCGAATACCCGTCGCACCGATTCGATCAGGGATGCCAGATCGATCGGTTCAGGGCTCAGGGACATATGCCCGGACTCTATTCTGACGATGTCGAGAATATCGCCGATCAGCCCGAGCAGGTCCCGTGCCGAATGATAGGCGACCTCGATCGACGCTTTGTCCAACTGCCCCTGATCGGCGCGTCTGGCCGCGAGTTCGAGCATGCCGATGACGGCGTTCATCGGCGTGCGGATTTCATGGCTGATGGTCGCGAGGAAGGTGCTTTTGGCCCGGTTGGCATCGTCGGCCTGCTGTTTCGCGAGGCGCAGGTCCTGGATCAGCTTGCGGCGTTCGCTGATGTCGATCCAGCCGCCGATGATGCCTTGCACTTCGCCCAGCGAGTCGCGGTAGGGAAGGATCCAGTGGTAGATGGTCAGTTCGCGGTCTTTGAGACGCAGGGGGCGGTCGATGATCAGCGGCGTGCCTGCTTCCATTACCAGCAGATAGTCGGTTTGGATCTGCCGGGTATAGTCGCAGTTGCTGAACAGGCTTTCATGGAGCAGTTTGCCCATGACCGCGTCGGCACTCGCGTCGACGGCCTCCAGATAGCTGTCGTTACAGCTTTGCAACCGTCCTTCGCGATCGCGTACGTACATCGGGTGAGGGGTTCCATTGAGCAGGGCGCGCATGAACTCGAGCTGATCGTTCAAGGCGCGTTCTGCCCGGCGACGCTGCCGTATCTGGCGTCGCAAGTAGGCGTTCCAGGCCAGCGCCAGTAACAGCAGGATGCCGATCCCCAGAACGACCTGCAGCACCAGGCGCTGGTACTCGCGCCATTGGCCACCATCGTGCAATGCATAACCGCGCCAGCGACTGTTGATGACACCCAGCTCTTCAGGCGTGATGCTCAGCAAGGCTTTGTCGAGGATGGAGGCCAGGGGGCTGGCGTCCTTGACGCTGGCCATGGAGAAGGTGGCCGGGTCGTTGCCGACGGTGCTGCGGATCACCAGATCGTTGTTGGCGGCGATGGCGTGATTGGCATCCAGCAGCGTGGTGATGGCTGCGTCCACGGCGCCGCTGCCCAGCAGGGCCATGGAGTAGAAAGTGCTTTCGGTCTCGATCAGTCGGATCTTCGGGTGTGCCGTCGCCAGCAGGACGGAGGGGGAGGTATGTCGTGTAACGGCGACCCGGCGGCCATTCAGATGTTCCAGCGACGTGTACGGTCGGCCGCTGCGGGTAACCAGTACATAGGGGCTCTCGAGATACGGGCGACTGAGTTGCAGGTCTGTTCGGGCAGGCGATGCGATGGCAAGTGCGGCAATAAGGTCAGCACTGCCCTGCGCGAGTGACTGGATCATTTCCTTTATCCCGGTAGCGCGTTGGATCTCGAAACGCAAGCCGGTGCGCAGTCGAACCAGCTCCAGCAGGTCGGCAGTGATGCCGCGGAAATGGCCGTTGCCGTCGAAGAATGACAGGGGAGCCGAGGTATCGTTTACCACCACGCGCATGCTCGGGTGATCATGTAGCCATTGCTGCTCGCGCGGCGTCAGTTGCAGCCGACGATCGGTAAGCAGCAGGTCGCTGCCCGCGCTCCAGCGCTTGAAGATCGAATTCCTGACGCTGGCCGGCTGGCTGTCCAGGATGGTGTTGATCAGGCTCATCAACAGCTCATCCTGGGCACGCACGGCAAAGCTGAAGCCCACGGCTTCGTGCTTGCCGAAATTGCTCATGCGCAGCTGTGGCAGATGACCGCGGGTAAGCTGGAAGTGAGTCGAAATGGTATCGCCGAGAAAGACGTCGGCCTGGCCAAATGCGACAGCGTTCAGCGCTTCGGAGGTGGAACCGAAGGTTTTCAGCTGGGCTTGCGGGTAAAGCGCATGTATATCCTCGAGCGGCAGGTAGTGATATAGCGTGCTCAGGCGCAAGTCGGCGAGCCCCAGGTCGAGGGGGCGTGTCTCGTCTTCACGGGTGACCAGAACGGGGCGATCTACAGCGTAGGGTTTGGACAGCGCCACCCCCCCGACCGCGGCCTCATAGCCGTTTGCACTGCCAAGCAGATCGATGCGCCCGGCCTTGAGTGCTTCCACTGCGTCCTGGCGGTGATTAAAGCGCAGCACCTTTATTTCCAGCCCCAGTGCCCTGCCGATCAGGCCGGCATACTCCGCTGTCAAGCCTTGATATTCGTTGCCATTGGTGACGTCGAAGGGCGGATTGTTGGGCGTTGAGGTTCCCAGTATCAGGCTGGTGCGGCATTGCAGCCATTGCTGCTGCGCGGTCGAAAAAGCTGGCACGGTTGCTTCGGAGGTGGAGCGGACCAGCAGGTTGAGTTTCCTGGGGGCGGGCTCCTGCTTCGTTTGAGCCTGGCAACCCAGGCTGAGCAGGGTCAGCAGCACGCAGACGATGTACCTCGGCATGATCCACCTCAGACCAGCGCGTTGCGCTTGGCCACTTCGATCAGGTCGACCAAGGTATCGACCCTTAACTTCTGCATCAGGCGTTTTTTGTAGGTGCTGACCGTCTTGTTGCTGAGGAACATGCCTTTGGCTATTTCCTTGTTGCTGCGCCCCTGTGCGAAAAGTTGAAGAACCATCAACTCTCTGTCGTTAACTTGTCGGAAAAGATCCATGTCACGAGCGGATATTTCCTGGTGGGGGTTCATTGCCTGGCTGGGGAAGTAGTTGTAACCAGAAAGTACGGCCTTGACTGCGCTGAGCAATTCACTCAGATCTTCCTGCTTGCATACGAATCCGGCAGCGCCTGAGTGCATGCAACGGATCGCGAACAACGCAGGCGACTGTGCCGTCAGTACCAGCACTTTCAGTGGCAGCCCCATGGTCTGAAAACGTGCCAGGACTTCCAAACCGTCGAGCTTGGGGATGCTGATGTCGAGGATGACCAGGTCAGGCTGGGTCTCACGGATCATCTGCATGGCCTCGACGCCGTTGTCAGACTCGCCAATGACCTTGTAGCTCTGATTTTCCAGCAACATGCGAATGGCCAGGCGAATCACGGGGTGGTCATCAACAATAAATATGGAGCTCATATCAACTTCCCAGTCGGCGATTGTCAGATGCAAACAAAACCTTATCGCAGTTGACCGCCTTCGCGCATGAGAGGCTAGGCGTAACGCCATATATGGGAAAAGACCTACGTCCAAGTACTACACGCAGCTTGGATATGTATGAGTTTTGTAAGGAGTCAAGACGAGAAAGTCACCAAATCTCAAATTATTCTTCTGAGTATTTAATGGCACAGTGGTTGCGTAGGAAGTTTCTCTCAAGAGGGACGGCAAGCCGCGGCTGACCGTCCCTCGTCGTCTGTCAATGAGGGCTGGAGCGTCCTGTCATTTCTCCAGCCATTTCACTGGCGTAGCTGTCGGTCATGCCAGCGATGAAGTCGATCATGCGCAGGAAAGCGTTGTGCAGGGTGCCGTGTGGATCGGGGGCGTGGTTGCCGATCAGGTCCAGCACACGCCGACTCTTGAATGACGGCGTGCGCCCGCCGTGTTGCTCCAGCGCTGCGCCGCAGAAGGCGTTGAGGAGGATCTCCAGCGTGGTATAGGCGCCGATCTCGTGCAGGGTCTTGCGCTTGTCCTGGAAGATCTTCTTGCGCGCGATATCCTTGGCCTGCAGCACACAGTGCTTGGCCGGTCCGTGCATGTGCTCGACCAGGTCCCCTGCCAGATGCCCGGCCAGCAGTGCCTGTTGCTGTTCGACGAAGGCCTCGGCGGCGGCGTTGGTCAAGTGCTCGATGGCCTTGCCGCGCAGAATGGCCAGCTTGCGCCGACGAGAGTCCGCCGGGCCCAGTTGCCGATAGGTGTCGGGCAGGTCGTCACCGACCAGGTCCAGCAGCAGCGCCTCGACCTCGGCGTACTGCAGCAGCTCCATCTCCAGGCCGTCCTCCAGGTCGATCAGCGCGTAGCAGATGTCGTCCGCGGCCTCCATCAGGTACACCAGCGGGTGACGAGCCCAGCGTTGTTCCTCGAGCTGTGGCAGGCCCAGCTTGTGAGCGATCTGCTGCAGCAGCGGCAGTTCGCTCTGGTAGCAGCCGAACTTGTGTTTCTTGTACCCCAGCGCGTCGGCATGACGGGCGCTCCATGGGTACTTGAGGTAGGTGCCAAGGGTGGCGTAAGTCAGGCGGGTGCCGCCGTCGAACTGGTGGTATTCCAGCTGGGTGAGCACGCGAAAACCCTGGGCGTTACCTTCGAAGTTGAGAAAGTCGGCACGTTGGTCGTCGCTCATGTCGTCGAGCCACCCACGGCCCGCTGCCTGCTGAAACCAGTGGCGGATGGCGTCTTCACCGGAGTGGCCGAACGGTGGGTTGCCGATGTCGTGAGCCAGGCAGGCCGATTGCACGATCATGCCCAGGTCGCTTGGTGCACACCAGTCGGGCAGGTTGGCGCGCAGGGTCTCGCCGACCCTCATGCCCAGCGAGCGGCCTACGCAACTGACTTCGAGGGAGTGGGTGAGGCGGGTGTGGATGTGGTCGTTGCTGGACACCGGGTGGACCTGGGTCTTGCGCCCCAGGCGGCGGAAGGCGCCGGAGAAGATGATGCGGTCATGGTCCTTGTGGAATGGGCTGCGGCCCAGTTCTTCGGGGCTGTACAAGGCTTTGCCGAGGCGTTCGCGGTTGAGCAGGGTATGCCAGTCCAAGGCTCGATCTCCCGTCAGATGGTGGCCATAGCTTCCCGTGTCACGGGCGCCCGCGCAAGCGGCGGGCGCCTCGTTTCAGCGATGACGGCCGTTCTGCAGGAACAGGCGCACCAGAGGGGCCAGGCTGCCACCCAGGCGCACCAGGCGCGCCAGGTTGCCGCTGCGCACGCCCTTTCCGGTCAGAAAGCCCATGGCGACCACGACACCCAGGCCCCACAGCGGAGCGTGCTTGATGCCGAGGCCATCCTGGACCGATGCGCCCATGCCGCGCAGGCGCTGGACCGGCTCGAGCAGTTGACGGGACTCGTGGCGGATCTCCTGGCGGTGCATTTCCAGACGCAGGCGTAGCAGCGCCTTGCGCAGTTCGCGAGGATTACGGGTATTAGGCAGTTCAGGCAGGCTCATGGCAACAGGCGCTCCCGGTCCTTGGCGAGTTCTTCGAGGGTGCTGTTGAACGGTGAAGATTCATCGAACACAGCGGCCTTCAGGCGCAAGCCGCAAAAGAGTGCCGCGGCGCTGTAGAACACGCAAAGGCCGACGATGCCGGCCAATCGGTAGCTGTCCCACAGCAGTACCAGGATCAGCCCGGACAGCGCGGTCAGCAGGAGCAGGGCGAATACCAGTGCCAGGCCTGCGAACAGCAGCAGGCGAAGGGTACGGCCTTTCTGCTCCTGCAATTCGATGCCGAACAGTTCGATGTGGCTGTGCAGCAGCCCCAGGATGGCCGCGCCGAGGCGTCTGCCGGAAGCGCCGGCGCCGATGGCGTCGTTGTCCATGCGTCCTCCTCAGCGGCGGCTGGCGAGCAGGCCGACCAGCAGCCCGACACCGGCTGCGATGCCGATGGCCTGCCATGGGTTTTCCTGTACGTACTCCTCGGCACTGCCCAGCGCTGCCTGACCGCGCTCGCGGACCGAGTCCTGGGTCAGTTGCAGGCTTTCGCGGGCCTGCTGCAGGCGGTCGTGGATCTGGCCACGCAGCTCGTCGGCCTGGTCGCCCGCCAGATTGGCAGTGTCGGCGAGTAATTTCTCGGTGTCGCGCACCAGTGCCTGGAAGTCAGCCATCAAGATCTCTTGTGCAGTCTTTGCCGATTTGCTGGCCATTGGGTCTCTCCATGTCGATGTGTGTGGCTATTTCGAGTGATGAGTGTGGCGGAAGGTTCACCACTTGTCGCTGGTACGGCGTTTGCTTTGTTCTGTCGTGTCGCGGGGCGTCGATGCCGGGCGCTGCCCCGTATGCGTGCAAGGCCCTGGCCGACACCGATAAACCTTAACCCAATCCACGACAAACCCAAGAAAAAACCACTCCCTGTGTAGCCGCTCCCCCAAAATGGGGCGCACGGCAGGCACCGATCAGGTGCGCGAGCAAGGTTTCTGAACTGTCCTGGTGCACTTTTCAGCAGGTCTGCCCATTCCATGGAAAACATGCATAGCGCGATGGACTCACTCGTCCATGGCTCCAACACCCTGTTCATCCTCATGGGGGCCATTCTGGTCCTGGCCATGCACGCGGGTTTCGCCTTTCTCGAGGTCGGTACCGTGCGGCACAAGAACCAGGTCAATGCCCTGTGCAAGATTCTCAGCGACTTCGCCGTCTCGGCGCTGGTGTATTTCTTCATCGGCTACTGGATCGCCTATGGCGTCAGCTTCTTCCAGCCGGCTGCGGAGTTGGCCAGCGATCATGGCTATGCCTTGGTCAAGTGCTTCTTCCTGCTGACCTTCGCTGCGGCGATTCCGGCAATCATTTCCGGAGGCATCGCCGAGCGTGCACGTTTTGCCCCGCAGTTATGTGCCACCGCGCTGATCGTGGCCTTCGTCTACCCCTTCTTCGAAGGGGCGGTGTGGAACGGCAACCTGGGCGTCCAGGCCTGGTTGCAAGCCCGGTTTGGCGCACCATTCCATGACTTTGCCGGTTCGGTGGTGGTGCATGCCATGGGCGGCTGGCTGGCGCTGGCTGCCGTCATCCTGCTCGGTGCCCGTCGCGGACGGTACCGTGATGGACGGCTGGTGGCTTTCGCTCCTTCCAGTATTCCGTTCCTCGCGCTGGGGTCGTGGATCCTGATCATCGGCTGGTTCGGCTTCAACGTCATGAGTGCACAAACCCTGGAGGGTGTCAGCGGCCTGGTGGCGATCAATTCGCTGATGGCGATGGTGGGCGGCACGCTGTCGGCCTTGCTGGTCGGGCGCAATGACCCGGGCTTCCTGCACAATGGCCCGCTGTCCGGATTGGTGGCGGTGTGTGCCGGTTCCGATCTCATGCACCCGGTTGGCGCGCTGGTGACCGGGCTGGTGGCGGGAGCACTGTTCGTGTGGTGCTTCACTGCCTCGCAGAATCGCTGGAAAGTCGACGATGTACTGGGCGTATGGCCGCTACATGGTGTATGCGGCGTTTGGGGCGGTTTGGCGTGCGGTATCTTCGGCCAGTCGGCGCTCGGAGGGCTGGGCGGTGTCAGCCTGGCGAGCCAGTTGTTTGGCAGCCTGGCAGGCGTACTGGTGGCCTTGGCTGGTGGCTTTGCCGTGTACGGGCTGGTCAGGGCGGTACATGGGTTGCGCTTGAGCCATGAGCAGGAGTTCCAGGGGGCGGACCTGTCCCTGCACCGTATCGGCGCCACCAGCCAGGATTGAGCAGCAGATGCAGGCGGCTCCCGGCGGGCCTAGAATGAGCGTCTCTTCACTGGGCCCGGGAATTGATAATGCTGCCTGAATGCCAATTGTTCGGCACCATGGGGTGCCATTTGTGTGAAGTCGCCGAGGCTGTGTTGATGCCGTTCGTCGAGCACGGGCTGTGGGTCGAATTGGTTGATATCGCCGATGATGAAGCCATGTTCGAGCGTTACGGCTTGATCATCCCTGTCTTGCGTCGCTGCGACAGCGGCACCGAACTGCTCTGGCCGTTCGACGCGCAGCAGGTGGCGGCGTTCCTCAAGTGACAGGTAGGGGGGAGCGTTTCCTTCATCCCGTCCGGTGTGGTCCTGGTCGATGATGCTGGCCCGATACAGCCGATCACCCGGGGACACATCATGTTTCTTACGCCGAACTTCACGCTCGAAGAAATGACGTTTTCGCTGGCCGCCGCGCACAACGCTATACCCAACGATCCCGGTCCCGAGGCTTTGGCCAATCTGCGCTTGCTGTGCGGGGTGCTCGAAGAGGTGCGAGCCTTGATCGACTCCCCGATCCAGATCACCAGCGGTTTTCGCAATGAAACCGTCAACCAGCTTGTGGGCGGCGTGCGCAACAGTGCGCATTGCCTCGGCCTGGCGGCCGACATGTGCGTGAAAACGATGACGCCCCGGCAACTGGCCGAATGCATTCGCGACAGTTCCATTGTGTTCGATCAACTGATCCTGGAGTTCGACACCTGGGTTCACCTGGCCATTTCACGCGACAACCCCAGGCGCCAGGTAATGACTGTTCGCAAGGGGACCGGCCACCTGCCAGGCTTGCAATGAGCTGTTGCGAATTGACGGAATGGCCACGGTATTCGTATGCTGTATAAAGATACAGTATTTGGGGTGAGGCGATGCACAATGTCGAGCAACTGAAGTACAGCGTCAACCGCATGCCCCCGGAAGCGGTGTGCGATGCGGTGCTCGAGCTGCGCATGGAGGGCTTGGTGACCGACGACCGTACTCCGTTCGGCAAGGTCCATTTCAATACCTGCTTTGCCGAGATCGAGGCACTGTTCCAGCGCGCAGGGTTTCATCGCCCGCTGGATGTCGTTGGCTACGAGGGGGTGGTCTACGCCCTTTATGATGCCGGACGCTGGGAGGCGGTGCAGGTGTTGCGCTGGCTCAAGTCGCGTTGTGAGCAAGTTGGCGAGGCTGGTTGAGTGAGCGGGCATTGGCGATAATGCCCGCTCATTGATTACAGAGCCTGCCATGTCCACGCCGTTCGACCCAGCTCACCAGCAAGCCAGTACCGTTTGTTTGCCGCCTGGCGATTGGAGCACGGTCCTCGATTGCCTGTGCGATCACTTCAAGGGCATTGGTCGTGACCAATGGCTCGATCGCTTCAGTCGAGGGCGAGTGCTCGATGCCGAGGGCAGGGCAGTGGCGGCCGATCTGCCTTACCGCCGTGGCATGCGTCTGCATTACTTTCGTGAAGTCCCCAATGAAAGGCCCATTCCCGTCCAGGAAACGATCTTGCATTGCGATGAGCACCTGGTGGTGGCGGACAAGCCGCATTTCCTGCCAGTCACACCCACGGGCGAATATGTCGAGCACACCCTGCTTCGACGCCTGATCCATCGTCTGGACAATCCCCATCTGGTGCCGCTGCACCGCATCGACCGGCATACGGCGGGGTTGGTGCTGTTCTCGTCCAATCCGCAGTCGCGCAGCGC
Source organism: Pseudomonas sp. NY15374 (assembly GCF_048068255.1). Taxonomy (NCBI): domain Bacteria; kingdom Pseudomonadati; phylum Pseudomonadota; class Gammaproteobacteria; order Pseudomonadales; family Pseudomonadaceae; genus Pseudomonas; species Pseudomonas sp. NY15374. The sequence goes on from NZ_JBLUPZ010000006.1 coordinate 88,844, forward strand.
CTATCAGCGGCTGTTTCCCGAGCGACGCATCGACAAACGCTACCAGGCCATCGCTGCACCGCTGCCGACGCGGGAATTTCCGTTGGTGCACCGTAGTCGGCTGGAGCATGGTGAGCCGTTCTTTCGCATGCGTGAGGTCGAAGGGGTGGCGAACAGCGAGACCCTGGCCGAAGTCCTGGAGAAGAACGGTAACCTGTGGCGTTACGGGCTCTCGCCCGTGACCGGCAAGACCCATCAGTTGAGAGTGCATATGGCGGCACTGGGCGCCGCGATCAGCAACGATCCGTTCTACCCGACATTGCTCGAGGGCGAGGACGACTACGAGCGGCCATTGAAACTGCTGGCGCAAAGTCTAGGGTTCGACGATCCGCTGACGGGTGAAAAGCGGTATTTCCAGAGCCGTTTGAGTCTGGACTGGTAAAAAAAGGGGCTGCCTCACGCAGCCCCTTTTTTGTCACTCAGCGGTTGAACCGCTCCACTAGCGAGTACTGCGTTCCGGCCGTACTGGTCAGTTCTTCACTGAGCAGTGCCGAATGCTGCGCCTGCTCTGCCGTCTGGTCGGCCAGATCGGCTATGGTGCTGATGTTACGGCTGATCTCGTCCGCCACTGCAGTCTGCTCTTCGGTGGCAGCCGCGATCTGGGTAGCCATGTCGGTGATGTTGGCCACCGCTTCGCTGATCCCTACCAGCGCCTGGTCGGCTTGCATCACTCGCTCGACGCCTTCCTCGGCCTGACGGTGGCCGGTCTCCATGGTTTGCACGGCATTGCTGGCAGTCTGCTGCAGCTTGGCGATCAGGCTGTGGATCTGTCCGGTGGATTCGGCGGTACGTTGCGCCAGCTGGCGCACTTCGTCGGCAACCACGGCGAAGCCCCGGCCCATTTCGCCGGCGCGGGCCGCTTCGATGGCAGCATTGAGCGCCAGCAGGTTGGTCTGGTCGGCGATGCCCTTGATCACATCGACCACACCACCGATCTCGTCGCTGTCCTTGGCCAATTGGGTGACGGTCTGCCCGGTTTCACCCACCGCTGCGGAGAGGCGTTCGATGGCTTCGCGGGTTTCCCCGGCGATCTGACGGCCCTGGCTGGTCAGGCGATTGGCTTCCTGGGTAGCGTCGGCGGTGCGCTGCACGTGGTTGGCCACTTCTTGCGTGGTAGCAGCCATCTGGTTGACGGCAGCGGCGACTTGCTCGGTCTCCACGCGCTGGCGCTCCAGCCCCGAAGAACTCTTGTGCGCCAGCACATCGGACTGGCGCGCCTGCTCGCTCAGGTGCTCGGCACTGTCCTGCAGCCGGGTGAGGCAGGTTTTCAGGCGGGATTCCTGGCTGAGCATGGCCATTTCCAGGCGTGCCTGCACGCCACGGCTGTCGGTGAACATCTGCGCGATCAGCGGATCGGAAGTGGTCTGTTCGGCCAGGCGCAACAGGCGCTTGAGGCCGCGCTGCTGCCAGGTGAGGCCAAGCAGGCCGAGGGGGACGGAAACGGCAGCAGCCAGGGCAAAGCCCCAGGAGTGGCCGAGCCAGTTGCCGATGAGGAAGCCGATCTGGCTGATGAGAATGAACGGCAGCCAGTCCTGCAGCACCGGCAACCACTTGTCACGACGCGGCACCGCCGGCTTGCCCTGGTTCAGACGCTGGTAAAGCGCTTCGGCGCGACGGATCTGTTCGGCCGTGGGCTTGACCCGCACCGACTCGAAACCGACTACCTGGTTGTTGTCGAAGATCGGCGTGACGTAGGCATTGACCCAGTAATGGTCGCCCGACTTGCAGCGGTTCTTGACGATCCCCATCCACGGCAGGCCCTGCTTGAGGGTCTGCCACATGTGGGCGAACACTGCTGGGGGCACGTCAGGGTGGCGTACCAGATTGTGTGGCGCTCCCGTGAGCTCTTCGCGTGAGAAACCGCTGATTTCGATGAAAGCATCGTTGCAGTAGGTGATCACGCCTTTGGCGTTGGTGGTGGAAATCAACCGCTGCTGGGCAGGGAAAGTCCGTTCTCTCTGGGTAATCGGCTGGTTGTTACGCATTGGCTGTTCAATCCGCAAGGCTTTCGACAGGTATCGGCAAGCCCATGGTTTTATTGAATGAATATTTAACTTGCTTGATCTGGAGCAATAAGTGGCCATGAGCCATCAGCTAGGGAAGCGGCTCGTTGGTTGCATTTGCATTCAAGATGTCAGCATTTTTAACGATTTATGACGTTATGGTCCGATCATGACTCGTTATTCAGCGTGGGGCCAGCATTGGATAGGTAAACAGTGCGAAATGGGTCAGATTGACAGCGAAATGGCACACGACCGCAGCGCTCAAGCCGCCGAGGCGATACGCCAGGCCGTAGCCGATACCCGCCAGGCTTGCCAGGTAGAACCACTGCCATCCGCTCCCCAGATGCGCCAGGCCGAACAACAGCGCGGCCACGATCAATGCAAGCCCCTGGTGCCTGAACAGGCGTTGCAGCCCACCTTGGATATAGCCGCGGAACAGCAGCTCTTCGGTCAGGCTGACCAGCAGCAGGTTGTTCAGGGCCCAGATCCAGGTCTGTTCCGGCCATTTCGGCGCCCAACCCACTATCCCAAGCGACCAGGCGCCACCCAGGCAAGCCAGCAGTGTCAGCGGCAAGACCAGCCCGAGGCTTGGCAGTAGACCGCGCCCGCGCAGGCTCAGGATCCAGGGGCAAGCCAGCAGAATCCAGAGGCCGATCAGCGGCTTGTCCAGGTTCAGGTACATGGAGAACGGCAGCGCGCCCTCGCTGAACACCACCTTGTCGATGACCTTTGCCCCCTGGAAACCGGGCAACCAGTGCAGCGCCAGGGCAAGGGCCAGGACGATGAACAAGCCATGCCCGAGCACTCTTTGCCAACCTGCGGGTCGTCGCACCAGCAGTGCCGTACAACACAGGGCGAGCAAGGCGGGCAGGGCGGCGAGCCCCAGGTGGCCGTGGAACAGAGCCAGGGCATAGCCCAGACCAAGCAGGGCGAGGACGATCCAGTGGGCAGGCGACATCGGAAATCCGGTAGGTGGCAAATCGATATGGTGCTTTGACTCACCCCGAGGCCGCCAGGACACGTCGCAGAGGCATCGCGGGCGAACCCGCGATGCCTTCCCTTCAACCGGCGATCAGTTGCCGCAGCACGTAGTGCAGAATCCCGCCCGACTTGAAGTACTCGACTTCATTGAGCGTGTCGATCCGGCACAGCACCTCGATCTCCTGTTGCTGGCCATCCTCGCGCAGGATGCGCAACTGCAGGTTCATGCCCGGGCGGATCTGCGCGCCACTGAGCCCCAGCACATCGATGCGCTCCTTGCCGGTCAGGCCCAGGCGCTTGCGATCGTCGCCAGCCTTGAACTGCAGGGGCAGAACGCCCATGCCTACCAGGTTGGAGCGGTGGATACGCTCGAAGCTCTCGGCCAACACTGCCTTGACCCCCAGCAGGTTGGTGCCCTTGGCGGCCCAGTCGCGGCTGGAGCCGGTGCCGTATTCCTGCCCGGCGATCACCACCAGCGGCGTGCCTTGCGCCTGGTAGCGCATGGCGGCATCGTAGATCGACAGTTTTTCGCCGCTGGGCACATGCAGCGTATTGCCGCCTTCCTCGCCGCCGAGCATTTCGTTGCGTATGCGGATATTGGCAAAGGTGCCGCGCATCATCACTTCGTGGTTGCCGCGACGTGAACCATAGGAGTTGAAGTCGCGCGGCTCCACGCCCTTGTCGCGCAGGTAGCGACCGGCAGGGCTGTCGGCCTTGATGTTGCCGGCTGGAGAGATGTGGTCGGTGGTCACCGAGTCGCCGAGCAGCGCGAGAATGCGCGCCCCGTGCACGTCGGCAATTTCCGGCAGCGGGCCGCCGATATCGTCGAAGAACGGCGGGTGCTGGATGTAGGTGGAGTCGTCCTGCCAGACATAGGTAGCGGCCTGGGGTACTTCGATGGCCTGCCATTGGGCATCACCGGCAAACACCTCGGCATACTCCTTGTGGAACATGGCGGTATCGACCTTGGCCACCGCGTCGGCGATTTCCTGTTGGCTGGGCCAGATATCGCGCAGGTATACCGGCTGGCCGTCCTTGCCAGTGCCCAGGGCATCCTGGGTGAGATCCACGCGCACGCTGCCGGCCAAAGCATAGGCCACCACCAGCGGTGGCGAGGCCAGCCAGTTGGTCTTGACCAGCGGGTGCACCCGGCCTTCGAAGTTGCGGTTACCCGACAGCACCGACGCCACGGTCAGGTCGGCGCTGCCGATCGCTTTCTCGATGGCTTCGTCCAGCGGGCCCGAGTTGCCGATGCAGGTGGTGCAGCCATAGCCGACCAGGTCGAAGCCCAACTGATCGAGGTAGGGGGTAAGGCCGGCCGCCTTGAAGTAGTCGGTGACCACTTTCGAACCTGGCGCCAGCGAACTCTTGACCCAGGGTTTGCGAGCCAGGCCTTTCTCGATGGCTTTCTTGGCGACCAGCCCGGCGGCCATCATCACGCTGGGGTTGGAGGTGTTGGTACAGGAGGTGATGGCCGCGATCACCACGGCGCCGTCGCGCAGCTTGTGGGTCTGGCCGTTGTGCGTGTAGTCGATCTCGCCGGCCTGGTCGGCGTTACCCACGGCAACACCGCCACCCCCTTCGCTTTCCAGGCGTCCGACCTCCTTGGCCAAGGGCTTGGGCTGCAGTTCGATGAAGCCGTCGAAGGCCTGGCTGACCTTGGACAGCGCCACTCGGTCCTGCGGGCGCTTGGGCCCGGCGAGGCTGGCTTCGACCTCGTGCATGTCCAGCGCCAGGCTGTCGCTGAACAGCGGTTCCTGGCCAGGCAGGCGCCACAGGCCCTGGGCCTTGCAGTAGGCTTCGACCAGTTGCACGGTCTCGTCGGGGCGACCGGACAAGCGCAGGTAGTCGAGGGTGACGTCATCGACCGGGAAGAAGCCGCAGGTGGCGCCATATTCCGGCGCCATGTTGGCGATGGTGGCGCGGTCGGCCAGCGGCAGGTCGGCCAGGCCGTCGCCATAGAATTCGACGAACTTGCCGACCACGCCCTTCTTGCGCAGCATCTGCGTGACCGTCAGCACCAGGTCGGTGGCGGTGATGCCTTCGCGCAGCTTGCCGGTGAGCTTGAAACCGATCACCTCTGGGATCAGCATCGACACCGGCTGGCCGAGCATCGCCGCCTCCGCCTCGATGCCACCGACACCCCAGCCGAGCACGCCCAGGCCGTTGATCATGGTGGTGTGCGAGTCGGTGCCGACCAGGGTGTCGGGGAAGGCGTAGGTGCGCCCGTCTTCCTCGCGGGTCCACACGGTGCGGCCAAGGTATTCCAGGTTGACCTGGTGGCAGATCCCCGTACCCGGTGGCACCACGCGGAAGTTGTCGAAGGCACTCTGGCCCCAGCGCAGGAAGGCGTAGCGTTCGCCGTTGCGCTGCATCTCGATGTCGACGTTCTGTTCGAAGGCTTCGGCGGTTGCGTAGCGGTCGACCATTACCGAGTGGTCGATCACCAGGTCAACCGGCGACAGCGGGTTGATCCGCTGGGGATCGCCGCCCGCCTTGGCCATGGCCGCGCGCATGGCGGCGAGGTCGACCACGGCGGGCACGCCGGTGAAGTCCTGCATCAGCACCCGCGCGGGTCGATACTGGATCTCGCGGTCGGAGCGTCGCTCTTGCAGCCAGCCGGCCAGGGCTCGCAAGTCGTCGCCGGTGACAGTTTTGCCATCTTCCCAGCGCAGCAGGTTTTCCAGCAGGACCTTGAGCGACATGGGCAGGCGTTGCAGGTCGCCCAACTGGCTGGCGGCCTCGGTGAGGCTGAAATAGTGGTAGGCGCGGTCGGCCACCTGGAGGGTCTTGAGGGTTTTCAGGCTATCGAGCGAGGGCATTGCCAACTCCTTGTGCTCCGGTGCCCGGCAGTCGTGGTTACCGGTATCACCGCTCTGTATCGGCCCGCACGGCACGGGCCAGGCTGAACAATCAGGTTAGACCGCTTTGGCGGGCCTGACGTTGTTCTGGACCTGCGGGGCATGTCGCAGGTTCCGAACTTCCTTTATCATTCGCCGCCCTGGCGCTGTCTGCGCCAGTGATGTGGAGTAAGAGATGAATACCCTGTTCATGCATTGCCGGCCCGGCTTCGAGGGCGAGGTCTGCGCCGAAATCAGCGAACACGCCGCGCACCTGGGCGTGGCCGGCTATGCCAAGGGCAAGCCGCAGAGCGCCAGCGCCGAATTCGTTTGCCTCGACGAAGGCGGTGCCGAACGCCTGATGCGTGAGCTGCGCTTCGACCGGCTGATCTTCCCGCGCCAATGGGCGCGCGGCGACTTCGTCGAGCTGCCGGAGACTGACCGGATCAGTGTGCTGCTCGAGCACCTGGCGGGCCTGCCGGTGTGTGGCAGCCTGTGGCTGGAGGTGCTCGACAGCAACGACGGCAAGGAGCTGTCGACTTTCTGCCGCAAATTCGAGGTGCCGCTGCGCAAGGCGCTGGAGAAGGCCGGGCGTCTGGTCGAGGATGCCAGCAAGCCACGCCTGCTGCTGACGTTCATCAGTGGCCGACGGGTGTTTCTCGGCCTGGCCGAAGCGGGCAATTCGGCACTGTGGCCGATGGGCATCCCGCGCCTGAAGTTCCCGCGCGAGGCGCCGAGCCGCTCGACCCTCAAGCTTGAGGAAGCCTGGCACCAGTTCATCCCGCGCGATCAATGGGACCAACGCCTGAACGACGACATGACCGGCGTCGACCTGGGCGCTTCACCGGGCGGCTGGACCTACCAGCTGGTCAAGCGTGGCATGCTGGTCACCGCCATCGACAACGGCCCGATGGCTGAAAGCCTGATGGATACGGGGCTGGTGCAGCATTTGATGGCCGACGGCTTTACCTGGAAGCCCAAGCAGACCGTTGACTGGATGGTCTGCGACATCGTCGAGAAGCCCGCACGCACGGCCTCGCTGATCGAAACCTGGCTGGGCGAGGGGTTGTGCCGCGAGGCCGTGGTCAACCTCAAGCTGCCGATGAAGCAGCGTCACGCCGAGGTGCGCAAGCTGCTCGATCGCATCGAGGCCTCGTTCAAGGCGCGCAAGGTCAAGGTGTCGATAGCCTGCAAACAGCTGTACCACGACCGCGAAGAGGTCACTTGCCACCTTCGCCGGCTCGACCTCAAGCCGCGCTGAGACGATCGGGGCCGTGCTGCGGCCCCTGTTTGACCTGCACGCGGTTTGCGCGACAATACCCCACAATTTGCGGAGCCCACCATGACCGACTTCACTCCAGACGCGACCCTCGACGCCACCGGCCTGAACTGTCCGGAGCCGGTGATGATGCTGCACCAACACGTGCGCAACCTCGCTGCCGGCGGCCTGCTCAAGGTCATCGCCACCGACCCCTCGACCCGCCGCGACATCCCCAAGTTCTGCACCTTCCTCGGCCATGAGCTGGTGCAACAGCAGGAAGACGCCGGCACCTACCTGTACTGGATTCGCAAGAAGGCCGACTGAGCTGGATCGCACAGGCCACAGCGCCTACACTGCGCTCCCCTGAAAGGAGAGCGCCCATGCTGATCGTTGCCGACGAAAATATCCCGCTGCTCGATGCCTTCTTCGCCGGATTCGGCGAAATCCGCCGTTACCCTGGCCGGGCCATCGATGCAGCCTGTGTCAGGGATGCCGATCTGCTGCTGGTGCGCTCGGTCACCCGCGTCGACCGGCAACTGCTCGAAGGCAGCAAGGTGCGCTTCGTCGGCACTTGCACCATCGGCACCGACCACCTTGATCTCGAATACTTCGCTCAGGCCGACATCCACTGGAGCAGCGCGCCTGGCTGCAACGCCCGCGGCGTGGTGGACTACGTGCTGGGCAGCCTGCTGACCCTGGCCGAGCTCGATGGCGTGGAGCTGCCCAAGCGGGTGTATGGCGTGGTTGGAGCCGGTGAGGTGGGCGGGCGTCTGGTCCGTGTACTGCGGGGCTTGGGCTGGCAGGTGCTGGTGTGCGATCCGCTGCGCGCAGCCAGCGAAGAGGGCGACTTCGTCAGCCTGGACACGTTGCTTGAACAGTGTGACACCATCAGCCTGCATACCCCGCTGCAACGCGGCGGCGAACATCCGACCTGGCATCTGCTCGGTGCGCGGCAACTGGCCCGCCTGCGCCCAGGGGCCTGGCTGATCAATGCCAGCCGCGGGCCGGTAGTGGACAACGACGCCCTGCGCGAGCTGCTGCTGGACCGCGAGGATGTCCACGCGGTGCTGGATGTCTGGGAGGGCGAGCCGCAGGTCGACCTGGCGCTGGCCGACCTGTGCACCCTGGCCACGCCGCATATCGCCGGCTACAGCCTCGATGGCAAGCAGCGCGGGACCGCGCAGATCTACCAGGCCTTCTGCCGTTCGCAAGGTTTGCCGGAGCAGGTGCACCTGGCCGACCTGCTGCCGTCGCCAGCGCTGGCACGCCTGGACTTCGATGCCAGCGCCGACCCGGCCTGGGCGCTGGCAACCCTGTGCCGTGCGGTCTACGACCCGCGTCGCGACGATGCGGATTTTCGTCGCAGCCTGAGCGAGGATCCCACCGAGCAACGTGCGGCATTCGACCTGCTGCGCAAGCAGTATCCGGTCCGTCGCGAGATCGAAGGGCTGGCGGTACGGGTACAGGGTGACGCGCCACAGCTGGTGCAGGCCATCAATGCTCTGGGCGCGGTGCTGGTCTAGCCCACGTCGGGTGCGGGTGTCTGCCAGGCGGGTTTACGGGCAATCTGTAAATTTCGTAAATAAGATTTAAACCTATTTGAGAATCATTATATTCGCCATCCCTGACGGACCCGCCTTTTTGCCGGGCCGGTGGGCGAGGGGCCTGCCGACCGGGGCGCGGCTTGCTTCTCGCACACGATTTCAGGAGATGTACCGATGCACACCCGACCTTCCCCGCACCGCCTGGCGCTGGCCATCGTTGCCCTGGCCGCGCCCGTGGCAACGACTTCAGCATTCGCCGAGCAGGCGCTGGTCATCGAAGACACGCTGGTGACCGCCGAACGTGAGGCACGCCAGGCGCTGGGATCGTCGGTCATCACCGAAGAGGACATCAAGCGCCGCCCGCCGGCCAATGACTTGTCCGACATCATCCGCCGCGAACCGGGGGTCAACCTCACCGGCAATAGTGCCAGCGGCGCCCGTGGCAACAACCGGCAGATCGACCTGCGCGGCATGGGCCCGGAAAACACCCTGATCCTGATCGATGGCAAGCCATCGAGTGCACGCAACTCGGTGCGCTATGGCTGGAACGGCGACCGCGATACCCGCGGCGAGACCAACTGGGTGCCGGCCGAAGCGGTCGAGCGCATCGAGATCCTGCGTGGCCCCGCAGCTGCGCGCTATGGCTCGGGCGCCATGGGCGGGGTGGTCAACATCATCACCAAGCGCCCCAGCGAAGCACTCAAGGGCAGCTCAGCCTGTACACCCTGATGCCGGAGGACAGCGCCGAGGGCGCCAGCCACCGGACCAACTTCAACCTCGGTGGTGGCCTGACCGACACCCTGGGGTTCCGTCTGTATGGCGGCCTGGCCAAGACCGACGCCGACGACCTGGACATCAACGCCGCACACGCTGGCAGCTCGACCGTGGCCGGGCGCGAGGGTGTGCGCAACAAGGATATCAACGGCCTGCTGAGCTGGAAGCTCAACGACGAGCATCGCCTGGAGATGAGCGCAGGCTACAGCCGCCAGGGCAATATCTACGCTGGCGACACCATGAACAGCAACGGCGGTGGCAACGCGCAACTGATCTCCAGCCTGTATGGCCACGAGACCAACGTGATGCAGCGCAACACCTACGACCTGACGCACCTGGGCGACTTCACCTGGGGCACCAGCAAGACCGTGTTGGCCTATGAGTACGTGCGCAACTGGCGCTTGAACGAGGGCATGGCCGGGCGTACCGAAGGGGCGATCGACGGCAACGATGCGGCATTCTCGCGCTTGCGTAACACGCGCCTGTCGAGCGAGGTCAACTTGCCGTTCGCAGTGGGCGCCACGGAGCACGTGCTGACCGTTGGCGGCGAGTACCTCTATGAAACCCTCAACGACCAGGGCTCGTTCCGTCCGCAAAGCTCCGACCCGACAGGCGTTGGCAACGACGTGATCGCAGGCTTCGACCGTAGCGATTCGAAGATGCAGGCGCGCAGCCATGCCTTGTTCGTCGAGGACAACATCATCATTGGCGCGACCACCGTCACGCCGGGTTTGCGTTTCGATCACCACGAGACCTTCGGCGACAACTTCAGCCCTAGCTTGAACCTGTCGCACAAGATCACCGACGAACTGACCTTCAAGGGCGGCATCGCCCGTGCCTACAAGACGCCGAACCTGTACCAGTCCAACCCCAGCTACCTGCTCTACAGCCGCGGCAATGGCTGCAGCGTGCAGCAGACCAACTCCGGCGGCTGCTACCTGCAGGGCAACGCCGACCTCAAGCCTGAGATCAGCGTCAACAAGGAGATCGGCCTGCTGTATGACCGCGGCACCTGGCGCACCAGTGCGACCTATTTCCGTAACGACTACCAGAACAAGATCATTGGCGGCACCGACGTGGTCTACGCGATCAATGGCGGCAGTCGTGTGACCCAGTGGGAAAACGCCGGCAAGGCACGGGTAGAAGGCCTTGAGGGCAACCTGTTCGTCGAGCTCACCCCGAGCCTGGACTGGAACACCAACCTGACCTGGATGCTCGACAATGACAACCGTGAGACCGGCGAGCCGCTGTCGGTGATCCCCGAGTACACGGTCAACACCACCCTGGATTGGCGTGCGACCGACAAGTTGTCGCTGCAGCTGGCCGGTACCTGGTTCGGCAAGCAGAAGTCGCCGACCTGGAACTACCGCACCCAGGAGCGCTATGACGAGTCGGCGCAGAAGGATGTCGAAGCCTATGGGCTGGTGGATGTGAGTGCCGGGTACAAGTTCAACGCCAACTACGATGTGCGGGTGGGGGTGAACAACGTGTTCGACAAGCAGATCCTGCGCGGCGGCAACGCGAGCAGCGCCGGTGCCAACACCTACAACCAGCCGGGCCGGGCGCTGTTTGCGGCGTTGAATATTTCGTTCTGATATCAAAACACGGGCGCCCCCCCTGTAGGAGCGGGGTCGTCCCGCGATCGGGCGCGTAGCGGCCGTAGATCAGGCAACCGGGGTATTCCTGAAACACCTCGAAGCCCGGTTTTACGGCCGCTTCGCGCCCGATCGCGGGACGACCCCGCTCCTACAGGGTATGTGACGTTTTTCAGGTTGATCAACGGTGGCGCTTAGCACTCAATTGCGTGCAACAACACCGCGCGCTGCTCCAGCCAGCGCTCGAAGCAGGTGAAGGTCGCGACCGCCGCAGCCACGGCGCGGGCCTGGTTTTCGGGTGACAGGGGATGCCGATCCAGGCGTTCGATAAAGCCGCGCCAGTGGCTGGCGGTGGCGCTGCCATACACATCGAGAAAACCACCGCCGCTGTCGGCGTCGATACCCAGGCGCTGCGCCATGGCACGCCTGAGCACCTGACCACCGAGGGTGGAGCCCTCCACTACGTACATCACACCCAGCGCGCTGGCCTCATCGGTGATGGCTGGCAAGTCCCGGCACAGCGGCAGCGCGTCTATCTGCTCGGCGCTCAGCTTGAGCGCCTGCAGGTCGCGGCACAGCGCCTCAGCCTTGTTGCGCTCATTGCCCTGGTGCGTTGCCAGCAATGCTTCGAGCGGTGCGTGAAAGCCGTAGTACGCCTCGATGAGGCGGCGATAGGCGTCATGGTCGAAACCTTCGCTGAAAAACGGCAGGCGCGCCTCCAGGGCCTTGTGACAGGCTTGTGTACCTTCACGCAGAGCGAGCAGGACAGGACCGGGAGGGGGGCGGGAGGTGATGGTCATCGAATCGACTCTGATGGCTAATTGCCTGGGTTAGACTGGCGATCCTAGCGCAGCGTTCCTCGATGCCCTAATCCTCATTTGCCAGAGAAACTCCAAGGTGAAAGCCGTCCGTCTGACCCTGGTCTGCCATGCCCTGACCCACGCCCAGAAAACCGGGCGATTTGCGCTGGCCGACGATCCCGTACTGGGCGATGCCCCGCTGTTGAAGGCTGTGCCCGACGGAGTGCAAGTACTCAGCGCACCCGAACTGCGCGCCCGTGAAACCGCCGCCTGGCTCGCCCCCGAGGTGCGTATCGAGACGGCGCTGGCCGACTGTGACATGGGGCATTGGCAGGGCGTTGCGCTCAAGCAGTTGCAGCGCGAGCAGAGCGAAGCCCTGGCGTGGTGGCAGGTCGACGTGGACGCGGCGCCCCATGGTGGAGAGTCCTTCGCCGCGCTGCACAAGCGCGTGGCGCAGTGGCTGGAGGCATTCGACACGCCGGGCGACTGGTGGGCGGTCACGCACCCGATGTTGATGCGCGCCGCGATGGTCGAAGTGCTCGGCAGTTCGCTCGGGGCCTACCAGCGTATCGATATCCCGCCGTGCTCACGGCTCGAACTCAGCCGAACCGAGGTCTGGCGCATGCGCCTGGGCCCGGCCTGAGGGGCGGGATCAGAAGGCCAGCTTGTAGCCGATCAGCAGCAGCATGCCCGCCAGGCAGGGACGCAGCACACGATCGGAGATGCGGCCTGTGAGGTGGCTGCCCAGGTAGATGCCCGGCAGCGAGCCGAGCAGCAGGTAGCCGAGCAGCGACCAGTCCATATTGCCCATGCCGGCATGGCCCAGGCCCGCGACCAGGGTCAGTGGCACGGCGTGGGCGATTTCGGTGCCGACCAGGCGCCGGGTCACCAGGAACGGGTAGAGCAGGAACAGCGCCACGGTGCCCAGGGCGCCGGCACCGATCGAGGTCAGGGTGACCATGACCCCGAGCACTACACCGGTGATCACGGTGAGGAGGTTCAGGCTGCGGTCGCTGAGATGGTAGTGATCGCCTGCATGCTTGCTGGCGAAGGCCTGCAGGCGCGACTTGAACAGGATCGCCAGGGCGGTAAGGATCAGCACCACCGCCAGGCCCTGCTTGATGATGGCGTTGAGTGCCGAGGTATCGGCATGCAGGGTGCTGAGGAACCACAGGGTCAGCGCTGCCGCGGGCACGCTGCCCAGGCTCAGCCAGCCGGTGATCTTCCAGTCGATGTTCTTGTTGCGTGCATGCACCCAGACGCCACTGGCCTTGGTGATTGCCGCGTAGAGCAGGTCGGTGCCCACGGCGGTGGCGGGATTGATACCGAACCACAGCAGGATCGGCGTCATCAGCGATCCGCCGCCGACGCCGGTCATGCCAACGATGAAACCCACGACCAGCCCGGCAATGGTGAAACCGAAAGAACCTACATCCATACGCTACTCAATCTGCCCGCTAGCCCGTTGTCGGATGGCAGAAGGATATAGATTGTTCTTTATAGCCAAATAGAATTGTTCGTTATTAGGTTATAACGCGGCAGCGCCACAGGTCTCCTGTAGGAGCGGGCTTGCCCGCGAAAAGAACACCGCGGAGCATGGCACCGGCTGCGCCGGTGATCGCGGGGCAAGCCCGCTCCCACAGGGGATTGGGCTGACCTTTAGATTTTGAGTAAGACAGTGACTCCCACAGGGATTGAGCTGGCTGTCAGATTTTGAATAAGACAGCTACTCCTCCAAGTGCAGTGAAGCAGTTTCAGATCCTGAAACTGCCCACCAACTGCTTCAAGCGTCCCGCCTGCTGGGTCAGCGCATCGCAGTGGCGCAGGGTTTCGTTGAGGTTCTGCACCCCTTGCTGGTTGAGTGCGTTGATCTGGGTGATATCCAGGTTCAAGCTCTCGACCACCGCGCTCTGCTCCTCGGTCGCCGTGGCCACCGACTGGTTCATGCCATCGATCTCGCCGATGCGCAGGGTCACGCTGGCCAGGCGCTCGCCCGCCTGGTTGGCCACCTGCACGGTCTGCTCGCTGGAGACCTGGCTGGCGTTCATGGTGTGCACCGCCTCGCGCGAGCCAACCTGCAGGCTGGTGATCATGCGGTGGATCTCTTCGGCCGACTCCTGGGTGCGGTGTGCCAGGTTGCGCACCTCGTCGGCGACCACGGCGAAGCCTCGGCCCGCTTCCCCGGCGCGCGCGGCTTCGATGGCGGCGTTGAGCGCCAGCAGGTTGGTCTGCTGGGAGATGCCCTTGATCACGTCGAGGATCTTGCCGATCTCGTCGGTGCTGGCGTTGAGGGTTTCGATCTGCTCGCACGACTCGCTGATCTTGTGCGACAGCGCGGTCATGGCGTTGATCGCATCCTCCACCACCTGGCGCCCGTCGTTGGCCTGATCGCTGGCGCCGCTGGCGTGCTGCGAGGCATCGGCGGCATTGCGTGCGATTTCCTGGGTGGCGGCGCCGAGCTGATTGATCGCTGCCGCCACGCTGTTGGTACGCAGGCTTTGTTCCTCGGAGCCGTTGATCGAGGCGTTGGAAGCACTCATCACCTGTTCGGACAGGTCGTGCACCTGCCGCGTGGCCGAGGCCACTTCACTGATCGAGGCGTGGATACGCTCGACGAAGCGGTTGAAGGCCATGGCCAGCTCGCCGAACTCGTCCTTGTGCTGCACCTGCAAGCGACGGGTGAGGTCGCCTTCGCCTTCGGCGATATCGTGCATGGCGCGGCCCATGGTGGTCAGCGGGCGCATCAGCAGGGGGATCAGCAGGCCGAGCACGGCAGCGATGGCAGCCACGGCAATGATCATGGCGATGATGGCCGAACTGCGGAACTGGCCGAGGGCGGCGTAGGCCTTGTCTTTGTCGATGGACAGGCCGATGTACCACTGCGCCGAGGGTAGCCCCTTGACCTGGGTGAAGGAGACGATCCGCTCTTCGCCGCCGAGGGTCACGTCCTGCATGCCCGGCTCGACCCGCAGGCCGCTACCGGGGTAGATGTCCTTGAGGTTCTTCATCAGCTGGTCCTTGTCGGGGCTGACGATTACCTGGCCTTCACGGTCGACCAGGAAGGCGTGGCCGATACCGCCGAAGTCCACCGCGTTGATGATGTCGACCAGGCTGTCCAGGCTCAGGTCACCACCGACAACCCCGAGCAGCTCACCATTGTTGCGGGCCTTGACCGGTATGGCGATGGTCACCACCAGGCCGCCCACCGATGCCTGGTAGGGCGGTGTCAGCAGGGTCTGGTTGGCGCTCACCGCAGCGGTGTACCAAGGGCGTTTGCGCGGGTCGTAGCCTTCGGGCATCTGTGCGTCGGGGCGCTGGGTGAACAGCCCGGTGTTCTGGCCGAAGTAGGTGAACTGGAAGTTGCTGGTGTATGAGGGTTGGTCGACCAGCCCGGCGACCTGATTGCCGGTGCCTTGCTGGGCGATGTCCTGGGCGAGGTTCTCCAGGATCAGGATGCGTCCGCCCATCCAGTTCTGCACGCTGCTGGCGGTCAGCGCGCCGGCCTGCTGGACCGAGGATTCGATGTTCTGGCGGATGGTGTTGCGTTGCAGGTAGTCGTTGTAGAGGGTGAACAATGCGAATGCCAGTACCACGACACCGCAGGCGCTGAGGAGGATCTTGTGGCGGAACTTCAGGTTCATGTTTCGAGACCTTGAGCCGATGCTGGGGAGGCCGCCATGCACTTTTGGCGCGTAGCGGCGCCTGTCGGGATCGGTATCGGCCTGCCGGTCAAAAGGTTGAGTTAGACGTTGTTCTGGCCGACGAGCGGCCATGTGCGGTCAACCGCCAGCCAGCAGCTCCACCAGCGCCCGCGCGGCCTGCCCGAGGGGCTGTTGCTTGAGCCACAGCGCATGCACCGGCAACTGCAGTTCGTTGCGGGTGTTGCGAAACGCCAGGCGCACCAGCCGCCCGGCTTCCACCAGGGGGGCGACCCGCGTTGCCGGCAGGTCGCCCCAGCCGAGGCCTGCTTCGACCATCTGCAGGGCCAGGTCGACGCTGTCGGTACGCCAGTGCGTGGTGCCGATCAGCGAGCGGGTGTCGCGCAGCGGCAAGTCGCGGCTGTGTACCAGGATCTGACGGAGGCTGACCAGGTCTTCGAGGTCGCGGATGCGCCCCTGGCGCAGTGCTGGATGGTTGGGCGACAGGGCTGCCACCAGCGACTCGCTGCCCAGGTGCTGGAAGCTGCGCTGCGGATCGACCTGCAACCCGGCAAAGGCCAGGCACAGCCCGACGCGGCCGCTGTCCAGCAGGTGCAGGGCGTCCTCCTGCGGTGCGCTGAGCAGTTCGATGTCGAGCAGCGGATAGCGTTCGCCCAGCCGCGCAATGGCGGCCAGCAGCGGACGCGGGTCGATGTCCGGCACCACGGCGATCGCCAGGCTGCTTTCCAGCCCTCGCGACAGTTCAAGCGCATGCACTTGCAGTAACCCCAGTTGCTCGGCGATCAGCCGTGCGTGCGGCTCCAGAGCGCGGGCGCGGTCTGTGGCGCGGACCTCGCGTGCTCCGCGCTCGAACAGCGCGTAGCCGAGTTCGGCCTCGAGATCGCCGATGGCCATGCTCACCGCCGACGGCACCCGCCCCAGCACCCGTGCGGCAGCGGAGAACGAGCCGCGGTCGAGCACGGCGAGGAACAGCTGGATGTTGTCGCTGGAAAAGTTCATGCGGTTCTCCTTTCAGTCAATCTGAAAGGTGCTGACTTTTTCTGTCAAGAATATTGACTCATTCTCGTCGCCTTCATTTCCTGCGTTCCGAGGTAATCACGGTGCAAGGCGTCAAGCGCAAACTGGTCTACGTGACCTTCTATGAACTGATCGGCCTGGGCATGTCGACCCTGGGGCTGGCCTATCTCTCCGATACCCCGGCCTCGCACACCGGCCCCCTGGCGGTAATGATCACCACCATCGCCATGTTTTGGAACCTGGTCTACAACAGCCTGTTCGAACACTGGGAGAGCCGTCAGGCCAAGCGTGGGCGCAGCCTGGCACGTCGTGTGGCGCACGCGGTGGGCTTCCAGCTGACGCTGGTGCTGTACCTGATTCCGCTGATTGCCTGGTGGCTGGACATGAGCCTGGTCGAGGCATTCGTGGTGGACCTGGCGTTCATCGTGCTGGTGCCGTGCTACACCTTCGCCTACAACTGGGCGTTCGACCGCATCTTCGGCCTGCCGACCTCGGCCATGGCAGTGGCCTGAGGCGTCAGGGCCGGCCTGCGCCCGACAACAGGCCATCCTCGATCTGCCCCGACAGGTAGTACACCCCCGAGAGCGCGCCGCTCTGGCGGTTTTCCATCAGCTCGCGCCATTCCTCGTTCAGCGCCACGTTGAGGATCACCCGCAGTTGCTCGACCATCTGCGGCTGTTCGCGGTCATGGGTCATCATGCCGAAACCGGCCACCGCCACCGAGATCATCGCTCCGGCGGCCTTGCCTACTGCGGCCGCCACCGCGCTGGCGATGCCGCGCGGGGCCAGGGTGGCGCCGAGTTTTTCGCTGGCGCGGGTGGCCACCGACGACAGCCCTACCTCGGTTTGCCCGGGAGCCTTGGCAGCCTGGCCGTGCAGGTGCTGGCGCAGCGCCTGCCAGGCGGGCTGTTGGTCCAGTGACTGGGCGCGCAGCAGTTGGTAGAGCGTCGCATCCCTGGCCGCGGGCGGGCCCAGGGCGATGGCCGCAAGGTGATTCAGACGCTGGCTGACCTGATCGGGCGGGGCGTTGTAGCGTTGGATGATTGTCGGCAACTGCTTGGCGAACAGTTCCAGGTACAGCGCGCTGGCAAGGTCGCGGATGCCTTCGGGGTTGATCTGCTCGGCGACCGGTTCGATCACCCGTTCGTGGTACTGCGCCTGCAGGTACAGCGCCAGGCGTTTTTCCGGTGGGTCACTGCCGTTGCCGCTGTTCATCTTGTACCAGGCAACCTTGAGGGTCAGCCACTGCTGGGTCCAGTAGCCGGTGAACCAGGGGATGAAGTCGCTTTCGGTGCGTTGCTGCACCTGTTCGCGCCAGACCCGCATCGAGCGACGGGCATAGTCGCTGGCCGAGCCGGTGGCGGCAACCGAGGCGCCAATCAGGTCCTGGTCGATCTGTTGCCAGAGGGCGGGGGTGAGCGTGGCCGGGGGCGGGGCGGGTGGGGTGCGTTTGCCGGCACAGCCAGCCAGGGCCAGCAGCAGGCATAGCAGCAAGAGGGGAATGCGCGGGTTCACGCGGGTAGCCTCCCTGGGTAGAGGCTGGATGAGGTCTTCTGATTATAGGAGCGGGAAGGGCCGCAGAGCGGCCCCTTTTTGCAGTGCGAAAGCCATGTTCAGCCCTCGCGTTTCAGATGCAGCAGCGGATACGGATCGCCCTGCCCATCGACTTCGCTGCGTCCGGTCTGGACGAAGCCCTGGCTGAGGTAGAAACCCACGGCCTGCGGGTTCTGTTCGTTGACATCGACCTCGCGTACGCCCAGTTCGGCGACGGCGTCAGCCAACAGCGTCTTGCCGATGCCCTGGCCGCGGTAGATCGGATCGACGAAGAGCATCTCCAGCTTGCCCTCGTGTACCCCGGCGAAGCCGAGGATCTGCCCTTGTTCATCGTATGCGGCGCGCAGCTGGACGAAGCCCAGGTATTGGTCGCGTACCAGCGGGCGCAGGCGTTCGATGTAGCCTTCGGGAAGAAAATCGTGCGTAGCCCGCACCGAGGCTTCCCACAGTTCGGTCAGTCGTTCGAACTGCTCTGCGCCGACTGGCGCGATGGTGTGTTGCATAAGACCTCCTGGCGTGTAATTGCCGGGCGCATGGTAAGGCGCCCGGCAAGCCTTGGCCAGCGAGGCCTCAGCTCGGCCAGCAGGACTGGCGGATCACGCTGCAGAAGTTGCCGGGATGGAAACCCGGTTCCTTGTCGGCGATGACATCGCCCTTGACGTTGCCGAAGGTGGTCTGCGGCTTGTGGCGGATGCCATCGTAGAAGGCCTGGATGATCGCTTCCTTGAACTGCTCGCCGCGAGGGTGGGCCTGGACCACGGCGTCGCGCTCGGTAGTGCTCAGCCCCTCGTGGTGCAGGCCGAGGACGTCGGTCTCGACACCGGCGGTCACCAGTGCGATCAGCGGGTGCATGAACTCGGGAATACCCGGTGTGGTGTGCAGGGCGATGGCGGTCCAGACCCGCTCGATGTCGCGTTCGGCGATGCCATGGCCCTTGAGGAAGTCGCGGGCGGCGTTGGCGCCGTCGACCTCGAAGCGGCAGCAGTCGCTGCTGTGCTGATGGGTCAGGCCCATATCGTGGAACATGCAGCCGCAGTACAGCAGTTCGCTGTCGAACTTCAGACCCAGGCGCTTGCCGGCCAGGGCGGCGAAGTAGAATACCCGGCTGGAGTGGTGGAACAGCAGCGGCGAGGCGGTGTCGCGGACCAGTTCGGTGATTTCACGGGCCATGGCGCTGTCAGGCACCTGGATACCGGCGATGGAGGTGGACATGGGTGACTCCTGGTGTGGTGGTGGAGTCAGTGTGGCGGGGCGAGTGATTGTCCTCAATTGACGTTATGCGTCATATCCTGCCATTGTCGGTCTGCGACAGACATGGCCTGCGCACGGGGTCGGCCGGGGTTTTATGCTGTCGCTACCCACCCTTTTGCGCGCCTACAGGATCTCCAGATGCCCTCGCTGACCCTCGCCATCCTTGCCATGCCCGGCGTCCAGTTGCTCGATGCCAGCGGCCCGCTCGATGTCTTCGCCGAGGCCAACCGCCAGGCCGGTCGCGAGGTCTATCGCCTGCGCCTGCTGGCCTGCGAACCCGGCCCACTGGTCAGTTCGTCCGGCGCACGCCTGCTGCCCGATGGCTGGATCGGCGACACCCACGAGCCCATCGACACCCTGCTTATCGCCGGTACGCCGCAGGCGGCCAGCCAGCACCTGCGCAGCGGCATCCTCGACTGGCTGCGGGGGCGCGCCGCCAGTTGTCGACGCTACGGATCAGTCTGTACTGGCGCCTTCGCCCTGGCGGCTGCCGGCCTGCTCGATGGCCGACGCATCACCACGCACTGGGCGGTCGCCGAGGCCTTGGCCGAGCGCTATCCCGAGGTGCAGGTGGACGCCGATGCGATCCAGGTCCATGACGGCAAGGTGCGCACTGCGGCGGGGGTGACGTCCGGGCTGGACCTGGCGTTGAGCCTGGTGGAGGAGGACCTGGGGCGAGAGCTCGCCAAGCAGGTGGCAGGGCAGTTGGTGATGTACTTCAAGCGTCCGGGCGGGCAATTGCAGTTCAGTCGCCAGGGCGCCTCGTCGCCGGTCGGGCGCTCGGTGCTTCAGGGGTTGCAGCGCTATGTGGCCGCCAATCCGGCCGAGGATCACAGCATCGCCAGCCTGGCGCAGCGGGCGGGTCTCAGCCCGCGGCACTTCGCCCGGCTGTTCCAGGCCGATGTGGGCATGACCCCGGCGGCCTGGGTGGAACTGGCACGGGTCAATGCCGCCCGTGAGCGCCTCGAGGGCGGACGCGAGCCGCCCAAGCAGGTGGCCGCCTTGTGTGGCTTCGCCAATGTCGACACCCTGCGCCGCGCCTTCGTGCGGCATGTCGGGGTCACCCCGGCGGACTACCGCAAACGTTACGCGCGCACGCTCTGATCGAGGTCGAGCTTGGCTTCGAGGCGGTCCAGGTGCTGGTGCATCAACGCCAGCGCCGCGGTGCTGTCGCCATCTTCCACCGCGTCGATGATTGCCGCGTGCTCTTCCCAGGCGCAGTGCTCGCAGCAGGGCGACTCGTAGCGGGCGATGATCAGCGAAGTCATCGGCACCAGGCCATTGAGAAAGCGCGCCAAGGGTGCGTTGTTGGCCATTTGCGCAAGCTTGAGGTGGAATTCGCCGCCCAGACGGATGGCCGTGCAGCGCTCGCCGCGTTCGTGGTGCAGGCGCTCGCGCTCGACCAGTTGGCGCAGTTGCCGGATCTGCCCCGGACGCGCGCGCTGGGTGGCCAGGCCGATCAGTGTGGTTTCAGCCAGGCGCCGTGCACTGAGCACCTGGCGCGCCTGCTGTGGATCGGGCGCGGCCAGGTGTGCGGTGTGGCTGGGGCGTTGCACCACTACCTGCTGGTCGGCCAGGCGCCCGAGCACCCGGCGGATCACTGTGCGGCTGACGCCGAAGGCATTGCCCAGCGCTTGCTCGGGCAGGGCGCTGCCAGGTGGCAGGCGCTGTTCGAGGATGGCGTCGAACAGGCGCGGGTAGATCTGTTCGGCTCCCAGGCGGCCTTCGCCGGTCTTGATCAACTGGGGCAGGCACGGGTCGGCGTGGGCGAAGGCGGTCATGATCGCTCTCCTGACGTCAAAGATGCGGGTCCGGATGGTCGTCCGGGATGTTCAGTTCGATGCCCATGCGCTGGCCCTCGGCGAGGATGTGCCGGCGCATCTGGGCGCTGGCCTGGGCGCTGTTGCGTGCGCGGATGGCGCGCACCACCGCCTCGTTCTCGTCGAGCCGTGCGGCCAGGTGTTCAGGGGAGTCGCGCAGCATGGCCGCGCTCTGCTTGAGCGCGTTGCTGGTCTGCTGCACCACGCTCTGGAAGATCGGGTTGGTGGTCAGCGCGAACAGCGCCTCGTGGAAGGCGATGTAGGCGGCTACGCCTGCCTCGCTGTCGCAGGCGTCAACGGCTTCGCGCAGGTCCATCAGGGTCAGGCGCAGCTGGCCGATGTCCTGGTTGCCCGCCGATTGCGCGACCAGCCCGGCGATGAAGGGCTCGAGGGTGTAGCGCAGCTCCAGCACATCGGCCAGGCTGGCAGCGCCGACGCTATCGGTGCTTTGTACCAGCGTGGCGTCGGCCTCCAGCACCAGCACACCTTTGCCAGGCATCGAACGCACCAGTCCGAGGGTTTCCAGTACGGTCACCGCTTCACGCAGGCTGGGGCGGCTGATGCCCAATTGTTCGGCCAGCTCGCGCTGGCCTGGCAGCATTTCGCCGCTGCGCCACTGGCCGCGGGCCAGGGCCTTGCGCAGCTTTTCCACCACGGAGTTGACGACGGTCGATGAGCTGATCACGGTTCGCTCCCTGATTGAAACCTGAGTCTTGGCGCCTGTGGGCCGACGCTGAACGCCGGCCCTGGCACGGTCAGAATTCCTGCTGATGGGCCTGGCCCGGTTTGCGCGCTACCGGTGCGAAGCCGGGCTTGCCGGCCAGCACGTTGTTGGCGCGCTCCATGTCGATGTCCTTCTCCCAACGGGCGATGGCCACGGTGGCGACACAGTTGCCGATCAGGTTGGTCAGTGCCCGGCCGATGCCCATGAACCAGTCCACGGCCAGCACCAGCACCAGGCCGACCACCGGGATCGCCGGCACGGCGGTCAGGGTGGCGGCCAGGATCACCAGCGCCGAGCCCGGGATGCCGTGGGCGCCCTTGGAGGTGACCAGTGACACCAGCAGGATGGTCAGCAGGTCGGTCATGGCCAGTGGCGTGCCGGTGGCGTTGGCGATGAACACGATGGCCAGGGTGAGGTAGATCGAGAAACCGTCCAGGTTGAACGAGTAGCCGGTCGGAATCACCAGTCCCACGGTGGAACTGCCGATCCCCAGGTGTTCGAGCTTGCGCATCACCTGTGGCAGTACGGCGTCGGAGGAGGCGGTGCCGAGGACGATGGTCAGTTCCTCGCGCAGGTACTTGATGAACGGGATCAGCTTCAGGCCCGACACGCGCATTACCGTGCCCAGGATCAGCAGCACGAAGCCTGCACAGGTGATGTAGAACAGCGCCACCAGCCCGCCCAGGTGCTGCAGCGATTCCAGGCCGTACTTGCTGGTGGTGAAGGCGATGGCGCCGAACACGCCGATCGGCGCCAGGCGCACGATCATGCCCATGATGCGGAAGATCACATGGCTGAGTTCGTTGATCAGGCGCGAGATGCCCGAGGCCGACTCGCCGACCAGGTTCAGTGCACTGCCGAACAGCACGGCGAACAGCAGGACCTGGAGGATGTTGTTGTCGGCGAAGGCACCGATCACCGAGGTCGGGATCAGCTCCATGAAGAACGCCGTGGCGCCGTGGATGTGCGCACCGCGATCGGCCAGGGCGCCGGCATCGGCGCTGGAGAGCTGGTCGAGGTGGATGTTGGCACCTTGACCAATGCCGGTGGAGAAGGCCAGCACCAGGCCGATGACCAGGGCGATGGTGGTGAGAATTTCGAAGTAGATCACCGACTTCAGGCCGATGCGTCCGACCTTCTTCAGGTCGCCCGCGCCGGAGATGCCGCTGACCACCACGCAGAACACGATGATGCCGATGAGCATCTTGATCAGCTTGATGAAGCCGTCACCGAGGGGTTTGAGCTGCAGGGAAACTTCGGGAAAGCTGAGACCGCAGATAACGCCCAGGGCGAGGCCCAGGACAACTTGGAGGAAGATCGAACGCGAGCACCATTTGAGCATGGGAGGGATCTCTGATTCGGTGTCCCTGCTTCGATGCACGCCAGGGGATGGCGGGCGAAAGAGCGCAGGACTTAATTATTGTGGTCTTACCGGTTTGTCCAGTGCGGGGTAAATGTAAGCGCGAATTTCCGAGCTTGGCAAGGGCTTTTGGACTTACCGGTCTGACCAGTTGCGGGCCGGTGCACTGCAGGCGCTCTGCGCGGGGTGTTGGAGGGGAAAATAAATTTTGACGGGTGTGGCGTCGCTGGATACCGGGCCGACGGGCGGCCCGATATCAGCGAATGGGGGATTTTGAAGCGGTCAGGCTTGTGGTGCGAGGCTCTTGACCGACGCCAGTTCCGGGTGGGCGACCAGCTTGTCGATATGCAGTTCGTCGTCGTTCATCCAGGCTTCGGTCAGCACCCGGTAGTGCTCCATGTCGCGGCAGCGCATGCGCAGGCTGTAGTCGAAATGGCCGCTGATCAGTTGGCATTCATAGACCTGCGGGCAGGCCCGCACGGTGGCCTCGAAGGCGCGCTGGGCGGAACGCCCGCTCTGGTTGGACAAGGCCACCAGGACCAGCAGCGACAGGCCAGGCGACACCTGCTGCAGGTCGATGATCGCACCGTAGCCGCGGATCACACCTCGGCGCTCCAGCTTGCGCACCCGCTCAAGGCAAGGCCTGGGCGTCAGGTGCACGAGGGTCGAGAGCTTCTCGTAGGTGATCCTGCCCTGGTGGCGCAGCACATCGATGATCGCTTCATCGATGCGGTCCAGCGGCGGGTTGGCGGGGGAGCGGGTGGCCTTGCTATCCATACGGCGTGACTTCACTTCAAACGGTTTGAGAGAAACTGTTGCAGGCGTGGGCTCTGCGGGTGGTCCAGGATGTCGGCACTGCCGTGCTCCTCCACCAGTCCCTGGTGCAGGAACAGCACCTGGCTGGACACCTGGCGGGCAAAGCCCATCTCGTGGGTGACCATGAGCATGGTACGTCCTTCCTCGGCGAGCGTCTGTATCACCTTGAGCACTTCGCCGACCAGCTCGGGGTCGAGCGCCGAGGTCGGTTCGTCGAACAGGATGATCTCCGGCTCCATGGCCAGTGCGCGGGCGATCGCCACTCGCTGCTGTTGGCCGCCGGAGAGGAATGCAGGGTATTGCTCGGCGGCGCGCGCAGGCAGGCCGACCTTGTCCAGATAGGTGCGCGCTCGTGCCTGGGCCTCGGCGGCACTGATGCCCAGTACCTTGCGCGGCGCCAGGCAGATGTTTTCCAGCACGGTCAGGTGGCTCCACAGGTTGAAATGCTGGAACACCATCGCCAGGCGTGTGCGCAGGTTCTGCAGTTGTGCAGGTGGCGGCGTGCGGGTGCCGGGGCGGATCTGCAGGGTCTGGCCGTCGAGGGTGATGCTGCCGGCATCGGGCTGTTCGAGGAAGTTGATGCAGCGCAGGAAGGTGCTCTTGCCCGAGCCACTGGCGCCGATCAGGCTGATCACGTCGCCCTTGCGGGCTTGCAGCGATACGCCCTTGAGCACCTGGTGCTCGCCGTAGTGCTTGTGCAGGCCGTCGACGCTGAGCTTGATCGCGCTCGCATGGGCCTGGGTGGAGGTCGCGTGTTCGAAGTTCAAAGGCAGTGCGGTGGCGGTCATGGGGTCAGCCTCGTACGGGATCAAGGAAGCGCATCCAGCGGCGCTCGGCGAGTCGGAACAAGCCGACCAGGGCGAAGGACAGCAACATGTACAGCAGCGCAGCCACGCCGAAAGCCTGGAAGGTCAGGAAGGTCGCGGCGTTGGCGTCGCGCGCCACCTTGAGGATGTCGGCGACGGTGGCGGTGAAGGCCAGCGAGGTGGCATGCAGCATGAGGATCAGCTCGTTGCTGTAGGCCGGCAGCGAGCGGCGCAGGGCCGCCGGCAGTACCAGGAACAGGTTCAGCTTCCAGCCGCGCAGGCCATAGGCCTGGGCCGCCTCCAGTTCGCCGGCGGGCAGGTTGCGGATCGCCCCGGCGAAGATCTCCACGGTGTAGGCGCAGGTGTTGAGCACGAACGCCAGCAGGGTGCAGTTGAGTGCGTTGCGCAAGAACTGGTCGAGCAGCGCGTGTTCGCGCACCACCTCCAGGCTGTAGAGGCCTGTGTAGCAGATCAGCAACTGGATATAGAGCGGTGTGCCGCGGAACACGAAGGTGTACACCTGCACCGGCACGCGCAGCCAGCTGTGGCGCGACACCCGCGCCAGCGCCAGGGGTAGCGAAAGGACGAACCCCAGGACCATGCTCGCCAGGAACAGCCACAGCGTCATGGCCAGGCCCGACAGACCACTGCCATCGTTGTACAGATAGGCGACGCCGTATTGCTGAAGGAGTTCGATCATCGTGCCAGTCCCCGCACGCCGGTGTTGTAGCGCCGCTCAAGGTGCTTGAACAGGCGGTTGGAAAGGGTGGTGATCAGCAGGTAGACCAACCCGGCCAGGCACAGGAAGAACAGCATGTCATTGGTGGTCTTGCCGGCGTTCTGCGCGGCCTTGACCAGGTCGGCCAGGCCGATGATCGACACCAGTGCAGTGGACTTGAGCAACACCAGCCAGTTGTTGCCAAGGCCTGGCAGGGCGAAACGCATCAGTTGCGGGAACAGCACCAGGCGAAAGCGCTGGGCACGGCTCAGGCCGTAGGCGGTGGCTGCCTCCAGTTGACCCGCTGGCACGCTGAGGATCGCGCCGCGAAAGTTCTCGGTGAAGTAGGCGCCGTAGATGAAGCCCAGGGTCAGCACGCCGGCGCCGAAGGGGTCGATCTCCACGTAGTCCCAACCCAGTGCTTCGGTAAGGTCGTTGAGCCAGATCTGCATGCTGTAGAACAGCAACAGGATCAGCACCAGGTCCGGGACGCTGCGGATCAGTGTGGTGTAGAGGGTGGCCGGGATACGCAGCAGCTTGGAGTGCGACAGCTTGGCGCTGGCGCCGACCAGGCCGAGCAGCAGGCTGAGCAGCAACGACAGGAATGCCAGCTTCAGGGTCATCCAGGTGCCTTGGGCCAGCAACGGGCCGAAGCCCTGCAGAGAAAGCAAGTCGTTCATGAGAGGGGTCTCGTGCGACGGGATGGCTTGGGGATCGAAGCTGTCGGCGCTGGCCGCTTCGCGGGCAAGTCGGGGCCAGCGCTGGCAGCGACGATCACTCGTTGTAGATGTCCAGGTCGCCCACGTACTTCTTCTGGATTTCGGCGTAGGTGCCATCGGCGTGGATCGCCGCGATACCCTTGTCGAGCAGGGCCTTGAGCTCTGGATCGGTCTTGCGCAGGCCCATGGCGATGTCCAGCGGCAGGCTTGGGTCCTTGATCGCCGGGCCGCTCTTGAAATCGGCGCCCTCAGGCTTGGAGAGGAAATTCAGCTGGGCTTCGAGGCGGTCGGTGACGGTAGCGTCGAGACGACCGTTCTGCAGGTCGGCGTAGTTCTGGTCCTGGGACTGGTAGGCCTTGACCTGCGCGCCGAGCGGGGTCAGCACGGCGCGGGCATAGGCCTCCTGCAGGGAACCTTGCAGCACGCCAACCTGCTTGCCCTTGAGCGACTCGGGGGTGTCGCCGAAGGTGGCGGACTTACGCACCACCACCGAAGTGGGGCTGAGGAACAGACGGTCGGTGAAATCGATCTGCTTCAGGCGCGCGGGCGTGACCGCCATCGATGACATGATGGCGTCGAACTTGCGCGCACGCAGCGCCGGGATCATGCCGTCGAACTCGTTGTGCACCCAGGTGCACTTGACCTGCAGCTTGGCGCAGATGGCATTGCCCAGCTCGATGTCGAAGCCTTGCAGGCTGCCATCGGCGGCGACGGATTCGAAGGGTGGGTATTCGGGGAAGACGCCGAAGCGGATTTCGGTCCATTCCTTGGCCTGGACGGCAGTGGCACACAGCGAGAACAGCAGGACGCCGAAGCGTTTTCGCATGGAGAGCATAGGTGGGGTCCCTGGGTGTTGTTATTGGTTGTAGGGCGGCGCAAGTGCGTAGGTCTGTCCGTGACTCTGGAGTCGGGGTCAGGATGCGCGAGGCAGAGGGGTTTTTTGTGTCGTTTGTGCGGGTGCTGGAGACCGGATTCGGTCGTTAACGGCGGAGCGACGGCGGAATCCGCTGTCATGACATCGATTTACAGATGTGCGACAGCGGTTTTGGTGGGTGGGCCCGGAAATAGGGCGGGTGCGATCCTGGTCGTCGCTATTCGGTCGCCGCTATTCCAGGGTGCGTCCGGCCCGCCAGTAGCCCATCAGCGTCAGGCTGTCGCGTGCCAGGCCGCGCTCTTTGATCAGGTAGCGGCGGATCTCCATCACCGTCGCTGACTCGCCGGCGATCCAGGCGTGAAAGGCGGCGGCCTGGTCGCTGGCCAGCTCCCAGAGGCGCTGGTCGATGTCGACCTCCTCGGGCTCGGCGTTGCGGGGCGCTGTCGCGTTCGGCAGCGTGGCAAGTTCGTGTATCGCGTGCAGCATGCCTTGGCCGTGATCGCAGGCCAGCACGTCGCGGGGCAGCCAGTGCACCCGGGTGGCCGGGCCATGGCGCAGATCAAGGCAGTCGAGTTCCAGGGGAACCTCGATAAAGGCTTCGACCGCCAGGTGCGGGCGGTTGTCGGCCAACTGTTCGAGCGCCCCGGCGATCGCCGGTAGCGCGGTCTCGTCGCCTACCAGCAGAATCTGCCGTGCCTCGCGTGGGGGCTTCCACTCATAACCGCCGGGGTCGCCGTCATAGGCGAGGTTCGGTGCAACCATCTGCAGCCGATCACCGGGACGCGCATGGGTCGCCCAGGCCGAGGCGGGGCCATTGATCCCATGCAGGACGAAATCCACCTCCACCTCCCGCTGCGCGCGTCGCAGGGCGCGCAGCGTGTAGGTGCGCATGGGGGGCGTCTGCTCCGGTGGCAGGTCGCGGCGTGCCTGCTGCCATTTCTCGTGCTGGGGGAGTCGTGGCGGCTGGCCGTCAGGGGAGGGGAAGAACAGCTTGATGCGCTGGTCCGGCGCCAGTGTGGTCATCTGCCCGATGTCTTCGCCGGTGAAGACGAAGCGACACAGCGAAGGGCTCAAAGGCACGATGGTCTTGAGTTCGACATCGAAGATCCGGTAGGCGCTGGCGCGATGCGGGCGTATCAGGCGCGACAGGAAGGAGGTCATCGGCAGCCTCTGCTGGCAAGGAGTCTTCTGAAGGAACGAGCGCCAGCGGCGGTGAATTAGACCCGGTAAATTTTGCCCGCCAGCGTACGTTCTAGCTTGGATAGAAGCCGCAGCATGGCTGGAACGGATAGAGGCGCAATGACCATTTCCCGACGAGGATTCATCGCAGGCCTGGCAGTGGCGGGGGCCGCGGGTACCGCCGCCTACTATGCGCACAAGGAGCTGACCCACGACCCTGAAGACGACATCGTCACCCCGGGCGAGGCCAGCGTCGAGCTTGCCGACCTTGCCGGGCAACTGCTGGCCGACCATTTGCGCGGTGTCTGGGATATCCGTTTCGAAGGCGCCGATGGCGGCCTTGAAGGCCTGCCGCGCGAGGGGGTCGAAGTGTTCTTCGACGTCGCCACCAAAGGCCGTGGCCTGCGCGGTTTCGTCGATACCGGCGAGCGCCTGCGGGCTGATGGGCCCGCCGCCTACCGGGTGCTGGGCGATCTGGTCGGCGCGTCGTCTGCCCAGGTGCGTTGGCGCCTGCTCAGTGAGAAAGGCGGGCCGGGCTATGAGTGCGTGGCCAGCCTCGACGAGGTGTGGGGCGAGTTCGCCAACGCTGGCAGCGGCACCCTCAGCGGCCGCTTGCAGCGCCTGGATCGGCCCTTGACCTTGCCGGTGGCGGACAGCCGTTTCGTTGCCGTCAAGCGCCTGTTCCCAGAGGCGCGTGAGCGCCTGCCCTATACCCCGGCCATGCAGGCCTGGGTCATCAGCCCCGAGCACCGTCTGTTCCACCAGCTCTGGCATGCGACCCGCGATCAGTGGCACAAGATTCCCGAAGACAAGCGCAATGCGTTGCGCGGCCTGGGCTGGCAGCCAGGGCCGCGGGACCGCGAACGCGATGCCCGCGGGCCGCGCAAGCACCGCAATGGTTCGGGCGTGGACTTTCTGTTCATGCACCGGCACATGCTCGATGCTGCACGCGCCCTGCAGGACCTGCCCTCCTGGCAGCGCTTTCCGCTGCCGCAGCCCAATGTCGAGTTCGACCGGCAGGGTTTTGCCCGCTATTACGACAATCACGACGGCTGCAGCGTGCCGCCGCCCTGGCAAGCGCCGGGCGACGACGAGTATGGCCAATGGGTGTCGGCGATCAAGGCCGGGGAGACCTTCTGCAGCAATTTCCAGGTCTGGGAATCGCAGTACCAGGACCCGCAGTACCTGTCGAAGCTGAGCCTGGGCACCTTCGGTTCGGAAGTGGAAATGAACCTGCACGACTGGCTGCACATGTGCTGGGCCTCGGTCCCCCGGGACCCGTCCAACAGTGCACCGGTGCCCTTTGCGCGCGACCCGTCGGATTTCGCCGGTCGCTGGTTCGGCCGCGAGAACGACTTCCTGGGTGATCCGTTTTCCTCCCACGTACACCCGGTGTTCTGGGGTTTCCACGGCTGGATCGACGACCGGATCGAAGACTGGTATCGCGCCCATGAGCGCTATCACCCGGGCCAGGTGCGGCGTCTGGAGGTCAATGGCGTGAAGTGGTTCGCGCCGGGCCCTTGGGTGGAAGTCGCAGACCCTTGGCTGGGGCCGGACACGCATGGGTGCAGCACCACGCCGGGGATTCGTCCGGGCAAGACGGTGGAGATGGATGTCGAGGTGATGAAGCTTGCGCTGCGTATCACCTTCGGCGAAGAGGACGGCATTGCCGACCTGCTGCGGCGGGTGCCGCGTCGGCCTTGGTACGCGCGTAACCTGTCGATGAAAAATATTCTTTCCTGAGTAACACCGAGTCGTGCTTTTCGCGGGCAAGTCGCTGGGGCGTTTCCCCGCTGCGACTTGCCCGCGAAGAAGACAACCCGCGCCTTCTCAAAGCCTCCACCCTCCGCCCAACGCCTTGTACAGCGCCACGCTCCCCTGCAACCTGGCCAGGCGCAGTTGCGCCTGCTGGTCTTCAGCCAGGTACAGGGTGCGCTGGGTTTCCAGTACCGTCAGCAAGGTCTCGGCCCCCGAGGCATAGCGCTGTTCGGCCAGGCTGAAGGCGATGCGCGCCTGTTCCACTTCCTGATCCTGCCACTGGCGTTGCCGGTCGACGCCGTCGATCGCATTGAGCGCCTTCTCCACATCGGCAAAGCCTGCCACGATCTGGGCGCGATAATTTTCCAGCAACTCTTCCTGGCGCGCCTTGGCCTGGTCGCGTTCGGCGCCGCGTCGGCCACGGTCGAAGATGGGCGCGGTGAGGGCGGTGGTGAGGGTATAGAAGGGGCTGTCGAGGACGTTGGCGAAGGTCCGGGCGCCACTGCCCAAGTCGGCGCCCAGTACCACGCGCGGCAGCATGGCGGCCCTGGCGACCTGCACGTCGGCGCTGGCCGCCGCCAGGCGTGCCTCGGCGGCGGCGATGTCCGGGCGGCGACTGAGCAGTGCGCTGGGTACGCCGCTGCCGATGCCTGGCCAGTTCAGTGCACTGATCGACTCCTGGCTGGTGCCCAGGCTCTGCACCGGATCACCGAGCAGGGTGGCGAGTGTGACGCGGTTGTCCTGCCACTGTTGCTCCAGCAACGGCACCTGGCGCTCCTGGGCGGCGACCAGGCCGCGTTGCTGGGCCAGTTCCAGGCGGGTCGCCGAACCCGAGCGTTCACGGGCTTCGACCAGGCGCAGGACATTGCGCGCGTTGTCCAGGTTGAGCCGGGCGATACGCCGCTGCTCTTGCAGTGCAAGCCCTTGCAGGTAGCTGTCGGCGACAGCGCTGAACAAGGTGAGCTCGACCGTCTGGCGGTCGAATTGGCTGGCGTCGAGGTTGCGCAATGCACTGTCGCGGGCGGCGCGCAGGCCGCCCCAGAAATCGATTTCGTAACTGGCGCTCAGGCGCGTGGCAAAGGCGGTACTGGTGCGTTCGCTGCTGGTGGCGTCGAGCTGGTCGTTACCGTCGCCGCGCAGCAGGCGTTGGCGGCTGCCGTCCACCCCGAACTGCAGTTCGGGCAACAACGGCGCTCCGGCGATCACGGCGCGCGCCTGGGCCTGGCGCACCCGTGCGGCAGCGGCCGCCAGGTCGTGGCTGTTGCTGCGGGCGCGCTCGATCAGGCGATCCAGTTCGCGGCTGGCGAACGCCTGCCACCAGGCGCTGTCCGGCAGCGCCTGATGGGTGTCGGTGGTTCCTTGCCAGAAGGGCGGTGGCGTGATGTCGGCCTGCGGCGGCGGTGTGCTGTTGCAGGCGGCGAGGCAGAGGCTCAGGGTCAGCAGGCTGATGCGGCTTGGCAATGTCATGGGCTACACGCTGGTAAGGGCTTTGACCGGGTCGAGTCGGGCGGCTTTGCGCGCCGGCATGAAGCCGAACACGACACCGGTGATCACGGCGCAGGCAAAGGCGCCGAGGATGGCGGGCAGGGCGAAGGCCACGGCGATATCGGCCAGCAGCAGCGCGCCGCCGATGGCCAGGGCCAGGGCGATGCCGGTCACGCCGCCGACCATCGACAGCATCACCGCCTCGGTGAGGAACTGGCGCAGGATGTCGCGCTGGCGAGCGCCGGTGGCCATGCGGATACCGATCTCGCGGGTACGTTCACGCACGGTCATGAGCATGATGTTCATCACCCCGATGCCGCCGACCAACAGCGAGATGGCGGCAATCGCGCCGAGCATCAGCGACAGGCTGTTCTGGGTGCGCGCCTCGGCCTGGATCAGCGCCGCGTCGTTGGTCAGGTCGAAATCCTGCTTGCCATGATGACGTTTGCGCATCAGGTGGGCGATGGCCGCTTCGGTCTCCGAGACCCGGCTGGAGTCGGCAGCGGTGATGATCACGTATTCGGGATCGTGCTTGCCGAACAGGCGCATGGAGGCGGCCGAGTAGGGCACCACGATGCGCTCGTCGCTGTCCTGGTTGCCGGAGCTTGCGCCTTTGGCCGCGAGCACGCCGACGATCTGGAAGGGCACGTTCTCGATCAGCAGGTACTGGCCCAGCGGATTGCTGCCGGGGGGCAGAAGCTTTTCCTTGACCTTCTGGCCGATCACCGCCACGGCGGCGCCGCTGCGCTCGTCGGCGTCGGTGAACAGGCTGCCTTCGACCACCGGCCAGTTGAGGATGTGCGGGAATTCGGTGTTGTTGCCTCCCACGTAGAACGACTGGTTGTTGTTGCCGTGGCGAACCATCAGCTCGCCACCGATCACCGGCATGATGCGCTGCACCTGGGGCAAGCCGGCGATGGCGGCTACGTCGTCGAGGGAGACCAGGCCCGCCGCTTCGCGGGCGGTGGCGTGCTTGCCGCTCAGGTAGAGGATGTTGGAGCCGAAGGCGGCCATCTGCGCCATCACCTGGCGCTTGCTGCCTTCGCCGACGGCGAGCATCACCACCACCGAGGCCACGCCGATAACGATGCCGAGTAGGGTCAGGGCAGTGCGGAAGCGGTTGATCCACATGACCCGCCAGGCGGCCTGCAGCGATTCGACCAACTCGCCTTTCCAGGCGCCGCGCAGGCTGGCGCCGCGGTCCAGACGCTGGCGCAGATCATCCGCCTGCAAGCCAGGTGTGGGCGCAGCGGGCGAGCGATCGGCGGCCGAGTCGCTGATGATCGCACCGTCGCGGATCTCGATGATCCGCCGCGCCCGCGCCGCCACCTCACGGTCGTGGGTGATGAGGATGATCACGTGACCTTGGCTGGCCAGCTCGTCCAGCAGGGTCATGACCTCGGCGCCGCTGTGGCTGTCGAGGGCGCCGGTGGGTTCGTCGGCGAGAATGATGTGGCCGCCATTCATCAGTGCCCGGGCGATCGATACCCGTTGCTGCTGGCCCCCGGACAACTGGTGCGGGCGGTTGCCGGTGCGGCTGGCCAGGCCCAGGCGTTCGAGCAGCGCGGCGGCGCGAGCATGGCGTTCGGCTGCAGGGGTACCGGCGTAGATCGCCGGCATCTCGACGTTCTCCTGGGCCGAGCCTGAGGGAATCAGGTGATAGCCCTGGAACACGAAACCGAAGGCCTCGCGGCGCAGCCAGGCCAGTTCGTCGCTGTCGAGTTTGGCGACGTCACGGCCAGCGAAGCGATAGCTGCCTCGGGAGGGGCGGTCGAGGCAGCCCAGGATGTTCATCAGGGTGGATTTGCCGGACCCGGAGGCGCCGACGATGGCGACGAACTCGCCAGGCTGGATGCTCAGGCTGATACCACGCAGCACCTGGACCTCGGGCGAGTCGATGCCGCCGTAGACCTTGTGGATGTCATCGAGCTCGATCAGCGGTGCGTTCATTCAGCCTCCGCTGGCGCGTGGTGCGCCGATGACCAGTTGCTCGCCTTCGCTCAGGCCGTCGAGGATCTGTACCCGCAGGCGATCGCTCAGGCCGGTGCGTACCTGGCGCTGTTCGACCTTGCCGTTACGGTTCAGGACCTGCGCCAGGCGCATGCCCTCGGTGGGCGCGTCGTCCAGCGCCGCCAGCGGCGCGGTGAGCACTTGGCTGGCCTGGCCTGCGACGAAGAACACCTGGGTGGTCATCTCGGCCATCAGGGCGCCGTCAGGGTTTTCCACGTCGAGCAGTACCGTGTACTGCACCACCTTGCTGCCGGTGGTGCCGCTGCTGGCGCTGGCCGGGCTGCCGCCGCCCTGGCTGGTCTGGTCGAGCGGCTTGGGTGGGATCGGCAGGATCTGGCGCACGGTGCTGGTCCAGCGGCGTTTGCCACCGGCCAGTGTCGTGAAGTAGGCGTTCATGCCAGGCTTGACCTGGCCAATGTCGGCCTCCGAAACCTGGGCCCAGACGGTCATCGGCGACAGGCGGGCAATGCGCAGGATCAGCGGGGTCTGCTGCTGGGCGTTGAGGGTCTGGCCCTCGCGCGCGTCCACCGCCACCACGGTGCCGTCCATCGGTGCGTAGATCCGCGTATAGCCGAGTTCTGCCTCGTCGCTGCGCAGACTGGCCTGGGCCTGGCGGATCTGCGCCTGGTACATGTCGATACGTGCCTGGGTCACCTTGAGCTGCGCCTGGGCCTGCTGGACATCCTCCTGACGGGTCGCGCCGGCGCTGGCCAGTTCGTGCTGGCGCTGAAACTGCTGTTGGGCCAGCAGGTACTGGGCACGCTGTTCGGCAAGCTGGGCCTTGAGGTTCTCGATCGAGTAGCGGCCGGCGTCCAGGCGCGCCTGTTGAGTGGAGGGGTCGATCTCCACCAGCAGTTGGCCCTTGCGCACTTCATCGCCGACTTCCACGTGCAGTTTGCGGATCTGCCCGGAGGCCTGGGCGCCGACATCCACGTAGCGACGGGGCTGCAGGGTGCCAAGGGCGGTGACGCTGCTTTCGATGTCGCCGCGGGTGACCTGCACGGTGCTGACCGGCAGAGTGCTGAACGGCAGGGCTTTCCAGGCCAGCAGGCTGCCCAGCGCGATCAGGCCCAGGCCGCCGAGAACGACGCGGCGACGGAGTGTGGATGTACGTCTCATGCAGACTTCCAGCCAGGGATGAAGGGCGTGTCGCGCCTTTCAGGGCACGCACGGAGGTCACAGTTAGACGAACGCTGGGGAAATGGATTTAGCCGCAGGTGAGAGGGTGTGTTGCTGAGAATGGTTGTAATTTGTAAGATGACACGCTGATATCACTGATGCGTATTTTCAATCGCATTGACGTTGCCCAACGGGAGAGGCAAGGGCCGTGGTGGAACATTACTATCGCGAACTGGTGAGTTTCCTCTCCTCGCGGCTGGGCAGCCGGCACGCGGCAGAAGATGTTGCCCATGACGCCTGCCTGCGCCTGCTCGAGCGCGGCGGTCACCCGCCGATCGAGCGACCCCGTTCCTTCCTCTATCGCACTGCGCTGAACCTGGTGATCGACCGGCACCGACGTCAGTCGGTGCGTCAGTCCGAGCCGCTTGAAGTGCTGGACAGCGACGAGCGCTGGCACAGTCCGGCACCGTCCCAACTGCTGCACCTCGATGAGCGCCTGGAGATGGTTCGGCGCGCACTGGACGAGTTGAGTGCGCCGTGCCGCGAGAGCTTCCTGCTGCGCAAGCTCGAGGGTCTGTCGCATCCGCAGATCGCCGAGCACCTCGGGGTTTCGCAGAGCGTGGTGGAAAAGCACATCGTCAATGCCATGAAGCACTGTCGCTTGCGCATGCGTCAGTGGGAGCAGTGAAAAGCGCGTGAAACAGGGGTGAAAAATCCCTGTGCAGCGCCTTGATTTATCGTCGGTTCCCGACAACTATCAAGACAGAGACCCGTCATTGCCCGCACAGGCGCAGCAAGGCCAGGCAGTGTCTCTGACCACCTTGCCGCCAGGGTCCGGACCATGCCGAACAAGTCCATGCGTATCCTCATCGCCGACGAGCATCCCGCTCAGCGCCTGCAGCTGGAACGCATGCTCAATGGCCTGGGCTATTACCGGATCGCCCCGGTTGAAAACTTCGAAGACCTGCAGCGCCTGGTGCAGAGCGCGTTGCACCCGTTCCAGCTGTTGGTGGGCAATATCGAACTGGGCAGCCATGCCGGCGTCGATCTGGCCCGCTTCTGCCGCGTCAGCCCGCAGATCCAGCATGTGCTGCTGTACCACTCCCAGCATCTGAAAGTGCCGAACGTCGCGCAGAGCGAACGCCAGTCGGTCAGTGTCAGCCTGCCCAAGGTGCCCGATAGCGAGGCACTGGAATCGTTCATGGCGATCATCGACACCCCGCAGTTGCTGGGGCAGGTTGCGCTGCCGTCGGCGCTGGCTGGCGGCGCAGGCTGCTCCTGGCGGCGGATGAACTTCTCGCACACCGCCTTCAGCCGTTCCAGCTGAGACGCATCGGCTTTTGCTATCCTCTTGCCCTTTGCCGATCTGCGGAACCCAGAAATGACTGCCATCGATACCGCCCGCGCGCCTCGTTTCAGCCGCGGCGATCACCGTACCCTGGGCCTTGCGGCCCTTGGCGGCGCGCTGGAGATCTACGATTTCATCATCTTCGTGTTCTTCGCCCTGACCCTGAGCCAGCTGTTCTTCCCGCCACAGATGCCGGAGTGGCTGCGCCTGCTGCAGAGCTTCGGGATCTTCGTCACCGGCTACCTGGCACGCCCTCTGGGCGGCATCCTCATGGCGCACTTCGCGGACCATCTTGGGCGCAAGCGCGTGTTCAGCCTGAGCATCCTGATGATGGCCCTGCCGTGCCTGCTGATCGGAGTCATGCCGACCTATGCCGACATCGGCTACGCCGCTCCTCTGCTGCTGCTGGCCCTGCGTATCCTGCAGGGTGCTGCGGTCGGCGGCGAGGTGCCCAGCGCCTGGACCTTCGTGGCCGAGCACGCACCGCCTGGGCGTCGCGGCTACGCCCTGGGCTTCCTGCAGGCGGGGCTGACCTTCGGTTACCTGCTTGGCGCGCTGGTAGCCACCTTGCTGGCGCGGCTCTACACCCCACAGGAAATCCTCGACTTCGCCTGGCGCTATCCCTTCCTGCTCGGTGGGGTGTTCGGCGTGTTCGGTGTCTGGCTGCGCCGTTGGCTGAGCGAGACGCCAGTGTTTCTTGCCTTGCGTGAGCGGCAGGCCCCGCCCGTGGCATTTCCGCTGCGCACGGTGCTCACCGGCCACCGCGCTTCGCTGATCCCGGCCGCGTTGCTGACGTGCGTGTTGACCTCTGCGGTGGTGGTGCTGGTGGTGATCACCCCGACGGTCATGCAGCAGCGCTTCGGGATCGACGCCGGGCATACCTTCGCGCTCAGCAGTGTGGGTATCGTCTTTCTCAATATCGGTTGCGTACTGGCGGGGCTGCTGGTCGACCGCATCGGCGCCTGGCGCGCGGTGACGATCTACAGCCTGTTGCTGCCGCTGGGGATCGGCGTGCTGTATGCCAGCCTGGTAGGGCAGTGGGGCTGGACCTGGGCGGCCTATGCGTTAGCCGGGTTATCGTGTGGCGTGGTGGGGGTGGTGCCATCGGTGATGGTCGGGCTGTTCCCGGCGCAGATCCGGGTGTCGGGGATTTCCTTCACCTACAACCTGGCCTATGCCCTTTGGGCGAGCACCACGCCCTTGGCACTGATTGCGCTGATGCCGTGGAGCCCCTGGGTGTGCGTCGGGTTCTGCCTGATCATGGGTGTGGTCGGGGCCTTGACCAGTGTCTTCTACGCCCAGGCCACGCCCCTGTGTGCCGAGGAGCGTGCGGTCGGTTGTTGAGTGTGCAGGCGCGCGGCACGCGTCGGGGCGCCGAATCGGCGCCCCACAAGGAGGGTCAGGACTTGAAGCGCCCGACCAGGCCGTTCAATTCTTCCGATAGCTGCGACAGCCTGCCCGAGTCCGATTGCGCCGAGCTGGCCAGGCCTTCCACCAGCCTTGCCTCGTCGTAGATCTGCTGGATGTGCCGGTTGATCTCTTCGGCCACGCTGTGCTGCTCCTCGGCAGCCGCCGAGATCTGCAGGTTCTGATCGCGGATCTCGTTCACCGACAGCTGGATACCCTCGAAGCTGTCCCGCGCACGTGCGATCGACGACACGCTGGCCCGCGACAGGTCCAGGCAGCTTTCCATCTTCTGCGACACCTCCTGGGTCTTGTTGCCCAGGGTGTTGAGCAATTGGTCGATCTCGCCGGTGGAATCGGCGGTACGCTTGGCCAGCGCCCGCACTTCATCGGCGACCACGGCGAAACCGCGGCCCTGGTCACCGGCACGGGCGGCCTCGATCGCTGCGTTCAGTGCCAGCAGGTTGGTTTGCTCGGCGATGGCGCGGATGGTGCCGAGGATCTGGTTGATGTTGCGGCTGCCTTCCTCGAGCTCGATCATCGCCTGCGACGACTCGCTCAGACGGCTACCCAGGCGATTGACGTTGTCGGTGGTCAACTCGATCTGCTGCTTGCCCTCGGCGACGCGGTGATGGCCGTTCTCTGCGGCGTCGGCTGCGCTGCTGCAGGACCGCGCGACCTCGTTGGCGGTGGCGACCATCTCGTTGAAGGCGGTGGACACCAGTTCCACGGCTTCACGCTGGCGCCCTGCGGCTTCGTTCATGTTGCCGGCCAGTTCGCTGTTGGCCCGCGATGCCTCGTGCAGGTTGCCCGAGGCGGCGCCGATGTGCTGGATGAGTTGGCGGATCGCCGCGAGGAACTTGTTGAACCAGCCGGCCAGCTCGGCGGTTTCGTCCTTGCCCTGGATGACCAGGTCCTGGCGCAGGTCGCCTTCGCCCTGGGCGATCTGCTGCAAGCCCGTGCTGACCTGGCCGATAGGCTTGACGATGACCCGCGAGAACGCGGCTGCAACAAGGGCGAAGACCAGTGCCAGCACCAGCACGATGACGGCGGTGAGGTAGGTCATGTGGGTGGCCGCGCCCATCACTTCGCTGTACTCGATCAGGCCGACGAAGCGCCAGCCCAGGTCAGGCGAGGTCCAGACATTGGCCATGTAGCGCACACCATCGATCACCACCTCGGTGGATCCTTGCTCGGTGGCTGCCAGTTGTGCGTAGGGCTCGCCAAGGTCCTTCAGTTGCTTGAAGCCATGGCTGGCATCACGTGGATCAACCAGTACGGTGCCGTTCTCGATCAGCATCACGTAGCCGCTCTTGCCCAGCTTGATGCTCTTGACCAGCTCGGTGAGGTTCTTCAGCGACACGCTGACCACGAACACCCCCTTGGGCTTGCCGCTGGCATCGTTGAGCGTGCGCGCGGTGCCGACCAGGGCGACGTCGTCCTTGTCGTAGTAGTAGGCGGCGGTGCGCACGGTCTTGCCTGGGGTGGCCATGGCAGCCTTGTACCAGGGGCGTGCGCGTGGATCGTAGCTGGCCAGTTTCGGATCATCCGGCCATTTGGCGTAGGTGCCATCTTCGAGGCCGATGGAGATGATGGCGGCCGCAGGATGAGTGGCGCCGTAACGGGCAAAGGCGTCGATGACCTGTTGGGTGGCTGCAGGCAGGGGGTGGCTGGCAGCGTCGGCAGAAGTGTAATCCTTGAGTGTACCCACTGATGTGTATACAGGATCCGTCGCCATTTGTTCTACGTTCTGCAGCGTGCCGTCGAAGAACTGCCGCATGTTGCCGTCGATCTGACGAATTTCGCGGGTACTCCCGTCGAGGAACTGATCCACCGCCTCTGCACGGATGTTCACCACGGAAATCACACCGACCAGGGCCACCGGGATGAAAGCCACCAATACGAACGCAAGCACCAGCTTATTTTTTATCTTCATCGGGACGAACCATTCGTGGGAGTGAAAAGCAGGGGGCCATTCGCACGCGTGATGGCTAACTGCTATTTATCCTGTTTCGGCGCGTCGCGGTGAAATCTTTAGCGCATATTTCGTGTACAAAAAAATAAATGATTGTTTTGGATTCTCGGGCCTGCCCAGGGCGCGGAAACGAAAAACCCGGCGCAAGCGCCGGGTTGTAAGGGATTCATGGCTTTTCAAGCCTTGCGGACTTTCTCCACCCGGCTCTCCTCGAGTTCCTTGCAGGCCTTCTGGATCATCTGCTCGGTGATCGGAACCTCACGACCCTGGGCATCGATGATCGAGCCACACACCTGCGGCTTCGGGGGCTGGGCGTTTTTCACGGTGTCGCTGCTATGTTGCAAGCTCATTTCCTGTCTCCTCATCAGGTTGCAAGCTCAGGGTAACCACTCGCCGTGACTGACCTGTGACAGCTCCTTCGGTATCACGACAGGCACAGTGCAACAGAAAGTGCAGTAAAGCTCCAGTGACAGGTTAGATCGATAAGCTATAGCCACTGGCCCTACCGAACTGCGACCCCGCGGCGGTTGCAGGCGTTCCACTCGGGCAGATGAATGGTAGTCTGCAGGTTTCCCGCTCACCGGTCCGCGCCATGTCCGATCCGCTTTCCTCCCGCCAGCGCCGCGCCTTGGGGCTGGCCTGGCAATTCGTGCGTCCCTATCGCCGACAGGCCATGCTGGCCTTGCTGGCGCTGATCGTCACGGCAGCCATCACCCTGTCCATGGGCCAGGGTATTCGCCTGCTGGTGGATCAGGGGTTCATGACCGGTTCTGCGCACCAGCTCAACCAGACGATTGCGCTGTTCATGGTGCTGGTGCTGGCCTTGGCGGTTGGAACCTTCAGCCGCTTCTACCTGGTGTCGTGGATTGGCGAGCGTTGCGTCGCCGATATCCGCCGTGCGGTGTTCGATCACTTGATCAGCCTGCATCCGGGGTTCTTCGAGGATAACCGCAGCTCGGAGATCCAGTCGCGGCTGACGGCTGATACCACGCTGCTGCAATCGGTGATCGGCTCGTCGCTGTCGATGTTCCTGCGTAATGCGCTGATGGTGCTGGGCGGGGTGGTGTTGCTGTTCGTCACCAATCCCAAGTTGACCAGTATCGTAGTGCTGGCGCTGCCGCTGGTGCTGTCGCCGATCCTGCTGTTCGGCCGCCGGGTGCGCAGCCTGTCACGCCAGAGCCAGGACAGGGTCGCTGACGTCGGCAGCTACGTCGCCGAGACGTTGGGACAGATCAAGACCGTGCAGGCCTACAACCACCAGGCCCATGATCGCCAGTTGTTCACCGATACCGTCGAGGCGGCTTTCGATGTGGCGCGCCGGCGCATTGCCCAGCGGGCCTGGTTGATCACCGTGGTGATCGTTCTGGTCCTGGGCGCCGTGGCCGTGATGCTCTGGGTCGGCGGCATGGATGTGATTGCCGGCCGCATCTCCGGGGGCGAGCTGGCCGCGTTCGTGTTCTACAGCCTGATCGTGGGCAGCGCGGTGGGCACCTTGAGCGAAGTGATCGGTGAGTTGCAGCGGGCTGCCGGGGCCGCCGAGCGTATTGCCGAGTTGCTCGCGGCAAGCAGCGCGATCGTACCGCCGTCGCAGCCGTCGACACTGCCCGGCGCACGGGCCCGCGGGCAGATCGAGTTGCGCGATGTGCACTTCGCTTATCCGTCACGCCCGTCGGTGGCTGCCATCGATGGCCTGAGCCTGGTCATAGCACCTGGGCAGACCGTGGCGTTGGTGGGGCCATCGGGGGCGGGCAAGTCGACGCTGTTCGACCTGCTGCTGCGTTTTCACGATCCACAGTCCGGTAGCATTCTGCTCGATGGACAGCCGATTGCAGCGCTAGACCCCGACGACCTGCGTCGCCAGTTCGCCCTGGTGGCGCAGAACCCTGCGCTGTTTCGCGGCACGGTCGAGGCCAATATCCGCTACGGAAGGCCGCAGGCGAGTGCTGCCCAGGTCGAGGCGGCGGCGCGCAGTGCCCATGCTCACGAATTCATCCAGCAATTGCCCCAGGGCTACCAGACGCCGCTGGGCGAGGGTGGTGTCGGCCTGTCGGGTGGTCAGCGCCAGCGCCTGGCGATTGCCCGGGCGCTGCTGGTGGATGCGCCGGTGCTGTTGCTCGATGAGGCCACCAGCGCGCTCGACGCGCAGAGCGAGCACCTGATCCAGCAGGCCTTGCCGCAGTTGA
Source organism: Pseudomonas sp. NY15374 (assembly GCF_048068255.1). Lineage (NCBI taxonomy): Bacteria > Pseudomonadati > Pseudomonadota > Gammaproteobacteria > Pseudomonadales > Pseudomonadaceae > Pseudomonas > Pseudomonas sp. NY15374. Next base: position 130,460 of record NZ_JBLUPZ010000006.1, read on the forward strand.
TGGCCGGGCGTACTACCTTGGTGATCGCCCACAGGCTGGCGACCGTGCAGCATGCCGATCGCATTGCGGTGATCGACCAGGGTAGGGTGGTTGCTGTCGGCAGTCATCGCCAACTGGTCGAGGAAAACCCACTCTATGCCAGGTTGGCGGCGCTGCAATTCGCTGCAGGCAGCGCCTGAATGGCGATCACCCAGGCACGAAAAAGCCCGCACTAGGCGGGCTTTTTCGAAGGATCTGGTCGGAGAGACAGGATTCGAACCTGCGGCCTTCTCGTCCCGAACGAGACGCGCTACCTGGCTGCGCTACACTCCGATTTCGAAAATCCTACTGCATCGTATTTTTGAACGCAAGCCCTTGTTGTTAAAAGGCCGTTTGCTCAAAACGAGGTGCAGATCAGAGCTCTTTCACGGTGCGAATCTGATCCTTGTTGATGCGTGTACGCTTGCCATCGAGTTGTTCGAATTCGTAGAAGCCGGAGTCTTCGTCATAGGAAGGTTTGTCCACGGCCTGAATCTCGCGGCCATCGTTCAACGTGATGACGGTTGGCGAAGCGCAACCGGCGAGGGTGGCCAGGCCCAGGGCGAGCATGAAGGCGGGAATTGTCCGTTGAATCATCGTGTTTCTCCAGTGCGATGGTGCTTGATGACGTTATGACGCGAGGCGTCCTTGCAAAGTTCCTCGCATAGTCGAGCATAGCGGCAATCAGCGGGCATTGACCAAGAACAAGGCTGCGCTGTGATATAACTGGCGCATTCTTTCCCCCTGCGACGGACCCTCATGAAAGCCAAGGCAGATACCCCCTTCGTGCCGTTGAACATTGCCGTGCTGACGGTCAGCGACACCCGTACCTTCGACAACGACACCTCCGGGCAGATGTTCGTCGATCGCCTCAGCGCCGCAGGCCACCGCCTTGCAGAACGGGTGCTGCTCAAGGATGACCTTTACAAGATCCGCGCCCAGGTCGCCACCTGGATCGCCGACGACCAGGTACAGGTGGTGCTGATCACCGGCGGCACCGGCTTCACTGGTCGCGACAGCACCCCCGAAGCCGTCGCCTGCCTGTTGGACAAGCAGGTCGATGGCTTCGGCGAGCTGTTCCGGCAGATCTCGGTGCCGGACATCGGCACGTCCACCGTACAGTCCCGCGCCCTTGCGGGCCTGGCCAACGGCACCCTGGTGTGCTGCCTGCCCGGCTCGACCAATGCGGTGCGCACGGGCTGGGACGGCATCCTCGCCGAGCAGCTCGACGCCCGCCATCGTCCCTGCAATTTCGTCGCGCACCTGAAGCAGGCGCAGGCCTGTGACAGCCGTGGCTGAGGCTGCGCCGAGCCGGCCGTTGATGCCGGTGGAAGAAGCGCTGGAGCGCCTGCTGGCGCTGGCCGAGGCGGCGCCGATCAGTGAAACCGAAGAGGTCGAGCTGGCCGATGCCGAAGGCCGTGTACTGGCGCAGGACCTGTTCGCCAGCGTCGACCTGCCGCCCTGGCCGAACAGCGCCATGGACGGCTACGCCCTGCGTCTTGCCGACTGGCAGGGCGAACCGCTGCCGGTGAGCCAGCGCATCTTTGCCGGTCACGCTCCGGCACCGCTGCAACCTGGCACCTGCGCGCGGATCTTCACCGGTGCGCCGCTGCCTGAAGGTGCCGACTGCGTCGAAATGCAGGAAAACGCCGAGGTGCTCGACGATGGCCGCGTGCGCTTTGTCGAAGCTTTGGCGCCGCACCAGAATGTGCGCCCCCAAGGCCAGGAAACCCGCGCTGGCGAGCAGGTGATGAACGCCGGCACGCTGTTGGGCCCGATCGAACTGGGTCTTGCCGCCACCCTGGGCCACGGCCACCTGCGTGTGCGGCGCCGGGTGCGGGTCGCGGTGTTGTCGACCGGTGACGAGCTGGTCGAGCCGGGGCTGCCGCTGGGGCCGGGGCAGATCTACAACAGCAACCGTCGTCTGTTGGTCAGCTGGTTGCAGCGCATGGGCTGCGAGGTCATCGATGCCGGCATCCTCGCCGATGACCTGGCGCTGACCCGCCAGTGCCTGGCCAATCTGGGCGACGTCGACCTGATTCTTTCTACCGGCGGTGTGTCGGTAGGGGAGGCCGACTACCTGGGCATGGCCCTGCGCGAGGCTGGCGAGCTGGCGCTGTGGAAGCTGGCGATCAAGCCGGGCAAGCCACTGACCTTCGGGCATTTCCGTGGCGTGCCGGTGATCGGCCTGCCGGGGAATCCGGCGTCCACCTTGGTTACCTTCGCCTTGCTGACACGTCCCTACTTGCTGCGGCGCCTGGGCGTCGAGCAGGTCACGCCGCTGCGTTTCGACGTGCCGGCAGGTTTCGACTGGCCCAAGCCGGGCAATCGTCGCGAATACCTGCGGGCGCGGATCGAGGGTGGGCAGGTACGCATCTACTCGAACCAGAGCTCGGGTGTACTGCGCAGCGCAGCCTGGGCCGAGGGGCTGGTCGAGGTGCGTGAGGGCAGGACGGTGAGCCCTGGTGACAGCGTGACGTTCATCCCCTTCAGCGAGCTACTTGGCTAGCATCGTGCCGAGCGGCGCGGCCTGCGCCGGTGCCAATTGGGTCAGGCGCATGTGCACGTTCTCCAGTTGCTGGGCGGCAACGCTCCAGTCATGGCGCTGCCGGGCGAACTGTCGCCCGGCTTCCCCCAGTTGGCTCATGCGCCAGGGCTGGTTGAGCAACTGGGTCAGCAGCAGCGCCAGTTGGCTGCCGTCGTCACCGCCCAAGTAGTGCTCGCCATTGTTCACTGCCAGGCCCGAAGCGCCCTTGCCGGTGGTGATCACCGGCATCCCGGCGGCCATCGCCTCAAGAATCTTCACCTTCGACCCGCCGGCATAACGCAGCGGCGCGAAAAATAGCGCCGAGCGCCGTTGCACTTCGCGAAGGTCGGGGCGGTAGCCAAGCCATTCGATGCGCGGGTCGTTCCAGTGCAGCTTCCAGTGCGCGGGTAGGGCGTGCCCGGCGATGGCCAGGCGCACTGCCGGATTGCTCTGCCAGACCTGGGGCAGGATGTCTTCCAGTGCCCACTCGATGGCCTCCAGGTTCGCGCCGTATTCGAAGTTGCCCACGAACAGCAGACGCTGACTGTGCAGGGCCGGTTGCACGTGCTGGTAGTGATCGCAGTCGACGCCATTGACCACCACGTTCACCGTCCGCCCGCTGATCTGCCCGATCAGCTCGGCGTCGTGCGGGCTGACCGCCACGACTTCATTGGGCTGGCGCAGCACGCGCTGCTCCCAGCGCCGGTAGCGCCAGCGATCGAAGGCGTTGAGCGGACGCAACCACAAGGGCAGGCGATCATGGCAGGCTGCGCCCATCACCGACTCAAGGGTGTGTTCGCTGAGCAGGTAGGGCAGGCCGCGCCGTTGCAGGGCCTTCTCGAAGGGCTGGAAGGCGTAGCTGTGTTCGATCTGGATGACATCCCAGTGCTCGTCAAGCAACTGCTCGAAGCGGTGCCGAAGGCAGGGCGCCAAGCCATTGATGATGGCGCGCATGGGGTAGTCGATGATGGGCGAGGCGAGCAGGTTGAGCGGGCTCTGCACGGGGCGCCGTGGCAACACGATCAGGCGTTCGAGCAGCGGTTCGAGGGCTTGGCGCGCGGGATCGGACAGAGGCACCTTCGATTGCACCAGCAACGTGATGCGGTGGCCGTGATGTGCCAGTTCGCGCAGCAAGTGGTACTGGCGGGTCTTGCTGCCGCTGGTGGTGGGCCAGGGCAGGTAGGGCAATGTCCAGAGAATACGCATGACCGCTCCTGTCAGGTGAGGCTGCACAAGGGTCAATAATATGACTGTGTGGCGGGGCTCTCTTAAGCGTAGCCAATTATTTGTCGAGTGATGGCCTGGGTTGAATTTTGCGTTGCCGTGCAGCAATTGCCGGTTGCCTGTGGTCGAGATTGAGGTTGGCGTGTTCTAAGGAGAATCTCGTATGCACGGGCACAAGGCGATGTTGATCCTGCATGGCAAGCAGGCCATGAACGAAGAGGTGCGCAGCGCCGTGGGCGTGCGACGCGAGCGCGGGCAGGTACTGGATGTGCGTCTGACCTGGGAGGCGGGCGATGCCCGGCGTTTGGTCGAAGAAGCCCTGGCGGGCGGTTGCACGCAAGTGGTAGCCGGCGGTGGCGACGGTACCCTTCGCGATATCGCCGAGGCCATGGCCCAAATGCAGGCCGACGCCAGCCTGGCCTTGCTGCCGCTGGGCACTGCCAACGACTTTGCCCGCGCCGCCGGTGTGCCTTTGGAGCCGGCGGCCGCCCTGGCCTTGCTGGATGTACCGGCCCGTCCCATCGACCTGGGGCGGGTGGGTGAGCAGATGTTCCTCAACATGGCCACCGGCGGCTTTGGCAGCCAGGTGACAGCCAATACGTCCGAAGACTTGAAGAAGGTACTGGGTGGGGCGGCGTACCTGTTCACCGGGCTGTCGCGCTTCAGTGAGTTGCAGGCTGCTTCGGCGACCCTGCACGGGCCTGATTTCCACTGGCAGGGGCAGTTGCTGGCCTTGGCCATCGGCAACGGTCGCCAGGCCGGCGGCGGCCATGTGCTGTGCCCCGAGGCGCTGGTCGATGATGGCTTGCTGGAGGTCGCGATTCTGCCTGCACCCGAGGCGATGGTGGGCGCACTGCGTGACTTGCTGACGGGCGAGGAGCTGTTCGTGCGTGCGCGCCTGCCCTGGGTCGAGATCGGTCAGGCTGAGGGGCTGGACATCAACCTGGACGGTGAGCCGTTGCAGGCCGGCAGCCTGCGTTTCGAGGCGGCGCCGGGCGCCCTGCGCGTGCACCTGCCCGCCGATTCGCCGCTGTTCAGTCGTCCAGGCTGATGATTTTCTCGCGCACCGCGAACAGCACCAGGCCCGCCACATCGTAGATCTGCAGACGTTTCATGATTTGCGAGCGGTGGGTTTCAACGGTCTTGATCGACAGCCCCAAGCCTGCGGCGATCTCGCGGGTGGACTTGCCACGCACGATCAGACGCAGGATTTCCAGTTGCCGGGCGGTGAGGTTGTGGCGATCGCTGCTCGGCTGCTTGCTGGCCTGTGCGCGCAGCAGGGCCTGGTTGATCACCGTGTGGGCGATGGCGGGGCTGAGGTAGCGCTCGCCGTTGCGCAACGCGGCGAGGGCGTGCTCCAGCTCGTTGGCGGTGGTGTCCTTGAGCAGGTAGCCGTGGGCGCCGCTTTCGAGGGCACGCATGATCAGGTCGGGGTCGGTGTGCATCGACAGGATCAGCACCTTGCAGGTGCAACCGTTTGCGCGCAATTGCGTCAGAGCGTCGAGGCCGTTGGTCGAGCGCATCGAGATGTCCAGCAGGACGATGTCGGGGCCCAGGCGCTGGACCATCTCCAGCAGGTGCTGGCCGTCGTCGGCTTCACCGACCACGGCGTAGTCGGGAATATCGGACACCAGTGCGCGCACGCCCGCACGAATCAGCGAATGGTCGTCGATCAACAGCAGTCTAATCATCGGTGGCGGGTGTCCTGGCACGTTCCTGGCTGCGTGCAGGCCAGGGGAACAGCGCTTCGATTCGGGTGCCCGCTCCGGGCTGGCTGGTCACGCTCAGGCTGCCCTGCAGGGCGGTGGCCCGCTCCTGCATGCCGGCCATGCCACGTTGCCCGACTTCGCCCGGTTTGCTGGCCGGGACGAAGCCCACACCGTCATCGAGGATCGTCAGCAGCAACCCGGCGGGGGTGCGTTGCAGGCTGATAAGCAAGTTGCGCGCCTGGGCATGGCGCAGCACGTTGGTGACCGCTTCCTGGGTGATGCGAAAGGCGGCCATGGTCACTTCCTCGGAGATGCCGCCCAAGCGCTGGTTGCATTCCAGGCTCCAGTGCACCTCGCTGTTCTCGAGGGCACGCAGCAGGTGCGCACGCAGGCTGGCCTCCAGGCCCAGGCTGGCCAGTTGCCGTGGGTTGAGCAACGCCGAGACGTCACGCACGTTGCCCAGGGTGTCGTCGAGGGTCTTGCGCAGCGTGTCGCACTGCGCCTGCAGCGGTGCAGGCACGCGACGTTGCAACCAGTCGAGCTGAAGCTTGGCGGCGGTGAGCAATTGGCCGATGTCATCGTGCAACTCGCGGCTCAGGTGCTGGCGTTCGCTTTCCTGGACCTTGAGCATGCGGTCGGCCAGCTCCGCCGGCAGCAGATTGATCGATCTGGCGCCACGACGCAGGTGCCAGCCGGCCCCGAGCAGGGCGGCCAACTGCAGCGCCAGGGCACCGGCCGATACAGGTTGCCCGCTGCTGTAGAGCACCAGGTTGGTGACCAGCGATGCCACGCACAGCACGGCGGTTGCCGCACGCAGCAAGGCGGTGCGAGAGCGACAACGCAGGGAAATCTTCAAGCGTGGGAGCATAGATAGGAAAGCCACTGAATTATTGCTGGCGCAGGTCGCCAATCTTTCTGAAGAATCGTGAATGTCCTGCCTTTCAACCAGGAACGAGCCCTGTTGTAATCGCTGAAGAGCCGTTGGGCGTTCGTTCATTTGCGCGCATGGTATCACTTCGAGTTGGTTTGGTCCCGGCTGGTTAGTTGCCTGAAACCAAGGTGTTTCCGAGGCATGGCAGTGGGGTGCAATGCCTGTAGAAGTGGCAATAAGCCATTATCGTTTGAGAAGGCAGTAACTTCCAAACTCAACTAACGCGGCGAGTCTGCGGAACTAGACAGAACTTGTACAAACTCGCCAAGTTGCCATGTGTTTGGGGCCGTCCAGTCAGACGAGTTACGTGGGGCCACATCACTAGGGATCTGTCTGAATGTGTCTGCACATTTCAGACAGACCCCTAGTCTTTGCGAGTTGATGTGCCGTGGGCGTGCTTGGGCTCAATGTGCATGTTGAGCAGCTGGGGGTGCACGCAGTGGCGCTCGTTTTCGTCGCACAGGGCACAGGCCTGCGGGAGTGGCTGATCCAGCACACCCGCCAGGGTGACCAGCAGCAGGTGCTGCTCGCTGCTGTCCAGGTTCAGGTGTCCGGTGCGTTCATCGACCAGTTCCAGTTGCCAGGCCAGCAGTGTCAGGCAGTCGGCCAGTGCCGGCAGCGCGCCCTGCGGCAGGTTGCGGCTGGTGCAGCCAGGCGCCAGCAGGCGGTGCAGGGCCGAGGCGTAGTGGGCGATCTCGAGCACGCCCGAGGCGTCTGCTCGACGGGCGAGTGTCTCGAGGGCTTTGCTCAGGCAATGGCAGGCGTCAGCGTCATTGCTGATCAGCTCCAGGTGTTGCAGGCATTCCTGGGACTCGTTCAGCAGGACCTGCGCATCCAGCAGGAAGTCCTGCAGGATCGCTGTGTTCGAGAGCACCCGCTCCATCATGAAACTCCAACGTGCGGGGTTGGAGCAGGGGTTGGCCACACCGAGATGTTCGCTGACAAGAGCCTGACTCCGTTCATGCAGTGAGAATGGCGTCACATTAATGGCTAATGGATATTGCGAATATCAGGTTGCTCCCGATTGCTCCTAGGGGTTTCCCTGATGAGGTCTCAGAGGCAGTGGTACGTCCGCAGCGCGGCGGATGAGGAGGGATGTGGCAGCAGTAAAGCATGATGGTAAAGTGATATCAATCGCCGTTCAGGCATTTTTCTGCAGGGGTCAAGCTCTGGCGGATTGTGCCGATACAGGGCGGATGTATCCACTTTTTCCGGCACAGAGCCAGGGGGTTGCGCAATGGCTGGCATTCTCGACACGGTAGATCAACGCACGCAATTGGTAGGCGAGAACCGCCTGGAAATCCTCATGTTCCGCCTGGCGGGGCGACAGCTGTTCGCGATCAACGTGTTCAAGGTGCAGGAGGTGCTGCAACTGCCCAAGCTGACCCTGATGCCGCAGCGCCACACCTTCGTCTGTGGCGTGGTCAACCTGCGCGGCCAGACGCTGCCGGTGATCGACCTGTCCCAGGCGATCGGCATGCGCCCGCTGCAGCCAGGGCCGGACAGTACCATCATCGTCACCGAGTACAATCGCTCGGTACAGGCCTTCCTGGTGGGCGGCGTCGACCGCATCGTCAACATGAACTGGGAAGCCATCATGCCACCGCCTACCAGCGCCGGCCGCCAGCATTACCTGACCGCGATCACCAAGGTCGACGAGAAACTGGTGGAGATCATCGACGTGGAGAAGGTGCTGGCCGAGATCGTGCCCTACAGCGCCAAGGTGTCGCGCGACAAGCTCGAAGACCCGGTGCTCGCCCGTGCCCGCGGTCGTGAAGTGCTGCTCGTGGATGACTCCAGCGTGGCCCTGGCCCAACTGCGTGACACCTTGTCGCAACTGGGTGTGAAGCTGCACATCGCCAGTGATGGCCTGAAGGCGCTGCGCATGCTCAAGGGCTGGGCCGATGCCGGAGAGGACGTCTGCGAAAAACTGCTGATGATCTTCACCGATGCCGAAATGCCGGAGATGGACGGTTACCGCCTGACCACCGAGATCCGCAATGACCCGCGTCTGCGCGGGCTTTACGTGGTGCTGCACACGTCGCTGTCGGGCAGCTTCAACGAGTCGATGGTGAAGAAGGTCGGCTGCGACAACTTCCTCTCCAAGTTCCAGCCGGACCGTCTGGTGGATGTGGTGCGTGAGCGTCTGTCGCTCGATCATGCGCCAGCCTGATACCTGCACACGCCCCGAGGTGGGTATAAGCTTGGCTTTTTGACTGGCACAAGGCGGGCGGGGATGTTTCTGAGTGCGTTGTATCGGTATCCGGTGAAGTCTTGCCAGGCGCAGAGCCTGGGCGAGTCGACGGTGGATGCCATGGGGCTGTCGGGCGACCGGCGCTGGATGGTGGTCGAGCAGGACACCGGGCGCTTCCTTACCCAGCGTGCCTGGCCACAATTGGGACGGCTCACGGCCACCGGTGGCGACGAAGAAAGCCTGCTGCTGCAAACCCCTGGGCAGGCGCCGCTGACGGTCAAGGTGCCGGGTGCCGACGACGACCTGCGCGGGGTGACCATCTGGCGCGACACCTTGCGCGTGCCGGATGCCGGCGACGAGGCCGCCGCGTGGCTCAGCCAGATGCTCGGCAAGGCGGTACGTCTGGTGCACTGTCCGCAGCAGCGGGCACGCTACCTGCCCAGCGGCTATGGGCTCAACAGTGACCGTGCGGCCTTCCCCGACGGCTTTCCTTTATTACTGATCGGCCAGGGCTCGCTCGATGAACTCAACCGGCGCATCGGCCGGCCGATGCAGATGCTGCGTTTTCGTCCCAACCTGGTGGTCGAGGGCGCCGAGGCGTTTGCCGAAGACGGCTGGAAGCGTATCCGTATCGGCGACCTGACCCTGCGGGTGCTCAAGCCCAGTGTGCGCTGCATCCTTACGACCCTCGACCCACAGACGGGTGAGCGCAGTAGCGACCGGGAGCCGTTGACCACCCTCAAGACCTTTCGTGAGCGGGAAGGGGACGTACTGTTTGGGCAGAACCTGGCGGTCGATGGCTGCGGGCGACTTGAAGTCGGCATGCCGGTCGAGGTACTCGAGTAATCGACGGCTGGCGCAGGCGACGAAACGCGGGGTGAGGTTCATAATCGGCGCTTAATCCCGTTTTGTTGCACTGCGCATCCACCTACCCGGAGATTTCCCATGCACGTACTGCTCTGCGAGGACGACGACCTGATCGCCAGCGGCATCTGCGCCGGTCTCACGGCCCAGGGCCTGACCGTCGATCGGGTCGCCAGCGCCTCGGCGGCACGTGCACTGCTCCAGGCGGCCCAGTTCGACGTGATGATCCTCGACCTGGGGTTGCCCGACGAAGACGGCCTCAAGCTCTTGCGGCGCCTGCGCCAGCAGGGCGAGGTGCTGCCAGTGCTGGTGCTCACGGCCCGTGATGCGGTCACCGACCGGGTCGATGGCCTGCAGGCCGGCGCCGACGACTACCTGCTCAAACCTTTCGACCTGCGCGAGCTGGCGGCGCGCCTGCACACGCTCCTGCGCCGCGTGGCCGGGCGCGCCGTGAATGTCATCGAGCACGGCCCCTTGGTCTATAACCCCAGCAGTTGCGAGGCGACCCTGGCCGGTCGTGCGGTCGATCTGTCCCGACGCGAGCAGGCCTTGCTCCAGGCCTTGCTGCAGAATCCCGGGCGCGTGCTGTCCAGCGAACAGCTCAAGGATTGCGTCTATGGCTTCAGCGATGAAGTCGAGAGCAATGCCCTGAACGTTCACATCCACCACCTGCGGCGCAAGCTTGGCAACAGTATCGTCGAGACCGTACGCGGGCTGGGCTATCGCCTGGGTGCAGCGCAGGCCCCGCAGGAGACCGCGCCATGAGCCTGCGGGTTCGTCTGTCGCTGATCCTGGGCAGTGCCTTCATCCTGATCTGGATCCTGGCCGCGGCCTGGATGTTGCGCGACCTGCGCCAGCAGATGATGTTTTCCCTTGACCAGCGCCTGGTGGCTTCGGCACGGATGGTGGCGGGCCTGGTCGACCAGTTGCCGCAGCCGTTGGGGGCCAAGGGCCGGGACGCGCACTTTGCGGCCGACCAGTTCAGCGTGCCGGACGGCATGGCCTGCCAGGTCAGTTCCCTGCGCGGCGAGATCCTGGCCAGCAACCACAAGCACGATGGCAGCATGGACGATCAGCGCAGCGGCTTCCGTGACCAGACGATCGATGGCAGTTCATGGCGCACCTTCACCTACAACCACGGCGATGTGCGGATCACCACGGCCGATCGCCATCAGGAACGCGAGGCGCTCAACCAGTCGATCCTGCTGGCCGCTTCGGCACCGGTGCTGATGGCCTTGCTCGGCAGCCTGGGGCTGCTGTGGATTGGTCTGGGCAAGGGGCTGGAGCCGCTCAACCGCATGCGCGATGCCCTGCGCAAGCGCCGAGCAGACAGCGTCGAACCCTTGCAGGTGGCGGGCATGCCCAGCGAGCTGCAGCCATTGCTGGAAACCCAGAACCAGCTGTTCCTGCGGATCGCCCAGACCATCGAGCGCGAGCGACGCCTGACCGATGATGCCGCGCACGAACTGCGCAGCCCTCTGACCGCCATCAAGACCCACCTGCAAGTGGCGCGCATGACCGATGGAAGCGTGCGCGAGCAGGCCCTGGAGCACGCCGAGCAGGGCGCCGACCGCATGCACCGGACCTTGGAGCAACTGCTGATGCTGGCCCGGGTCGAGGGTAGCCTGTCGTTCGAAGATGGCGTGCTGTGCAGTGCCGAGCAAGTCGCGCGCCAGGCGGTGCAGGACGCTGGTGGCGGCGACAACCGGCGGATCGTCCTGCGCCTGCCCGAAGAGGCCACCCGCATCTACCTGGGCATGCCCGCGCCCTTGGCGGTGGCGGCGCTGCGCAACCTGCTGGACAACGCCCTGCGCCATGGTGGCAATGAGGCGGTGGAGCTGGAAGTGCAGATGGCCGATGGGCAGGTAGGCTTCCTGGTTCGCGATCATGGTCCGGGCATTGCCGACGAGGACCTCAAGCACCTGACCGAGCGTTTCTGGCGCAACAGCAAGAGTGTCGGCAGTGGGCTGGGATTGGCGATTGTCCAGGCGATCGTCCAGCGCTGCGCGGGCAGCTTGCGTTTCGACAGTCGCAGTGACGGGCTGCGGGTCTGGCTGCAGGTGCCTGCGCGGGAGGCTCGGGCCTGATCATCGGTCAACGTGGCTTTCGCGGACACCTCTGCGAAAAGCCACCTTGGCCCCAAAATCTGCTAAATCCACACCCTACTCAAGCGTCTCCCAAGCGATGACTTCCCGACACACATCCGGTTACAGGGACGTGGCGGGCATTCCTACTTGCTTGCGAGGGTTCGCCGATGTCTACCGCTTCCAGCCTTGCCCAGGCACTGCCGGCTGTTGCGCCGGAATCTCTTTACCAGTTCGAGGATTCAGCCTTGCTGCTGCGCCAGCAGCAACAGGAGTCCAATGCCCGCAGCTACCCACGTCGCATTCCGCTGGCGCTCAAGCGCGCCCGGGGCATCCATGTCGAGGACGTCGAAGGCCGTCAGTTCATCGACTGCCTGGCCGGGGCCGGCACCCTGGCGCTGGGGCACAATCACCCGGTTGTGGTCGAAGCGATCCAGCGTGTGCTGGCCGATGAGCTGCCGCTGCACACCCTCGACCTGACCACGCCGGTCAAGGATCGCTTCGTTCAGGACCTGTTTGCGGTACTGCCCGAGGCATTGCGTCGCGAGGCGAAGATCCAGTTCTGCGGGCCGACTGGCACCGATGCGGTGGAAGCTGCGTTGAAGCTGGTGCGTACCGCCACCGGGCGCAGCACGGTGCTGGCTTTCCAGGGGGCGTACCACGGGATGACCCAGGGCGCCCTGAGCCTGATGGGCAGCCTGGGGCCGAAAAAGCCCCTGGGTGCACTGCTCAACAGCGGCGTGCAGTTCATGCCCTATCCCTATGACTACCGCTGCCCGTTCGGTTTGGGCGGCGAGGCGGGGGTGCGTGCCAACCTGCATTACCTGGAAAACCTGCTGCTCGACCCTGAGGCCGGGGTACAGCTGCCGGCGGCGGTGATTCTTGAGGTGGTGCAGGGCGAGGGCGGTGTGATTCCGGCCGACATCGAGTGGCTGCGCGGTGTGCGCCGTATCACCGAGCAGGCTGGGGTGGCGCTGATCGTCGACGAGATCCAGAGCGGCTTCGCCCGCACCGGGCGTATGTTCGCCTTCGAGCATGCGGGCATCGTGCCAGACGTGGTGACCCTGTCCAAAGCCATTGGCGGCAGCCTGCCGCTGGCGGTAGTGGTCTACCGTGAGTGGCTCGACACCTGGGCGCCTGGGGCTCACGCCGGGACCTTCCGTGGCAACCAGATGGCCATGGCCGCAGGGTCGGCGGTGATCAATTACCTGGTGGAGCATCGCCTGGACGAACACGCCGCCGCCATGGGCCAGCGCCTGCGCGGCCATCTGCAGCACCTGCAGCGTGACTACCCGCACCTGGGCGATATTCGCGGTCGAGGCTTGATGCTGGGGGTCGAGTTGATCGATCCGGACGGTGCGCTGGATGCCCTCGGCCACCCGGCGGCCTCACGCAGCCTGGCACCGAAGGTTCAGCGCGAGTGCCTCAAGCGCGGCCTGATTCTCGAACTGGGTGGCCGGCATGGCGCGGTAGTGCGTTTCCTGCCGCCGCTGATCATCAGCGCCGAGCAGATCGACGAAGTGGCCGACCGCTTCGCCCGTGCCGTCCAGGCTGCAGTGGCCGGCGACTGATCCAGGCCTGCGGGGGCTGTGCACTACAGCCCCCGCTTTTTTATGCTGCGCTGGCCTTGCGCGTCGCGGCTTGTGGTTGCAGCAGGGCGAACAGGTCCTTCGGGTTCTCGAGCTCGGGCACCAGCGCAATGTCTTGGCCGATATCCAGCGCCTTGGCCACATCCAGCACATAGCGCAGCGCCGAGTAGTCCTCCAGGGCAAAGCCCACCGAATCGAACAGGGTCACCTGCGCGGCGTCCTCGCGACCGGCAGCGATCCCTTCGACCACCTGCCAGAATTCTGTGGTCGGCGAGTCCGCCGGCATCTGCTGGATTTCACCCTCGATGCGGCTCTGCGGTTCGTACTCGACGATCACCCGTGCGCGCTCGACGATCTCGCGGTGCAGTTCGGTCTTGCCCGGGCAGTCGCCGCCCACGGCGTTGAGGTGCATGCCCGGTTCGATCATTTCGGGGGTGAGAATGGTGGCATAGGCCTTGTCGGCAGTGACCGTGGTGACGATGTCGGCACCGCGTACCGCATCGGCCACGCTCGCTGCGATGATCAGCTTGAGCTTCGGATAGCCGGCCAGGTTGGCCGCGAGTTTCTGCGAGGCGGCGCGGTCGATGTCGAACAGGCGGATCTCTTCGATGCCCAGCAGGGTGTGGAAGGCGATGGCCTGGAACTCGCTTTGCGAACCGTTGCCGATCAGCGCCATGCTACGGCTGTCCTTGCGTGCCAGGTAGCCTGCGGCCAGGGCCGAGGTGGCGGCGGTGCGAATAGCGGTGGTCAGGGTCATTTCGCTGAGCAGCACCGGGGCGCCGGTGTCGACATCGCCCAGCGCACCGAACGCCATCACGGTGAGCAGCCCGTTGTGGGTGTTCTTCGGGTGGCCGTTGACGTACTTGAAGGCGTACAGGCTGGCGTCGGACACCGGCATCAGTTCGATCACGCCATCGGGCGAGTGGTTGGCCAGGCGCGGGCACTTTTCGAAGTCGTGCCAGCGCAGGTAGTCGTCACGAATGTATTCGGCCATCTCGGCCAGGCAGGTGGGTAGGCCCTTGCGGTTGACCAGGCGGGCGAGGTCTTGCACGTCGATATAGCGAGTCATGGAGTGCTCCTTTGGGGCTCAGTGGCGCGAGGGAAGGTGGACTTCGGCGAGCATGCAGCGTGCGCTGCCCCCGCCAATGCGTTCGATGTGGTCGATATCGACCACCAGCGGATGACTGTGGCGCTCGACCTGGCGGCGTTGGCTGGCGTCCAGCGAGCGCCAGGCGTTGCGCGACATCACCAGCAGCGAGCGGCCGCTGCGGTCGTGCACTTCGAGCATGTTGCCGGCGAAGCCCTCCAACTGGTCGAAACCCAAAGCCAGCACCTCCTTGCCGGTGTCGCGCAGGGAGTGTTCGAGGGTGCGGCGTTCGTCGGCGTGGGGCAGGGCGTCAAGGCAGGCCACAGCCAGGGTGCGCCCGACATTCATCATCACGTTGCTGTGGTAGATCGGTGCCTGCTGGCGATCGAGGGCGTGGAACAGGCACAGGCGGTAGCCGAGGCGTTCGGCGAACTGGCGCAGCGCCTGTTCGTGGGTGCGGCCGGAATGGCAGGCGTAGCTGATACGGTGCTCGCGATCCAGAACCATGCTGCCAGTGCCTTCGAGGAACAGATTCTGCTGTTCCAGTGGGCTCAGGTCGATGGTGCGTTCGATGGCGAAGCGTTCCTCGATCACCTGAAGCACACCCTTTTCGCGCTCCAGGCGACGGTTGTGACCTTCCATCGGGTAGAGCACCAGGCTGCCATCGGCATGGCTGCTCCACCAGTTGTTGGGGAAGATCGAATCGGGTGTGTGCGGTTCGGGCGTATCCTGCACCACCAGAACCTCGACGCCGTGCTGGCGCAGGGTCTGCACATAGCCGTCGAACTCCTCGAGGGCTTTGCTGCTGGCGGCGTCAGGGTCCAGCGGTGCGCTCTGGAAGTGGTTGGTCAGGGCGGTGTCGGGGTTGAAGGCGAACCGCGCCGGGCGAATCATGAGGACGGTATTTGTTGTTTGCATTGGGCACGCATCCACAGGTGGCTGTGTGTCCATTTTCCGGTGCGGAAGTAGGAAAAGCCTGCTGAACGGCAGGTGACGGGCAGCGGCTCCAGCTGAAATGGTGGGCGTTGCAGCGGAATCGGCTGCGCTGCCCTGGCGCAGGCTGGCTCAGCCTGCGGCCGTCGAGCGCAGCCGCTTGTACAGTGTCGTACGGCTGATCCCCAGCGCCCGGGCCACCGAGGAAAGATTACCGTTGGCTTCGCGCAGCAGCGTATTGAGGTCTTGCCCAGTGTCGGCCCGTTCGGGTGCAGGCAGGGGGGCCGAAGCTTCCACCAGGAACGCCGCTGGCAGGTGCTCTTCGCTGATGGCATCAGGCCCCGCCAACGCCAGGGCAACCTGCATCACGGTCACCAGCTCGCGCAGGTTTCCCGGCCAGGGGTGCTGCTCGAACAGCGCCAGCATCCGTGGCGACAAGTGTTGTACCTGTCCGGGTTCGCGGTAACGTGCATGCACCTGCTCGATCAGCGCCCGCCGGTCGGTGCGCTCGCGCAACGGGGGCAGTACCAGTGCCAGCCCGGCGATGCGGTAGTAGAGGTCCTGGCGAAAACGCCCGGCGCGGACTTCGGCAGCCAGGTCGAGGTTGCTCGCCGAGACCACGCGAATGTCCACCGCCACCGGCTCACCACTGCCCAGCGGCTGGATGCAGCGCGACTGCAGTACACGCAACAGTCGGGCCTGGGTTGGAAGGGGCATGTCGCCAATTTCGTCGAGAAACAGGATGCCGCCGTCAGCCTTGCGGATCAGCCCGGTGTTGCCTTTGTGGTGGGCACCGGTGAAGGCGCCTTTCTCGTAGCCGAACAGTTCCGACTCCACCAGTTCTGCCGGGATCGCTGCGCAGTTCACCGCGATCAGCGGCCGGCCGACACGGCTGCTGGCCTGATGCAGGGCATTGACGAAGACCTCCTTGCCGACGCCCGTCTCGCCCTGGATCAGCACCGGAATATCCTTCTCCAGCAGCAGGCCGGCCTGGGCCAGCGCCTTGCTCACGCGCGGGTCGCTGCTTGGCGGTGTGCTGCGCATGGGTTGATGCGGTGCGCGCCACTGGCAGTGGAAACGGTGGCGACCGGCGACTTGCAGGGCGAAGGCGCTCTCCTGAGGGTGGGCGAGGATCTGTTTGAGCGAGGTCTGGAACAGCTGTTCGAGCGTGCATTGCCGCGGATCCTGGCCCAGCAGGCTGTCTGCGCGATGATTGGCTGCCAGCACCCGGCCACGTTCGTCGAACAGCAGCAAGCCGGCCCAGGGGCTGTCGAGGTTGTCGGGTGCGGTGTTGAACACCAGTTGCCCGTGCCGGTCGCCGTGGGCGGTGAGGATCAGGCGGTTCTCCAGGCTCTGGCCCATCATGCGCACCAGGCCGAGGGTCTGGGCGACGGGCAGGTAGCCATCGCTGGAGACATCCAGTACGCCCACCAGGCGGCGCTCGGCATCGAACAGGGGCGCGGCGGCACTGGCCATGTAGCGGTTCTGGCGCAGGAAATGTTCGTCCTGGCCGACGTGGATGGCCTCACCGCAGGCCAATGCCGTGCCCAGCGCGTTGGTGCCCACGCCGCGCTCCTGCCAGTGTGCACCGGGTGTGAAACCGTGCTGCTGGCGCGGTTCGACGAAGCGCCGCGTGCCCCAGGCATCGAGCAGGCAGCCTCCGGCGTCGGCGAGCATCACCAGATAGCTGGAATTGCCCAGCAGGTGTGTGTACTGCGGCAGCACGGCGTCGCGGGTCAGTTGCAGCAGGGCCTGGCGGTGCTCGAGCAGTTCGCTCAGTTGCGCGCCGGTCAGGCAGTCGAAATCCGGCGCGCTGTGCGGTTGCAGGCCGTATTCGCGGCAGCGGGCCCAGGAGGCCTGGATCAGGTGGGCGTGGGTCGGGGTATCAGCGGCCATGGGCCTGTCCCTGTGTGATTGTTGTTGTCGACGACCGCCCTTGAGTGTCGTTCACAACTGTTCATTGTCAATGCCGTGGTTGTTCAACTGTCCAGCGAAACTGTTCATTTGTGTTCGCAGGCGAACAGGGCGCTGCTGCGTGGAGCCGGTGCCAGAGCGTTCGGCGGTTTCTGGCACGGTTCTGGCTCCGTTCGGCGGACAACAATCACAAGAAGGCTACGCCATGACCCTGGTGCTGGAGCAGGTCAGCCGCCACGTCGATAACCAAGCCTGGATCGCCGAGGCCAGTCTGCGTTTCGAGCCGGGCTCGTTCAATGTGTTGCTTGGCCGTACCTTGTCTGGCAAGACCAGCCTGATGCGCCTGATGGCCGGCCTGGATCGGCCGGACAGCGGGCGGGTGCTGATGGACGGCGAGGACGTTACCGGGCGCCCGGTGCGTGAACGCAATGTGTCGATGGTCTATCAGCAGTTCATCAATTACCCCACCCTCAGCGTGTTCGAGAACATCGCCTCACCGCTGCGCCAGGCGCGCCTGCCAGAGGCGCAGATTCGCCAGCGGGTGCGCCAGACCGCCGAGATGTTGCGTATCGAAGCCTACCTGCAGCGCTTGCCGCTGGAGCTCTCCGGTGGCCAGCAGCAGCGCACGGCAATGGCTCGCGCGCTGGTCAAGGACGCTTCGCTGATCCTCTTCGACGAGCCGCTGGTCAACCTCGACTACAAGCTGCGTGAAGGGCTGCGCCAGGAGCTGCGCGCGCTGTTCGCCGAACGCAACTGCATCGCCGTGTACGCCACCACCGAGCCGAACGAAGCCTTGGCCCTGGGTGGCACCACCACCATCCTCCACGAAGGGCGGCTGCTGCAGAGCGGCCCGACCGCCGAGGTCTACCACAAGCCTTGCAACGTGCTGGCTGCCGAGCTGTTCTCGGAGCCGCCGATCAATCTGGTCAGCGGCCGGGTCGCGGGCAACGAGGTGAGCCTGGCCGGCGCCGTGCACTTCGCCCGTACCGACGATCTGCGCGCCCTGGCCGATGGCGACTACCGCTTCGGTGTGCGCCCCAGTCACATCACCCTGGTGCCCTCCCATGACGACGACCTCGAGCTGACCGTGCTGGTCGAGCTGGCTGAAATCAGCGGCTCGGAGACCTTCCTGCATGTGCGCAACGAGCACTGGCGGATGATCCTGCACCTGCCGGGGGTGCACGAGTATCAGGTGGACACCCAGGTCCCGGTGTTCATCCCCACCCACAAGCTGTTCGTCTTCGACAGCACCGGTCAACTGGTACAGGCCCCCGGCCTGCGTCAGGGGAGGCGCCGCTGATGGCCGAGATCCGCTTGCATCGCCTGGCCCACAGCTACAGCCGCCAGCCCTCCGGCGCTGGCGACTATGCCTTGCACGAACTCGAGCATGTCTGGGAGCAGGGCGGGGCCTACGCCTTGCTCGGACCGTCCGGCTGCGGCAAGTCGACCTTGCTCAACATCATTTCCGGCCTGCTCAGTCCGTCCCAGGGCGAGGTTCAGTTCGACGGTCAACCGGTCAATGCGCTGTCGCCGCAGCAGCGCAACATTGCCCAGGTGTTCCAGTTCCCGGTGGTGTACGACACCATGAGCGTATTCGACAACCTGGCCTTCCCCCTGCGTAACCAGGGCCTGGATGAGCAGCGGGTGAGAGCGCGCGTCGAAGAGATCGCCGAGGTGCTCGACCTGGGGGCGGTGCTGAAGAAAAAGGCGCGCAACCTGAGCGCCGACGAAAAGCAGAAGGTTTCGATGGGCCGCGGCCTGGTGCGCGACGATGTGTCGGCGATCCTTTTCGACGAGCCGCTGACGGTGATCGACCCGCACTTGAAGTGGAAGCTGCGGCGCAAGCTCAAGCAGATTCACGAGCAGTTCAACATCACCATGATCTATGTCACCCACGATCAACTGGAGGCATCGACCTTCGCTGACAAGATCGCGGTGATGCACGGTGGGCGCATTGTCCAGTTCGGCACCCCGCGCGAATTGTTCGAGCGCCCGCGCCATACCTTCGTGGGCTACTTCATTGGCAGCCCCGGGATGAATCTGATCGAAGTGCGTGCCGAAGCCGATGGCGTGAGTTTCGGCGGTCTGCACCTGCCATTGCCGGATGGCCTGCGCGAGCGCCTCGCCGAGCAACCGCGTGAGCGCTTGCAGGTAGGGATTCGCCCGGAGTTCGTGCAGGTCTGGGACCGTCCGATCGATGATGCCTTCGAGGCTCAGGTCCTGGATATAGAAGACCTGGGCACCTACCGCATCCTCACCCTGGAGCTGGCTGGCGTCACCCTAAAGGCTCGCATGGGTGAGGACCGTCCCCTGCCTGAAGGGCGCGCGTGGGTCAGCCTGCCAGCGCAATGGCTGATGCTCTATGTCGATGACCTGCTGCTGGAGGCCACGCCATGAACAAGGTGCCGAACAACAAGGCCTGGTGGCTGGTGCTGCCGGTGTTCCTGCTGGTGGCCTTCAGCGCCGTGGTGCCGATGATGACGGTGGTCAATTACTCGGTGCAGGACATCTTCGACGCCTCCAACCGCTATTTCGTTGGCGCCGACTGGTACCGCCAGGTGTTGCGCGACCCCGCGCTGCACGATGCACTGCTGCGTCAGTTCATCTATTCGGGCTGCGTGCTGCTGATCGAGATCCCGCTGGGCATCGCCATTGCCCTGACCATGCCGACCAAGGGGCGCATGGCCTCGGTGTGCCTGATCATCATGGCCATTCCGCTGCTCATCCCGTGGAACGTGGTCGGCACCATCTGGCAGATCTTCGGCCGCGCCGATATCGGGCTGCTTGGCGCCACCCTGGCCAAGCTTGGGGTCAGCTACAACTATGCAGGCGATCCGCTGGATGCCTGGGTCACCGTGCTGGTGATGGATGTCTGGCACTGGACCTCGCTGGTGGCACTGCTGTGCTACTCGGGGTTGCGTGCCATTCCCGACGTGTATTACCAGGCTGCACGCATCGACCGCGCCTCGGGTTGGGCGGTGTTTCGCCATATCCAGCTGCCGAAGCTCAAGAGCGTGCTGCTGATCGCGGTGATGCTGCGCTTCATGGACAGCTTCATGATCTACACCGAGCCTTTCGTGCTCACCGGTGGCGGGCCGGGCAACGCCACCACGTTCCTTAGCCAGACCCTCACGCGCATGGCGGTAGGGCAGTTCGACCTGGGGCCGGCGGCGGCGTTCTCGCTGGTGTACTTCCTGATCATCCTGCTGGTGTCGTGGCTGTTCTATACCGCCATGACCCACGCCGACAAGGATTAGGCCATGACCTTGCGCAAAGCGGTGCCGCTGCTGCTGTACTTCTTCTTCCTGCTGGTGCCGATCTACTGGCTGTTGAACATGTCGTTCAAGAGCAACACCGAGATCCTGGGCGGGCTGACCCTGTGGCCGCAGGCGTTCACCTTTGACAACTATCGGGTCATTTTCACCGACCCGAGCTGGTACAGCGGCTACCTCAACTCGCTGTACTACGTGTGCCTGAACACGGTGATCTCACTGGCGGTGGCCTTGCCGGCGGCGTATGCCTTCTCGCGCTATCGCTTTCTCGGTGATCGCCATCTGTTCTTCTGGCTGCTGACCAACCGCATGGCGCCACCGGCGGTGTTCCTGCTGCCGTTCTTCCAGCTGTATTCGTCCATCGGCCTGTTCGACACCCACATTGCCGTGGCCCTGGCCCACTGCTTGTTCAACGTGCCACTGGCGGTATGGATCCTGGAGGGTTTCATGTCGGGGGTGCCGAAAGAGATCGATGAAACCGCCTACATCGATGGTTACAGCTTCCCGCGCTTCTTCGTGAAGATCTTCATACCGCTGATTGGCTCCGGGATCGGCGTGACGGCCTTCTTCTGCTTCATGTTCTCGTGGGTCGAGCTGCTGCTGGCGCGAACCCTGACATCGGTGAGCGCCAAGCCGATCGCGGCGGTGATGACCCGTACCGTGTCGGCCTCGGGTATCGACTGGGGGGTGTTGGCTGCGGCCGGGGTGCTGACCATCCTGCCTGGCATGCTGGTGATCTGGTTTGTCCGCAACCATGTGGCCAAGGGCTTTGCCCTGGGTCGGGTATAGGAGGGCGCAACGATGGAGTGGATGGCCTGGACCTTGCCCACGGCGCTGTTCTTTGTCGCCGTCGGTGTGCTGCTGTCGTGCATGACAGTGTTCGAGCTGCGTCGCCCCTGCGTGGAGCGGCGCGGTTTCCTGCCGCTCGTCACCAGCCGTGGCGATCGGTTGTTCATCGGCCTGCTGGCCAGTGCCTACCTGCACCTTGCGGTGATCGGCGCCAGCGACTGGCCGCTGTGGGTGGCCTCGCTGCTGTCGCTGGCCTGGCTCGTGGTGGTGCTGCGCTGGGGTTAGCCCGGGGCGGCGGATCATTTCAATCGGGAGATCACAATGTTCGATAACGACAACAAGCGGCGACATTTGACTCTGGCCGCGGCGCTGCTGCTCGGCGGCCTGCAGGGTACGGCGTGGGCCGATCAGTACGAGGACGCGGCGAAAAAATGGATCGGCAGCGAGTTCAAGCCCTCCACCTTGAGTGCCGAGCAGCAGATGGCGGAACTCAAGTGGTTCATCAAGGCCGCCGAGCCGTTTCGTGGGATGAAGATCAACGTGGTGTCGGAAACCCTCACCACCCATGAGTATGAATCCAAGGTCCTGGCCAAGGCATTCAGCGAGATCACCGGCATCCAGCTCACCCATGACCTGTTGCAGGAAGGCGATGTGGTGGAGAAGCTGCAGACGCAGATGCAGTCGGACAAGAACATCTACGACGGCTGGGTCAACGATTCCGACCTGATCGGCACGCACTTTCGCTATGGCAAGGTGCAGTCGATCACTGACCTGATGGCCAACGAAGGCAAGGACTACACCTCGCCTACGCTCGACCTGAAAGACTTTATCGGCATTTCCTTCACCACCGCGCCAGACGGCAAGGTCTACCAGTTGCCTGACCAGCAGTTCGCCAACCTTTACTGGTTCCGCGCCGACTGGTTCGAACGCCCTGACCTGAAGGCCAAGTTCAAGGAAAAGTACGGCTACGAGCTGGGCGTGCCAGTGAACTGGTCGGCCTATGAAGACATTGCCAAGTTCTTCACCGAGGACGTCAAGGAGATCGATGGCAAGCGCGTCTACGGCCATATGGACTACGGCAAGAAAGATCCCTCGCTCGGCTGGCGTTTCACCGACGCCTGGTTCTCCATGGCCGGCGGCGGCGACAAAGGCCTGCCCAATGGCTTGCCGGTGGACGAGTGGGGCATTCGCGTTGAGGACTGCCACCCCGTTGGCTCCAGCGTCACCCGCGGTGGCGACACCAACGGCCCGGCAGCGGTGTTCGCGACGCAGAAGTACGTGGACTGGATGCGTGCCTATGCGCCGAAGGAAGCGCAGGGCATGACCTTCTCCGAGTCAGGCCCGGTGCCGGCTCAGGGCAATATCGCCCAGCAGATCTTCTGGTACACCGCCTTCACCGCCGACATGGTCAAGCCCGGGCTGCCGGTGGTCAACGCCGATGGCACGCCGAAGTGGCGCATGGCGCCGTCGCCGAAGGGGCCGTATTGGGAGGAGGGCATGAAATTGGGTTACCAGGACACCGGTTCCTGGACCTTCTTCAAGTCCACCCCGGAAAAGCAGCGTCTCGCGGCATGGCTGTACGCGCAGTTCGTGACCTCGAAAACCGTGTCGCTGAAGAAGACCATCGTCGGTCTGACGCCGATCCGCGAGTCGGACATCAACTCCCAGGCCATGACCGAGATGGCGCCCAAGCTGGGTGGGCTGGTGGAGTTCTACCGCAGCCCGGCACGGGTGCAGTGGACCCCGACCGGCACCAACGTGCCTGACTATCCGCGCCTGGCGCAGCTGTGGTGGAGTCATATTGCCGAGGTGGCCAGTGGCGAGAAGACCCCGCAGGAGGCCCTCGACGGCCTGGCCCGCGACCAGGACCGCATGATGGAGCGGCTGCAGCGTTCCAATGCCCAGGCCACCTGTGCGCCCAAGCTCAACCCAGAGCGCGATGCGCAGTACTGGTTCGACCAGCCAGGTGCGCCGAAACCGAAGCTGGCCAACGAAAAGCCCAAGGGCGAGACGGTCAGCTACAACGAGCTGCTCAAGTCGTGGGAGGAGGCGCGCAAGTGATCAGTTGCCGAGCGTACTGACCTCCACGCGGGCAGCCCTGCGCTCCCGCGATAGCGTTGGTAGATTCACCGTCTAATGAAAAACGGCACCCTTGGGGTGCCGTTTTTCATTGCTGTGTGCCGAGAACGATTACTTGTGCAGCTCTTCAGCCGCATACAAGGTGTTCTCCAGCAGGCACGCACGGGTCATGGGCCCGACGCCACCTGGAACCGGCGTGATCCAGCCGGCGCGGGGCAGGGCAGTCTCGTAGACCACATCGCCCACCAGCTTGCCGTCTTCCTGGCGGTTGATGCCCACGTCGATGACGATGGCGCCTTCCTTGACCCACTCACCCTTGACCAGGCCCGGTTTGCCGGCCGCTACCACCAGCAGGTCGGCGCGGCCGACGTGGCCGGCCAGGTCCTTGGTGAAGCGGTGGCAGACGGTGACGGTGCAACCGGCCAGCAGCAGTTCCATGGCCATCGGGCGACCGACGATGTTGGAGGCGCCGACGATCACCGCGTTCATGCCGTACAGGTCTTGCCCGGTGCTTTCCAGCAGGGTGATGATGCCCTTCGGGGTGCATGGGCGCAGCAGCGGGATGCGCTGGGCCAGGCGACCGATGTTGTAGGGGTGGAAACCATCGACGTCCTTGTCCGGACGAATGCGCTCGAGCAGCAGCGAAGCGTCCAGATGCGCTGGCAGCGGCAGTTGCAGCAGGATGCCATCGACGGCCGGGTCGTCGTTGAGACGGTCGATCAGCTCGGTCAGGGCTTGCTGCGTGGTGTCGCTGGGCAGGTCGAACGCCTGGGAGATGAAGCCGACTTCCTCACAGTCCTTGCGCTTGTGCGAAACATAGACTTGGGAGGCCGGGTCGGTGCCGACCAGGATCACCGCCAGGCCTGGCGTGCGCAGGCCTTGCTGGCGGCGCTCGGCGACACGTTGGGCGATCTGCTTGCGCAGGTTGGCGGCGATCGCCTTGCCATCTATAAGGTGTGCAGTCATAGACGCGTGATTAACCATCGAGAAGGGAACAATAAAGAGGGCGCATTCTCGCACGAGCCGGGCCGAGGGCAAAGGCGCGTGGTCGGGCAAATCCCCTAACCCCTTAAATAATTTAAATTTTTTTGAAAAAAGTGTTGACGACCTTTCGGCTCGTCTATAACATTCGTCGCACTTGTCGGGCACAACCTAGCACTGGTTAGCAAAGTCAGGCAGAATGAGCGGATTTGTTAGCTCGTTCGGTAAGGCTGAAAATTGATTTGCAATCGTAATGGAAAGCAGATTGAATATGCGCCCGTAGCTCAGCTGGATAGAGCATCCGCCTTCTAAGCGGATGGTCGCAGGTTCGAGTCCTGCCGGGTGCGCCATAAGGCAGCTTAGGCAAGCAAGTAGGTAACGTAACACCGCAATATGGTGGGCGTAGCTCAGTTGGTAGAGCGCTGGATTGTGATTCCAGTTGTCGTGGGTTCGATTCCCATCGTCCACCCCATATTCTTCGAAGGCGCCTTGATTGTATAATCAGGCGCCTTTGTTTTAAGTGCATCACGCGGACGTGGTGAAATTGGTAGACACACTGGATTTAGGTTCCAGCGGCGCAAGCTGTAAGAGTTCGAGTCTCTTCGTCCGCACCATCTTCTGTTTTCAATGCACGCTCAAGCGCATGAAAACCTCCTGAAAATGCCGCCTTGTGCGGCATTTTTCATTTCTGCAGCAAATTCCCAGGGCAGCGGAATTCTGGCGCATCCGTGTCAGTTCGCTGGCGGGATTTTTTGTGTTCATCATTCGGCATCACCTCCCAGTCCAGTGTTCATGCGGGTTGTGCCTCGGTGTTGGCGGCTGGTCGGATTCTTGCTTGGCGTTTGGCGTTGATGCGATTCCGCGAATAAAAGGAACGAACATGAAAGTCTGCAGCACGCATAGGGAAAGTCTGTATTACGTGGTCGGCGCGGTTTTCAATGCGCTGGAAAAACGCCCGGTGGTTGCCGAGCTCGGTGTGCTGCGCGGCGAGAACGCCCTCAAGCTGCGCGCAGCACTGACGCCAGAGCGCATGGTGCTGGCCGACAGCTGGAGCAAGGAGGCTAACAAGGCTTACAGTCCATTCGATCAGTTGCCGCCTTGGGTCTCTCCGGTGGACGACTACGAGTACTACTATGGTGGCTCGCTGCACGACGATGCGACCTGGGACCGCTTGTACCAGGAGTGTGTATCAAAGTTCGTTGACATGCCCGAGGTCACGGTGATTCGCTCCGAAACCATCGGTGCGATCGACAAGATCCGCGAGCAGACCGGCATCGAGCAGTTCGATTTCGTCTACGTGGATGCCAACCACCAGTACGAGTACGTCCTGCGCGACATGATGTATTACCAGGAGCTGCTGGGTCCGGACGGCATCATGATGCTCAACGACTGCTGCTTCAGTGACAATGGCACCAAGCAGAACCTTGGCGTGCTCGAAGCGCTCGGCAGCTTCATGAAGCGTTCGGACTTCATTCCGGTGGCGATGACCAATACTGATTGGTCTGATGTGATCCTGGTGCGCCGCAATTCCGTGCTGGTGCAGCTGTTCGACATGGCGCTGAGCAACTCTGACGTACCTTACGTCGAGATTCCTCACCAACTGATCACCGCTGCTCGTGTGGTCTATGGCGCCCAGCGTCACAACCTCAGCTTCGTCTGATTTCGATGTGGGGCAGGGGTGTACTGGCTGTTGTGGGTGCTCTTGTGCTCGCAGCATGCCAGTCGCCGCGCGAGGCGCTGGAGCACAGGGCTGCCGAGTACGGTCGTGAGGTGCAGGTGC
Source organism: Pseudomonas sp. NY15374 (assembly GCF_048068255.1). Taxonomy (NCBI): domain Bacteria; kingdom Pseudomonadati; phylum Pseudomonadota; class Gammaproteobacteria; order Pseudomonadales; family Pseudomonadaceae; genus Pseudomonas; species Pseudomonas sp. NY15374. The sequence continues at coordinate 156,435 of NZ_JBLUPZ010000006.1, forward strand.
TGGCGCTGGAAAGCTTTCCACTGCTGGTCGTGGCGCCCGCGCAGATGCCTACCGCCAACGTGCTGCGGGTTTATCTGGAGGGTGATGGCCATGCCTGGGTCACGCCCTCGCAGCCGAGTCTGGACCCTACGCCGCGGCAGGCTCTGGTGGTCGACCTGGCGATGCAGGATCCGACACCTTCCTTATATATGGCCAGGCCCTGTCAGTTCATCAGCGTCCCTGGATGCACGCCGGCGCTGTGGGCCAGTCGGCGCTTCTCCCCTGAGGTGCTGGACAGTCTTGGTCAAGCGCTCGACCGGCTGAAAGCGCGTTATGGCAATCAGGGCTTCGAGCTGGTGGGCTACTCCGGCGGCGGAGCGCTTGCCTTGTTGCTGGCGGGTCGGCGTGAGGATGTGTGGCAGGTCCAGACGCTGGCCGGCAATCTGAGTCCGGCCGAATGGGCGCGAATGCTTGAGCTGACGCCGCTGGAAGGTTCGCTCGAGCCTTTACAGTATCGGGAACGCCTGGCGCGTATTCCCCAGCGCCATCTGCTGGGTGCCGAGGATCGCCAGGTGCCTGCTGGCGTTGCGGCGTTTTATGCTCGGCAGTTGGGCGAGGCGCGTTGCCTCGAGCTGGTTTCCCTGCCGGGTGTGACGCATGAGCGGGGTTGGCAACAGGCCTGGCCGAGCTGGCGGCAGCGGTCGCTGGCGTGTGCACCTGTCGAGCGGAAGGATTGAGGGGCTTGCCCTCTGGTGACAACGCTATAAAAGCTGATAGATTTCAGCCGGTTGAAACACCGGTCGGTGACCGGCAGGGGAAATACCGATGATTGCCAAAGAAGCGCGCCAGGCGTTGGCGCTGCAGCGCTTTCGCGAAGCCAACCCGCAATTGCTCGAGGAGATCCGCGAGCTTGACGCGCGCGAGCAGGCCCAGCAGGTCGAGTGGGCGTTCGAGGATGCGGCTCAGGAGCAGGGTATCGAGCCCTGGGAGCTTGCCCTGCAGTTGATCGCCGAAAACCCGGAGCAATTGCAGGCCATGCGCCTGGAGACTCACCGCGAGGTGGCCGAGGCGTTGGGTATGTCGTGGGAAGAATATTGCCAGTTCAATGAAATCGACCCGCATTAACGGGCCGATTCTGCAGTTGTAACTGTTTGACAGGTTTTTTCGGCATGCGCCCTCAAAGATGGCGCGCAGCCCTTGAGTAACGAGGCCTGGCGCGTTTTTGCGCTGGCCTGTAAACGAAATCGACCGGCGTGGTTGTCCGTCGTCCCGAGTGGGGTGACTTCTGGTGCGTGAGTCACTAGAATATTCGCCCTTGATTCTGGAGTCGGGCTATCGCCGGCTAACGTCTGTGCAACGAGGAATATCCATGCAAGTTTCTGTTGAAAACACTTCCGCTCTCGAGCGCCGCATGACCATCGCCGTTCCGGCCGAGCGCGTCGAGAACGAAGTCAACAAGCGTCTGCAACAGACTGCCCGTCGCGCCAAGGTCCCGGGCTTCCGTCCAGGCAAGGTGCCAATGAGCGTTATCCGTCAGCGTTACGAAGACGCTGCCCGCCAGGAAGCCTTCGGTGACCTGGTCCAGGCCTCCTTCTATGAAGCCGTGGTCGAGCAGAAGCTGAACCCGGCTGGCGCCCCGGCTGTCGAGCCTAAGTCGTTCGAGAAAGGCAAGGACCTCGAGTTCGTCGCCATCTTCGAAGTCTTCCCTGAATTCACTGTTGCCGGCTTCGAGTCGATCAACGTCGAGCGCCTGAACGCCGACGTCGCTGACGCCGACCTGGACAACATGCTGGAAGTGCTGCGCAAGCAGAACGTCCGTTTCGAGGCCGTCGAGCGCGCTGCCGAGAAAGACGACCAGGTCAACATCGACTTCGTCGGCAAGATCGACGGTGAGGCCTTCGCCGGTGGTTCGGCCAAGGGCACCCAGCTGGTACTGGGTTCCGGCCGCATGATCCCGGGCTTCGAAGATGGCCTGGTTGGCGCCAAGGCCGGTGAAGAGCGCGTCGTCAACGTGACCTTCCCCGAGGACTACCAGAACCTGGATCTGGCCAACAAGGCCGCCGAGTTCACCATCACTGTCAACAGCGTTTCCGCACCTGTGCTGCCAGAGCTGAACGAAGCCTTCTTCGCCCAGTTCGGCATCAAGGAATCCACCCTGGAAGGCTTCCGCACCGAAGTTCGCAAGAACATGGAGCGTGAACTGCGCCAGGCCATCAAGGCCAAGGTCAAGAACCAGGTCATGGACGGTCTGCTGGCCGCCAACCCGGTAGACGTGCCGAAAGCCCTGCTGGAAAACGAAGTCAACCGTCTGCGCGTGCAGGCTGTCCAGCAGTTCGGTGGCAACATCAAGCCTGAGCAACTGCCGGCCGAGCTGTTCGAAGAGCAAGCCAAGCGCCGTGTGGTCCTGGGCCTGATCGTCGCCGAGGTGGTCAAGCAGTTCGAGCTGAAGCCGGACGATGCCAAGGTTCGCGAGATGATCGAGGAAATGGCTTCCGCTTACCAGGAGCCTGAGCAGGTCATCAACTGGTACTACAAGAACGACCAGCAACTGAACGAAGTCCGTTCGGTTGTGCTGGAAGAGCAAGTTGTAGATACTGTCTTGCAGAAAGCGACTGTGACCGACAAGTCGGTCTCGTACGAAGAGGCTGTCAAGCCAGCACAGGCTCCTGCCGAAGCTGAGTGATTTGCTACTCTCGTAGGAAACCCCACAAGCCAGCCTTCGGGCTGGCTTGTGCGTTATTAAAGCCATGACTATTTGGGAGTGAGTGCAGGACATGTCCCGCAATTCTTATATTCAGCAGAGCTCTGACATCCAGGCCGCAGGCGGTCTGGTCCCGATGGTTATCGAGCAGTCCGCCCGTGGCGAACGTGCCTACGACATCTACTCGCGCCTGTTGAAGGAGCGTGTGATCTTCCTGGTGGGTCCTGTAGAGGACTACATGGCCAACCTGGTTGTGGCGCAGCTGCTGTTCCTTGAAGCGGAAAACCCGGACAAGGATATCCATCTGTACATCAACTCGCCGGGTGGCTCGGTCACCGCAGGCATGTCGATCTACGACACCATGCAATTCATCAAGCCGGACGTCTCCACCATCTGCATCGGCCAGGCCTGCAGCATGGGCGCCTTCCTGCTGGCAGCCGGTGCGGCAGGCAAGCGTCACTGCCTGCCGAACTCGCGCGTGATGATTCACCAGCCGCTGGGCGGCTTCCAGGGCCAGGCGACCGACATCGAGATCCATGCCCAGGAAATCCTCAGCATCAAGGCGCGCCTGAACGAGCTGCTGGCCTTCCACACCGGCCAGGACCTCGAGACCATCAAGCGCGACACCGAGCGTGACAACTTCATGAGCGCCTCGCGCGCGGCCGAGTACGGCCTGGTCGACTCGGTCTACGACAAGCGGCAACTGGTATCCTGAGCCCAGGCGCCAGAGCGGGCGGGCGCCGAAAGGGCCCGCCTGCGGACTTGAAAAAGCCCGCAATTGCCTTCATCTTGTGTTGCAAGCCTACCGGATTGGATCGATCGAATGACTGACACCCGTAACGGCGAGGACAACGGCAAATTGCTCTATTGCTCCTTCTGCGGCAAAAGCCAGCACGAAGTGCGCAAATTGATTGCCGGGCCCTCGGTATTTATCTGCGACGAGTGCGTCGACCTGTGCAACGACATCATCCGAGAGGAGGTGCAGGAAGCCCAGGCCGAGAGCAACGCGCACAAACTACCTTCGCCGAAAGAAATCAGCGGCATCCTGGACCAGTACGTCATTGGTCAGGAGCGCGCCAAGAAGGTGCTTGCCGTAGCGGTGTACAACCACTACAAGCGCCTGAACCAGCGTGACAAGAAGGGCGACGAGGTCGAACTCGGCAAGAGCAACATCCTCCTGATCGGGCCTACCGGCTCGGGCAAGACCCTGCTCGCCGAAACCCTCGCGCGCCTGTTGAACGTGCCGTTCACCATTGCCGACGCCACCACCCTGACCGAAGCCGGTTATGTGGGTGAGGACGTCGAGAACATCATTCAGAAGCTGTTGCAGAAGTGCGACTACGATGTGGAAAAGGCCCAGATGGGCATCGTCTACATCGACGAGATCGACAAGATCTCGCGCAAGTCGGACAACCCGTCCATCACCCGTGACGTCTCGGGCGAGGGCGTGCAGCAGGCATTGCTGAAGCTGATCGAGGGCACCGTGGCTTCGGTGCCGCCCCAGGGTGGCCGCAAGCACCCGCAGCAGGAGTTCCTGCAGGTCGACACGCGTAACATCCTGTTCATCTGCGGTGGCGCATTCTCGGGTCTCGAGAAGGTCATCCAGAACCGCTCCACCAAAGGTGGTATCGGTTTCGGCGCGGAAGTGCGCAGCAAGCAGGAAGGCAAAAAGGTGGGTGAGTCGCTGCGCGAAGTCGAGCCGGACGATCTGGTCAAGTTTGGCCTGATTCCGGAATTCGTCGGTCGCTTGCCGGTTCTGGCCACGCTCGACGAGCTGGACGAAGCTGCGTTGATGCAGATTCTCACCGAGCCGAAGAACGCCCTGACCAAGCAATACGCCAGGCTGTTCGAGATGGAAAGCGTGGACCTCGAGTTCCGCAGCGACGCGCTCAAGGCCGTTGCTCGCAAGGCTCTGGAGCGCAAGACCGGCGCCCGTGGCCTGCGTTCGATCCTCGAAGGCGTGCTGCTCGACACCATGTACGAGATTCCTTCGCAGAAGGATGTCAGCAAGGTGGTGATCGACGAGAGCGTCATCGACGGTACTTCGCAGCCGCTGCTGATCTACGAGAACAACGAGCCGCAAGCCAAGGCCGTGCCTGACGCCTGAGTCGCACGCCTGATACGTTGAAGCAGAAAGGGGCCCGCGGGCCCCTTTCTGCTTTTCTGGCGCCAGCGCTTGTATTTTTGCGGACCTGCCCCCACATTAGCTCCAAGCACTATTTCCACCGGTTTCCGGCCACAAGGCCGCTGTAGAGGCGAAATCATGAAGACCACCCTCGACTTGCCTCTTTTGCCATTGCGCGATGTCGTCGTCTATCCGCACATGGTTATCCCGCTGTTCGTGGGACGCGAGAAGTCCATCGAAGCCCTAGAGGCCGCAATGACGGGCGAAAAGCAGATCCTCCTGCTGGCCCAGAAGAATCCAGCCGACGATGATCCGGGCGAAGATGCCCTGTATCGCGTCGGCACCATCGCTACCGTCCTGCAACTGCTCAAGCTGCCTGATGGCACCGTCAAGGTGCTGGTCGAAGGCGAGCAGCGCGGTGCGGTCGAGCGCTTCACCGAGGTCGAAGGCCACGTTCGCGCCGAAGTCAGCCTGATCGACGAGGTCGAGGCGGCCGAGCGCGAGTCCGAAGTGTTCGTGCGCAGCCTGCTGTCGCAGTTCGAGCAGTACGTTCAGCTGGGCAAGAAAGTGCCTGCCGAAGTGCTGTCCTCGCTCAACAGCATCGAAGAGCCGGGGCGCCTGGTCGATACCATGGCCGCACACATGGCGCTGAAGATCGAGCAGAAGCAGGAAATCCTCGAGATCATCGACCTGTCTGCCCGTGTCGAGCACGTACTGGCGCTGCTGGACGCCGAAATCGACTTGCTGCAGGTCGAGAAGCGCATCCGTGGCCGGGTCAAGAAGCAGATGGAGCGCAGCCAGCGCGAGTACTACCTGAATGAGCAGATGAAGGCCATTCAGAAGGAACTCGGCGACGGCGACGAAGGCCACAACGAAGTCGAGGAGCTGAAAAAGCGTATCGATGCTGCTGGCCTGCCCAAGGATGCCCTCACCAAGGCCCAGGCCGAGCTGAACAAGCTCAAGCAGATGTCGCCGATGTCCGCCGAGGCCACGGTGGTGCGCTCTTACCTCGACTGGCTGGTGCAGGTGCCCTGGAAAGCCCAGAGCAAGGTGCGTCTGGATCTGGCCAAGGCCGAAGAGATCCTCGATTCGGACCACTACGGCCTGGAAGAGGTGAAGGAGCGTATCCTCGAGTACCTCGCGGTCCAGAAGCGCGTGAAGAAGATCCGTGGCCCCGTCCTGTGCCTCGTCGGGCCGCCCGGCGTGGGTAAGACATCGCTGGCCGAGTCGATCGCCGCGGCCACCAATCGCAAGTTCGTGCGCATGGCCTTGGGTGGTGTGCGTGACGAGGCCGAGATCCGTGGTCACCGCCGTACCTACATCGGCTCGATGCCGGGTCGCCTGATTCAGAAGATGACCAAGGTCGGGGTGCGCAACCCGCTGTTCCTGCTCGACGAGATCGACAAGATGGGCAGCGACATGCGCGGCGATCCGGCCTCGGCACTGCTCGAAGTGCTCGATCCGGAGCAGAATCACAACTTCAACGATCACTACCTGGAAGTCGATTACGACCTCTCGGACGTGATGTTCCTGTGCACCTCCAACTCGATGAACATTCCGCCAGCGTTGCTGGACCGGATGGAGATCATTCGTCTGCCGGGCTACACCGAGGACGAGAAGGTCAACATTGCGGTCAAGTACCTGGTGCCCAAGCAGGTCAAGGCCAACGGCCTCAAGAAGGAAGAGTTGGAGGTCGACGTCGCCGCGATCCGCGACATCATCCGCTACTACACCCGAGAAGCCGGTGTGCGTGGTCTGGAGCGCCAGATTGCCAAGGTCTGCCGCAAGGTGGTCAAGGAGCATGCCGGCAACAAGCAGGTGAAGGTCAAGGTCACCGGCGACCAGCTCGAGCACCTGCTGGGTGTGCGCAAGTTCCGTTATGGTCTGGCCGAAACCCAGGACCAGATTGGCCAGGTCACAGGCCTTGCCTGGACCCAGGTCGGCGGTGAGCTGCTGACCATCGAGGCGGTCGTGATTCCGGGCAAGGGGCAGTTGATCAAGACCGGCTCGCTCGGCGATGTCATGGTCGAATCGATCACTGCCGCACAGACCGTGGTACGCAGCCGCGCCCGCAGCCTGGGTATCGCTGCCGATTTCCACGAGAAGCACGACGTGCACATCCACATGCCCGAGGGCGCCACGCCCAAGGATGGCCCGAGTGCCGGTATCGGCATGTGCACTGCACTGGTCTCGGCGCTGACCCAGATTCCGGTGCGTGCCGACGTGGCGATGACCGGTGAAATCACCCTGCGCGGTCAGGTGCTTGCCATCGGCGGGCTGAAGGAAAAACTGCTTGCGGCGCACCGCGGCGGGATCAAGACAGTCATCATTCCCGAGGAAAATGTGCGTGACCTGAAGGAGATTCCTGAAAATATAAAACAGGATCTGCAAATCAAACCGGTTAAATGGATTGACGAGGTCCTGCAAATTGCGCTGCAATACGCCCCGGAGCCCTTGCCAGATGTGGCTCCGGAGATTGTCGCGAAAGAAGAGAAGCGCGACAGCGATGCTAAGGAAAGAATTAGCACGCACTAGTTCGTATCTCATTGGGGGCCTTCGGTTGACAGCTTTTTCGGGCCCTTGCTATAAAGCGGCACGCCAGTGTCAACAGGCCACCCAATGATCGTTTCATAAGCTTTTCATTACATACTTAGAAACAAACTCAATAGAGATATAAGGGGACTTAGAGTGAACAAGTCGGAACTGATTGACGCTATCGCCGCTTCTGCTGACATCCCGAAAGCTGTAGCCGGCCGCGCGCTGGACGCAGTAATTGACTCCGTAACCGGTGCCCTGAAAGCAGGCGACGACGTCGTTCTGGTTGGCTTTGGTACCTTCTCCGTCAAGGAGCGCGCTGAGCGCACCGGCCGTAACCCGCAAACCGGCAAGGCGATCAAGATCGCTGCCGCCAAGGTTCCAGGCTTCAAAGCTGGCAAAGGCCTGAAAGACGCCGTCAACTAAGTCGTCTCTTTCAGCCGGACCCGGCCTGGCCAGGTCCGAGCACGTAGCGGCGGGGGCCGCAAACGTTCCCGCCTGCCACGTTTGCTAAGAAAAGGCGCATCCTCGGATGCGCCTTTCTTTTATCAGGATTCTACCCACTCTCCGCGGTTGTCGATGCAGTGGTACGACCGTTTCTGGGGGACGCATGCTGCAGAATATCAGGGACAATTCACAGGGTTGGATTGCCAAGACCATCATTGGCCTCATCGTCGTGCTGATGGCACTGACCGGTTTCGAGGCCATCTTCCAGGCCGCCAGCCACAGCCAGGATGCCGCCAAGGTCAATGGCCAGACCATCAGCCAGAACGAGCTGAGCCAGGCCGTCGACATGCAGCGCCGCCAGCTGATGCAACAGCTGGGCAAGGATTTCGATCCGGCGATGCTGGACGAGAAGATGCTGCGTGAGGCGGCACTCAAGGGGCTGATCGACCGCAAGCTGCTGTTGCAGGGTGCCGAAGACGCCAAGTTCTCTTTTTCCGAGGCGGCACTGGATCAGTTGATCCTGCAGACGCCTGAGTTCCAGGTCGATGGCAAGTTCAGCGCCGAGCGCTTTGACGCCGTCATCCGCCAGATGGGCTACGGCCGCATGCAGTTCCGCGAAATGCTCGCCCAGGAAATGCTCATCGGCCAGCTGCGTACCGGCCTGGCAGGCAGCAGCTTCGTTACCGACAAACAAGTCGACGCCTTCGCCCGTCTGGAAAACCAGACCCGCGATTTCGCTTCGCTGACCTTCAAGGCCAACCCGGCCGCAGTCAAGGTGAGCGATGAAGAGATCAAGGCGCATTACGATCAGCACGCCAAGGAATTCATGACCCCTGATCAGGTGGTCATCGATTACATCGAGCTGAAGAAAGCTGCGTTCTTCGACCAGGTTTCGGTCAACGAAGACGAGCTCAAGGCGCTGTACGAAAAGGAAATCGCCAACCTCGCGGAACAGCGCCGCGCTGCGCACATCCTGGTCGAAGTCAACGACAAGACCGATGATGCCCAGGCCAAGGCCCGCATCGAAGAGATTCAGCAGCGCCTGTCCAAGGGTGAAGACTTCGCCAAGTTGGCCAAGGAGTTCTCCCAGGATCCGGGCTCGGCGGCCAATGGCGGTGACCTCGGCTTTGCAGGTCCGGGTGTCTATGACCCGGCCTTCGAGGATGCCCTGTACAAGTTGAGCAAGGACCAGGTGTCGGCACCGGTTCGCACCGAGTACGGCTATCACCTGATCAAGCTGCTGGGCGTCGAGGCGCCTGAAGTGCCTACCTTCGCCAGCCTGAAGGACAAGCTGACCCACGAGCTGAAAACCCAGCAGGTCGAGCAGAAGTTCGTTGAAGTCACCAAGCAACTGGAAGACTCGGCCTTCGAAGCCTCCGACCTGGCGCAGCCTGCGCAGGAACTGGGCTTGAAGGTACAGACCTCGGCACCGTTCGGCCGTGAAGGCGGCGAGGGCATCACTGCCAACCGTTCGGTGATCCAGGCTGCGTTCAGTGAAGAGGTGATGGACGAAGGCGCCAACAGCAGTGCCCTGGAGCTGGACCCGGAGACCGTGGTGGTGCTGCGTGTGAAAGAGCACCGCAAGCCGGAGCAACTGGCGCTGGAAGCTGTGTCGAAGAACATCAGAGAACACCTGGCCAAGGAGAAGGCGACCGCCGAGCTCAAGGCCAAGGCGGACAAGCTGATTGCCGGCCTGCGTGATGGTTCGATCGCCAAGGGCGCCGACCAGGAAGGGCAGAAGTGGAAGGTGCAGGAGGCGGTGACCCGCAACCAGGAAGGCATCGACCCAGCCGAACTGCAGGCCGCGTTCCGCATGGCCAAGCCTGAGTCCAAGGACAAGCCGGTCTACGGCAGTGTCGTCCTGGGTGACGGTAGCCTGGTAGTGTTGCAGCTCAAGGGTGTCAACGAAGGTGCTGCCGCCTCCGACGAGGAGAAGGTGCAGATTCGTCGCTACCTCGCTTCGCGCGCCGGCCAGCAGGACTTCGCTGCCTTCCGCAAGCAACTTGAAGCCAGCGCCGACATCACCCGTTACTGAGTGCTGTCGTCGTGACGAAACAGGCCGCTTAAGCGGCCTGTTTCGTTTTCGGCATCTCCAGGTATTTTCGCGGTCAGGCCCGCGAAAAAGTCAGCGCCGATACTCCTGCCTAGCGCTGCTCCCCCTCATGACTGTCCAGGGTATCCCGCGCAATCTCACGCCCCAGTGCGATCAGCTCCGGCGCCTTGTAGAACTCGAAGAACCGGCATACCCGCTTCGGCACGTTGATCAGTACATCCGGCGGATACCCGGCGATCTTGTACTGTGCCAGCGAGGTCTGCATCACCTCGAAGCTCTGGTTGATCAGGTCGAGTAGCGATGCAGGTCCGACGTTATCGATGATGAACGAACCGGTCGCCGACTTGGGGGCGCCTTCGCGTTCCGGGGCCGCTGCCGGTTGCTGGCTTTCCGGGTCGGCGGGGTCGCTCAGCCACGGGTTTGTCTGGCTCATGCGTTCGGCGACGATTTCCTGCTCGATGCGCATCAGCTGCTCGGCCGGCTTGCGGCGAAACGGCATGCGCGACCCCAGCGAACTGATCACCGATTCGAATCGCATCCTGAACGCCGCCGGGCGTTCGATCACCGGCAACTGGTACTGCTTCTGATTGGTGGCGTTGAGGTTGACCGCGATGATCAGGTCGCAGTGACTGGACACCACCGGCACGATCGGCAATGGATTGAGAATACCGCCATCGACCAGCATGCGGTTGCCCTGCATGACGGGCGTGAACAGGCTGGGAATCGCCGCCGAGGCGCGCATGGCCTGGTGCAGGCAGCCTTCCTGGAACCAGATTTCCTGCTGGTTGGTCAGGTCGGTGGCGACGGCGGTATAGGGAATTCGCAATTGTTCGATGTTGATCTCGCCGACGATCTTGCGGATTTGTCCAAATACCTTGTCACCCCGAATGGCGCCCAGGCGAAAGCTCACATCCACCAGGCGCAGCACGTCGAGGTAGTCCAGGCTTTCTATCCAGCGACGGTATTCGTCGAGCTTGCCGGCGGCATAGATGCCACCAATCACCGCGCCCATCGAGCAACCGGCGATGCAGGCGATTTCGTAGCCGCGACGCTCGATCTCCTCGATCACGCCGATGTGCGCATATCCCCGGGCACCGCCCGAACCGAGCACCAGTGCGACACGCTTGCTCATACTTTTTCCCCCAAGGCATTTCGCGCGTATTCCAACAATGCACCCATTGGTGCCGGTGCTTCAATGTCGTTGCGCGCTGGGCTACGCTGAGCATGGCACTTTTCACGTTGCCGGCCGTCGAACAGCGACTGTTTTGTCCTTCTTGAGGTAATGCCCGATGAAAGCCTGGATCTGCCTTCCCCTGATTGCCCTGACCCTTGCTGGCTGTGCGGGCAAGACGGCCTATCGCGACAGTTGCGCGACTCAGTTGGATGCGGCCTGGAAGGAGCTCGACCTCGCCAAGGCCGAAGGGTTTGCCGGTACCGTGAGCTACTCCAAGGCGCTGTCATTGCTGACTGGAGCCAAGACCCAGCAGCAGTTCGAGGCGTTCGAGGGGTGCAGCAGCAAAGCCGAGCGGGCACGTTTCTATATCCGTGAGTCCCGTGCAGGCCGTTGACCGAGGAGGCTGATATGCCCGCGATGCTCGATCATGTAGTCGCTCAGGTCCTGGCCCTGCAGGTGCGTCTACTGGCCTGCCGGGAACGCCTGGCCGCCGATACCGACAGCGAAGCCCTGCACGACCTGCGCACCAGTGTCAGGCGCCTGCGCAGTCTGCTGCGACCCTTGCGCGCGCTGCCGGGTGTCGAACAGTTGGAGGATGCAGCGAAATCGCTGGGCACGCTCACCACGCCTCTGCGCGACCGTGAGGTGCTGGCCGATCAGTTGATCTCTGCTGGGTACGTGCAGGCCGGGCAGCGGCGCCTGCAGGCCAGGGCGGCAGCTTTCGCCAGCGTCGCTGCCAGCCCGCAGTTGACCCGGCTGCTGGCGATACTGGATTCATTCCCCCTGTTCCTGCGTGCTTCGCAACGCGAAGGCCTGGCGAATGACTTGGGCACGCGCATCGACAAACGCCTGCGCAAGCAATGGCGCAAGCTGGAAGCGGCCATCGACGATCCGGCCCACGACCGGCATCGCTTGCGTCTGTTGATCAAGCGGGTGCGCTACGGCGATGAGGCCTACCCGCAGTTGCGCCATGCAGGGAAGAAGCTTCAGAGGCTGCTCAAGCAGGCGCAAGGGGATCTGGGCGATTGGCATGATCGTGTTCAATGGCTGCTGCAGTTGCGCGAGCATCCCGACCTGGCGCCGTGCGAGGCGGCTTGGGAAACCGAGTTGCATGAGACCGAGCGTGCCAGCGATGCCACCTTGGCGTCGTTGCGCAAAGCCTTGTCGCGTCGATAACCCCAGTAAATGACCGATATGCGGGCTGCCCTGTGCCAGCCTGCTGGTTACCATGCGCCTTGACCCCGTTGTCGATAGAGGCCAAGGACTTCCATGAATTTCGATGAACTGCTAGAGGCCGTGCGCCGCCACCCGGCGTCGGTCAGTATCCCACCAGACTGGGCCCAGGGCCGCGCTTCGTTTGGCGGGTTGATGGCGGCGCTGGTCTATGAGGCGATGTGCCAGAAGATCAGCGATGGGCGGCCAGTGCGCTCGTTGGCCATCAGTTTCGTCGGCCCGGCGGCACCGGATGTGCCGATACGCTTCGAGGCCGAGGTGCTGCGTGAGGGCAAGGCCGTGAGCACGCTGCTAGGGCGTGCGATCCAGGATGGGCAAGTGGTGACGCTGGTGCAGGGCAACTTCGGTGCTGGACGCCCGTCGGTGGTGGAGGTGCAGGCCGAGCCAGCGCCACCGTTCAAGGCTCTGGAGGATTCGGCACCGGAGTTGCCCTACATCAAGGGCGTCATGCCTGAATTCATGCGCAAGGTGGCGCTGCGCTGGGCGATCGGGGGGCTACCCTTCAGCGGCAACGCATCGCGCCAGATGGGCGGTTGGGTGCGTCTGCGCGACCTGCCGGAGGCGCCGCTCGAAGTGTCGCACCTGCTGGCGCTGGTCGATGCCTGGCCGCCGAGCCTGATGCCTTTTCTCAAGCAACCTGCCGCAGGCAGCACCCTGACCTGGACCATCGAGTTCGTCCAGCCATTGCCGGAGCTCAGCACGCACGACTGGTACCAGTACTGTGTAGAGACCGAGCACGCCCGTGATGGTTATGGGCATGCCGCAGCCCGCTTGTGGTCGGCGGATGGCCGCCTGTTGGCCTTGAGCCGGCAGACAGTGACGGTGTTTGCCTGAGCCTTGCCGCGTGTTCAGGGCCGATGCTTGTGTCTTTCGCGCCAGGCACGCCACCAGCCGCCGCTCAGGACGAAACGTGGGAAGGTGATGAACTGTTCGGTCAACAGACGTTTCAGGGCGTCCTGTCGACTACTGAACGGCTCGGGTTGTTCGGCCTCCAGGCGATGGCCCTGGCGCTGCATGGCAAGCCCTGCGATCAGCGCGATCACGCCTACGGCAAGCTGCGTGATGTCGAGCGAGAACACGCCCGAAAGCACCAGCAGGGCACCAAGGATGAACAGCGGTACGGCAATCAGGTGCAGCACCAGGTTGGTCGGGTGGCGGTGATTATGGTGGTAGCCGCGCCATTGCCAGGCGGGCAGATTCGGCAGACGTTTGCTCATGGACGATTCCCCTTGGTCATGTCCAGAGCTTAGTGCGGCCCCCCGCAGGGGGCCAATCGAGGCTGTTTATCGGGACTATAGCTTGAGCTGGCCGATGGCTTTGTTCAGTTCGCCGGCGAGGGTCGCCAACGCATTGCTGGTGGTGGCCGATCCTACGGTCTGCTGTACGGTTTCTTCGGTGACGTCGCGGATGCTCACCACTGCCCGGTTCATCTCCTCGGCGACCTGGCTCTGCTGCTCGGCGGCCACGGCGATCTGTGTGTTGCTCTCGCGCATCTGCGCCACCGCGCGGGTGATTTCGGCCAGCGCATCGCCGGCTTCGCGGGCCTGCTTGACGCAGTCGTCGGCCTTGTAGGAGCTCTCTTGCATGTACTCCACGGCATCACGGGTGCCGTCCTGAAGCGCGGACACCATGGTGGTGATCTCGTTGGTGGAGTTCTGCACGCGCTTGGCCAGGTTGCGTACTTCGTCGGCCACCACCGCGAAGCCGCGACCCAGGTCGCCGGCGCGTGCGGCTTCGATGGCGGCGTTGAGGGCCAGCAGGTTGGTCTGTTCGGCGATGCTGTGGATCACGCTGACCACGCCATTGATCTTCTGGCTGTCGTCGGCCAGTTGGCGAATCATCTCGGCAGTCTGCTGCACGCCATTGGACAGCCCGGCGATGGAATCCTGTACCCGACTGACCACTTCCTGGCCGCTGCCGGCGAGGCTGTCGGCGCTTTGCGACAGGTCACGGGTGGCGCCGGCGTGCTGGGCGATGTGATGCACGGTGGCGGACATTTCGTTGATCGCTGTCGCGGCCTGGTCGGTCTCGCTCTGCTGGCCGATCATGCCGTGGCGTACTTCGTCCATGCTCGTGGCCAGACGTGCGGCGCCTGAGTCCAGTTGCGCGGCAGTGTGGGCCACCGTGCTGACTACGCGGTGGTAGGTCGTCTGCATGGCATTGAAGGCTCCGGCCATCTGGCCCACTTCGTCGCCACAGGCCAGCGGCACGCGCGCCGACAGGTCGCCGGTTTTTTCCACGTGCAGCATTACATCCTTGAGGGTGTTGAGCTGGCTGAGCAGGAAGCGGATCAGCAGTTGCGAAGCGCAGAGCATCGCCAGCATGAGAATCAGCACGCACACCGCGTAGTTGCTGAACCGGTCGATGAATACCTGGCGCAGGCTTGGCGATTGCGCCAGCACGGCAATGTGCTGGTTGCCCTGGCGCAGCACCTGGGCGCCGCGCAGCGGATCGTCGCCAAACAGCCAGGCGGCGGGCAACGCGACCCAGCCTTGGCCGTCACGCAGTGCCTCGACGGGCTCGCCTTTGAAGCTCGGGGTCTGGCCTTCCTGCCAAGTGATCATCTGTGGCAGGTGGGGGAAGGGTTGTGCAGCGGGCCAGGTGGCCAGCAGTTCGGCCTGGGCGACGGCATGCGCCTGGGCCGATTCGGCGCGGGCCTGCTGCTCCAGGTAGACCGCGTAGAGCACCAGCAGCAAGGTGGTGACGAAGGCCACCGCATTGACTGCCCAGAATTTGTACTTCAGGGAAATATTGCTAAGCCAGGCACCCATGGTAGGTCTTCTCTGAGTTGAGCGGAAACATTATTGGCAAGGTGCCATCATTGTGTCCGTTCGCGCGCGAAGCCTTCATGACATGCGTCAAGGGAGCTTGAAGAAATCCTTGGCCGTGGCCGTGGTGTGCTGGGCGCAGTGCTCAACGCTTTCACCCCGGTGCAAGGCGACTTCACGCAGGACTTCAGGCAGGAAGGCCGGTTCGTTGCGTCCGCTCTTCGGTTTCGGCCGCAGGGTGCGCGGCAGCAGGTAGGGCGCATCGCTTTCGAGCATCAGTCGGCCTTCGGGAATATTGCCTACCAGTGGATGCAGGTGCGTCCCGCGTCGCTCGTCACAGATCCAGCCGGTGATGCCGATGTGCAGGTCCAGGTCGAGGTAGGCGAACAGCGCCTGGCGCTCGCCAGTGAAGCAATGCACCACGGCGGCTGGCAACTGGTCGCGGTATTGCCTGAGGATTGCCAATAGCCGCTCGCTGGCATCGCGTTCATGCAGGAAGACCGGCAACTGCAGTTCGGCGGCCAGGGCCAGTTGAGCTTCCAGGACTTTTTCCTGCTGTGGACGAGGGGAGAAGTCACGGTTGAAGTCCAGTCCGCATTCACCCACGGCAAGCACCCGCGGCTGAGCCAGCAGATCGCGCAGGGTGCGTTCGCTGGCGCCTTCCCAATGGCTGGCATCGTGAGGGTGGACGCCGGCCGTGCTGAACAGGTGTTGGCCTGCCTCATCCAGGCGCTGGCATAGCAGCAGGGCCTCTTCGCTGACGGCAAGGCTGGTGCCGGTCAAAACCATCTGCGCCACGCCGGCGGCCAAGGCGCGTTCGACGATCGCCGCCTGCTGGTCGTGAAAGCTGGTGTTGGTCAGGTTGACGCCGATATCGATCAGTTGCATGGTGCTACCTCGTGCCGCGGGGCGGCCAGCATAGCAAAATCTGCAAGTTCGCAGAAAAACCAAGAACTTCAAACGTTTGCCATGGTCTCTTGCCGTCATTTGTCATGCGCACCGCTCGGCGCATGGTTTCGCCAACCGCTTCTGGACCCTTCTTCATGCTGCGAACCCTGCTGACGACCTTGCTGTTGCTTGGGCTGATCGCCGCAGCACCTGCCATCGCCCGCGAAACCGGCCCGTTGCAGCATGTGCCGGCGAGCCAGAGTCGCGACCTTGCGCAGATTCGAGCGAGCAAGGTGTTGCGGGTGCTGGTCAACCAGAGCCGCAACAGCTCAGGCGAGGTCAAGGGCGAACCGGTGGGTATCGAGTACTATCGCCTGCGCGCGCTGGAGCATTTTCTCAATGCGCGGGTCGCGGACGGTCAGGAAATCACGCTGCAGATCGTCCCGCGCGCCAAGGAACAACTGATAGGTGCCCTGCAGCGCGGTGAAGGCGACCTTGCCGCGCCTGGCGAATTGCTCGATGCGGGGCTGGTGCAGGGCGTCGGAGTCAGTGCGCCGGTGCTTGACCAGGTGCCGCTGTTGCTGGTCGGACGCAAGGGTGAGCGAGCCTTCAGCCGGGTCGAGCAGCTGTCCGGGCGCACCATTGCCCTGACCACCGCCAGCGCTGCCGGTGCGGTGATCGAGCAGATCAACCAGCAGTTGGCCCTGCGCAAGCGCCCGCTGGTGAAGATCGAGTGGGTCGATCCGACCCTGGCAGTCGAAGATGTACTGGAGATGGTCCAGGCCGGCATCTATCACCTGACCGTGGTGGAACGCCCCATCGCCCAGCGCTGGGCCCGGGTGATGCCCAAGCTGCGCCTGGACACCCAGTTGCGCCTGAGCCAGCCTCAGGCCATGCGCTGGTACGTGCGCAAGGATGCCGAGCAGTTGCTGGCCAGCGTGGACCGCTTCCTTGCCGTTTACCGCGCGCCGGACAACCAGGATGCAGCCTTCGAGCGCATCTATCGACGCCAGTACCGCGTGCACAATCCGCTGGCCCGCCAGGACCGCCAACGCCTGGAGTCGCTGCGCGCGGTGTTGCAGAAGCACGGCGCCGAGCAGCAGATCGACTGGCTCAACCTGGCGGCCCTGGCGTTCAAGGAGTCGACATTCGATCCCAAGGCCCGTGGTACAGGGGGCGCCCATGGGCTGATGCAGATCACCCCGGCCGCCGCGCAACGGGTGGGCGTGAGCAATACGGCCACGGTCGACGGCAATGTTCAGGCCAGCGCCCGCTACCTCGCGCTGATCCGACGCAAGTTCTTCTCCAGCCCGCAGCTCAATGAGCGTGAGCGCATGGCCTTCATTCTTGCCGCCTACAACCTCGGCCCGGAACGCGTCCAGGCAATGCGCGCCGAGGCCCGTCGCCGTGGCCTCAACGGTAACCAGTGGTTTTTCCAGACCGAGCGCATCGCCATGGAGCAGGTGGGGATGGGGCCGGTGAACTTCGTCAACAGCGTCAACAAATACTTCCTGGCATTCAACCGGGAGCGCAGCGCCTTGGAGCGGGTCGCGAAACGCTGATAAATCGACTTTTTCGATTTGTTTGTTGGGTTTTTTGCGGTTTTCTTATTCGCTAATTTGATTAAGATGGCGGCCATTCCAACCTGACATTTCAAGGAAGCTCACCCGATGAATCCCTCCCTCAACGCCCTGTTCGTCACCCGCGCCGGTTTCGGCCTCAGCATCATCCGCATCCTGGTCGGCATCATCTTCATGGCGCATGGCTCACAGAAGCTGTTCGGCCTGTTCGGTGGCTATGGCCTGGAAGGCACCGGTCAATGGATGGAGAGCATTGGCCTGGCCCCTGGCTACCTGATGGCCCTGCTCTCGGGCAGCGCGGAGTTCTTCGGCGGCCTGGCACTGCTGCTTGGCCTGCTGGCCCGCCCGGCTGCGCTGGCGCTGAGCGTGACGCTGGTGGTGGCGATCTTCTCGGTGCACATCGGCAATGGCCTGTTCATGTCCAACAACGGCTACGAGTTTGCCCTGGCACTGTTGGGCGGCACGCTGGCGGTGCTGGTCGAAGGGGCAGGGCGTCTGTCGCTGGATCGCCTGATCGCCCGCTGACATCTCGCTGCAACCCGTCTGCGGCAAGCTGCAAGTGAACGCCCACTTGCAGCTTGCCGTTCGACGCTCTACGATACCGCTTGCGCCGATTTAAACAGCTACTTGCGGGGCGCAGGAGAGGCCCCAGGGCAATCCGAAATACCGCTAAAGCGCTGGTTCGGTGACGCCTCCCACCGCTGCCCAGCGGGATTCGCGAGGCGCAGAGATACCACCATGAGTTGCCCACGTACCAGTGTTTGCCTGACCCCACTGCCTGCTGACCAGGCATCCCGCACACCGCGCATCCTGCTCGGTGGCCAGCATCAACCCACACTTCTGCGTAACCTCGACGGCTTTTCGCGCCGCAAGGGCCAGGCCCGTGCCTTCCTCATCCAGTTCGCCGAGGCGGCTTGCAACCTTGCCCATTACGCCAACGACCGCTTTGACCTGGCTGTGATCCAAGCCCCGATCGGTGAGGATGCCGGCGAGATCATCGGCCAGTTGACCCGCATTGCACGCCAGGGCCTGATCACCCGCCGCTGAGCGAGGTGTGGCGGCGCCTGTTTTTGGTTAAGCTCGGTAACCCGGCAGGCCCAAGGCGCCTGCTGTGGCTGTGCCGAGGAGAGCAAGCGGTTTGAGTACCAACATCATCACCACCGAAGGTCATGAAGCCCTCAAGAAGGAGCTGGATCACCTGTGGCGCGTCTACCGCCCCGAGATCACCCAGAAGGTGACCTGGGCTGCGTCGCTGGGGGATCGCAGCGAAAACGCCGATTACCAGTACAACAAGAAATTGCTGCGCGAGATCGATCGGCGGGTCCGCTACCTGCGCAAGCGCCTCGAGGATGTGAAAGTCGTCGCCTATTCCCCGGAGCAGGAAGGCAAGGTGTTCTTCGGTGCCTGGGTCGAGATCGAGAACGACGACGGCGAAACCCTGACGTTTCGCATCGTCGGTTACGACGAGATCTACGGCCGTAACGACTACATTTCCATCGACTCGCCCATGGCCCGTGCGCTGCTGAAAAAAGAAGAGGGCGATGAAGTGCTGGTGCAAACGCCCACGGGCGAAGCGACCTGGTACATCAATCGCATCCACTACGGCGCCCAGTGAGCGCATTCAGGTACAGCCGCCCCAATGTGTCCCCCGCCACCGCAATCTGCGCCTCGCTCAACGAGGCGTAGCCCACCAGTACGCCCGCCGGCCAGGCATGTTCACGGGTGAACAGTCCGAGCGGCTGAAGCATCAGGCCCTGCTCGTGGGCCTGTTGGCAAAATTGCTGTTCATTGCAGCCTTCAGGCAACCAGAGGATGAAATGCAGCCCTGACTGCTCGCCTGCAATCCGCACCTCAGTGTGCCGGCGCAGCCTGTCGATGAGTAGGTCGCGGCGCTGCTGGTAGGTCTGCCGGGCAATGCGCAGGTGGCGTGCATACTGGCCGTTGCCGAGCATCTGCTCCAGCGCCCGCTGGCCGAGGGCGCCAGGCGCCTGCCCAGAGATCGTCAGCGTGTCCAGCATTTCGGCGTGCAGGCGCCGGGGAACCACGGCAAAGCCCAGGCGCAGGTTACTGAACAAGGTCTTGTTGAAACTGCCGCAGAACAGCACTTGGTCGTGGTGGTCGATCGCCTTGATCGCCGGCAGCGGTGCACTCGCATAGTTGTACTCGCTGTCGTAATCGTCCTCGATGATTATCGCATCCCGTGCCTGCGCCCAGTCGAGCAGGGCCTGGCGGCGTTCGACGCTCATGCAGATGCCCAGTGGCGCTTGATGGGCGGGCGTAACCTGTACCGCCCCGAGTGTTTCATGGTCGGCAAGGGCATCGACGCGCAGGCCCTGTTCGTCGAGCGGCGTGCTGAACAGCCTGTGCCCCGAACGCTCGAAAATCCGCCTGGCCCAGGCATAGCCTGGGTCCTCAACGGCGAGCGCTCGGTGCTTGGGCAGTACGCGGCTGAACAGGTCGAGGGTGTGACGAATGCCGTGGGTGACCAGGATGTCATCCGCCTCGCAGTCGATACCCCGATAGAGCTTCAAGTGCGCTGCGATGGCCTGGCGCAGGCGTGGGTCACCCTGCGCAGGGAGGCTTTCAAGCAGACCGGCGCCGTCCAGGCGTGCCGGGAAAAGATGCTGCTCCAGCAAGTTCGGGTCGGGCAGGCGGGCGACGAAGGGGACCCGCGCTTGCACCTGCGCCTGCACCGACTGCGGGTCGGGCATCGGCCGCGATAGCGACGCCTGGCCGGCCGGATTGCCGGATGCGATCAGGGTATCGGGCAGTTGCAGGGTGACCTGCGACCCTGCGCCCTGGCGCCGCTCGATGAAGCCTTCCAGCTTGAGCTGCTCGAACACCGCCTCCAGCGTGCCACGCGCCACGCCCCAGCGCTGTGCCAACGTGCGTGTGGAGGGCAGCAGGGTGCCGGGTGGCAGATGGCCGCTGACCACCAGCTCCTGGAGAAATCCATGCAGCAGCCGGTGCTTGCCGGTAGCGCTACCGGCAGACAGCTCGAACGGCAGGGCGAGATCGAGGGCAATGGCTTGTTTGCCTCTGGCCATAGTGGTCCATATTCGGGAAGGCCTAATGGGCCTTCATCTTATGCAGCGCCGCCCCTAACCTCAATCGCGTGACGCAGAGCCTTTGCGTCGTGCCTGCAGGCGTCCCCGACCTTCATTCAAGGAACATCGAATCATGCGTATTGCGGTGGGGCTGCGTTCGCCCGTCCGATTGTCTTTTGCTTCGCGGGTGCAGCCATGAACCGGCCCGGATTGTCAGTGGCCTTGCTGGCCGCAGTGGTAGTGCCGCAGGTCGGGCTGGGCATCATGGTGCCGGCCTCGGCGCAACTGGCCGAGCAGTTGCAGGTTGGCCTTGGCCAGGTGCAGAGCACACTGGTGATGTACATGGTCGGCTATGCGCTGTCGATGGTGCTGGCCGGGCTGCTGTGTGATCGCTACGGCCCGCGGGCAGTACAACTGGGCGGGCTGCTGCTGGCAGCGTGCGGTACCGGGCTTGCGGCCAGCGCCACGTCCTTCCTGCCCTTCATGATCGGCCGCCTGCTGCAAGCATTGGGCGGCTGCGTCGGCACGGTGACCACCCGTATGGTGGTGCGCGAGGTGTTCACCGAGCGCGAGCGCATGGGCATTCTCACCACGCTGGCTTCGGCCATCGCCATCACCCCGTGCCTGGCGCCGTTGCTGGGTGGCGCGTTGCTACCGCAGTTTGGCTGGCGCGGGATTCTGGGGCTGGTGGGGGTATTCAACCTGCTGGTACTGCTGGTGTTCTGGCGCCTGGTGCCGAGCCTGCCTGGGACAGGCCAGGGCGTTACTCCGGGCCTGGTGCTGCGGGTGTACGGACGCAACCTGGGCAACGCTGCGTTCGTTTTTCATGCAGCCTGCATTAGCCTGGTTTGGATGAGCTACTTCGGCTTCCTGTCTTCATCGTCCTACGCCTTCCAGGTTGTCCTGGGGTTCAGCGCATTCGAATACGGCGCGCTGATCGCCATCTGTGCACTGGGTTATGTCACCGGCAGCTTTCTGGCCCGGCGCCTGAGTCGCCAGCATGATCTGGCGCTGATCCTGGCGGTCGGGGCCGCTGTTGGTACTGTCGGCTGGGTTGGCCTGTGGTTGGCCGTTCACCTGGCAGGGCCGGTGGCGGGAGCGTTCGTGGTTCCGATGATGGCAATCCTGTTGAGCACTGGCATGGTGATTCCGGCGACCCAGGCAGGGCTGCTGCGTTGTGTGCAGCGGGATATCGGGCTGTCCACCGGTCAGTTCTTCTTCCTGCAGATGGTCAGCGGTGCGGCGTATGGCTTTCTTGCCAGCCACTGGCCGCATTTGGATGTGAGCCAGTTGGCATGGCTGGTGGGCGCGCCGATGGTGCTGCTCACCGTGCTTACAGGCACGGCGAGCATGCGCCGTCGGCTCAGGTCTCGCGCAGAACGCTCAGTGGCGTTGCATTGAGTGCCCGCCGGGTGCCGAACACACCGGCCCCGCCGACCAGGACCGCGCCCAGCACGGGCAGTACCAGCAGCCAGGGATGCGGCGCCCAGTGCAGGTCGAAGGCATAGCGGTACAGGGCCCAGGTGATCAGTTCGCAGCCCAGGGCAGCGAGCAGGCCGCTGGCGGCGCCAAGCAGGCCGAACTCGATGCGCCGGGCCTTGACCAGTAGCGCACGGCCGGCGCCCAGGGCGCGCAGTAGCGCGCCTTGGCGGATACGCTCGTCCAGGGTGGCCTGCAGGCCGGCGAACAACACCGCAAGGCCCGCCGCGAGCACGAACAGCAGTACGTACTCCACCGCCAAGGTGACCTGGGCGAGGATGCTGCGCAGTTGCCCAAGCAGCGCATCGACCTGGAGGATGGTCACCGCCGGAAACGCCCGCGACAGGGCGACCACATCGGTATCGTGCCCGGGCGCGAGGTAGAAGCTGGTCAGGTAGGTGGCGGGCAAACCTTGCAAGGTGCCGGGCTGGAAGATCATGTAGAAGTTCGGCTGGAAGCTGTCCCAGTGCACCGCACGCAGGCTGCTGACCCGTGCCTGGCGGTGCTCGCCGCCGATGTCGAAGGTCAGCAGGTCACCCAGCTTGAGCTTGAGGCTTGCGGCCAGCTCCGCCTCGACCGATACCGCGGGTGGCCCGTCGGTCGGCGGTGGCGTCTGCCACCAATCGCCTTCGCTCAAGGCATTGCCCTGGGGCAGTTCGGCGGCCCAGGTCAGGCTCAGGTCGCGCTGCACGGCACGATCGCCGGTAGATTCCTTGCTCACCAGCTGCTGTACCGGCTGATCGTTGATGTGGGTGAGGCGGCCGGGGATCACTGGGTACAGCGGCGCCGAGGTGGCATTTACCTCGCGCAGGCGCTGGGCAAAGGGTTCGCGCTCGTCTGGCAGGATGTTCAGCGCGAAGTGGTTGGGGGCATCCTTGGGTAGTTGCGCCTGCCAGTTGTCCAGCAGCTCGGCGCGCAGTAGCGCGACCAGGGCCATGGCCAGCAGGATCAAGCCGAAGGCCAACGCCTGGCCGGCGGCTGCCAGCGGATGGCGCAGCAACTGACCCAGCCCCAGGCGCCAGGGCAGCGGCGAGCCGACCAGTAACCGGCGTAGGCTGCGCAGGCCCAGCAGTAGCAGGCCACCAAGCAGCAGCGCGGCGATCAGGCCGCCGCCGAGCAGGGCGAAGGTCAGCAGCAGGTCCAGGCTCAGGCGCCACATGATCAGGCCAAGGGCGAACAATGCGGCGCCATAGACCAGCCAACTGCTGGGCGGCACCGGCAGCAGGTCACGGCGCAGCACGCGCAAGGGCGGTACCCGGCCCAGAGCGGCGAGCGGAGGCAGGGCGAAGCCGGCCAGCGCCACCAGGCCGGTGCCGATGCCAGCCAGTGCCGGGGCGATGCCGCCCGGCGGAACGGTACTGGGCAGCAGCCCCTGCAGGAGGGCGAACAGACCCAGTTGCGCGAGCCAGCCAAGCAGGGCGCCGGCGAGCGCCGCGACCAGCCCCAGCATCGCCAGTTGCAGCGAGTACAGGCCCAGCGCCTGGTGTCGTGACAGCCCCAGGCAGCGCAGCAGGGCGCTGGCGTCCAGGCGGCGGGCGGCATAGCGACTGGCCGACAGCGCCACGGCCACACCGGCCAGCAGCACCGCGACCAGGCTGGCCATGTTCAGGTAGCGTTCGGCGCGACCCAGGGCGCCGCCGATCTGGCGGTTGCCATCCCGGGTGTCGAGCAGCCGCTGGTTGGCGGCAAGATCCTTCTCCACCGCCTGGCGATATTGCACCAGGGTGTCCGGCTCGCCGCGCCACAGGTCGCGATAGGTGACCCGGCTTCCTGGCTGGATCACGCCGGTGGCGTCCAAGTCAGCGATGTTCATCAGCACGCGTGGGGTGAGGCTGTAGAAGTTGCCGGCGCGATCCGGTTCGTAGGTCAGCACGCGGGTCATGCGCAGGGTCTTCATGCCGACGTCGATGCTGTCGCCCAGCGATAGCCCCAGTGCCGCCAACAGGCGCGCCTCGACCCAGGCTTCGCCGGCCGCCGGCCCGCCGCCGGCCGTCTCGCTGCCATAGGGCGTTGCGGCGCTGCGCAGTTGGCCACGCAGTGGATAGGCCGGGTCGATGGCCTTGATGCTCGACAACTGGATACCGGCATCGGCGGCCACCACGCTGGTGAACTCCACCACGCGGGCGTGGGTCAGGCCACGCGAAGTACCGGCATCGATCTGCGCCGCCTGGGCGGCGGACGACCCTTGCAGCACAAGGTCAGCAGCGAGGAATTCGCTGGCCCGCAATTGCATGGCACCGTTGAGGCGGGCGCCGAAGTAACCAATGGCGGTGCTGGCGGCGACGGCCACCAGGAGCGCGAAGAACAGTACTCGCACTTCACTGGCGCGGGCGTCACGCAGCAGTTGGCGCAGGGCCAGGGCGCACAGGCGCATGAACGGCAGGCGGGTCATCATGGCTCCAGGGGCGCCACCAGGCGTCCGGCGTCCAGGCGGATCAGGCGACGGCAGCGCTTGGCCAGCCGCTCGTCATGGGTCACCAGCACCAAGGTGGTGCCGCGTTCCTTGTTGAGCTCGAACAGCAGGTCGCTGATGCGCTCGCCGGTATGGCTGTCGAGATTGCCGGTGGGCTCGTCGGCGAACAGTACTGCCGGGTGCGCCGCGAACGCACGGGCGATCGCCACCCGTTGCTGCTCGCCGCCGGACAGCTGGCGTGGGGTGTGGCTCAGGCGCTGGCCCAGGCCGACCCGTTCGAGCAGGGTGCGGGCCTGCTCGCGGGCGTCGCGGCGACCGTCCAGCTCCAGGGGCAGCATGACGTTTTCCAAGGCATTGAGGCTGTCGAGCAACTGGAACGACTGGAACACGAAACCGACGTGTTCGGCACGCACCCGTGCGCGCTGGTCTTCGTCCAGGGGGCCAAGGTCGTGGCCGGCGAGCACGACACTGCCATCACTGGGGCGGTCAAGGCCTGCGAGCAGGCCGAGCAGGGTCGACTTGCCCGAGCCGGATGCACCGACGATGGCCAGGCTGTCGCCCTGGTCGAGGTCGAGAGAAAGCGGGTGGAGGATGGTGAGGTCGCCTTCCGCGCTGGGGACCACTTTGCTAAGGTTCTGCGCAACGAGAATGCTGGGGCCCATGGAGAATCCGATGCGAATGTGGTGGTTGAGTGCCGGTCTGGCCCTGTTTTGCCTGGCCCAGGGCGCGGCGGCGGGAACGTTGCTGGTTGTCGGCGATAGTATCAGTGCCGGTTTTGGCCTGGATACCCGCCAGGGATGGGTCGCGCTCCTGGAGCAACGCCTGAAGGACGAGGGTTTCACCGACCGTGTGGTCAATGCCTCGATCAGTGGCGACACCAGCGCAGGTGGCCAGGCGCGGCTGCCGGCGCTGCTTGCAGCGCACAAGCCTGATCTGGTGGTGCTGGAGTTGGGCGGGAACGACGGGCTGCGTGGGCAACCGCCACAACAATTGCAACAAAATCTTGCCTCGATGATTGATCGCTCCCGTGAGGCCGGCGCCAAGGTGGTGTTGCTCGGCATGCGCTTGCCACCGAATTATGGCGTGCGCTACACCACCGCGTTCGCCCAGGTCTATGAGCAGTTGGCGAAGGAAAAGAAGGTGGCCTTGGTGCCGTTCTTTCTGGAGGGCATAGGTGGGGTGGCGGAGATGATGCAGGCCGACGGCATCCATCCGGCCCAGGGCGCCCAGCAGCGCTTGCTCGATAATGCCTGGCCGACGATAAAACCCTTGCTCTGACGCTTTTATCGGGGGCCGCTTTCGGCTAATGTTGCGCCCCCCGTTTCGAGTGCCCCCGATGCCACGCCCCGCCTGGTCCCTGTATGCCTACCAATTGATCGAGCCCGACGAGCAGCTCGACCTGTTCGCCTGCCAGGAAGTCCGTGTCCATCTCGCCGCCCGCCAGCTCGAACTGGGCGCTCCGGTCGACCGCACTTTGTGTGGCGGCCTGCTGCCGGCGCAGCCGCGCTGGTCGTCGGTCGAGCGCGCGGTCTATCGCGACGAACGCCTGTGCCCGCTATGCCGGGCCATTCTCGATGCCCAGCGGCGGGGTACGCGTCCGGTGTGGCCGGAGCTCTGAGCTCACCTTTCATCATTTGTAACCCTTGCAACGCCTGCCGATGCCTCCCGCTTGAATCCGGGCGGGTGTACAATCGAATGTCTTGAACCCTCTTTCGAAGGATTTACCGGATGTTGCCGCGCTTTCCCGCCGTCACCCGTTGCCTGTCCCTGGCCGCCTTGCTGCTGACCGGCCCTGCCGTCGCGCTGGAGCTGCCATTGCCACCGCCCGGCGAAGACGTCGTCGGCCAGGTCCGGACGATCAAGGCCAAGTACGAAGACACCTTCGCCGACATCGGCACCGCCAACGACCTGGGTTACCTGGAGATGATCGCCGCGAACCCGGGCGTCGATCCCTGGTTGCCTGGCGCCGGTACCGAAATCATCCTGCCGACCCGTTACGTCCTGCCACCCGGGCCACGCGAGGGGATCGTCATCAACCTGGCCGAGTACCGCCTGTACTACTATCCGAAAGGCGAGAACGTGGTGCACACCTTCCCGTTGGGGATCGGTCGTGAAGGCTGGGGTTCGCCGATCGCGATCACCAAGATCACCGCCAAGACACCAAACCCGACCTGGACGCCGCCGGCCTCGATTCGCGCCGAACACGCCGCTGACGGCGATATCCTGCCTGCCGTCGTGCCGGCTGGCCCGGATAACCCGCTGGGTCCGTTCAAGTTCACCCTGGGCCTGCCGGGCTACCTGATCCACGGCTCGAACAAGAAGTTCGGCATCGGCATGCGCACCAGCCATGGCTGCTTCCGCATGCTCAACAACAATGTTGTGGCACTCTCCAAGATGGTGCCGGTGGGCACCCCGGTGCGGATCATCAACGAGCCTTACAAGTTCGGCGTTAGTGGTGGCAAGGTCTATCTCGAGGCGCACACGCCGCTGGACGACCATGGCAACCCGTCGGTGGTCGACAAGCACACGGCCGTCATCAATGCGCTGCTCAAGCGTGAAGACCTGGCCAACAACCTGCGTATGAACTGGGACATGGTTCGTGACGTGGTGGCCGCCGAGGATGGCATGCCGGTCGAAATCGCCGTCCCGGTGAATGGCCAGGGTGCCGCACCGATGGTGTCGAGCATCCCGCCAGAGCTACAGTAAGCCCTTGCCTGCGTGAACCGAAAGGCCTGCCATCGTGCAGGCCTTTTTGTTTTTCGGGTGACGGGAGTCGGCGTGGAGAAGGGGCGTTCTTCGGGCAATAAAAAAGCCGGCCCACAAGTGGGCCGGCTCCATAACAATCCGTGAGGATTATTACTTGCGGCTGGCTTTGTCCAGCATACGCAGAGCGCGCTCGTTGGCTTCGTCAGCGGTCTGCTGAGCCTTCTGAGCGGCTGCCAGAGCGTCGTCAGCCTTACGGTAGGCTTCGTCAGCACGGGCTTGAGCGCGAGCTGCTGCGTCTTCAGTCGCAGTCAGACGAGCTTCGGTTTCTTTGGATACGCTGCTGCAACCGGTAGCCAGAACTGCGGCCAGAGCCAGAGCAGAGAATTTCAGAACGTTGTTCATCGTGTTCCCCTTCAAGGACTTTCTATTAAATAGCCATCTCTCGGAAAAGAGAAACTGGCCGGCGTACATAGTACCCATTACTTGTAGTAAGTAAACTGACAGAGCGCAAGAACTGCAAAAAAAATGTTGCCACGGGCCGCGTGTGACGGGGTTTGTAAAGAAAGTGTGAAGGCCTCGAAAATCGGACGCAAGCGGTTGTACCAAGGAAACTTTTTGTTGAACTAAGGGTGACTTTCACGGTCCTCAAACGTCTTAACCCGTAGAACATCCGGCAGGCTGTTTGGTGTCGACCGGCACCGGCGGCCCAACCCGCTTTCATGGAATTTTTAGCCATGTGCATCTTGAGCAATCCCGCGTTGCACGCCTACTATTTGGGTGTCCCGGGCGTCGAACGATTGCTGATGGACCAGGGTCCAAGGGGCATGAGTGGCGTTGAGGTTCCTCCGCCGGATAAACCATCGGTCAAGGCAAAGGTCTGCCAAAAGACCTGCGAGGAGTAGTGATGAGTGAAGCGCTGACCATCCACCATGACCAGGCCGGTCATCAGTTCGAGACCAATGTGGACGGTCATCGTGCCTACCTGACGTACATGGACCTGGGCAAGCAGACGCTGGATATCTATCGCACCTTCGTCCCCAACGCCCTGCGCGGTCGCGGTATCGCCGCGGCCCTGACTGAAAAGGCCCTTGAGTACGCCGAGCAGATGGGATACACCGTCATTCCATCATGTTCTTATGTCGAGCATTACATGGAGCGCCAGCAGCGCCACTCGACCAAGGCCTGAATCGACACCGCACCAACGAAAACGCCGGGCATCTGCCCGGCGTTTTCGTTGGTGCGTATCAGCCGCGCTGGCGCTTGGGCAGCACATCCTTGAGCTTGGCGTGCATACTGCGCAGGCTCTTCTCGGTGGCGGCCCAGTCGATGCAGGCGTCGGTCACCGAAACACCGTATTGCAGGTCTTCCAGGTTTTTCGGAATGGCCTGGCAGCCCCAGTTCAGGTGGCTTTCGACCATCAGGCCGATGATCGACTGGTTGCCTTCCAGAATCTGGTTGGCGACGTTCTCCATCACCAGCGGTTGCAGGGCCGGGTCCTTGTTGGAGTTGGCGTGGCTGCAGTCGACCATGATGTTGGCCTTGATCTTGGCCTTGGCCAGATCCTGTTCGCACAGGGCAACGCTGACCGAATCGTAGTTGGGTTTGCCGTTGCCACCACGCAGCACCACGTGGCCGTAGGCGTTGCCTTTGGTGGTGACGATCGACACGCCGCCTTCCTGGTTGATGCCCAGGAAGCGGTGGGGCTTGGACACCGACTGCAGGGCGTTGATTGCCACGGTCAGGCCGCCGTCGGTGCCGTTCTTGAAGCCGACCGCTGAAGACAGGCCCGAGGCCATTTCACGGTGGGTTTGCGATTCGGTGGTACGGGCACCGATGGCCGACCAGCTGATCAGGTCCTGCAGGTATTGCGGGGAGATCGGGTCGAGGGCTTCGGTCGCGGTCGGCAGACCCTTCTCGGCCAGATCCAGCAGCAATTGGCGACCAATGTGCAGGCCGTCCTGGATCTTGAACGAGTCATCCAGGTACGGATCGTTGATCAAGCCTTTCCAGCCGACGGTGGTACGAGGCTTCTCGAAATACACACGCATGACCAGATAGAGGGTGTCGGAGACTTCTTCGGCCAGTACCTTGAGGCGATCGGCGTACTCGTGGGCGGCCTTGATGTCGTGGATCGAGCAGGGGCCGATCACGACGAACAGGCGATGGTCCTTGCCGTCGAGGATGTTGCGCACCACTTCACGGCCGGCAGTCACGGTCTGCAGGGCCTTGGCGCTGAGGGGAATCTCTTTCTTCAGCTGATCGGGGGTGATCAGGGTCTCGTTGGAGGCAACGTTGAGGTCATCGATCGGTAAATCAGCCATCGTGTTACTCGTCAGGTCACGGGTGCCGGCCGCCAGCAAACCCCGTGCGGCCCAGCAGCAGATTGTTCGCAGCGGGGAGCCGAACCTTAGCGCGTTACATCGGGCGCGACAATGGGCAGGGGGCCGTCAGCGCTGAAAAGGTGCCCTGGCCGTGCGCGAGCTGCCTTGCAGGCCGATCGCGATACAAGGATCGCGCAGGGGGCTCGCCGAGGGGGTCGACATCAGGGGGTGTTCGCCCACCAGCGCTGCTTCGGAAAATTCGGCGCCATGCTGGGCGATCCACTGCTGCGCCAGCACCTGCGCCTGTTCGCCGTGCAGGTCATGTTGCTGGTGCACTTGGCAATAATGATGAATATGGCAAACCTGCTCACCCATGCGCGCGCCGAACAGGGCCTGGTCGTCGGTGAAGGCGATGCCCACGCGGTAGCCTGCATCCAGCTGCTGGCACCAGGCAACATAACCGGCATAGCGCGCCTGTGCGCCCAATGACGGAATGACCACTTCCACCGCAGTGCCGCGACGGTAGGCACGCGGGTGGTTGCAAGCGATGCCGCCAAGCCCCAGGGTATGCAGGTGCCGACGGAACAGGCTGGGAGATGGGCGAAGATTCAGCTCGAGCGGAATCCCGTCAGGGTGAGGCAGAAATCCACACATCGTCGACTCCGTGTCGATTATTTGACCTTCATCGCCTGAGTATAGTGAAGGATCGCAAACCGGCTGATTCGCTGAAAAAAATCGGACAGACAGTCATCGCTTCGACAGGAGAGCGGTATGGATCCTCGTAACAAACGCATCGGCATCATCGGTAGCGGTGCCATCGGTGGCTTCTATGGGCTGATGCTGGCGCGTGCCGGTTTTGACGTGCACTTTCTGCTGCGCAGCGAATATGGCGTGGTGCATGAGCACGGGCTTACGCTGCGCAGCGCTGTGCACGGGGAGTTGCAGATGGACGTCCAGGCTTATGCCTCGGCCAGCGACATGCCGCCGTGCGACTGGTTGCTGATCGGCACCAAGGCCACCAGCAACGCCGAATTGGCGCCGCTGATCGTCCAGGCGGCTGCGCCCGGTGCAAGGGTGGTGTTGCTGCAGAATGGCCTGGGCGTCGAGGAGCAGTTGCGTGGCGCGTTGCGCGATGACATGCACCTGCTCGGGGGGCTGTGCTTTATCTGTGTGAACCGCGAAGCGCCTGGGGTGATCCGCCACCAGGCGCTTGGCGCGGTCAACCTGGGTTACCACAGCGGTCCCAGCGATGACCGCGGCGCAGCCATCGTCGCCGAGGGCGCCGAATTGTTCCGCGCGGCGGGCGTCGACTCGCAACCAATGGACAACCTCGCTCAAGCGCGCTGGCAGAAGCTGGTGTGGAATGTGCCGTACAACGGCCTGTCAGTGTTGCTGCAGGCCAGCACGACGCCTCTGATGACTGATCCCGACAGCCGCGCGCTGGTTCGCGGGCTGATGGCCGAAGTGGTCGAGGGCGCACGGGCCTGCGGGCATATCCTGCCGGAGGGCTATGCCGAGCACCTGTTCCGGGTCACCGAGCAGATGCCTGACTACTGGCCGAGCATGTACCACGATCACGCTCAGCAGCGGCCGCTGGAGTTGCAGGTGATCTACGGCGAGCCCCTGGCCCGTGCTCGCGAGGCCGGTTGCCACTTGCCGAAGATGGAGGCGCTGTACCAGGCGCTGGCGTTCATCGACCGGCGCAACTGCGCGGGCTGAAGCCTATGGCTGGCCGCTGCGCCGGACGGCGAAGCGGCTCTCCACGGCACTGCTAAGCTGTAGCTTGCTCTGCCCCCGCGGCAGTGGAGGAGGCCGAATGATCCGTTCCATGCTGTACGCCACCGATCTCGGCGTGTATGCGCCCTTCGTCATGCAACACGCCCTGGCCTTGGCGCGGACCTTCAACGCAGAGTTGTACGTGATCCACGCCGTCGAACCCATGGGCCAGTTCGCCGAGTCGTTGCTGCAAAGCTATCTCGATGAGCAGACCCTCGACCGCCTTCACTCCCAAGGGGTCAATACGGTGATGGCCAACATCGAGCAGCAGGTGCTGGAAAATTTTCGTGAGGAATTGGGCGAGGCGGCCGATCTGGCAGTGATCAAGGCCGTGCGAGTGCGCCAGGGCGATCCGGCGCAAGTGATTCTGGAGCAGGCCCAGCGCCTGGCGGTCGACCTGTTGATCTTCGGCAGTCACGCCGAGGGCGCGGGTGTCGATGTACCGATTGGTCGCACAGCGGTGCGGCTGCTGCAACTGTCCCCGGTGCCGGTATACATGGTGCCGTTGGCACAGCATTTGGGGCGTAGGAAAGTCTGAGGCTGGCGGTAGGTCTTTTCCTTGGGGTGTAACAAAATAGTTCTAGATTTATTTCTCTTACCACTAATATAGTTATAAATCGTTGCTGCCAGCAGCCGGTGACCTACCGCTGATTCGAGGGGAATCTATGAAGCTTCAACAACTGCGCTATATCTGGGAAGTAGCGCACCACGACCTCAACGTCTCCGCGACTGCGCAGAGCCTGTACACGTCTCAGCCCGGGATCAGCAAGCAGATCCGTCTCCTCGAGGACGAACTGGGTGTAGAAGTCTTCGCCCGCAGCGGCAAGCACCTGACCCGCGTCACCCCGGCGGGCGAGCGCATCATCACCACCGCTGGCGAGATCCTGCGCAAGGTCGAAAGCATCAAGCAGATCGCCCAGGAGTTCTCCAACGAGAAGAAGGGCACGCTGTCCATCGCGACCACTCACACCCAGGCCCGCTATGCCCTGCCTCCGGTGATCAGCAACTTCATCAAGCAGTACCCCGAAGTATCCCTGCACATGCACCAGGGCTCGCCGATGCAGATTGCCGAGATGGCCGCTGACGGCACTGTCGATTTCGCCATCGCTACCGAGGCGCTGGAGCTGTTCGGCGATCTGATCATGATGCCGTGCTACAAATGGAACCGTTGCGTGGTGGTGCCCCAGGGGCATCCGCTGACCAAGCTGCCGAAGCTGACCCTCGAAGCGGTGGCCGAGTACCCGATCGTCACCTATGTGTTCGGTTTCACGGGCCGCTCCAAGCTCGACGAAGCGTTCAACCATCGCGGCCTGACGCCGAAGGTGGTGTTCACCGCCGCAGACGCCGACGTGATCAAGACGTATGTGCGCCTCGGTCTGGGCGTGGGTATCGTCGCGAAGATGGCGGTCGATCCGAAGCTCGACAGCGACCTGGTGTGCCTGGATGCGAGCGAGCTGTTCGAAGCCAGCATCACCAAGATCGGCTTCCGCCGTGGCACCTTCCTGCGTGGCTTCATGTGCGATTTCATTGAAAAGTTCGCACCGCACCTGACCCGCGAAGTGATGGCCAAGGCCATCCAGTGCCACAACAAGCAGGAGCTCGAAGAGCTGTTTGAAGGGGTTGAGTTACCCGTGCACTGAATTGGCATGAAGCAGGGGCCGCGTTGCGGCCCCGTCGCGGGGCGAGCCCGCTCCTACAGATTTTGTGTAGGCGCGGGCTTGCCCCGTTTGTTTTCAGGCCTTGCTGATCAGGTTGCCCGCGTGCAATCCGCATTCCTTCTGCGTCGACTCCTCCCACCACCAGCGCCCCTCGCGCTCGTGCTGGTTCGGCAGCACCGGGCGCGTGCAAGGTTCGCAGCCGATGCTGATGAAGCCGCGCTCATGCAGGCTGTTGTAAGGCAGCTCGAGCATGCGGATATAACCCCAGACTTCCGCGCTGCTCATCTGTGCCAGAGGGTTGAACTTGTACAGGGTGCGTTCGGGTGTCGAGAACGCCGAATCGATCTCCAGTGCTGCAACCTGGCTGCGGGTGCCAGGGCTCTGATCGCGGCGCTGGCCGGTTGCCCAGGCGCTGACGGTGGCCAGCTTGCGACGCAGCGGCTCGATCTTGCGGATGCCACAGCATTCGCCATGGCCATCCTTGTAGAAGCTGAACAGGCCCTTTTCCTTGACGAATGGGTCGAGCTTGGCGCGGTCCGGGCTGAGGATCTCGATCGGCAGGTTGTACTGCTCGCGAACCTGGTCGATGAAGCGGTAGGTTTCCGGGTGCAGGCGACCGGTGTCGAGGCTGAACACCTTGACTTGCTTGTTCAGCTTCCAGGCCATGTCGACCAGCACCACGTCCTCGGCACCGCTGAAGGAGATCCACAGGTCGTCGCCGAAGTGTTCGAAGGCGAGCTTGAGAATGTCCTGCGGGGACTTGCTGGCATAGGTCGCGGCCAGGGCGGCGACGTCGAAGGGTTGGCTCATCAGGCGGTTTCCATCGTGTGTATGGCGCTGTGCGCTCGTAATGGGTCGATGGTAACAAAAAATGGCGGGGTAGACGGGCTCGAATAGGTGACGCCCGCTTCGCGGGCGGATCATCGGCTATAGCCCCTGCAAGGTCTCCATCAACACCCGCACCTTGGCAATCGACTCCTCGTACTCGGCTTCCCACGCCGAATCAGCCACCACCGCGCCACCGCCCCAGCAACTGACCTGGCCCTCCTTGACCAGCAGGCTGCGGATGGCGATCGAGCTGTCCATCTCGCCGCGCACGTCGAGGTATAGCAGCGAGCCGCAGTACAGTGCCCGGCGTGTCGGCTCCAGTTCATCGATGATCTGCATGGCACGGATCTTCGGAGCCCCGGTGATCGAGCCGCCGGGGAAGCTGCCAGCGATCAGGTCCAGTGCATCCTTGTCGGCGGCCAGGCGCCCGGTGACGCTGCTGACCAGGTGGTGGACGTTGGGATAGCTCTCGAGGCTGAACAGCTCCGGCACCTTCACCGAGCCGATCTCGCAGGTACGGCCGATGTCGTTGCGCAACAGGTCAACGATCATCAGGTTCTCCGAGCGGTCCTTGGTGCTGGCTTGCAGCTCGCGGGCGTTGCGCAGGTCTTGCTCCGGGTCTGTCGAGCGTGGTCGGGTGCCCTTGATCGGGCGGGTCTCGACGTCGCCCTGGCTGACGCGGATGAAGCGCTCCGGCGAAAAGCTCAGCAGCGCGCTGTCGGGGCTCAGTTGCTGGAAGCCCGAGAACGGCGTCGGGCAGGCGCTGCGCAGCGCCTGGTAGGCGTGCCACGGATCGCCCTGGCAGGGGGCGCGAAAGCGCTGCGTGAGGTTGATCTGGTAGCAGTCGCCGGCGTGGATATAGCGTTGTACCTGATCGAAGGCTGCGTGGTACTGCTCGGCACGAAGATCGCCCTGCATTGGAGACAGCAGCTTGAAGGTTCCGCTGAGTGGCGCGTCATCCTCCTCGAACAGGCGGATCAGGCGCTGGCGTTCGCTGTCGGCCAAGGCGGGATGGAACACCAATTGGCTGGTGCGCAGTTGGTGGTCGGTGATGGCGGCCCAGGCGTACAGGCCCAGTTGCGCATCGGGCAGGCCGAGGTCGTCTGTCGCCTGCTGCGGTAGATGCTCCAGGCGCCTGCCGAAGTCATAGCTCAGGTAGCCGATCAGTCCGCCGGCGAACGGCAGTTCGCTATCGTCGGGCAATGTAGCCTCGCCGAGTCCTGCCAGGGCCTGGCGCAGCCGCTGCAGATAGTGTTCACCGCTTTCGCCGTCCTGCGCTTGCAGTTGTTGCAGTGGCCAGGCACTGAACAGGTCGAAGCGCCCGCGCTCGGCGACCGGGCGGGCGCTGTCGAGCAGGATGGCGCCGGGGGCCAGGCGCAAGCGGCTGAAGTAGTGCGCAGGGTCGGGTTGGTAGGGCAGGGGGTGCAGCGTACAGGTCGGCATCGGAATGGACGGCGATGAAAATCAAGGACGGGGATTGTAGGCCGCTGTAGGAAAAGTGCCTAGCACCAGTTGGAGCAGGCCGCCCCTGCTGGGACGGCCTGTGCTGGCATCACTGCTGGACGACATGCCCGAACAGCCCCTGAGCCACTCGCACGCGGGTCTCGGCATCTTCGCTGATACCGTCCTTGGCCAGCGCCTCGATATGCGCCTCGACGGCGTGGGTACGCTGGGTCAGGCCGCAGTCGTTGGCGATCTGGATGTTCAGCCCGGGGCGGGCGTTGAGCTCCAGGATCAGCGGGCCCTTGTCCTGGTCCAGCACCATGTCCACGCCGATGTAGCCCAGCCCGCACAGCTCGTAGCAGCTGGCAGCCAGCTTCATGAAACCGTCCCAGTTCGGCAACTGCACGCCATCCACTGCGTTGGTGGTGTCCGGGTGTTTGCTGATGATCCGGTTCAGCCAGGTGCCGCGCAGGGTGACGCCGGTGGCGAGGTCCACGCCGACCCCGATCGCGCCCTGGTGCAGGTTGGCCTTGCCGCCGGACTGGCGGGTCGGCAGGCGCAGCATGGCCATCACCGGGTAGCCCATCAGCACGATGATGCGAATGTCGGGTACACCTTCGTAGCTGATGCTCTTGAAGATCTGGTCCGGGGTGACGCGGTACTCGATCAGGGCGCGGTCACGGTGCCCACCCAGCGAATACAGCCCGGTGAGGATGCTCGAGATCTGGTGCTCGATTTCCTCATGGCTGATGATCTTGCCCGAGACCGTGCGGTAACGGTCCTCGAAGCGGTCGGCGACCACCAGGATGCCATCGCCGCCAGCGCCCTGCGCCGGCTTGATGACGAAGTCGCTGCGCCCGCCGATGATCTCGTCGAGCTTCTCGATCTCTTTTTCGGTTTCGATGATGCCGTACATCTCCGGCACATGGATGCCGGCCGCCAGTGCGCGCTCCTTGGTGATGATCTTGTCGTCGACGATCGGGTACAGGTGGCGCTTGTTGTACTTCAGGACATAGTCCGCGTTGCGCCGGTTGATACCCATGATGCCCCGGGCCTCCAGGGCTTTCCACGTCTTGATCAGTCCGAACATCAGGCGTCAGCCTTCTTCAGGAATGCCTTGAAGCGAACGAGCTCGGTCAGGCGGTAGCCGCGGTAGCGACCCATCGCCAGCATGAAGCCCACCAGGATCAGCAGCACGGCCGGGAAGGTGAAGACGAAGTACACGGCTTCCGGCACGGTCATCAGCAGGTGCGCCAAGGAGGCTGCGAACAGGGTGCCGACGGCGACTTTCATTGCATGGCCGCCGCCACGTTCTTCCCAGGTGATCGACAGGCGCTCGATGGTCATGGTCAGGATCACCATCGGGAACAGTGCCACCGACAGCCCGCGTTCCAGGCCCAGCTTGTGGCTGAACAGGCTGATCGCGGCGATCAGCACCACGACGAAGGTCAGCACCACCGACAGGCGCGGCAGCATCTGCAGCTTCAGGTGTTCAAGATAGGAGCGCAACGAAAGTCCCAGGGCGGTGATCACCGTGAACAGCACGATGCCGAAGCCTAGCTGCGTTTCGCGGAAGGCCAGGGCAATCAGCACCGGGGTGAAGGTGCCGAGGGTCTGTATGCCGATCAGGTTGCGCAGTACGAGGATGACCAGCACGCCGATCGGGATCATCACCATGATCATGAAGGTCTGCTGGGTTTGCAGCGGCAGGCCGTACAGGGAGTACTCGAGGAAGTCGGCGTCGGTGTTCTCGTCGGTCAGCTTGGCCAGGCGGATGGCGTTCATCTCGCTGTTGTTCATGCTGAAGGTGACGGTGGCCTTCTTGCCGCCATCGACGGTGATCAGGTTTTCATCGCCGGTCCACCACAGCAGGCGGTCATTGGGCAGGCCCTGCTCGCCGGTTTCCGGGTTGAAGTACAGCCAGGCGTTGCCGTTGAAGCTGCGCAGCCACAGTTCAGGGCTTTGCGGGGTGTCGGCAACCAGGCGGATGGTGTGGACCTTTTCCATCGGCACGTGGGCGATCGACAGCAGCAGGTCGATGACCTGGGCTTTCTTCATGGGGGAGTTGTCGCCGGCCAGCAGCAGCTTGGCGTTGTCATCGTTGGGGTTGTTGACGCGCTTGATGGTCTCGCTGACGAAGGTCTCGACGTCGGCAGAGTGCTGGCGGATCGGTGCCATCAGCGCTTCGGCGGCAATCTTCTCGGGGCCTTCGACCGCCAGGCTGTCACGGAAGGTCGGGCCCTTGATCTTGGCTTTTTCGGTGCTGTAGCGCTTGGTCAGGACCAGGCGGTAGTAGAGGGTCTGATTGCCGCTGGCGCGGCGAGCCGACCAGGTGACCTTGCGATTGCCATCGGTGCGATTGACGCTGACCCCGTAGTTGTTGGAGATGAAGCTCTCGTTGAGGCTCACGTAGTCGCGGTTCAGCGGCGGCACGAACATCTGGATCTTTACCGGGTCCTTGGGACTGGCAACGAACTCGACCTTGGCGTCGATGTTCCACAGGTCGTCGGTCTCGTCTTCGGTTACCGGAATGCCCAGGATGAAGATCTGGTAGCAGGTGACCGTCACGCCCAGCAGCACCAGGACGGTGATCAGGACTTTCAGGTGCAGGGTAAGAGAGCGCATCGGAATTACTCTACTTTGGGAGCTTCGGTGGCACAGGCAGGTTTGCCGGCCGCGTATTTGAGGCTGGGGTCGACCAGCGCGTCGAAGTGCTTGAGTGCCTCGGAGCCGATCAGCAGCGGGAACTGGAAGGCGCTGCGGTCGGTAAGATTGACTTCGATGGTGCGCAGGGCCTGGCCCATGCAGATGTTCAGTTCGATCACCGGGCGGGCGGTGTAGGCCTTGCCTTCGTCCGGATTGTAGTCACCGGCGCGCCGCTTGATCTTGCTCACGCGGGCCAGTGGGCGTTCGATGGGGTGCTTGTGGGCGGCGTCGATGGCCAGGTAGAAACGCACCCAGCTTTCGCCGTCGCGCTTGAAGCGCTTGATGTCGCGCGCGCTGAGCGAGGCGGTCTTGGCGCCGGTGTCGAGCTTGGCGGCCACTTCAAGGTCAAGATCGCCCAGGCGGGCGTACTCGTTCAGGCCGTACACGGTCTTTTCGGCCGCATGGCCAAGCGCCGGCAGCAAGGCGAGGCTGAACAACAGTGAATAAAACGTGGGTCTCATAGTCCTGGCGCGGTGCTGTCTGTGTTCGGGGCAGGGCGCAAGCGCCTCGTTCATCTGTCAACAGCATGAAATGATGACAGGCACACTATCCGTAATCCTTGGGAAGCGCGGCATTCTATCACGCCGACGTCTTGACGCCAGCGCGCTGCGATCTGACCGCGGCAGCGTGGGGTAAGTTCGTTATTAGACAATTGTCGACAATGTTGTTTTTGTCTTTGACTACGCACCTTTATTTGGCTAGTTTTGGCGCTATCAACTTACAAGGTGTCGACAATCATGCTGGAAGCCCCCCAGGCCCTCGCACCGGTTGCAGATGATTCCGAAACGCTTTCAGAGAATGTCTTTCGGCGCATCCAGGCGGCCATCGTGAAGGGGGATATCGCCCCGGGCAGCAAGATTTCCGAGCCGGAGCTGGCCCGCACCTACGGCATCAGCCGCGGTCCGCTGCGCGAGGCCATTCATCGACTGGAGGGCCAGCGCCTGCTGGTGCGTGTGCCGCATGTCGGTGCACGGGTGGTATCGCTCAACCATGCTGAGCTGATCGAGCTGTACGAAATCCGCGAATCGCTCGAAGGCATGGCCTGCAGGCTCGCCGCTGAACGCATGAGCGTGGCCCAGATCGACGAACTGCGCCAGGTGCTCGATACCCACGAGCGCGATGCGGCATTCCAGGCCGGGCTTGGCTACTACCAACAGGAAGGCGATTTCGACTTCCACTATCGGATCATCCAGGGCAGCGGCAACCAGACCCTGGTCAAGATGCTGTGCGGCGAGCTGTACCAGCTGGTGCGCATGTACCGCATCCAGTTCTCGGCCACCCCCAACCGTCCGCGCCAGGCTTTCGCCGAACACCACCGCATACTCGATGCCATCGCCGACCGTGACGGCGAGCTGGCCGAACTCCTGATGCGCCGCCATATCGGTGCGTCCAAGCGCAATATCGAGCGTCACTACCAGGACGCCCACAACAACAGCCCACGAGGTGAGTCATGACTGTGAAGAGCACCCCCGGTCAGCGTTTTCGCGACGCCGTAGCCGCCGAGCATCCGCTGCAGGTAGTCGGAGCCATCAACGCCAACCATGCGCTGCTGGCCAAGCGCGCCGGGTTCAAGGCCATCTACCTGTCCGGTGGCGGGGTCGCTGCCGGCTCCTTGGGGCTGCCGGACCTGGGCATCAGCGGGCTGGACGACGTGCTGACCGATGTTCGCCGGATCACCGATGTGTGCGACCTGCCGCTGCTGGTGGATGTCGACACCGGCTTTGGTGCCTCGGCGTTCAACGTCGCCCGCACGGTGCGCTCGATGTGCAAGTTCGGCGCCGCGGCCATTCACATCGAGGACCAGGTCGGCGCCAAGCGCTGTGGTCATCGGCCGAACAAGGAGATCGTCTCGCAGCAGGAGATGGTCGACCGGATCAAGGCAGCGGTGGATGCGCGCACTGACGACAGCTTCGTGATCATGGCACGTACCGACGCCCTGGCGGTGGAAGGCTTGAATGCGGCATTGGACCGTGCCGAGGCGTGCATCGAGGCCGGCGCCGACATGATCTTCCCCGAAGCCATCACCGAGCTGCAGATGTACAAGACCTTCGCCGACCGGGTGAAGGCGCCGATCCTGGCCAATATCACCGAGTTCGGTGCCACGCCGCTGTACACCACCGACGAGCTGGCGTCGGTCGATGTATCGCTGGTGCTGTACCCACTGTCGGCGTTTCGCGCCATGAACAAGGCTGCCGAGAACGTCTACGCCGCCCTGCGCCGCGACGGTACGCAGAAGAATGTGATCGACACCATGCAGACCCGCATGGAGCTCTACGATGCCATTGGTTATCACGCGTTCGAGCAGAGCCTCGATGCGCTGTTTGCGCAGAAGAAAGGGTAAGCCATGCCGGCGGTATCGGCCCCATCGCGGGGCAAGCCCGCTCCCACAAGGGTCAGGCACTCCTCTGTGGGAGCGGGCTTGTCCCGCGATGGGGCCGGTGCGATCGCTGCAGATTAGCCAGAAAGACTTCATAACAAATTCAAGAAAGGAGAAACACCATGGCCGAAGCAAAAGTACTCAGTGGTGCCGGCCTGCGTGGCCAGGTGGCCGGGCAGACCGCGCTGTCGACCGTGGGCCAGGCCGGTGCCGGCCTGACCTATCGTGGCTACGACGTGCGCGACCTGGCCGCTGGCGCCGAGTTCGAGGAAGTCGCCTACCTGCTGCTCTATGGTGAGCTGCCGAGCAAGGCCGAGCTGGATGACTACAAACACAAGCTCAAGGGCCTGCGCGACCTGCCGCAAGCGCTCAAGGAAGTGCTCGAGCGCATCCCGCGCGACGCCCATCCGATGGACGTGATGCGCACAGGCTGCTCGGTGCTCGGCACCCTGGAGCCGGAGCTGACCTTCGAGGCCCAGCGCGACAAGACCGATCGCCTGCTGGCACTGTTCCCGGCGGTGATGTGCTACTGGTACCGCTTCACCCACCACGGCGTGCGCATCGACTGCAGCAGCGACGAGGACACCCTCGGTGGCCACTTCCTGCACCTGCTGCACGGCAAGAAGCCGAGCGAGCTGCACGTGAAGGTGATGAACGTCTCGCTGATCCTTTACGCCGAGCACGAATTCAACGCCTCGACCTTCACTGCGCGGGTCTGTGCCTCGACCCTGTCGGACCTGTACTCCTGCGTCACGGCCGCCATCGGCTCGCTGCGCGGCCCGTTGCACGGTGGTGCCAACGAGGCGGCGATGGAGCTGATCGAGCGCTTCCAGAGTCCGCAGGAGGCGACCGCCGAGCTGCTGCGCATGCTCGAGCGCAAGGACAAGATCATGGGCTTCGGCCACGCCATCTACAAAGAGTCCGACCCGCGCAACGAGGTGATCAAGGGCTGGTCGAAGCAGTTGGCCGACGAGGTGGGCGACAAGGTCCTGTACCCGGTATCCGAGGCCATCGACAAGACCATGTGGGAGCAGAAGCGATTGTTCCCCAACGCCGATTTCTACCATGCCTCGGCGTACCACTTCATGGGCATCCCGACCAAGCTGTTCACCCCGATCTTCGTCTGCTCGCGCCTGACCGGCTGGGCGGCGCACGTGTTCGAGCAGCGCGCCAACAACCGCATCATTCGTCCGAGCGCCGAGTACACCGGCGTCGAGCAGCGCCAGTTCGTGCCGATCGACAAGCGCTGAGTAGATATAGAGAGGCAACCCGTTTCCCTGTGGGAGCGGGCTTGCCCGCGAATGCGTCCGTTCGGGCAACCGCTGCGCACCTGCTGACGCATTCGCGGGCAAGCCCGCTCCCACAGGGGCGGTGAAACCTTCCGAATCCTGTGAACGAGCCTGATTCCATGATGAACACCGCATACCGCAAGAACCTGCCAGGCACCGCCCTGGACTACTTCGACACCCGCGCGGCGGTCGAGGCGATCAAGCCCGGCGCCTACGACGGCCTTCCCTATACCTCCCGCGTGCTCGCCGAAAACCTGGTACGCCGCTGCGATCCGGCCACCCTGGACGCCTCGCTCGGACAATTGATCGAGCGCAAGCGCGACCTCGACTTCCCTTGGTTCCCGGCGCGCGTGGTGTGCCACGACATTCTCGGCCAGACCGCCCTGGTCGACCTGGCGGGCCTGCGCGATGCCATCGCCGACAAGGGTGGCGATCCAGCGCAGGTCAATCCAGTGGTGCCGGTGCAATTGATCGTCGACCACTCGCTGGCCGTGGAGTGCGGCGGTTTCGATCCGCAAGCATTCGAGAAGAACCGCGCCATCGAAGACCGTCGCAACGAAGACCGTTTCCACTTCATCAACTGGACCAAGCAGGCGTTCAAGAACGTCGACGTGATCCAGCCGGGCAACGGCATCATGCACCAGATCAACCTGGAGAAGATGTCGCCAGTGATCCACAGCGATCGCGGCGTGGCCTACCCGGACACTTGCGTCGGCACCGACAGTCACACGCCGCATGTGGACGCCCTGGGCGTGATCGCCATCGGCGTGGGTGGCCTTGAGGCCGAGAACGTCATGCTCGGTCGCGCTTCGTGGATGCGCCTGCCGGAAATCGTCGGCGTCGAGCTGACCGGTCGACTGGCACCGAACATCACCGCTACCGACCTGGTACTGGCTCTGACCGAGTTCCTGCGCAAGCAGAAAGTGGTTGGTGCCTACCTCGAATTCCATGGCGAGGGTGCCCGGGCGCTGACCCTGGGCGACCGTGCCACCATTTCCAACATGGCACCTGAATACGGCGCCACTGCGGCGATGTTCGCCATCGACCAGCAGACCATCGACTACCTGCGCCTGACCGGTCGTGACGACCGGCAGGTGCAACTGGTCGAGACCTACGCCAAGGTCGCCGGCCTGTGGGCCGACAGCCTGGCCAAGGCCGAATACGAGCGCACGCTGACCTTCGACCTGTCGAGTGTGGTGCGCAACATGGCCGGCCCGTCCAACCCGCACGCCCGCGTGGCTACCAGCGACCTGGCGGCAAAGGGCATTGCCGGGGCTTGGGAGGAAGTGCCGGGGCAGATGCCCGATGGTGCGGTGATCATCGCCGCCATCACCAGTTGCACCAACACCAGCAACCCGCGCAACGTCATCGCCGCCGGCCTGCTGGCGCGCAACGCCAACCGGCTCGGCCTGGTGCGCAAACCCTGGGTCAAGTCCTCGCTGGCGCCGGGCTCCAAGGCGGTACAGCTGTATCTGAAAGAGGCCGGCCTGGAACAGGAACTCGAGCAGTTGGGCTTCGGTATCGTCGCCTTCGCCTGCACCACCTGCAATGGCATGTCTGGCGCACTGGATCCGGTGATCCAGCAGGAGATCATTGACCGTGATCTCTATGCCACGGCAGTGCTCTCGGGCAACCGCAACTTCGACGGGCGCATCCATCCCTACGCCAAGCAGGCGTTCCTGGCGTCGCCGCCGCTGGTGGTGGCCTATGCCATCGCCGGC
The DNA here is from genome assembly GCF_048068255.1 of Pseudomonas sp. NY15374. Lineage (NCBI taxonomy): Bacteria > Pseudomonadati > Pseudomonadota > Gammaproteobacteria > Pseudomonadales > Pseudomonadaceae > Pseudomonas > Pseudomonas sp. NY15374. The sequence continues at coordinate 199,682 of NZ_JBLUPZ010000006.1, forward strand.
ACCATCCGCTTCGATATCGAGAAGGATGTACTAGGCGTGGTCGACGGCAAGGAAATCCGCCTGAAGGATATCTGGCCAAGCGACGAAGAGATCGATGCCGTGGTGCGTGCTTCGGTCAAGCCCGAGCAGTTCCGCCAAGTGTATATCCCGATGTTCACCATCGAGGAAGAGACGGGGCCGAAGGTTGCGCCGTTGTACGAATGGCGCCCGATGAGCACCTATATTCGTCGTCCCCCTTACTGGGAAGGCGCCCTGGCCGGTGAGCGCACCCTGCGCGGCATGCGTCCGCTGGCGGTGCTGCCGGACAACATCACCACCGACCACCTGTCGCCGTCGAACGCCATCATGCTCGACAGCGCGGCGGGCGAGTACCTGGCGAAGATGGGCCTGCCGGAAGAGGACTTCAACTCCTACGCCACCCACCGCGGCGACCACCTCACCGCGCAGCGCGCGACCTTCGCCAACCCCAAGCTGTTCAACGAGATGGTGCGCAAGGAAGACGGCAGCGTGAAGCAGGGCTCGCTGGCGCGTATCGAGCCGGAAGGCAAGGTGACGCGCATGTGGGAGGCGATCGAGACCTACATGGCGCGCAAGCAGCCGCTGATCATTGTCGCCGGCGCTGACTACGGCCAGGGCTCGTCGCGGGACTGGGCGGCCAAGGGCGTGCGTCTGGCGGGCGTCGAGGCGATCGTCGCCGAAGGCTTCGAGCGCATCCACCGCACCAACCTGATCGGCATGGGTGTGTTGCCGCTGGAGTTCCAGCCGGGCACAACGCGCGTGACCCTGGGCCTGGACGGCAGCGAGACCTACGATGTGCTCGGTGCGCGCACGCCGCGCGCAACCCTGACGCTGGTGGTGACCCGCCGCGATGGCGAGCGTGTCGAAGTGCCGGTGACCTGCCGTCTGGACACCGCTGAAGAAGTGTCGATCTACGAGGCGGGCGGGGTGCTGCAGCGCTTTGCCCAGGACTTCCTCGAAGCGACGGCCTAATGACCTGAACCCTGCCTTTACTCTGTAGGAGCGGGCTAGTCCCGCGATTGCGTCAGCAGGAGCAATATCGCTGTCTGTTCTGACGCCATCGCGGGGCAAGCCCGCTCCCACAGGGGGGGTGTGGGGCCTTGAAGGATGAGTGCTCATGGCATCTGTAGCGCAAGTGAAAATCCCCGCCACCTACATCCGTGGTGGCACCAGCAAGGGCGTGTTCTTCCGCCTGCAAGACCTTCCCGAGCGCGCCCAGGTGCCAGGCCCTGCGCGCGATGCCTTGCTGTTGCGGGTGATCGGCAGTCCCGACCCCTACGCCAAGCAGATCGACGGCATGGGCGGTGCGACCTCCAGCACCAGCAAGACCGTGATTCTTTCGCCAAGCAGCAAGGCCGATCACGATGTCGACTACCTGTTCGGCCAGGTCGCCATCGACAAGGCGTTCGTCGACTGGAGTGGCAACTGCGGCAACCTCTCGGCGGCCGTAGGTTCGTTCGCCATCGCCAGTGGCCTGGTGGACCCGGCACGCATCCCGCGCAACGGCATGGCGACCGTGCGCATCTGGCAGGCCAATATCGGCAAGACCATCATTGCTCATGTACCGATCACCGAGGGTGAGGTGCAGGAAACCGGCGACTTCGAGCTCGATGGCGTGACCTTCCCGGCGGCCGAAGTGCAACTGGAGTTCCTCGACCCTGCAGCCGATGAAGACGGCGAGGGCGGCGGGGCGATGTTCCCTACCGGCAACCTGGTTGACGACCTCGAGGTGCCAGGTGTCGGCACGTTCAAGGCGACCCTGATCAATGCGGGTATCCCGACCATCTTCGTCAATGCCGCCGACATCGGTTACACCGGAACCGAGCTTCAGGATGCGATCAATGGCGATGCCGCCGCGCTGGCGCGTTTCGAGACCATCCGCGCCCATGGCGCTGTGCGTATGGGCTTGATCGAACACATCGACCAGGCCGCCGGCCGCCAGCACACGCCGAAGGTCGCTTTCGTCGCGCCTGCTACGTCGTATACCGCTTCCAGCGGCAAGGCTGTGGCGGCGAGCGATATCGATCTGGTGGTGCGGGCGCTATCCATGGGCAAGTTGCATCACGCGATGATGGGGACGGCGGCGGTGGCCATTGGCACGGCGGCGGCGATTCCCGGCACTCTGGTGAACCTGGCGGCCGGTGGAGGAGAGCGTAGCGCTGTGCGTTTCGGTCACCCGTCCGGGACGTTGCGGGTGGGCGCCGAGGCGCGGAAGGCGGAGGGTGAGTGGACGGTGACCAAGGCCATCATGAGCCGCAGTGCGCGGGTGTTGATGGAAGGATGGGTGAGGGTGCCTGGCGACGCCTTCTGACCCTGGGTTCAACGGTAGGGCTTCAATTCACTCCACAATCGCCCGAGCCACGAAAAAGCCCCGGTATTTCTACCGGGGCTTTTCATTTACAACCGACTGCTCAGCTTACGCCTGAACCACCGGGATCTTGGCGTTGGCCGCCGCTTCACGGAACTCGGCGATCTGATCGAAGCTCAGGTAGCGGTAGACGTCGGCAGCCATGCTGTCGATATCCTTGGCGTACTGCAGGTACTCTTCGACGGTCGGCAGCTTGCCGAGGATCGACGCGACTGCAGCCAGCTCCGCCGACGCCAGGTAGACGTTGGTGGCATCGCCCAGACGGTTCGGGAAGTTACGGGTCGAGGTGGAGACCACGGTCGAACCGGTCTGCACACGTGCCTGGTTACCCATGCACAGCGAGCAGCCTGGCATTTCCATGCGCGCGCCAGCCTTGCCGTAGATGCCGTAGTAGCCTTCCTCGGTCAGCTGGTGGGCGTCCATCTTGGTGGGCGGCGCCAGCCACAGACGGGTCGGGATACCGCCCTTGACCTTGTCCAGCAGCTTGCCGGCAGCGCGGAAGTGACCGATGTTGGTCATGCACGAACCGATGAACACTTCGTCGATCTTCTCGCCTTGTACCTGCGACAGCAGGCGGGCGTCGTCCGGGTCGTTCGGCGCGCAGAGCACAGGCTCCTTGACGTCGGCCAGGTCGATTTCGATGATCTCGGCGTATTCAGCATCGGCGTCGGCCGACAGCAGCTCAGGGTTGGCCAGCCAGGCTTCCATCGCCTGTGCACGGCGCTCCATGGTGCGAGCGTCGCCGTAGCCTTCGCTGATCATCCAGCGCAGCAGGGTGATGTTCGACTGCAGGTACTCGGCGATGGCCTTTTCCGGCAGCTTGATGGTGCAACCGGCAGCCGAGCGCTCGGCGGAGGCGTCGGACAGCTCGAACGCCTGCTCGACGGTCAGCTCGTCCAGGCCTTCGATTTCCAGGATGCGGCCGGAGAAGGCGTTCTTCTTGCCTTTCTTCTCGACGGTCAGCAGGCCCTTCTGGATGGCGTAGTAAGGGATGGCGTGGACCAGGTCACGCAGGGTGATGCCCGGTTGCAGCTTGCCCTTGAAGCGCACCAGCACCGACTCCGGCATGTCCAGCGGCATGACGCCGGTGGCAGCGGCGAAGGCGACCAGGCCGGAACCGGCCGGGAACGAGATGCCGATCGGGAAGCGGGTGTGCGAGTCGCCACCGGTGCCGACGGTGTCAGGCAGCAGCATGCGGTTCAGCCAGCTGTGGATGATGCCGTCGCCTGGACGCAGGGACACGCCGCCACGGGTGCGGATGAAATCCGGCAGGGTGTGGTGGGTGTTGACGTCGATCGGTTTCGGGTAGGCGGCGGTGTGGCAGAACGACTGCATGACCAGGTCGGCGGAGAAGCCCAGGCATGCCAGGTCCTTCAGCTCGTCACGGGTCATCGGGCCGGTGGTGTCCTGGGAACCGACGGTGGTCATCTTCGGTTCGCAGTAGGCACCCGGGCGCACGCCTTGGCCTTCCGGCAGGCCGCAGGCGCGACCGACCATCTTCTGTGCCAGGGTGAAGCCCTTGCCGGTGTCGGCAGGCTGTTCTGGCTTCTTGAACAGGTCCGAAGCACCCAGGCCCAGTTCGGCACGGGCTTTTTCGGTCAGGCCACGGCCGACGATCAGCGGGATACGGCCGCCAGCGCGGACTTCGTCCAGCAGCACTTCGGTTTTCAGTTCGAAGGTGGTGACCAGCTCGCCGCTGTCGTGACGCTTGACTTCACCTTTGAACGGGTAGACGTCGATGACATCGCCCATGGCCAGGTTGGTGCAGTCGAATTCGATCGGCAGGGCGCCGGCGTCTTCCATGGTGTTGTAGAAGATCGGGGCGATCTTGGTGCCGAAGCAGAAACCACCGGCGCGCTTGTTCGGCACGTACGGGATGTCGTCGCCGAAGAACCACAGCACCGAGTTGGTGGCGGATTTACGCGAGGAGCCGGTACCGACCACGTCGCCGACGTAGGCAACCGGGAAGCCCTTGGCCTTGACTGCTTCGATCTGGGCCAGTGGGCCGACCGAACCTGGCTGCGAAGGCTCGATGCCGTCGCGGGCCATCTTCAGCATGGCCAGGGCGTGCAGCGGGATGTCAGGGCGCGACCAGGCGTCCGGGGCAGGGGACAGGTCATCGGTGTTGGTTTCGCCTGGCACCTTGAATACGGTCAGGGTGTACTTGTCGGCGATGGCTGGGCGCGAGGTGAACCACTCGCCGGCAGCCCAGGACTCCAGGACGGCCTTGGCGTGCACGTTGCCGGCCTTGGCTTTTTCGGCCACGTCGTGGAAGGCGTCGAACATCAGCAGGGTGTGCTTGAGCTGTTCGCCCGCGACGGCGCCCAGTTCGGCGTCGTCCAGCAGCGCGACCAGCGTCTCGATGTTGTAGCCACCCTGCATGGTGCCCAGCAGCTCGGTGGCGTGCTTGCGGTCGATCAGTGGTGACTTGGCTTCGCCCTTGGCGACAGCGGAGAGGAACGCGGCCTTGACGTAGGCAGCTTCGTCGACTCCTGGCGGAACGCGATTGGTGATCAGGTCTACGAGGAAGGCTTCTTCGCCGGCCGGCGGGTTTTTCAGCAGCTCGACCAGGCCTGCAGTTTGTTCGGCGTTCAGCGGCTGGGGCACGATACCCAGGGCGGCACGCTCTTCGATGTGTTTGCGGTAGGCTTCAAGCACAGTTATTACCCTCATCAGTGGTCCCTAAAGGGAGTCCGGGACGCTCATCCAGCATTCCCTGCACCCATGCGCGGATCACGGCTTTTTGAGCCGTCCAGCCAGGGTCGCAGAGAATCCTTACAGAAGCTGCTTTCAAAGTTTTACGCCTGTAGAACGGAGCGTTGATGAGGGGTTGGCGCGGGCCATGCGGGGAGCATGGCCTGGGCCAACACCGTTCTACCGGATGAACTGTGCTCGTGACGCTTTGAAAACAGCTTCCAACGGACATTGTTGCCTTGAAAAGGCGGGATGATTCTACGGCAAAAAAACACGGAAGGTAAGTTGCCGACGATGACTTTAACGAGTGACCCCGGTTAGACAAAGGGCTAACATGACGCCGTGTTCCACCGCCAAGCCGTTGTTTTTCCATGCCCAACCAGTCCATCAAGACCCCTTGCGTCGGCCTTTGCTCAACTGTCTACGGAGACACCGTCTGCCGTGGCTGCAAGCGCTTTCACCATGAAGTGATCAATTGGAACGGTTATGACGAGGAGCAGAAGCGTGCCGTCTGGCTGCGCCTGGAGCAGTTGCTGGTGCAGGTGATGATGGCCAAGCTTGAAGTGTTCGACAAAGACCGTTTGCGCGAGCAGCTCGAACAGCGCTCGATCCGCTTTCTTGCACACCAGTCCGAATACTGCTGGGCCTACCAGTTGATCGCCCGCGGTGCCCGCATGATCCGTGACCTGGAAGCCTACGGCATGGCCCTGCTGCCGGAGTTCCGCGAATGGGAGCTGCCTCAGTTGCGCGATGCCATCGACCGGGAGTTCTTCCTGCTTTCCGAGGCCCATTACCAGCGCTACATCGCGCCTGCTTTCCTGCAGCAGTCGCTGGGGTAAGGCTTCAGGCTGCTGCGCCGCGCTCGCACTATTTAGCGTTGACGCTCCCTCACTTCAAGGAGCGCCGTATGTCCAGTCTCGAGTTTCAACCCCTGCTGAGTTTCAACGCGCGTTGCCAATGGCAGCTTCATGATCGCCCTGTTACCGTCGGCCAATGGAAAGAGGACAGTGACATGTTCCGGCCGTTCTGGGTCGAGTTCGATGACTGGAATGGAGACGATGGCTGGTTGATCACCAGTTGGGACTACGGCGAGGAGATGATCCAGTCGTTTCTGCTCGAAGGCTTGTTCGGCAAGGACGCACACAAACGCTATGTGAGTGACTGCTTCTGGTTCGGTGTCTACCGCCATGCCGACGGCTATGTGTACGAGATCCGTCCCGCCTACGAAGGGCGCAACGCGCATGCCTGGCCCGAGCTCGACTACTGGCTCGACACCAGTCGCAACGGCTACCTGGGGTTCTATAGCGCCGACTCGCCAGCGGGCGTGAACGTGGACGAGCCGGCCAGGGTCCAGATCAACGACCCTATCGGGGCTTCGTTCGAGCTGCCTATTGACCCACCGATTCAGTTGACCACTCCGCTATACACCCTTACATCTGCACAGCGAACGCCCCTGTGGCATATTCCGGGCCTGAACCCCGCAGCATTGCGTGACAACGATGTGTTGCCGAACCTGACGCTCTACAGCCCGAAGGGACGCCACGTCAGGCGTCAGGTGGAGAATATCGCCTACCTCAATGACCAGATCGGCAAGCGCGGCGGCTTTACGCTGATTGTCAGTCAGTCTGGCGTTCCGCCTCATCCCAACCCACAGCCCTGACGGCCGAGTGGTCAGTCGCCGGTGTATTCGCAACCACTGGTGCAGGTCTCGTGGATACGCACTTTCGATAGTTCCGGCAGTAGCGGCTTGACCTGTTCCCAGATCCACTTGGCGATCACTTCGCTGGTCGGGTTTTCCAGGCCGGGAATGTCGTTCAGGTAGTTGTGGTCGAGGCGATCGTAGATCGGCTTGAAGATCGCCTTGACCTCGGCGAAGTCGCGGATCCAGCCGGTGTGCGGGTCGAGCGGGCCAGTCAGGTGCAGGGCGACCTTGAACGAATGGCCGTGCAGGCGACCGCATTTGTGTCCTTCGGGGACGTGGGGCAGGCGGTGAGCGGACTCGAAGGTGAACTCTTTGAAAATTTCCACGCTGGCAGAACTCTGTGTGAATCAAGAATGCGCGCAGTCTACCAGCATGCTTGCTACAAGGCTTGCAACCGTTCATGCAGCCGCCCGGTGGCGACCAGTTCCAGCAGCTCGTCGCCCAGGCGCTGGCTTTCGGCGATGGCCTTGTACCAATAGCGCTTGCGAGTCGGCGCATCCCCCATGAAACGCTTGAAGTCGTTGCGGTCCGGCAGCTTGCCATAGGGCAGGGCGGCCAGGTACTGCGGCGATGGCGTCATCAGCAGCACATTGTGCAGGCGTGTGGCATCGCCGCGACGCCAGGGCAGGGCCTTGTCGAACCAGCCGGGCACGACCTTGTCGGTGAAGTGCGGATAGAGCACCAGGTCGTCGCCTCGATAGGGCAGGTCGAGGTGGTAGTCCAGCAGGCCGCCGTCACGGTAGGTGCCGTTGCCAGCGCCGGGAATATCGCGCACGCCCTCCATCACCATCGGGATCGAGCCCGACGCGAGCAGCGCCTGTCGCAGGTTGCCCAGGTCCAGGGGCAGGCAGCGCGAGGGAAAGTCGGTCAATGCGTCCAGTGGTGGTGCGCTACGGCCGTCATGCAGGATGATGCGTTCGAAGTGACGGGCCAGGCGCGAACGCCCGAGCAGGTTGCTGGCAATCACCGAGGACAGGCCCATGCCCAGCCGCGCGGGGTGATCATGGGCAAGCTGGCCATGGCTCTTCACCACCAGGATATTCAGGCGATAGTTCGGATTGGCCAGGATCTGGCCGTCACGGCCCTGTAGCAGATCGTCGAGCATGCGCTGGCAGCTCTGGCTGATCTGCGCGGGCGTCACCCCCTTGGCGAAATCCTGCTCGGTATACAGCTCGCCCAGGCGCCGCAGGCCGGCCACGGGGTCGTCCAGGCAGGCGCTGGCAAAGCGCCAGGAGCCGATCGAGGCGCCGATCAGCGAGCGCTGCCGCGGTGCCGAAGGCAGCAACTGGCCGAACAGTGCCAGGTCCAGACCCTGAATACCCAGCGGCTTGGGGCCGCCGGCCGCGCCCGGCAGCACTCCGACATCGACAGCCCGCAGGCCGCGCTCGCGGATCTGCGCCAGGGCGCGTCGGCCGGCCTTGAAGGTCAGGGCGGGATACTTGATATGGATGGCGCTCATGGCTGTCTCTTGAAGGGCAAGGACGCATTATAGGCAAATGGGGTTCGACGGGCGCTCGGAGGCTGCGAACGGCGCTATCATGTCGCCAGCTGTTTTCAGGTTGAGTTAAGGACCGGTGGTTAATCTTAACCCCGTAGACAACATACGCACCTCGATGGAGAGACCCTATGAAAACGTTGACTGCCCTGTTCACCGCCGCTGCCCTGACCTTCGGTGCCACTGCCGCCTTCGCCAAGGACGTGCAGCCCGACGAAGTGGTCAAACTGGTCAATGCCAAGACCATCAAGTCTCTGGATGAGCTCAAGGCCGCCGCCGTGGCCAAGCATCCCGGCTCGACCGTGACCGATTCCGAGCTCGAAGACGAATACGGCCGCTATGTCTACAAGGTCGAACTGCGCGATGCGCAGAACGTCGAATGGGACGTGGCCCTGGACGCCAAGACTGGTGAAGTGCTGAAGGACGAACGAGACAACTGATGAACACCCTGCCGCGAGCGGTGCCCTGTCTGGCACTGGCATTATGGGTCGCCTGCTCGCCGGCGACCGCCCGCGACCTGGACCAGGACGAAGCCTTGGAACTGCGACAGCAGGGCATCATCCTCCCGCTTGAGCAATTGCTCGACGCAGCCCTGGGGCGCTACCCCGGGGCGCGTTTGCTGGAGGCCGAGCTGGAAGAGAAGCACGGCCGTTACGAGTACGAGGTCGAACTGCTGACCCCGGCCGGTGTGGTGCGTGAAATCAAGTACGACGCCCGTACCGGCGTTTTGATCAAGGACGAGGAAGACGACTGAATGCGCCTGTTGCTTGTCGAGGACAATGTGCCTCTGGCCGACGAATTGATCGCCAGCCTGCAACGCCAGGGCTATGCCGTGGACTGGCTGGCCGACGGTCGTGACGCGGTCTACCAGGGGCAGAGTGAGCCCTATGACCTGATCATCCTCGACCTCGGCCTGCCCGGTCTGCCGGGGTTGGAGGTACTGACGCAGTGGCGTGCCGCTGCGCTGGCCATCCCCGTGCTCATTCTCACCGCTCGCGGTTCCTGGGCCGAACGCATCGAAGGGCTGAAGGCCGGGGCCGACGACTACCTCACCAAACCCTTCCACCCCGAAGAACTGCAACTGCGCATCCAGGCCCTGCTGCGCCGTGCCCGTGGCCTGGCCAACCAGCCGCGCCTGGAGGCGGCGGGCCTGCACCTGGACGAAGGGCGTCAGTGCGTCGTGCGCGAGGGGGTGGATGTGCAACTGACCGCCGCCGAGTTTCGCCTGCTGCGCTATTTCATGCTGCACCCGCAGCAGGTCCTGTCCAAGAGCCACTTGGCCGAGCATCTCTACGACGGGGAAACCGAGCGTGACTCCAACGTGCTCGAGGTGCACGTCAATCACCTGCGGCGCAAGCTGGGGCGCAGCGTGATCGAGACCCGTCGCGGCCAGGGCTATGTCTACGCCGGGAGCAGCAACGGGTGAAGTCGATCCAGGCACGGCTGAGCCTCGGCCTGGTGGCCGTGCTGGTGGTGGTCGGCGTGGCGGTGGCGCAGGTGACCCTGTGGTTGTTCGAGGCCGGGTTGCAGCGCTATCTCGAAGCCGGGCTGCGCAAGGAGAGCGAGAACCTGCTGGTGGCGCTGGTCCGTGGCCCCAACGGCCTGCAACTGGACGAGCGGCGTATCTCGGCGGCCTATCAACGGCCGTTTTCAGGGTATTACTTTCGCATCGATTTCGAGCAGGGCACCTGGCGCTCCCGTTCGCTATGGGACCTGGACATGCCCAAGCTCGCGCGCCCGGGGCTGGAGGATGGCCATGAGCTAGGCCCGGAAGGCCAGCAACTGTTGGCCTATCGCGGAGATTACCGGCGCCTGGGTCAGGATATTTCGATCAGCGTCGCTCAGGATTATTCACCCGTACGCGAGGGGTTCAGGCGCTTGCAGCAGATCGGCCTGGGCATGGGTGTGCTGGCGCTGCTGTTGATCCTGGTCCTGCAGCGCATCACCGTGACCCGCTCGTTACGTCCGCTGGAGCGCGCCCGTCAGCAGATCGCCCAATTGCAACAGGGGCAGCGCTCCCAACTCGATGCCCAGGTGCCCAGTGAACTGCAACCGCTGGTGGACCAGGTCAACCACCTGCTGGCGCACACCGAAGACAGCCTGCGTCGCTCACGCAACGCGCTAGGTAACCTCGGTCATGCCCTGAAGACCCCTCTGGCGGTGCTGCTGAGCCTGGCGTCGAGCGAGCGCCTGCGCGATCTGCCTGAAGTGCAGGCGCAACTGCGCGAACAACTGGAGCAGATTCAGCAGCGCCTGGCCCGTGAACTGAACCGCGCACGCCTGGCGGGCGATGCCTTGCCAGGCGCGCAGTTCGACTGCGATGCGGAGCTGCCTGGCCTGCTCTCCACGCTGGGTATGATCCATGGCGAGGGGCTGCTGCTGGCGCGTGATGTACCACCGGGGATGTTGCTGCCCTGGGACCGCGAGGACCTGCTGGAGCTGCTGGGCAACCTGCTGGACAACGCCTGCAAATGGGCTGACAGCGAGGTACGCCTGGGTATCGAGGCAACTGCCGAGGGTTACCGGCTCTGGGTCGACGACGACGGGCCAGGGATTCCCGGTGAGGCACGGGAGCAGGTGCTGGAGCGCGGGTCGCGGCTCGACGAGCAGGTGGACGGGCATGGCCTGGGGCTGGGCATCGTGCGGGACATCGTTGAGGCCTGGGAAGGGCGGATCACCTTGCTCGAGAGCCCGCTGGGAGGGCTGCGCGTCAGCATCGAGTTGCCACGCAAGGGGCGCTGACACGCCTCTTGGCCCTTGAGTGATCGATCAAGGGCAGATCCAGCAAAAAAATTGCAGTCCAGACGCATTTTTTTGAATTGGCCCCAAAACGGTGCGTTCGGCACAATCCCCGCCACGAAACCCTCCGGTTTCCATCTCTCCACGGACGGAGCCCATTGTCATTGCCTTGGTAATGCAGGGCCCAGACCCTCTCGGCTGGGCTTTCTTTTTACTGTTCCAATACGATTGCGCTTGATTCGATGCCTGCCTCGCGTTCTGAAAACCGTCTGCTGCGCCTGTTACCGGCGCCTTTGAATATTCCTCCGCGGGAGTGGCTGCGTGCCGCTGTCGGCGCGCTGCTGGGTCTGTTCCTCGCCGGATGGCTGTGCAGCATGGCGTACGGCCCTTCCGTCGCCCTGCACCTGCTTGGCCCGTTGGCTGCCTCGGCGGTACTGGTGTTCGCTGTGCATTCCGGCCCGCTGGCGCAGCCCTGGCCGGTGCTCGGCAGCTATGCCCTGGCCGGGATCCTCGGGTTGGCGATGCGCCAGGGCCTGGGCAGCGAGCTCTGGGTGGCCGCAGCGGCCCTGGGTGGCTCGCTGCTGCTGATGTGCGGGTTGCGTTGCCTGCACCCTCCGGGCGGCGGTGTGGCGGCCAGCGTGGTGCTGGCTGACCCAGGGCTGGTGGCGATGGGCGACCATTTGCTCGAGCCAGTGCTGCTCAACGCATTGATTCTGGTGGCCGTGGCGGTGCTCTACAACCGCCTGACCGGGGTGCGTTATCCCAAGGGCGCCGTACCGCGCAAAGACCCGCATCACACCCATGACCCACTGCCCGGTGCACGCGTCGGCATCAGCGCAGAAGACCTGGATCTGGCGCTGGAGGAGCTGGGGGAGTTTGTCGATGTCACCCGCGATGAACTCGAACGTATCATCCTGGCCACCGAGCAGCACGCCCTGCAGCGCAGCCTGGGCGGGATCACGGCGGCCGCGGTGATGTCCCGCGACGTACAGTTCGCCTCGCCGGACACGACCCTGGAACAGGCCTGGAAGATGCTCGCCGGCCATCACCTGAAGACGCTTCCGGTGCTGGAGCACGGGCGTTTGGTCGGTATCGTCAGCCTCAGCGACCTGGTTGGCCCGGCGATGGCCCGGGGGCGCTTCAGTTGGCGAGGCCTGTTCCGTCGCCCGTCGACACGCATGGCGCAGGTCATGAGCCGCCAAGTGGTCAGCGTGGGTAGCGAGTATCCATTGGAGCGCCTCCTGCCGCTGCTCAGCGAGCACGGATTGCACTGCTTGCCGGTGCTGGACGACGGGCGACTGGTTGGAGTGATCACCCAGACCGACCTTATCGCCGGCCTGAAACGTCATTTGCTCAACGCTGCAACGCAGCGCTCAGACCAGCGGGTCCCAGCGTTGTGACCAGTCGCTGGCGCCGTCGGCCACCTGACGGCGCAGCAGCGCGAGCGCCTGTTGCAGCGCCTCGCTGTCACGTTCACGGGCATAGACCAGGAACGTCGGGTAGGTGAACTCCGGCGCCTGTGGCACGCGCTCCAGCACGCCGCTATCCAGATAGGCCTGCACCACACGGGTACGGAAATAGCCGCTGCCGCCCTGGTCGAGGATGAACTGCAGCGCCAGGGGGCCGAGGTTGAAGCTCAGCGCCGGCCGCGCGCAGTGGGGCAGGGCCGCATCGTGCTGGCGTCGGAAGGCTTCGCCCCAGTCGACATAGATGTAAGGCTCGGGCAGGTCGACGCGGCGGATGCGGATCAGCTTTTCTTCCATCAACTGTTCGACTTGCAACCCCGGGACATAGGTCGGTTGATAGACCAGCGCCGCATCCAGCAAGCCCATTTCCACTTTGCGCAGCAACGCTTCGCCGTCGCTCACTTCGCTGCGGATCGCATGGTCGGGCAGGGCCCCATGCAGTGCGCTGACCCAATCGAGCATCAGCGGATTGCCCAGGCTCACCTCGCCCCCCAGGTGCAGGACCTTCTGGCAGCCCTGTGGCAGCGGCAGGTCACGGCGTGCCGCTTCCCAGGTGTGTACCAGTTGGTTGGCGTAGGTGACGAAGGCCTCGCCGTCGCCGGTCAAGCTGGCGCCGTTGCGGCTGCGCACGAACAGCTGACAGCCGAGTTGTTGCTCCAGGCGCTGCACTCGGGCCGAAATGGCAGTCTGTGAGACGAACAGGCGCTCGGCTGCGGCCACCAGGCTGCCGCAGCGCACGATTTCCAGAAAGGTACGGGCCTGATCGATGTCCATTGGGTGCTCGGCTGTGGGTCAGTGCGTCATTCTAGGGGCTTTGCACCGGATTGGGGCAGGTAAATGATCCAAGGCCCCCGTGCTCTCAATGGCTGCGCAGCGCCTCGATGACCTCGGCGAACGCTGGGCGTCGCAGCACATCCGCTTGCTGGCAGTGCGCGGCCAGGGCGCGTAGCCGGGTGTCGTCTTCTTCGCAGCAGTCCAGCAGTTCGTCGATGAGAATACCGAAGGCGCGCACCTCCAGGCGCTCGATGGCCTCGCCAGCCGCGCCTGCAGCCGGCGAGTGGAACGATGCCGCGCCGAAGTCCCCGAGCAGGCAGTCACCGGCTGCTGCGCAGAGGATATTGTGGGCATACAGGTCGCCATGGTTCAGGCCCTGTGTATGCAGGTGCGCGGCCACCGAAGCGACACCCGCCAGCAGGTGTTGCACAGCGTCCAGGCTGAAGTGGCGCTCTGCGGGGTAGCGATCGCGGGTGCAACTGTCCAGGCTCGGTGGGCCTGCAAGGTTGAACCAGCTCGGATCGATCAGTTGCATCACCAGCGCAGGGCGACGCTGGGGATGGTTGTCGATGCGCCCGAGCAGCCGCACCAGTTGCGGGTGGTCGCCCGCTGCCAGGCAGGCGCTCATCTCTGCCAGGGGCGAGCCATCGCTGGTGATCTCGCCCTTGTACAGCTTGACCGCTACCGGTGCCTGCTGTGCGCGCCAATGCGCCAGGTGAATCACGCCCGAAGCACCACGGCCGAGCTCTTCGCCCAGTGTGAGATCCGCCCAGTCGATAGGCTGGGCGGCGGTCTCTACCGTGGGCGCCCGCAGCGCCTGGGGCAGCGGGTTGTCGGCATAGGCCAGCCATGCCAGGCGCGGCATGTGCAACAGCCAATCGGGCAGGGCCGTCAGACGGTTGCTGGCGACGCGCAGCAGTTCCAGGCGTTCGCAACGGGCGAGGCTCTCGGGCAGGTCGGTCAGGCGGTTGCCTGCGAGCATCAGCTTCTGCAGGTGGGTGCACTCGCCAATCTGTTGCGGCAGGGTTTCGAGCAGGTTGTCGGTCAGTACCAGCGAGCGCAGGCTGGCTGGCAGCGCCTGCGCATCGACCTGGCTGATGCGGTTGCTCTTGAAGCCCACGGTTTCCAGGCGCGTGCAGCGGCCGATGCCGTGGGGCAGGTGGGTGAAGCGGTTTTCCGAGCAGAACAGCACTTTCAGCCGGGTCAGTCGGTGCAGGTCGTCGGGCAATGCGCAGAGGGCGTTGCCGGTCAGGTTCAGCACCTCGAGTGTGTCTGCGAGCGTGAAGATCTCTGGCGGGAAACAGGTCAGGCCTTCGCACAGGTCAAGGCGGGTGATGCCTTGGAGTCGGCCGGCTTTGAGGTCTTCGAGGCTGTGCATGGTGCGTGCCTATGGCTTGGAAAGGGCGCCATTCTAGAGCTGCGCCAGGCCATTGCAAATCTGCACAAGGGTTGCGACTTAAGTCCGATGGCAGGGGCGCAATGCCGGTCCATACTCAAGGCTCGCCCTTCAATAACAACAAGTACCGGGTTGCGAACCAATGACCTATCAGCACAGCTACGCGCATTCCATCACCGATCCCGCCAGCTTCTGGCAAGCCCAGGCCGAGCAGCTCGCCTGGCACCGCAAGCCCACCCTCACCCTGCAGGACAACCCGGACGGCACTCACCGCTGGTTTGCTGACGGGCGCCTGAACAGCAGCTACCTGGCCCTGGACCATCAGATCGAGCAAGGCCGCGGTGAGCAGTTGGCGCTGATCTACGACTCGCCTGTGACGGGCGCTGCGCTGACCTTCACCTACCTTCAACTGCGCGACGAGGTCGCGCGCCTTGCCGGTCTGCTGCGCGCGCTTGGCGTGGGCAAGGGTGATGGCGTGATCATCTACATGCCCATGGTGCCGCAGGCAGCCATGGCCATGCTGGCCTGCGCGCGGATCGGCGCGGTGCACTCGGTGGTGTTCGGCGGTTTTGCCGCCAACGAATTGGCCCTGCGTATCGACGATGCGCGTCCGACCCTGCTGCTCACCGCGTCCTGTGGCCTCGAGTTCGACAGGGTGATCGAATACAAGCCGCTGGTCGATCGCGCCCTGCAACTGGCCCGGCACCAGCCTGGGCATGTGCTGGTGCTGCAACGTCCCCAGGCCCGCGCGCAGCTGCAGCCTGGGCGCGACCTGGACTGGCAGGCGGCGGTGGCCGATGCCGAGCCGGTGGCGCCGGTCGAACTGGACGCAGGCGACCCGCTGTACATCATGTACACCTCCGGCACCACCGGAAAACCCAAGGGCATCGTGCGTGAGAATGGCGGCAATGCGGTCGCGCTGTGCTACGCCATGCGTCACGTCTACGGTATGCAGGCGGGCGATGTGTGGTGGGGGATTTCCGACGTGGGCTGGGTGGTCGGCCATTCGCTGATCGTCTACGGGCCGTTGATGAGCGGCTGCACCACGGTGTTCTACGAAGGCAAGCCGATTCGCACCCCGGATGCCTCGGCGTACTGGCGGGTGGTCGAGCAGTACAAGGTCAATGCACTGTTCTGCGCACCGACCGCCATGCGTGCGATCCGCAAGGAAGATCCGGACGGCGAACTGATCCGCCGTCATGACCTGGGTTCGCTGCGTCAGTTGTTCCTTGCCGGCGAGAAACTCGACTCCAGCACGCACCAGTGGCTGGAGCGGGTCAGTGGCAAACCTGTGCACGATCATTGGTGGCAGACCGAGACCGGCTGGCCGGTTACCGCGCCGTGCGTGGGGCTCGAGGGCAGCGCTGCGCGCCCGGGATCGAGCAATCGCGCGGTGCCGGGCTATCACGTCCAGGTGCTGGACGATGAGGGGCGCCCCTTGGGACCGAACCAGCAGGGCGCCATCGTGATCGCCTTGCCGTTGCCGCCAGGTTGCAGCCAGACGCTCTGGGGCGACCACCCACGCTACCTGCAAGCCTACCTGCACAGCTATCCGGGCTATTACCACACCGGTGACGGCGGATACCTGGACGATGATGGCTTCGTCTACATCATGGGGCGCACCGATGATGTGATCAACGTCTCCGGGCATCGGCTGTCCACCGGCGAGATGGAGGACCTGGTGGCGCAGCATCCCGCGGTGGCCGAGTGCGCGGTGATCGGCGTGCACGACGAGATCAAGGGCCAGGTACCGCTGGCGCTGGTGGTGCTCAAGGACGGGCAGGGCATTGCCGAACAACAGTTGCAGGCCGAACTGGTGGCCAAGGTGCGCGAGCAGATCGGGGCGCTGGCTTGTTTCAATCGAGTGCGTCTGGTCAAGCGCCTGCCCAAGACACGCTCGGGCAAGATCCTGCGTGCGGTGCTGCGCAAGATTGCCGATGGCGTGGACTACGTGGCGCCGTCCACGCTGGATGACCCGGCGGTACTGCCTGAGATAGAGGGTGTGCTGGCGGACCTGCCGCGGGCGGGATAAGGCCGCGGTGTCACCGGCAGGCGCGGCCCATCAGGCCGCAGGCCCCATCTGCTGAAGTTGCCCCAGCCGGCTGCGGGTGCGCATCAGGTCGTTGATCGCCCCGCCCAGGCTTTGCTCCAGGCTACGCTTGCCCAGCACCAGCAGCGATTTGTCCTGGTCGTACAGCACATCGATCAGGTTGACGAAGCGCTGCTGCGCCGCCAGTGAACAGGTTGACAGATCATCCAGGCCATCGATGATCCAGTGGTCGAAACGTTCGGCCAGGGCCAGGTAGTCGATGACCGCGGTGGGCTGTTCGCACAAGTCGTCGAAGGCGAACATCACCTGTCGTTCATGGCTGTGCAGCGCGCGCAGCGGACGGCGATTCACCTCCAGCGTGAGTGCCTGTGCGGCGGGCACGGCAAGGATCTGGCGCTGCGTGGCATCGGCTGGCCAGACATAGTGGCCCTGGGTGAAGCGCTGTTGCTCGCGGTTGGCCGGCAGGCTGCGAAAATCGGTGTCGCCGCCAACCTCCAGCACCTGCATGCGGCTGTTGATCAGGCGTATCACCGGCAGGAAGCGCTCGTGATACAGCGGGTTGGGCAGCAGCCCTTCCGGGGCGTAGTTGGACGTTACCAGCAAGAACACACCCCGCTCGAACAGTGCACCGAACAAGCGGGTGAGCAGCATTGCATCGCCAATGTCGTGGACGTGGAATTCGTCGAAGCACAGCACCTGGCAATCGCCGAGCAACGCATCCAGGGTGGCCCCCAGCGCATCGTCCAGGGCGCGGTGGCGGTGCATGCCTTCGTGCAGGCGGGCGAAGAAATCATGAAAGTGCAGGCGGCGTTTCGCTGTGGTCGGCACGGTCTGGAAGAACCCGTCGAGCAGCCAGCTCTTGCCTCGGCCGACCGAGCCATGCAGGTACAGGCTGCGTGCCTGGCCCTGTTCGAGGGCGGCCAGTTGCGTGGCCATGGCCTCGATCACCCGGTGTTGGCCTTCGCTCAGGGTATAGCCGCATTCGCGGGCCTTGCCCTGGAAGTGCGTCAGCAGCGTAGTGTCGATTGGGGGGCAGGTACGCAGGCGCTGGCCGAGGTGGCGCAGGGGGTTTTGAATCCAGGCGGACAAGGCGACGGCTCCGAATGACGAGGGCAGACGCAGCTTGCGCGAGCCTGCGTCGTTTGACCAGTCGAGAATGTGCGCCACAGTGATCGCATGGCGCGATAGGTCGCCGATCAGGCCTTGCGCTCCAGCTGCCGTTCGATCATGAACTTGACGGCCAGGCGCTTTTCCTTGAGGTGGCGCAGGTCTTCGTCCACAAAGTTGCCCGCTGAAATCGACTCGGCAGCCAGCACCTGGTTGTCGAGGTCCACGTAGTCGTCCAGCAGGCGATCCAGTGTCTTGTCCTGCTGACGTCGCTGTTGAACGATTTCGCGTGGGTAGTGCAGGTCCTGATACAGGTCGTGTGAAACTGGCATGGCGCCCTCCTTGTGATGCGCAAGCGGTGGTTACTTGCTTGGAATGGGTAAAGGCGCATGCGTTGAAGCGAGGCGGAAAAAAACCGACAGACGGTTGCCTGTGCCAACCCTTTCAAGGGCGAGTGGCGCCCAAGGCAACGGGTGTGGTTGGATCACCTTAGAGTAGAGGACACTAACTTGCTGTTTTCCGGCAATTTTTTTCAACTCGGGGGTTCCCAGCCGAAAAGAATGTTGGTAAAGTGCGGCCCATTCCAGCACAGCAACACACGTAGCTGTCAGCGAATTCGATACAGGGGCGTCGCCAAGCGGTAAGGCAGCAGGTTTTGATCCTGCCATGCGTTGGTTCGAATCCAGCCGCCCCTGCCATTATTTCCAAGCATTCTCAAGCGTCCAGCCTGCAAGTCAGCCTGGCGATTTTTTGTGTCTGCTCGTCAGGTGGCGCGCGCATGGCGCGCCATCCTGGCTTATTCCGCTCCCCCCAGCAAATCGTTCAGTGCCCGGGTCAGGTCTTCGGCTTGCACGGGCTTCTGCATGACCAGGCTGCCGGGCAACTCCAGCCCTTCCAGTTCGGCGTAGCCAGTGAGAAACACCACGGGCAGGCGAGGGTAGCGCTCGCGTGCAGCATGGGCCAACTGGGCGCCGTTGAACTCGGGCATGGCGAAGTCGGTGAGCAGCAGATCGATGCGTTCGTCGAGCAAGGCCAAGGCCTGCTCGCCACTGTGGGCCTGGCGTACCTGGTAGCCGTGCAGGCGCAGCACATCACCGATCATGTCGCGGACCAGGTGATCGTCATCCACCAGCAGCACCACTCGGTCGTGACCGTTGAGCGATGTACCTTGCGGCACTGCGAGCGTCTGCGGCTCCTTAAGATCGACGTGCTTGACCGCCGGCAGGTAGACACTGACCTTCGTACCGAGCCCGGGCGCTGTGTCGATGTGTACGCCGCCCCCTGACTGCTTGGCGAAGCCGAACACCTGAGCCAGGCCCAGGCCCGAGCCCTTGCCGATATCCTTGGTGGTGAAGAACGGTTCGAAGACCCTGGCCACCACCTCTTCGCTCATGCCGCAACCGGTGTCGCGGATCGACAGCATCACGTACTCGCCAGGCTCGGGGTCTTCCGGGCGCTGGGCGAGGGCCTCGATGCGTATGTTGCGGGTCGAGAGGGTCAACTGGCCGCCGGTTGGCATGGCGTCGCGGGCGTTGATCGCCAGGTTGAGGATGATCATCTCGGTCTGGGTCGGGTCGGTCAGGGCCTGCCACAGGCTGCTGTCCAGATCCAGGCGCACCGAGATATTGCCGCCCAGGGTGCGCCGCAGCAGTTCCTCGAGGCCGGCCAGGGTGTGGTTGAGGTGCAGCGGCACGGGTTCCAGGCGCTGGCGGCGCGAGAAGGCCAGTAACTGCGAGGTAAGCTTGGCCCCGCGCTCGCCGGCTTCGCGCACATGCTTCAGGCGACTGCGCGCCTTGGCCAGGTCGCCTTTGTCGAGGTCGCGCTCGACGAAGCTGGTGCCGGTGAGGATCACGGTCAACAGGTTATTGAAGTCATGGGCCACGCCCGCAGTGAGTTGGCCCACCGCTTCCAGGCGTTGCATCTGCTGCAGGGCCGCTTCGATGCGTTCGCGCTCGATGATCTGGTCACGCAGGCGGCGGTTGGCCTCGGCCAACCCCAGCGCCGATTCGCGCTCGCTGCTGATGTCACGGGCGACCACGTACAACAGCGTGTCTTCCGGCACCACCACCCAGGACAGCCAGCGCTGCTGCCCGCCGGCATGCTGGATACGGCCGATGAAACGGGCGCTGGTGCGGCCATGGGCGAGGGCGGCCAGCTCTTCGAGAAAGGCCTCCTGCTCGGCTTCGGGCAACAGGTGCAGCAGCGACGTCTGGCTCAGGCGTTCGCGGCTGATGCCCAGTACCGCCTCCCATGCCGGGTTCAGTGCCACTGGCGTCAGGTCCTTGTTCAGCACCGCGAGCAGGTCCTGCGACAGCTCCCAGGCACGGTCGCGCTCGCGGGTGCGGCGCTCGACCCGTTCGCCGAGCATTTCATTGAGCTGCTTGAGCGCCTGGGTGGCCAGGCGTTGCTGGTGGATGTCCTGCAGCACACCGGAAAAACGCACGCAGCGGCCATCGACAAACTGTGCCTGCCCGGTGGACAGCAGCCAGTGCGGTTCCAGGTTGCCGGGAGCGGCGATGCGGAATTCGGCGCGGTAGTGGCCGTCGCTGTCTGGCTGCATCGCCAGTTCCACGGCTTGGCTGACATGGGGCCGATCTTCGGGGTGAATGCCGGCGTAGAACACCTCCAGACTCATCTCCGCGTCGGCTGGCAGACCGAACAGGGCCTTGCAACGGTTGTCCCACAGCAGCAGGTCTTCCTGCGGGCGGTAGTCCCAGGTGCCCATGCCGGCGGCGTCGATGGCAATGCGCGCACGTGCCTCGACATCGGCCAGCGCTTCCTCGGCACGGCGCCGCCGCTGGCGCTCCTGCACCTCGGTCAGGGCTCGGCGCACGGCCTTGGGCAGCAGCGGCAGGTTTTTCTTCAGTACATAGTCGGTGGCGCCCAGGCGGATCATCTCCACCGCGTGCTCTTCACCATAGATGCCGGACAGGAAGATGAAGGGCACGTCCGGTGCCAGGCGCTGGGCGATGGCCAGCACATCGGTGCCGGAGGAACCGGGCAGGACGCAGTCGCAGAGAATCAGGTCGTAGCTGCCCTCAAGCAGCGCGTGCTCCACCCCGGCATGGTCGAACACCAGGTGCGACTGGACCTGAAAACCACTGCGCTCCAGGCGCAACAGGCTCAGCTCGGCATCCATCGAACTGTCTTCGACCATCAGCAGTTTCAGCGAAGTGGCTTGCATCGTCGGCGCCTTCAGTTGCTGCCACGCCGGTTCAGGCGCAGCGAGCCGGGCGGTGGTTCGTTGAGCACGGCCCAGAACACCCCGAGCTCGGAAATGGCGGCGACGAACTCCTTGAACTCCACCGGCTTGACCACGTACGCGTTGACACCCAGCTCATAGGCGCGCAGCAAGTCGGGTTCTTCACGCGAGGAGGTCAGCATGACGGTGGGAATGCTGCGCAGTTCTGGCGTGGCGCGCACCTCCTTGAGCACTTCCAGGCCGTCGACTTTTGGCAATTTGAGGTCGAGCAGCAGCACCGCCGGATTGCCGTCGTCGCGTGTCGCGTAGGCGTTACGCCGCAGCAGGTAGTCGAGGGCATCGGCGCCATCGCGCAGGACAATGACTTCGTTGGCCAACTGGCTGCGTTCCAGGGCCAGGAGCGTCAGCTCCAGGTCCCGGGGGTTGTCTTCGACCAGCAGGATCGGTTTGAGCATGATGAGTACGGTTACCTCAGGTGTTAACGGATGACAGGCAGGGCGAAATGGAAGGTGGCACCCTTGTCGACCTCCCCCTCGGCCCAGACTTCACCATCGTGCCGCTCGATGATGCGGCGCACGCTGGCAAGTCCGATGCCGGTGCCTTCGAAGTCTTCCATACGGTGCAGACGCTGGAAGACGCCGAAGAGCTTGCTGGCGTAGGTCATGTCGAAGCCCACGCCGTTGTCGCGCACGAAGATCTCGATTCGGTCTGCGTGCTCGTGTGCACCGATCTCGATGCGTGCAGGCTCGCGCCCGCGGGTGTATTTGATCGCGTTGGCGATCAGGTTCTGCAGCACCAGATTGATGAAGGCAGGATCGGCGATCACCTTGGGCAGGCGCGCGATCTCCCAGACAATCTCGCGGCCGCTGTAATCCGGGGCGAATTCCAGGCGGATGTTGTCGACCAGCGCATTGAGGTCGACATCCGAAAGACGCAGGGCCGAGCGGCCCATCTGCGAGAAATTGAGCAGGTTGTCCACCAGTGTGCCGGCGAAATGCGCGGCCTCGCCGATGTGCTTGAGGAAACGCTGGCCGCGTTCGGACAGACCTTCGCCCTCGACTTCGCTGAGCAGTTCGGAGTAGCCGGCAATGTGCCGCAGTGGGGCGCGTAGATCGTGGGAGACGCTGTAGGAGAAGGCCTCGAGCTCTTTGTTCGAGCGCTGCAGTTCACCGCTCAGTTGCGCCAGTTCCTCGGCCTTGCGCAGCACGATGCCCAGCACAGCGGTGCGCAGTTCAGCCACGCCATCGATGACCAACGGGTCCCAGGCGGCGCAGAAGCCGCTGACCTCTTCCTGCCAGCTGTCGAAGCTGTGCCGTGGGCTGAGGTTGCCCTGGGCGCTGACCTCCTTGAGCGGTTGGCCGGCCCAGTTGACCGTGCGCACCTGCTCGGGGCGGAACCACAGCAAATAGTGCGAATGAATCTGGGAGATGGCCACCGCCAGCACGCCGCCAGCGTGTTCGGCCAGGGCGGGCAGCTCGGGGATGTCGCGGCCCAGGTTGTCGCTGCTGAACACGCCATCGTCACCGCGTCTGGACAGCCATTGCACCAGTTCATTGACCAGCGCTTCGGGCGGCGCGTGGCCGATCAGGTCGCAACGTTCGGCGCTGATGATTGCGGCACCGCTGGCGCCGACGAAATCCAGCAGCACATCGGGCAGGCTGAGCAGCCCGTCGCTGACGCTGTCGTAGTCGGCCATGGCCGAAAGCATGTGCACGATACGTTGGCGCAAGTCGAGCAGGGTGCGGGTCGCGCAGTGTGCCTCGTGGGCCTCGATCTGCAGCGACAGTACACTGCCCAGCAGTTCGCAGGCGGCGCGGGTGCGGAAATCCAGGGCGCGCGGCTGTTGGTGGTGGCAGGACACCAGCCCCCAGAGCTTGCCATCGACCATGATCGACACCGACATCGACGCCAGCGTGCCCATGTTGCGCATGTACTGCAGGTGCACGGGCGAGACGCTGCGCAGGGCCGCGAAGCTCATGTCCAGAGGCTTGCCGGTGCGAGGGTTGTGGCTGGGAATCAAGGGCGAGGCCTGGTAGTTGGCATCCTCGATCAGGCGGATACGGTTGATCTTGTACAGTTCGCGAGCCTGGCGCGGAATGTCCGAGGCAGGGAAGCACAGGCCCAGGTAGCTTGGATAGCCGGGATCGGCCTCTTCGGCCAGCACTTGGCCGTTGCCCTCGGCATCGAAGCGGTAGGCCTTGACCCGACCGAAACCGGTGATGCGCTTGATCTGCACCACCGACTGCTGGAGCAGTTCCTCGATGCTCGTGGCCTGGTGCAGGCTGCTGACGAAGGCGCGCACCAGCGGATAGTAGTCGTCGTGCTCACCCAGGGCGGCGGCCGGGCGACAGGGCTCGAACTCGGCAATCAGTACCTGGTCGTGGCGGTGGGCCAGCAGGCGCAGATTATCGGTACAGGGCGCACCTTCACGCAGTTTCACGTCGCCGATGTGGAAGGGAAAGATTTCGTCTTCGGGCAGGCGCGCGAACTTGCGACGGGCATCGAAACCCTGATCCATCAGCTCGGGCAGGGTGCAGCCGATCAGCGCCGGGGTGGGGATGCCAAGCCAGCGCTGGGCGTTCTCGCTGGCCTGCAGGATACGCAGGTCCTGTTCGTCGAGTACCAGCAGAAAGCCGTGGGGCCGGATGCTGCCTGGAACCTGGATCGGCTCCTGGGCGCAGCGTTCCACGGCTTGATCGAAGGCGTTCTGGGCGGTGGTCAAGAAAAACTCTCCCGTCGTGGCCACAAGCGGTGGCCATAGGCGTCTGGCACAGGTCGTGCACTGTGCAAGGTATCAGAAAGTCAGCGTTTTCGCCGGGGTTATGGCCATTTGAGGGCTATTGCTCGGGGAGGTTCTACGTGAGGTTGAAATTTGTATAAGTTCCCCACCTCAGGCCCTGGGGCGAGGCTTGGCCGAGGGCTGAGGAGGTGAGAAATTTTCCACACGCTAGCAGGATCCAATCCTACTGCTACGCTCAAAACAGCACAGGGAACACTGGAAGGGATATTCGGTGACGGAGCGCTTGCTGGCCTCGCTGTTGGGCCTGTTGTTGAGTGGTAGTGCCGTAGCGGCGGATTTTCTCGTCGAAGTGCGGGTCCAGGTGCAGCGAGGCTGCATGCTGGTGAACCAACCGCGCGACGCGGGTGCGCAGGCCCTGGGTCGAATCGACCTGGGCAGCGTCGCGCGCCTGGACGGCCCTGATGCGCCATTGAGCGGCGTACTGCTTGCCCAACGCCCGCCACGCTTGGAATGCAATCCCGATACGCCGTATCAGGTCAGGGTCGATGGCGGCCAGCATGGCGGGGTGGGCGAGGTGCGTTATCTGGGCGGCAATGATCGGCAACTGCGCCCAATCCCTTATCGTCTCTATCGCGACGCTGCCTGGCGTGAGCCGCTGGCCGTAGACGTCGCACAATCGGCGCGGGTGCCGGACAGCGGCGCGGTGGAACTCCCGCTGTATGCCCGCATCGACCGTCTGGCCTGGGTACCGAAAGCCGGTCTGTATACCGACCTGCTCAAAGTCACGGTCACCTGGTAGGGAGCGGATCCACATGCACAAGGACGCGCCGACATGAACCGTACCTCATTGCTGCTGCTGACCCTCGGGCCCCTGTTGCTGCCCGGCACCTCGGCGCATGGCAGCACCACCGGGTTCATCCAGGCACGGCTGGTGATCAGCAGCGCCTGCCAGATCAGCAGCGACCAGCAACCGGCCACTCTTGGCAATCCCGGACTGATGGACTTCGGCGCACAGGGGCCGACCTGGGACGGGCCGTTGCGCACTCGTGTCGACGAGGCGGGTGGGCAGGGCAGCCTGCAGATCAGTTGCACGCCTCAGGTGCGTGCGTTCAGCGTGCGCATCGACGAAGGCCTCAATGGCGGTGGCGGCGTACGCCAACTGAGCAATGGCCGTGAGCTGATCCCTTATCAACTGGCCGTCGACCCTGGTGGCAACAGCCGCTATGGCATCGGCCAGGCTCGCACTTTCACCATCCAAGGCACCGAGCAGGTGCCCGTCCCGATCTACGGTGTGGTGGTCGCGCAGCCGCGCGCGCTGCCGGCCGGGCTGTACCGCGACACCCTTCGAGTAACCCTGGACTGGTAACACGCAAGGAGATTCCCATGGCAAGCACATCGATCCGCTGCATCCTCACCGCCCTGGGTCTTGCCCTGGCGGCCCAGGCCCAGGCGGCCACCGTGACCGGGACGATCAACTCGACCCTGACGTTGATCTCGGCCTGCCAGGTCAATGGCAGCGCCGGCACCTCCGGGCTCAATTTCGGTAGCCTGAACTTCGGCACCCAGGATGCTCTGTTCACCACTGCCAATGGCCAGGTGCTCGGTGGCGGTGGCGGGGCCATGAGCATTCTCTGCTCGGCTGGCACCGTGCCGGCGATTCGTGTGCGGGCCGGTGCCCACGACGGAGCATCCAGCGGCGGGACGCGCGCGTTGGCCGATGGCGCTGGCAACTTCGTGCCGTACGACTTCTACACCGATACCGGTCGTACGCAACTGCTGGCCATCGACGGCACCATCACCCTGCCGACCAGCACGGGTGTCGCCCAGACCGTCAACCTGTACGGCCAGGCGCGCGGCAAGGCGGGCCTGCCGGCCGGGGTGTACACCGACACGGTCGCGGTCGAGTTGACCTTCTGACCCATGCGCGGTTGGCCCCACGCACTGCTGGCGGGCCTGTGGCTGGTGTGGACGTCGCCCTCGACGGCAGCGACCACCAGTACCTTCCAGGTCAGCGCGCAGATCACCGCAGGCTGCCTGGTGGTCGGCGGCGTGAGCGCCTACGGCGTACTCGATTTCGGCACCCAGTCGGCGCTGTCCACCGCCACCCTGAGCACCGCGCTGGGCGGCACCACGGTGACCTTTCAATGTACGCCGGGCGTGACTCTTGGCATGAGCCTCGATGGCGGGCAGAACAGTGCCAGCGGCACGCGCAATCTCAAGCGCAGTGGCGGCACGCAGTTGGTGGCCTACCAGCTGTTTCGCGATGCGGCGTTGAGCCTGGCCCTGACCATCGGTACCAGCGTGCCGGTGAGCTATAGCGATCCGACGGCGATCAAGTTGCCGGTGTATGGCCGCATCCAGTTGCCCGGCAATGTGCCGGCGGGGACCTACACCGATGTAGTGCAAGTGACAGTGACCTGGTGACGGTGATCCGCACGTTCAGGCACGGCTATCGACAAGACAGAGGAGAGCGGCATGGGGGCAGGGGCGAACACGGCGCGGAACATCATCATCGGGGCATTGCTGCTGGCCAGCCTGCCGGTGGCAGCAGCGACGTCGGTGCTGATCTGGCCGATCGATCCGGTGCTCGAGGCCGACCAGAAGGCCGGCGCGCTATGGCTGGAGAACCGCGGTAGCGCGCCGGCCAGCCTGCAAGTGCGGGTGTTTGCCTGGCGTCAGGGCGATTATCAGGAGCAGTTCCAGGCGCAGCGCGAGATCATCGGCAGCCCCCCTGTGGCCAATATTCCGCCAGGTCAGAAGCAACTGATCCGACTGACCCGCACGGGCACGTCGCCGGTGGGCCAGGAGCAAGCCTACCGGATCATCATCGACGAGATCCCCTCGCCAACTCCGCCCGATAGCAATACCGAAGGGCCGAAGGCAGCCATTCGCCTGCAGATGCGCTATTCGGTCCCGCTGTTCGTGTATGGCGAAGGCCTGTGGGGCAAGCCCGACCCCGAGGGCAAGCGTAGCGCCGAAGGTGTCGGCAAGCCTCAATTGAGCTGGCGTGCAGTGACGGTACAGGGCAAGCCGTATGTCGAGCTGCGCAACACCGGGCCGGTGCATGCGCGCCTCACCGATGTGGTGCTGCAGCAAGGAGGCCAGCAGAAACCGCTGGTCGAGGGTTTGCTGGGTTATGTGCTGCCGGGGGCCAGCATGCGCTGGCCGGCACCGGCCGCACTGGGCGCAAGCAGCGTGCTGAAGGGACGGGTCAATGGCCAGGAGGTGGCTCAGGCCATCAGCCAAGGGCAGTGACCTGCAAATGCGGGTAGTGGAGGGGCCAGGGAGGACCCGCCGATGGTTGGAAACCGTGTGTGAGTGGCTGGCGGCGAGCGGCGTGCCGGTGGTGGCTGGGCCTGGCGATGTTCGGGCCGGTATTTGGCGTGGCCGACGATCTGCCGCCACCCCCGGCAGAGAGCACGGCGATTGCCGATGCCACCCTGTACCTGGATCTGTTGGTGAACCAGGTGCCCAAGGCTGAGCTGGTGCCGGTGCAGCAGCGCGCTGGGCGACTGTATGTGGCCAGCGATGCACTGCGTGCGGCGGGCATCTTGGTGCCGGGCGATCCTCAAGGCGAGGTGGCGCTGGAGCGTATCGCCGGCCTGCATGTGGACTACGACAGCCAAAACCAGCGCCTGCTGCTGCAGGTGCCGCCGGCCTGGCTGCCCGACCAGCAGTTCGGCGGGCGCAATCTGTACCCGGCCAGCGATGCGCGCAGCAGTTTCGGTGCCTTGCTCAACTACGATCTGTACCTGAACGACACCGATGATGCCGGCACCTATCTTGCCGCCTGGAACGAGCTGCGGGTGTTCGACAGTTGGGGCACCTTCTCCACCACCGGGCAGTGGCGCGAATCGTTCAACGGCGCGCCCAACAATCAGAGCCGCGAAGGTTTCCTGCGCTACGACACCACCTGGCGTTTCACCGACGAGCAGCGCCTGTTGACCTACGAGGCAGGCGATCTGGTCACCAGCGCCTTGCCCTGGAGCAGCTCGGTGCGGGTCGGCGGCTTGCAGGTGTCCCGCGACTTCGCCGCCCGCCCGGATCTGGTCACCTATCCGCTGCCGGCCTTTGCGGGCGAGGCGGCGGTACCCACTTCGCTGGACCTGTTCATCAACGGCTACAAGACCAGCACCACCGATCTGCAACCTGGGCCCTACACCCTCACCAACGTGCCGTTCATCAACGGTGCTGGCGAAGCCGTGGTGGTGACCACCGATGCGCTCGGGCGCCAGGTCTCGACGACCTTGCCGTTCTACGTGACCAGCAGCTTGCTGGCCGAGGGGCTGTCGGACTTTTCGGTGGCTGCCGGCAGCCTGCGTCGCGACTATGCCGTGAAGGATTTCGGCTACGGGCCGGCGGTTGCCTCGGCGAGCCTGCGCCATGGCGTGTCCGATTACTTCACCCTCGAGACCCATGCCGAAACGGCCGAGTCGATGATGCTCGGTGGCCTGGGGGGCAACCTGCGCCTGGGAACCTTCGGTGTGCTCAACGCCGCCGTGGCGCAGAGCCGTTTCGAGGGCGACACCGGGCAGCAGGTGGCCTTGGGTTACCAGTACAACAGCCGGCGTATCGGCTTCAATTACCAGCGGATCGAGCGGCATGGCGACTACGCCGACCTGACGTTGGTCGACAACCCCTACACCCGCCTGAGCACCCGTAGCGAGCAGGCGACCGTAAGCCTGAACCTGGATCGCTACGGCAGCGTCGGTGCTGGCTATTTCGACGTGCGCGCAGGGGACGGCTCGCGCACGCGGCTGATCAACCTGAGCTGGAGCAAGCCGTTGTGGCGCAACAGCAGCCTGTACCTGTCGGCCAACCGCGATGTCGGTGACAGCCAATGGGCGGTGCAGGCACAGCTGGTGGTCCCGTTCGACACCCATGGCACCCTGGCCTTCAGCGCCGAGCGCAGCAAGGACGGCCAGGACCTGCAGCGGGTCAACTACAGCCGCGCAGTGCCGGTGGGTGGCGGTGTGGGGTACAACCTGGGCTATGCCAATGGTGGTGATCGCGGCGCCTATCGGCAGGCCGATGTCACCTGGCGCCTGCAATCCGTGCAGCTGCAGGCGGGGGTTTACGGCAGCAGCGACGAGATGACGCGCTGGGCCGATGCCAGCGGCTCGCTGGTGCTGATGGACTCGGGCATGTTCGCCGCCAACCGTATCGATGATGCTTTCGTGGTCGTCAGCACCAGTGGCTACGCCGATGTGCCGGTGCGCTACGAAAACCAGGTGGTCGGTCGCACCGACCGCAATGGTCGTCTGTTGGTGCCTTACAGCAGCGGCTACTACCGCGGCAAGTACGAGATCGACCCCATGGAGCTGCCCGCCGATGTGCTGGCATCGACGGTCGAGCAACGCGTTGCGGTGCGTCGGGGCAGTGGCTATCTGTTGGAGTTCCCGCTCAAGCGGGTGCTGGCAGCGAGCATCGTGCTGGTCGATGCCAACCAGCAGGAGCTCAAGCTGGGCAGTCGGGTCAGGGACACCCAGAGCGGCAGCGAGGCCGTGGTGGGCTGGGATGGCCTGGTCTACCTGGAGAACCTCTCGGCGCACAATCGCTTGCAGGTGGACGTTGCCGATGGCGGGCAGTGCCAGGTCGAATTCGACTTGCCCGAAGGGGAGGGGCCGATTCCGCTGATCGGCCCACTGGTGTGCCGATGAACGCCCTTTGCAGGGTTGTGCTGGGGGTGGGCCTGTGTGCCGTTTGCGCTCAGGCGTGGTCGGCCTGTTCGTTGGGGGCCACGGTGCCTGCCTCCTTCGGCACGATCAATTCGACGTTGGTGCGCACCACGGTGCAACCGGCTTCGACCACCAATGCCGGGCTGTCGTGCACCGGCTCGCTGTTGTCGCTGTTGACCAGCAGTGACCATTTCTACGCCACCATCACCTCCACCAGCGCTGGCATGGTCGGGCCAACTGGCGACGTCATCCCCTATACGATCTACGCCAACAACACCACCAACTTTCCGATCAGCCGCGGCACCCGTTTCGATTTCGCGCCCAATGGCATCATCGACGCCCTGGGGCTGCTCAACGGGACCTCGCCCAAGTCGGTGCCGCTGTACCTGCGCACCGTGGTCGGTGCCAACGTTGCGGCAGGCGTCTACACCGAGACCCTGTCGATCTTCTGGGACTGGAACTATTGCTCAGGCATCGGCCTGGGCAATATCTGCCTGGGACGCGACATCGGCAGCGGGACGCAGACCTTGACCGTGACACTGACCGTCAGCAACGACTGCCAGATCACCACCCCCAACATCAGTTTCGCCAGTGCACCGGTGGTGGCCGGGTTCGCGACGGTGAACCAGAGCATCAACATCGCCTGTACCAAGGGCAGCAACTATACGGTCGGTCTGGACGATGGGCAGAATGTGTCAGCCGGCCGTCGGCGGATGAAGTCCACGGCGAACAACTACCTGGCCTACGACATCTTCAAGAGCGCCGGCACCGTGCGCTGGGGATCGGTGGGCGCTGCCCGGCGCGCGAGCAGCGACGCCAACGTCAACCCTGGCGCCGGCACAGGGACCGGCAGCCAGGTGTTCAACTACAACGCCAAGGTCTACACCGACCAGGCGACGCCGCCTGCGGCGACCTACACAGACAGCGTGATTCTCGATGTGCAGTTCTGAGGTGCCCGGCGGGCGGGCCTGCGCGGTGCAGGTGATCAGCGCAGGTCCTTGACCATCCTTTCCAGCGTTTCCAGCACGGCACCTGCCAGTGCCTTGGAACGTGCGCCAGACCAGCCGCAGCGGGCATCGGGGTTGTCGTCGTGGTCCTTGAACGGCATTTCCAAGGTCAGCGACAGGCAGTCGTAAGTCTGCCCGACCGCATTGCAGGCCAGCGTCATGTTCGCTTGGCCAGGCTGGTCGCGGGTGTAGCCATGGACGGTCTGGAAGTCCTTGGTCACGCTGCACAGGGTGCTGCGAAACTGCTCCTCCAGCCTGGCGATGCGCGGTGTGTAGCCGGGGTTGCCTTCGCAGGCTGCGGTGAACACATGGGGTATTTCCTCGTCGCCGTGCACATCGATGAAGGCATCGACGCCGTGCAGTTTCATCTGGCTCTGGGCGAAGAACACTTCCGGGCTCAGCTCGACGCTCGCATCCTGCCAGGCGCGGTTGAGGTCCTTGCCCTTGAAGTTGGTGCGCAGGTGGCCGAGAAAGGCGCCATCAGGGTTCATGTTGGGAATCAGGTACAGGTCAGCTTCGGCAAGCAGACGCTGGAGCGTCGCATCGTTGCCTTCGAGACGGTCGATCACGCCTTCCATGAACCACTCGGCCATGTGCTCGCCGGGGTGCTGCTGGGCGATCAGCCATAGCTTGCGCTTTGCGCCTGTGCCTTTGCTGGCGCGCAGCAGAGGAATGTCGCGGCCCTGGACGCTACGTCCACTGGCCAGCAACTCGACGCCGGGAATCTTCAGCGCGCGCTCGATCAACTGGTTGTGGCGTGCGCGCGGATAGGGCTCGAAGTAGGCGAACCAGGCCTCTGGCTGCTCGGCCGTGAAATCGAACGCCAGGGCTTTGCCGTCGAAGCTGCTGGGGACGCGGAACCAGTTCTGCTGGTCGTACGACGCCACGGCGTGGTAGCCGTCCCAAGCGTTCTTGTAGGAGGACTCATGGGCGTTGTCGAGGCTGAAGCGGTGGGTCTGCCCCAGCGTCAAGCCGCTCACCTTGAAATGGAACCACTGGAGGTGGCTGCTATTGGTGTCGGGACGGATGGCCAGGCGCACCAGGCGCGGGTCACTGGCATCCAGTACCTGGATATTGCCGGAATCGAAATCGCAGTCGATCTGCAGTGGGGACAGCGTCACGGTCATTGCCAGACTCCTGTGGCTTTGTTGTGACGCTACTGTAGCTCAACGACAGGTGGGGTGTCTGTGCTGGCCCCTCACGCAACAAGCCCTCGCGCGCAGCGCTGGCGTATCAGCCGAGCAGGCCGAAGGCGATCAATGCGGCAACGCCCAGGCCGACGGCGATCGAACACCCACCCATCGAGAGTGCTGCGCGGCCATTGCGATATCCGCCATCCTGGCCCAAGTGGCGGGCTGGAGCCAGCAGGCTGCGCCAGCACCATTCGGTCTGCTCGAAGGCCTGCAGATGCTCTGGTGCGGCGTCCAGCCAGCGACGGAAGTCGATGCGTTCGCAGGTGGTCGCTTCCGGGCTTTGCAGGCGTACGTACCATTGCCCGGCAATGCTGGCCAGCGGTTCGCCACGCGGTAATGCGCTTTGCAGGGCCTGGAAGAGATGGCGTTCGACGGTCAGCAGGGGCAGGTCGAGACGGGCAGCAATGTCAGCGATGCCGAGCTGGTCGAGGCGGCTGAGCAGAAACACCTGCTGAACCCGGCGCGGCAAGCGCTTGAGGCCATGCAGCAGCGCGTCTTCGGTAGGCGTATGGACGACTTGCGGGCCATGCTCGAGGGGCAGCAGCAGACGGGTCATGGACGGCTCCTTGCGCGAGAAGAGGGGGAGAGGGGGCATCCTCCCTGATGCGCAGGCAGCTTAATCTTAACGAGATTGATTCTCAAGTGCTGTTTGCGCAAAACGCTGCAACACGCATTCACGAATTGACACACCTTTGCTATCATCGCGGCCATTCAATGCGGTAACCCTTCTTCATTAGCCTGAAGAGCCAAAAAAAATGACCCGGCAAAAAGCCGGGTCAAAAACCGTGATTAGCCTGATGAGGAGATAATCTGAGCGCCCGACCTGAGGGCTCCAGGTTATCCAGCGGGTCTCGCGACCTGCTGAGTGCAATAATAATCGTTATCATTTGCAAGTCAAATGATTTTTCTGTCCTTCAGAAAAATAATTTCCTGTGCGCTTCCTCTGTCCGGCAACCGGGCAATGTTCATTACCCGGCCATCACGAACTCCCGTCTCTCATAGCCCCTGTGGCGCTTGCCGTTGCTCCAGCATCGCGCGGGCCATGTTCACCATATGCATCAGTGCGAACAGCACCTCTCGGGTCGTGCCCTGTTGGTGGCTACCGGTTTGCTGTGCCGTGGCGGCTGCGCAGCGCAACAAGGCCAAAGCGTGCGCGTTGGCCTGCTCGGGGGAGACCTCGTCGCGCAGCCGCCAGGGCACGCTGTCGATGCTGGTGTGCGGGGGTGTTGGGTTGAGGTAGTAGTCGAGCGCGCGACGCGCAGCTTCGCCGTCCAAATCCTTTTCTGGATGTGTCATCGGTTTCATCCTGTTACCTGTTGAGCGTGATAGGGAAATCAGTACACTCGAATACTAATACGAAAAGTACTCATGACTATCAGATTAATAATACAATATGTGTATTGAGCGCTGATGGGCAGTCCGTATCGTGCGGGCGATGGAAAAATGGATCGCGCTGGTCAAGCAAAGGATGCGAGAGCTGGGGCTTTCGCAGGAGCAACTCGCCGAACGCGTTGGGGTGACCCAGGGCGGTGTTGGCCATTGGCTGCGCGGCACTCGCCAGCCGAAGGTGGGCATGATGAACCAGGTCCTGCAGGCCCTGGGCATGGCGCACCTGCATGTTTCGCTGCGCATGGTACGCATTGACCAACTGGCCGAACGCAATGGCACCTATGCGGCCGAGGCAGGCGGGGATGACGACGACCTGCAGCAGTACATCATGTGCTTCCGCTACCCCGTGCTGGCCTGGACCGAGCTGGACGGGCCGTGGCCCGAGGGTTGCATTGTCTATGAGCAGACCGACTATGCGGCGCTGGGCAAAGCCTTCTGGTTGCCGGTCGAAGGCGACCTGATGAGCGCAGCGACCGGCCCCAGCGTGCCCGAGCAGATGCTGGTGCTGGTGGATCCGGGCGTGCCGGCGGCGCCAGGCAAGCTGGTGATCGCCAGACAGAAGGGCACCTCGGCGATGTTCCGGCAACTGGTCGAGGATGGCGGGCAGCGGTACCTCAAACCGTTGAACCCGACCTACCCGAAGCTGCTGTGCGGCGAGGATTTCGAAGTGCTGGGCGTGGTGGTGAGGTCGCACGGGCGGCATTGACCCCGCCCGGTGTTCCTGCAGGGGCGGCACACGGCCTACAAAGGTTCAAAATCGGCCAGTCTCCTGTGGGAGCGGGTTTACCCGCGAAAAAGACACCGCGCTGCCTGGCACGGGCTGCGCCCGTGTTCGCGGGTAAACCCGCTCCCACAGTGGATTGGGCTGGCCTTTGGATTTGAACAAGACAGCTGCTCTTGTTGGGCCCTCAGCGCTCCTCCAGTTCCACCAGCACCGTCCCTTCGCTGACCATATCGCCCTCCTGGCAGAACAGCGCCTTCACTGTCCCCGCCTGCGGTGCACGAATACTGTGCTCCATCTTCATCGCCTCCAGCACTACCAGCGCTGTTCCGGCTTCCACCGCCTGGCCCGCTTCGACCAGCACGCGCACGATGCTGCCGTTCATGGGCGCGCCCAGACCGCCCTGATGGCTATGGCTGGCCTCGGCGGCGGCAATCGGATCGAACGCCGTGACCGCGTGCAGTTCGCCCGCCCATTGCAGGTACAGCACCCCTTCGCGACGAATGGCCAGGTAGCGCCGACGCAGGCCATCCTGATCCTGAACCAAGTGCTCGCCGAGCAGTTGGAATGCCGAGGGCGCGCTGTTCTGCAGCGCCACGGCCTGGTCCTGACCGTCGCATGACAGGTGCAGGCTGCTGCGAGCTGGCAGGCCCAGGCGCAAGCCATTGTTGTGGGCCCAGGGCGAGTCACCGTCGTCTGCGCGCCGCCGTGGTGTGCCGCTCTGCAGCCAGGCCTCGGCAGCGGCTTGCCAGAACATCGCCGGGCGCTCGCCTGTGGCGGGCAGCAGCACCTCGTGATGACGAGCAATGAAGCCGGTGTCCAGCTCGGCGGCGGCGAAGGCCGGATGGGCGAGGATGCGCCGCAGGAAGGCGATATTGGTTTTCAAGCCGCCGATGGCGAACTCGTCGAGCATCGCCAGCAGGCGCAAACGCGCCTGTTCGCGATCCTGCCCCCAGGCGATCAGCTTGCCCAGCATCGGGTCGTAGAACGGCGAGATCACATCGCCCTCGCTGACCCCGCTGTCGACCCGACGCCCTTCGCCTGGTGCCGACTCGCGGTACAGCGCCAGGGTGCCGGTGGCCGGCAGGAAGTCATTGGCCGGATCTTCCGCATATAGCCGCACCTCGATGGCATGGCCGACCAGCGGCACCTGCTCCTGGGTGATCGGCAATGCCTCGCCGCACGCTACACGGATCTGCCAGGCCACCAAGTCCAGCCCGGTGATCGCCTCGGTGACCGGGTGTTCGACCTGCAGGCGGGTGTTCATTTCCATGAAGAAGAACTCGCCGCGGGCATCGAGCAGGAACTCCACCGTGCCCGCACCGACATAACCGATCGCCTGGGCTGCGCGCACCGCAGCCTCGCCCATGGCTTGGCGCAGTTGCGCCGACAAGCCTGGTGCCGGTGCCTCTTCGACAACTTTCTGGTGGCGACGCTGGATCGAGCAGTCGCGTTCGTTGAGATACAGGCAGTGGCCGTGTTGGTCGGCGAACACCTGGATTTCCACGTGCCGAGGCTTGAGCACGTACTTTTCCACCAACATCCGCGCATCGCCGAACGACGACTGCGCCTCGCGCTGTGCCGAGGCCAGGGCGTCGGCCAGCTCGCTCTCCTGCTCGACCACCTTCATGCCCTTGCCGCCCCCGCCGGCACTGGCCTTGAGCAGCACCGGATAACCAATGCGCTCGGCAGCGGCACGGAAGGTCTCCAGGTCCTGGGCGTCCCCGTGGTAGCCGGGCACCAGCGGCACCCCGGCAGCTTCCATCAGGGCCTTGGCCGCCGACTTGCTGCCCATGGCATCGATGGCGCTGGCCGGTGGGCCGAGGAAGATCAGCCCGGCCTGCTCGATGGCGCGGGCAAAGCCTGCGTTCTCGGAAAGAAAACCGTAGCCGGGATGAATCGCCTGTGCGCCACTGGCCTTGGCTGCAGCGATCAGCTTGTCGATCACCAGGTAGCTGTCGGCGGCCTTGGTGCCGCCCAGGTCGACGCGGATATCGGCCTCGCGGCTGTGCCGGGCGTCACGGTCGGTGGCGCTGTGCACCGCGACGGTGGTCAAGCCCATGGCCTTGGCGGTGCGCATCACCCGGCAGGCGATCTCGCCGCGGTTGGCGACCAGCAGGGTGGTCAGCGTGGGGTGGCTCATGGGCGAGGTTCCTTGTCGACGGGCTGCCAGGCGGGGCGGCGTTTTTCCAGGAAGGCGCTCAGGCCCTCCTGGCCTTCGGGGCTGACGCGAATGCGGGCGATGGCGTTCTCGGTGTAACGACGCAGGGCAGGGCTCAGCTCGCCGTCGTCCACCTCGCGCAGCAGGTCCTTGGTGGCACGCAGGGCCTGCGGGCTGTTGAGCAGCAGGTTGTCGATCCAGGCCTGGACCTGGTTGTCCAGTTCGCTGGCGGGGTACACCTCGGCCAGCAGGCCCAGTTCGCGGGCGCGCGCACCGCTGAAGCGCTCGGCGGTCAGGGCATAGCGGCGGGCGGCACGCTCACCGATGGCCTTGACCACGAACGGACTGATCACCGCCGGTGCCAGGCCGATGCGTACCTCCGAAAGACACAACTGTGCGTCCTCGGTGCCGATGGCCATGTCGCAGCAACTGATCAGGCCCAGCGCTCCACCGAATGCGGCGCCCTGGACCACTGCCAGGGTCGGCGTCTTCAGGCGATGCAACGCATACATCAACTCGCCCAGTTCATGGGCGTCGTCCAGGTTGGTATTGAAATCCAGCTGCGCCGACTGCTGCATCCAGGCCAGGTCTGCTCCGGCGCTGAAGTGCCGGCCACGGCCACGCAGCAGCACGAAGCGCAGGCTGGCATCTTCGCCCAGTTGGTCGATGGCAACGATCAGTTCGCGAATCATCTGGGCGTTGAAGGCGTTGTTCTTGTCTTCGCGGCTCAGCCACAGGGTGGCGAAGCCGCGAGGGTCCTTTATCACTTCGAGGGTGGCAAAATCGCTCATGGGTCACATCCGGAAAATGCCGAAGCGGCTCTGTTCGATCGGGGCGTTCAGCGCGGCGGACAAGGCAAGGCCCAGCACTTCACGGGTTTGCGCCGGGTCGATGACGCCGTCATCCCACAGCCGGGCGCTGGAGTAGTAGGGGTGGCCCTGGCGCTCGTACTGGTCGAGGATCGGCTGCTTGAGCTTCTTCTCGTCATCGGCGCTGAACACTTCGCCACTGCGTTCACTCTGCTCGCGCTTGACCTGGGCCAGCACGCCGGCGGCCTGTTCGGCGCCCATCACGCCGATCCGCGCGTTGGGCCACATCCACAAGAAGCGCGGATCGTAGGCGCGCCCGCACATGCCGTAGTTGCCAGCACCGAAGCTGCCGCCGATGATCACCGTGAACTTCGGCACCTGGGCGCAGGCCACCGCGGTCACCAGCTTGGCGCCGTGCTTGGCGATGCCGCCTTCCTCGTATTTCTTGCCGACCATGAACCCTGTGATGTTCTGCAGGAACAACAGCGGGATGCCGCGCTGGCAGGCCAGTTCGATGAAATGTGCGCCTTTCTGCGCGGCTTCGGCGAAGAGGATGCCGTTGTTGGCCAGGATCGCCACCGGATAGCCGTGCAGGTGAGCGAAACCGCACACCAGGGTGGTGCCGAACAGGGCCTTGAATTCATCGAACACCGAACCGTCGACCAGCCGCGCG
The DNA here is from genome assembly GCF_048068255.1 of Pseudomonas sp. NY15374. Classification (NCBI taxonomy): domain Bacteria; kingdom Pseudomonadati; phylum Pseudomonadota; class Gammaproteobacteria; order Pseudomonadales; family Pseudomonadaceae; genus Pseudomonas; species Pseudomonas sp. NY15374. The sequence goes on from NZ_JBLUPZ010000006.1 coordinate 237,064, forward strand.
ATCACCTCGCGCACGTCGAACGGTTGCTTGGCGTCAGCCGGGACCACGCCATACAGCTCTTCTGCGCCATACAACGGAGCAACCGGCGCCTGGCATTGCAGCTTGCCCAGCTTGTGCCAGTTGAGGTTGGCGATGCTGCGCCGGGCGATGGCCAGGGCGTGTTCATCGTTGTCGGCATAGTGGTCGGCCACACCGCTGGTGCGGCAATGCACGTCGGCGCCGCCCAGCTCTTCGGCGCTCACCACCTCGCCGGTGGCGGCCTTCACCAGCGGCGGGCCGGCGAGGAAGATGGTCGCCTGCTGGCGCACCATGATCGCCTCGTCGGCCATGGCCGGCACATAGGCGCCACCTGCGGTGCACGAGCCCATCACCACGGCGATCTGCGGGATCCCCAGGGCGCTCATGTTGGCCTGGTTGAAGAAGATCCGCCCGAAGTGCTCGCGGTCGGGGAATACCTCGTCCTGGCGCGGCAGGTTGGCGCCGCCGGAGTCGACCAGGTAGATGCACGGCAGGCGGTTCTGCAGGGCGATGGTCTGCGCGCGCAGGTGTTTCTTCACGGTCAGCGGGTAGTAGGAGCCGCCTTTGACCGTGGCGTCGTTGGCCACGATCATGCACTCGACCCCTTCGACGCGGCCGATGCCGGCGATGACGCCTGCTGCCGGTACGTCTTCGCCATACACCTCATGGGCGGCGAGCTGGCCGATCTCGAGAAACGCCGAGCCCGGGTCGAGCAGGCGGTCGATGCGCTCGCGCGGCAGCAACTTGCCACGCGAAGTGTGGCGCTGCTGGGCCTTGGCCCCGCCGCCCTGGCTGACCTGGGCCAGCAGGGAGCGCAGGGCATCGACCTGTTCGAGCATGGCCGCGCTGTTGCTGGCGAACTCCGCCGAGCGCGGGTTGATCTGGGTGTGCAAGGTAGCCATGGACGCCAGTTCCTTGTGCTCAGCGGGTTTCGTTGAACAATTCGCGGCCGATCAGCATCCGGCGGATTTCGCTGGTACCGGCACCGATCTCGTAGAGCTTGGCATCGCGCAGCAGGCGCCCGGCCGGGAACTCGTTGATGTAGCCGTTGCCGCCGAGGATCTGGATCGCTTCCAGGGCCATCTGCGTGGCGCGCTCGGCGGTGTAGAGGATCACCCCGGCGGCGTCCTTGCGCGTGGTCTCGCCACGGTCGCAGGCCTGGGCTACGGCATAGAGGTAGGCGCGGCTGGCGTTGAGCTGGGTGTACATGTCGGCGATCTTGCCCTGGATCAGCTGGAACTCGCCGATGCTCTGGCCGAACTGCTTGCGATCGTGGATGTAGGGCACCACGAGGTCCATGCAGCTCTGCATGATGCCGGTCGGTCCGCCCGAGAGCACCACGCGCTCGTAGTCCAGGCCGCTCATCAGCACGCGCACACCGCCGTTGAGCTGGCCGAGGATGTTTTCTTCCGGCACTTCCACGCCATCGAAGAACAGCTCGCAGGTGTTGGAGCCACGCATGCCCAGCTTGTCGAACTTGTTGCTGCGCGAGAAGCCCTTCCAGTCACGTTCGACGATGAATGCGGTGATGCCGTGCGGGCCCTTGTCCAGGTCGGTCTTGGCGTAGATCACGTAGGTGTTGGCGTCGGGGCCGTTGGTGATCCAGGTCTTGCTGCCGTTGAGTACGTAGCGGTCGCCGCGTTTCTCGGCGCGCAGTTTCATCGACACCACGTCGGAGCCGGCATTGGGCTCGCTCATGGCCAGGGCGCCGATGTGCTCGCCGCTGATCAGCTTGGGCAGGTACTTGAGCTTCTGCTCATGGGTGCCGTTGCGGTTGATCTGGTTGACGCAGAGGTTGGAATGGGCGCCGTAGGAGAGCGCCACCGAGGCCGAGGCTCGGCTGATCTCTTCCATCGACACCACATGGGCCAGGTAGCCCAGGCCCGCGCCGCCGTACTCCTCGGAAACAGTGATGCCCAGCAGGCCCATGTCGCCGAACTTGCGCCACATGTCGGCGGGGAACAGGTTGTCGTGGTCGATCTGCGCCGCGCGCGGGGCGAGTTCGGCGGCAGCGAAGGTGCGCACCTGGTCGCGGAGCATGTCGATGGTCTCGCCCAAGGCGAAGTTCAGGCTGGGGTAATGCATGGGGGCACCTTGTTGTTCTTGAAATTCGAGGTACTGCACCGACCCTGTGGGAGCGGGCTTGCCCGCGATGCCCGTCAGAACGGCCAGCGATGTTGTCTGGTCCGGCCTCATCGCGGGCAAGCCCGCTCCCACAGGGTCGGTGCTCGTGGTTGACGTTAACGTAAACCTGCCTTTTCGGGCTGTCAATTGGGTCATCACCTTTACGTAAACGTAAATGTGCGCCAAAGTACCCTTCGCTTGCTTCAGTCATGCCCAGAACAACCACAAGAAGGGATACTCATGAGTCAACCAAGCTACACCCGAGGCCGCCAGGACCGGCCCCTGCTGACCCAGACCATCGGCCAGGCGTTCGATGCCACCGTCACCCGCTGGCCCGAGCGCGAGGCCCTGGTGGTGGGGTACCAAGGCCTGCGCTACAGCTGGCGGGCGCTGGCCGAGCAGGTCGAGGTGCACGCCCGGGCGCTGATTGCCCTGGGCGTGGCCAGTGGCGATCGAGTCGGTATCTGGGCGCCGAACTGCGCGCAATGGTGCATCCTGCAGATCGCCACGGCGAAGGTCGGCGCGATCCTGGTCAACATCAACCCTGCGTACCGGGTGAGCGAGCTGGAGTACGTGCTGCGCCAGTCCGGCTGCAGTTGGCTGGTGTGCGCCGATGCTTTCAAGTCGTCCGACTATCACGCGATGGTCCAGGAACTGGTGCCCGAGCTGGGTGCGCAGCCGCTGGCGAGTGAGCGCCTGCCGGACCTGCGTGGCGTCATCAGCCTGTCGTCCACCCCGCCCGGCGGTTTTCTGCCCTGGGATGCGCTGGCCGAGCGGGGAGGGCAGGTCGATCCCCAGACGCTGCAGGCGAGGCAGCAGGGCTTGCAGTTAGACCAGGCGGTGAACATCCAGTACACCTCCGGCACCACTGGCGCGCCGAAAGGCGCCACGCTCAGCCACTACAACATCCTCAACAACGGCTTCATGGTCGGCGAAAGCCTGGGCCTGAGCGAACGGGACCGCATGGTAATCCCGGTGCCGCTGTACCACTGCTTTGGCATGGTCATGGCCAATCTGGGCTGCATCACCCACGGCAGCACCATGATCTACCCCAACGATGCCTTCGACCCCGAGTTGACGCTCCAGGCTGTGGCCGAAGAGCGTGCCAGCATCCTTTATGGCGTGCCGACCATGTTCATCGCCATGCTCGACCACCCGTCGCGCAGTATCCTGGACCTCTCGACCCTGCGCAGCGGCATCATGGCCGGCGCTACCTGCCCGATCGAGGTGATGCGCCGGGTGATCGAGCAGATGCACATGGGTGAAGTGCAGATCGCCTACGGCATGACCGAGACCAGCCCGGTGTCGCTGCAGACCGGCCCTGGCGACGAGCTGGAGCTACGCGTGACGACGGTTGGACGCACCCAGCCGCAGTTGGAGACCAAGCTGGTGGATGCGCAGGGTGTGATCGTCCCGCGGGGCGAGATCGGCGAATTGTGCACCCGCGGCTACAGCGTGATGCTTGGCTACTGGAATAACCCTGAAGCCACTCACCAGGCGATCGATCCGGCGCGCTGGATGCGCACGGGCGACTTGGCGGTGATGGACGAGCAGGGCTATGTGCGTATCGTCGGACGCAACAAGGACATGATCATCCGCGGGGGCGAAAACATCTATCCGCGCGAGCTCGAGGAGTTCTTCTATACCCACCCGGCGGTAGCCGATGCTCAGGTGATCGGGATTCCGTGCAGCCGCTACGGCGAGGAAATCGTTGCCTGGATCAAGCTGCACCCCGGGCACAGCGCCACGGTCGAGGACTTGCAGGCCTGGTGCAAGGCGCACATTGCGCACTTCAAGGTGCCGCGGCATTTCCGCTTCGTCGACGAGTTTCCGATGACGGTGACCGGCAAGGTGCAGAAATTCCGGATGCGCGAGATCAGCATCGCGGAACTTGCGCCGCACTGAAGCGCCGCCTGGCCTGAGAAGGCCAGGCGGATAGGACATGTCACTTAACAGCCTTGAACAAATCGTCGAAGGTTTCGGCGTCTTGGATATCGCTTTCTGCCAGGTCGGTTCCTAAATCGTCATTGAGGTATCGAACCAGTTTTGAGGTACTGCTGACGATGTCGGAAACTTTTGTTGCGCCGCTGATATCGGCCTCTTTCTTGTCGAATTTTTCGGCAAGCAGTTTTTTCAGTTCCTGTTCGGTAGCCATGTTCATTTATCCTTGAGTTGAGTCATGCGTCAGTGTGTATTGAGGTTCAGGGTCTCATTGGTCGGGCATGGGCAGGCTCCTGTGTCATGTAGCGATAACGGTCGCCAAGATCAAACCGTTGATACCTCGGCCTGGTGCGTTGAACCGTACTCTGGCTAGCGTATGTCCCGGAGCTTTCATACGGTTCTCAATTGGCTTTCAGGTAAGCGATGGACGAGAACATCAGTTTTCTATCGGGCCCACCTCCCCAACCTTCGAACTTGACGTGGTCTTCCCCCCACGACACCACTTTCGCGGTGTACGTTTCTCCGGTTTTGTAGGCGTACTGGACCTGCTTGCCCACGAGGTCTTTGGCCGCTTCTTGCAGTTGAGCGAGCGTTTGGAAGGTATCGGTCTTCTTGCGTATGGCGGCAATGGTTTTGGCATGGGAGTCTGCGCGTTTTGCAGCCTCCTGAGCTGAAAGGGCTTTGGCTTGTGCAGTTGCAAGTTCACCTTCGCTGGCCGCTGCCTTGGCGTCCTGATACGCCTTTTTTGCCTCGTCCACGGCTGCTTGCAGTTTGCCCATTGCACCCGTCGCCTCTCTTTTTTCCGCGCTTGCCTCGGGGATGTTCACGGACTGGGCTTGATAGTCGGCTTGCGCCGACTTCTGTGAGGCCTCGGCGGCCTCGGCTGCGGCCTTGGCAGAGGCAACCGCTGTGGCGATCTCAGCCTTGAGCTTGTCGGCGGCTTCTTGAGCAGCCTTTTCAGCGGCTTCACGCGCAGCCGCCTCGCGAGCCTTGGCCGCGTCCTGTGCATCCTTGCAGGCATTCTGAGCCGACTCGGCGGCCTCCCGGGCCGACTTGGCGTTTTTCTGCGCCTCATCTGCGCTGGCTTGCGCGCTGTCCACCTGGCCTTTCTTTGCAGCGGCTTCGGTGTTCTTGCGGGCGGTGCTGGCCGCTTCGGCAGCTTTCTCGGCTTTGGCGATCGCTTCAGTCACTTGCTTGAGCTGCTTGGCCGCCTCGGGCGCCTTCAGAGCCGGATTGTCAGCCTGCGCCTGGGCGGTTGCCAGTGCCGCATTGGCGGCCTGTTCCGCTTCTCGTGCAGTGACGATGGCATTGTCAGCGTTACCTGAACTTGCTGGCTGACTGCTGCCGTTGCCGCTTGGTGATTCGCCTGCTGCGCTGTCGCCCCCATCAGCAGAGCCGGTTGTACTTTCGGCCTGCAGCAGCTGCTTGACTTCGTCGCGAAATGCCGTAGGACCATCAACCGCGCTGTAGCTGACGGTGATGGTGATGTCTTTGAGCCTGCACTCATTGTCCCTGTAAAACTCAGGGTTGTTCCTGGCGCCGCCTGGGAACGCCAGCCGCCAGCTCGAGATCAGCCCGGTGCCTTCGAAGGGTTGATAGCGGGCCTTGTCAGGTACCGACGGCTGCAGATCGAAGTTACGCGACACTTCCTTGACCGACCACAGAGCAATGCTCTGGTTCGGCCGGAGGTCGCGAAGCACATGCTTGGGGCTGCCTTGGCTGGCCGAATACAGGTGGCGGGCGCCTTCGATGTCCGCTTCCAGAAGCACCTTGTTCGAGGTCTGGTAGAGCATGGCCGAGATCGGTTTGGAAGAACCTGACCCGGGGATTTCAAAGGCCAGCGTGATGCGTTCCAGGCGGCGCAGGTAATGACCTGGGAAATCGATGTCGAACAGTCGTGCCGGCAGCTCGAACAGGATTTCATCCTTGTCCAGTTGCTCGTGCAATTGGCTGGCGGTCCAGCCGGTGAGTTCCAGCAGAGAGAAATCCTTGCGGATATCCAGCGGCCTGTGGTTGTCGCGGATCGCCGCCACATCCATTTGCATCAGGTCGCGCTCCAGCGCTTCGCCTGCAAGCATCCCACGCCAGTTGTCGAGCCAGCCGTCCGTCCTGATCCAGCGACTGGTGAAATCGCCGAGTTCGTACCGCAGGCAGTTTTCGGCCATCAGGCAAAGGGAAGTGGTTGCGTCGTACGCGGTGCTGTAGATCTCCGACAGCCGACCGATCAACCACAGATAAGTGGTGTGGCTGGCGAATACCGATTGCATGACCTCGTATTCGGCCTGGTGCGCCTGGCGGGTTGCACGGGCCTCGTGCACGGCGATGCCGGCGGCCTTGATCTGTATGTCTCGCTCGCGCAGTTGAGCATCGATGATGCCGAGCTCATGTGTGGCCTGGTCGGCTTCATGCTGCCATTGCTGGCGACGCAGAATGTATTCCGCTTGCTTGTCGATCGTATTGCTCATGGTTTCGAGTGTCTCGGCCACAGCCTCCCAAGCATTGGCCGCCGACTCAAATGCTTCCTGCGGGCTGAAACCACCCACCGCCATACCGAAAATGGTCGGTGCCATTGCGGCGCCCGCTGCCATGGCGTAGCTGGGGACCGATGGCAGGCGGGTGGCGACAGAAGACGTTGCCAGTGCAAGCACAGCCGTTTCCAGCTCGATCACGCCTTCGTCCACCAGCCGCTGGTAATACTCCTGACGTTGTTCAATCATGGCTCTGGAGCGCAACACGGTGTCACGCTCGCGCTTGGCCAGTTCCAGCGCTTGCTCCTGCAGCTGACAAGGGAAGTCCAGCAGCCTGATCAGGTTGCGTTTGCCGAGCAGTTCCAGTTGCTGGGCGGCTTCGGTGTTGTAGAAGCCCAGCAAGGTTTGCCCCAAGGCGATCAGTTGCTGCACCGCTTCTCCGGCGCATTTGCGCGCCTCCTCGTAACGGCAGGGGGGCACGATGGGCGCAACCGGCGTGGCCTCGCCTCGGTCCTGGGCGGCAACGCTGTTGCCCAGTGCGATCTGGTCGAGCGTGTCGGGGTCGAGCATGATCGCAGCGGGCTTGCCATCGAGGGTCAGGCCGTGGCGCAGGTTGAACAGGCGGTTACGCAGCAGGTTGCGCAGCGTGACGAGCTTGTTGTTCAGCGGCGGGGTAAAGGCCGTGGAACTGGCTTGGCCCAGCGTCAGTGCCTGCGCCGGTGCGCTGGACAGGTCTTCGGGGAGCACGCCGATCAGGCGCAGCGCCTTGTCATAGCACAACGCGGCCTCGACCAGCGAATCCAGCGTCAGCATGCGGTATTGGTCATCACCCTGGCGTTGCCAGTTTTCCACCACGAACAGGTGCAGCGCCTTGCGGTAGCGCTCGGGTTCGGCGTAGGCCAGCAGGTCCGGGTCGTTGGTCTGGGCGCTGGCGGTGAAGGCTGCACGGGCCAGCAGAGGTCTTGTCAGCCAGAACAGCGGCGGGTGGTTCCCCTCGGGCACCCAGGTGCGGTAGGGGTCGAACAGGAACCGTGTGCACCAGCGCCAGGCTTGGCTGTATTCGCGGTTCTGGCGTTGCAGCCAGGTGACCAGGAACGGCACGTGGAAGAAAAGCTCCCAGAAGTACAAGCCGTTGGCGCTGCGCAGGTCGACGATGGTGCCTGAACTTGCAGGTTCCAGGGGCGGTTCCGGCAAGTGTTGGGCTTTCCATGACAGCGACTGTTCGATCGATTGAGTAGCCAGTGCCACCAGTTGCTTGCCAAACAGGGTGTTCAGCCGCAGGGTACGGAAAGGGGGGGCATTGGTCTGGTCTTCAGCTTTGTCATTGACCTCCTTGAAGTCCAGGTACAGCGCCTGTGTTTCATTGCGGCAGATCTGCACACTGGGGATCGCGTCGTCGTCTTTCTCTTCCAGGGTATAGGCGCAGGTAGCCGTTGCGATGGGGTCGGTTGTACTGACTTGTTCGTTATAGAAGTCTAGCGAGACAGTGTAGTCACGAATGTCCTTGTTGATGGGGAGGGCAAAATTGACAGCACCTTTGCCGTTGGCGATCAACGTGTCCTCGAATGCCATTTCGTGCTTGGGATCAAGGTAAAAAAGGATTCTGCGGCAGGCCGCCGGATGGAAGTATCTAAGGCGTAATATCGCCTGCAGCGATTCGTCAGCCAGGTCGGGCGCGATTTTTTTTAATTCATCGAGCTCTTCGGCGATGAGCGTGTTGATCGCGTCTGCCTTGTCCAGTGCTTTGGCGTTGTCAATGGCGGTGTGCAGTGCGATGGGCTGGCGTGGTTGCTCGATGTTGGTGATGCCAACCAGTTTGGAATACTGATCTGCAGGTAGGTAGCGTACTTTGAGCAGGAAATTCTTAATTTTACTGAATGCGTCAGCGTTGTCGGTGGGTAAAGTTTTGAATGTCTGCAGGTATTGTTCGTCAAGTCGTGCCAGCTCACGGGATGACAGTGTCCAGCTGGGGTTTGAGCTTCCTGTTGGTTTAATGTTCAGGCTTACAGTGAGTCCGGCGTAATCTGGGGTCGCTTCGATAAGCTCGGAGAATTCTGGCAGTGGCTGCTCCCTTGTTTCTTTTGAATAAATGGGACCGTTTTTTTTGGAATGAATTTTCAGTATCTCAGAGGCATCTTCCCAGTTTGACAGTCTCCAGCTTTTCGGTACTAAAAAGCCTTTGGTGTTGGAGGTTATTTCTTTATAACAGTATGAGTTTTCAGGGGTGCTGAATTGTGCGGTTAGTTGTATGTAGGAGGTTATTGAAATCTCGTTTTGTGAAATCTCTTCTTGTGAGATCTTTCCTGAAAGCTCTTCTAGTAAATGCCCATATGTTGTTTCGCTTGTGAATATGATGGATTTAAAGTTTTTCTCTATGCAGTGGTGTTTTTGTGCTTTTGCTGAGTTTAATTGATCTTTCAGGTTTTTCGTTTTTTTTCGAACTCTTTGAGTTTTTCGGCGTATGCCTCTGGTTTTGAGTAGTGTTCTGCGTAATCCCATTCTTTTTCTATTTCATTTAGTTTGTTTTTTATTTGAGTTTCTTTGTCGTCTGCTTTTTTTAGTTGGCTTATTTCGTGGCTGTTTTCTACAGTTATGAAGGAGCTAAGGATGTTGTCGGCGTCGAATGAGTCTGCAGGACCATAATGCATTTTCAGAGATAGCATTCTGAAACCGCAGTCTGATTCAAACGTTGCTGAAAGGTTTAGGTTGTCTTTTCTCAACCTCAATGCGCTGTCCAGCGTGACATCGACTGAAATGCAATCCAAAGCGTCAGACAATGATGCCTCAATAGAGGCCTGCCCGAGCGTACTGATTTCGTACCGATCTTTTACTTCATCTTTAGAAGCCAGGTCGCTCCAGCTGAACGCTGTGGAATCTTCCTCGACCGTCTTCAGCTGGGTAACCGCCCCCACATAGGGATGTTGTACGGTCCGCGGGTCTCGGAAGAAGCTCAACCACCGCTTCACCATGTTCGTCTCGATGGGGCGGTCCGTCACGTTACCGTGATCGAGCGCTTTGTCCTCGAGCAACAGCAGGTCCTTGGTGCTGATGAAATAATCAACGTTGCGTTTCGGCTCTTTTCCTTCCTCCGCTGGCAGTGAGCTATCGAACACCACGGTGGTCAACCAGGGGTCGTGCAACCGATCCCCATGGATGTTGACCATGACCATCAACCCCGGCATGAACGTCCTGGTCTTCAAATACACGTTGGTGTTTGCAGCAGTCCCTGCTGTATTGGTCGCCAGTACTTCGCTGCTCTTGAACACGCCTTGCTCGTCATGCCCGTCCAGCGTCATGAACTCATTGGGCGGGCTCCAGTTGCCATCGGTCTGCTGGAAGGCGAATAACACCCGCAAGGCAAAGTACTCGCTGGGCTTGCTGTCGGGCCCCATGGGAATCCCGGTGGTATCACGCTCGACCCACACCACATAACGACGACCGGCAACGATCACCGGGCGGATCAGCTCGATATGGGTACGGTTGTCGTCCGTCTTCGGCGGCAGTGGGGTCAGCGCGATCGTTGCGCTGACCGCCAGGCTGATCTTCTCCCACTCGCCCCACGCCAACATGCTCGGCACGCCCTGTTGATCACGCTGCGACATGTCCAGGGTGCGCCAGTAGAACTCGGTCGGCTCGACGTTGGTCTTGCCGATGAAATGGTAGGTATCGGTCAGTGGCGAGGTGCCGTCGGCATACACCGAGATCGGCTGGATATTGCTCAGGGTTTCGAAGGTGCTCAGATAGCCAAGCATGGCCATGTGGATGTCTTCGGGCTGGCATTTGCCCTGCGCCAGCTGGGTCTCCAGGTCTTTGAAGGCGCTGGTCTTGCGCTGGCGGCGGGTGGGGTCGATGAAGTTCTGGGGCTCGTTGTGCGCCTCCTGGCGCAGCCTCCAGCGCTCGTAGCTGCTGCTGAAGTTTTCCCATTCGTCGCGCTCGGCGTCGCTGATCGCGGTGCTGCGGTAGCCGTTTTCCAGGCGTGAATGGATCTGGTGCAGGTAGCGTTGCAGGCTGGCGGTGGCCGACAGCGTGCGGGTGGTCAGGGGTTCGTGAGACACCTGCAGGTCGATCAGCAGGTAGTCGGCCAGGGTCTGCGTGCTGGTGATCCAGCTGTGTGCCGGGTCGGTCGGCGCCCATTTGGCGATCATCCACTGCATCAGGGCGTCGCGCCAGGCAACGCTGTGCTGTTCATCGACCACCTTGCGCTGCTTGGCGCTGCAGCCTTTGCGCAGGGCCACGGCGGCCTGCTGGAAGGGGGCGTAGCTGTCGGTGCTGGGCAGCTTGCTCAGTTGCAACAAGGTGTCCAGTGCCAGCTGGTGTTTGTCTGCCAGCTCGAGGGTGCGCAGCAGGCGATCGATGCCCGTCAAGGTGTCGGGCGGCGCAATGTCGATCAAACCACAGAGAGAACCGCTGGTGCGGCCGAGCAGCTGTTCCAGGGCGGCCCAATGTTCTTTTGCCGTGTTGTCTGAAGATGACGCTTCGTCGTGCGCCTCGAACCTTTGCAGGTGAACCAGCAGGTCCTGTTCACCCATGCCCAGTGCTAGCCTGGCCAGTACTGCCTTGTAACGGCCGAGTTGATAGAGGGTGCTCAGGTCCAGCGGCCGGCACTTGTCCGATTTCGGATCCTTGAGGTTGAACCTCTCTGGGGTAAGCGTCAGCTGATCCAGCAAGTGTGCGCTGAGTTTGAACAGTTTTGTCACGTCGGTGTAGCGTTGCAGGGTTGACCACTGCGTGAGGTCACTTTCGGTGAAGCACGCCTTTGGTGTCGTTGACTCTGCAGTACACTGCGCAGCGATGGCCGCTATCCGGGTGCTCAACAGCTCGGCGTCGACCCCGGCCCAGCGCAGCAGGGGCGCAACAAGGTTTGGTGATTCGAGCCCCAGTGCCGTTTTCAGCTGCAGGTGAAGGGCATCGGCGTTCTGGCTGCCTTGAGGGTTGAACGCATTTCCCCACGCCGGGTGGAAGCCAGGCGCCCGGGGATTGAGCAGGTAGGCCAGTTGCAAGGCGTCCATGCCCTGGTGCTGCAGCCACTCCGCAGCCTGCAGCACACCGGCGATCACATCGATGATGTCGGCTTTGCCGGGCTCGCCTGCAAGGCTTGGCTGGCCGGCCAATTGCTGGCAGTAGACAGGGTTCTGATTCATCAGTACGTCGATCAGGGACAGGCCCTGCAGGGTCGACGTGCCGAACACCCGGGCCAGGGCAACGATCCGGTAGCAGGCCGAGACCACGGCCAGCGAGCGTGTCGGTTTTTGCAGATTCTGTGCTTTGACCACCCGATCCAAACTGCCCCGCAGCAAGGTGTCATCCACCTTCAGGCCAAGCGCCAGTTGCTTGACTGTCAGGCCGTCGGCACCTGTGGTGGACGCAGGATCGAACGCCTTGTCGTCCAGTTTCAGGGAGGGTTGTGCAGGTTGGCCGTCTTCATCATGCCCGGCGGCGAACAGCTGGTCGTAGAACGAAGCCTGCCGCCCAATGGCATAGGGTGAGAGTGCATCGATCAACGCAGCATACTGCTCGGCACTGACGTTGTATTTTTGCTGCAGATGACGGAACAGCCCGAGTGCGCGCAGGGTCTTGTCCGTCAATTGATAGTTGCCGGTCTGGCCTTCGGCACGCAGCGCAGCCATGACCAGCGTGTCAGTCTGGGCTGCGCTCAGGCCCAGGGCCCGCTGCAGGCGCAGTATGCGTTGGAGGCGGTCCAGGTGGGCATCGGTGAGGCCTTCGATGCGCACGATTTTTTTTGTCGCAGGCTGCGCGGGCGCCGATTCGAGCAGATACAACGGCGTTGCACCGTTATTGATGAACACGGCGCCATATACCTGGCTGGATGGCTTGGCGGCTGTGGGCACGTGGGGGCTGCGGGTCACCGCCGTACCGCCCTTGCCGACAGCCTCTACAGCCAGCAACTGGCGCAGTTCACGACGGCTCAGTGCCAGCGCCTTGGCCAGCTTTCGCGTCGTATCGTACGCGGTTGCACTGAGCATCAGCTCGCTGGGCGTAGCGTCGAGCAGCAGGGTCCGCAGTTGCGGCGAGAAACCGCTGGCCAGTGTGGTGGCAGTCCGCTGGGTGGCCGAGGGCAGATGGTCGAATGTGAACAGTGGATAACAGAGGCTGGTAGCACTCAGCAGGTCCCACAACTGTACCTGTTTGGCCGCCAGTGTCGCTTTGACCGACTCCCAGGCACGATGGAAGGGCACACTGGCTTGGCCGGAGCCTTGCGCAACCGCTGCTTGTAGCGTCTGATTCTTTGCCAGGGCTTGCTGAGCACGGTTTTCCAGCAGTTCAAGCGTAATCCTGATCTTGGGCAGGGTACGCCGGGCGTTTCTGTCGTCGAGCTTCAACGTCAGCAGGTCAGGGCGCCGTGTCAGCAGGGTGATCGGTGCGTTGACATCCGCGCGTACTTCGAACGCTTGCATCAGTTCCTTGAGGTGCACCAGGTAGGCCAGCCTGCTGTCGTTGCTCATCAACGCCCCGGGCGCGCAGCGTGTGCGGTCTTCCGGGAACAGCTTCATGTAGTTGGCGGCGTCTGGGCGGTTGGCAGGGTTGGTGGCGTCATTCATCGCGGACAGTCCTCGGCAGATGCTGTTGCGCTGACGCGGCTGTAAATCTGCGCCAGGCCCACTGCGGCAAACTACACGCGTCCGCCGCAGGGCACACCTGACAGAAATACTAGGTAGGTCGATGTTTCGCAGGCTCATGCAGGGCCACGCATGCGCTCAAAGTGGCGACGCCGTGGTTTGCCTGAACTGTGTTGTGATAGCGGCTTGCACCGCCAAGGGGCACTGAACGGCCCCGGCTGTTGGTCGAATACAGCAGTGCCCGCCTGCCGGGCAGGCCAGCGATATGGCGGAATCATTGTGCACCTGTGTGACCTGGCCTGGTCTATGCTCAGGCCTTCACCGGCGGCTCCTGGCTCGGCGGGTCACCTACCGTCGGTGGCACGGTCGGTTTGATCGGCAGTTCGTCCGGATCTTCCTCGGGCACCGGCGGCGGCAGGGCCGGGTCATCGATGTTCGGATCGGGCGTCTCCGGTGGGATGGGAATGTTCATGGCCTGACCTCGCGCGGTGGATGAAGAGGTTCTGCAGGCTTCGACCCATTGCTGCAGCCATTCGCTCAATTTTTTTGAACCCACCGCTTACCCACGGCTCTGAACCCTTACCGCCACCAGCTTAGGGGAGCAAGGTTCGATGTCCGGTAATGAGCCCGTCGCAAAAGCGCCTTTCGAGCAAGTGCCCAAGGCCAACGATCATCCCGACCAGGCCATCAGCCTGTCCCAGGCCTTGCTGGCGCCACGCATCGTGATCGAGGACACTACGCCGGTGCTCGACGGCGGCACCTTCGCGGTCAAGGCGGTAAGCGGGCAGGCGGTGCAGGTCACCAGCAAAGTCTACAGCGACGGTCATGACCGCCTGTCGGTGGTCTTGCACTGGCGCCAGGCCCATAGCCGGCACTGGCATGGCGTGCCGATGACTTCGGCAGGCAACGACCTGTGGGTTGCCGAGTTCACCCCAGTGGAGCTCGGCTTGCACCTGTTCGGCATCGAAGCCTGGATCGATCCCTACGCCACGTACTGTCACGACCTCGAGAAGAAGTATCACGCCGGGGTGGAGGTCAAGCTGGAGCTGGAGGAGGGCAGGCTGCTGCTGGGTAAGGGCATCGAGCGCAGCGAAGGGCCGTTGCGCGAGCAGCTCGAGCAGTTGCAACAGCGCTTGCCGACGCTGGCGCCGGGCGATCAGGTGGCGTTGCTGCTGAGCCCCGAAAGCGCCAGCCTGATGAGCCAGGCCGAGCACCGCAGTTACCTGACCCGCAGTCCCGAGCTGCCGCTGGACGTGGACCGCGAGCGCGCCCTGTTCGCCAGCTGGTACGAACTGTTCCCACGCTCTGTCACCGACGATCCGGCGCGCCACGGCACGTTCGACGATGTGCACCAGCGCCTGCCGATGATCCGCGACATGGGCTTCGACGTGTTGTACTTCCCGCCCATCCATCCCATCGGCAAGCGGCACCGCAAGGGGCGCAACAATGCCTTGCAGGCGGGCCCCGACGATCCGGGCAGCCCCTACGCCATCGGCAGCCCAGACGGCGGTCACGACGCCATCCACCCGCAACTGGGCACCCGCGAAGACTTCCGTCGGCTGGTCGCCGCCGCCGCCGAGCACGGCTTGGAAATCGCCCTCGACTTCGCCATCCAGTGTTCCCAGGACCACCCCTGGCTTACCGAACACCCGGGCTGGTTCAGCTGGCGCCCGGATGGCACCATTCGCTACGCCGAGAACCCGCCGAAAAAATACCAGGACATCGTCAACGTCGATTTCTATGCGCCCGAGGCCGTCCCCTCGTTGTGGCTGGCACTGCGCGATGTGGTGGTTGGTTGGGTCGAGGAGGGCGTACGCACCTTCCGTGTCGACAACCCGCACACCAAGCCGCTGCCTTTCTGGCAATGGCTGATCGCCAATGTGCGCAGCCAGTACCCTGATGTGATCTTCCTGGCCGAGGCCTTTACCCGGCCGGCGATGATGGCGCGCCTGGGCAAGGTCGGGTACGCGCAGAGCTACACCTATTTCACCTGGCGCAATACCAAGCAGGAGTTGCGCGAGTACTTCGAACAGCTCAACCAGCCGCCGTGGAGCCTGTGCTACCGGCCGAACTTTTTCGTCAACACCCCCGACATCAACCCCTTTTTCCTGCAGACCAGCGGCCGCGCCGGTTTTCTCATCCGTGCGGCGCTGGCGACCATGGGCTCGGGCCTGTGGGGCATGTACTCGGGGTTCGAGCTGTGCGAGGGCACGCCGTTGCCGGGCAAGGAGGAGTACCTGGATTCGGAGAAGTACGAGATCCGCCCGCGCGACTTCACCGCGCCCGGCAACATCGTCGCCGAGATCGCCCAGCTCAACCGCATCCGCCGACAGAACCGCGCCTTGCAGACGCACCTGGGCGTGGCCTTCTTCAACTGTTGGAACGACCAGATCCTGTATTTCGCCAAGCGCACGCCCGAGCGCGACAACTTCATCCTGATCGCCATCAGCCTCGATCCGTACAACGCCCAGGAAGCGCATTTCGAACTGCCGCTGTGGGAGCTGGGGCTCGATGACAGCGCCGATACGCAAGGTGAAGACCTGATGACCGGGCACCGCTGGACCTGGCATGGCAAGACCCAGTGGATGCGCATCGAGCCTTGGCACCAGCCGTTCGGCATCTGGCGAATCAGCAAGCTCGGCTGATCCCTTTGCCGGGGTGGGCTTTTGCGGGCGTGACCCGACAAGCCCGCCGCCACTCACAAGGCCGCTCCTGCACAGGGGCGTGCCGAACCCAGAATTGAAAGGAGTCGCACATGGCCAAGCGTTCCCGCCCGGCAGCCTTCATCGACGACCCGCTGTGGTACAAGGATGCGGTGATCTACCAGTTGCACATCAAGTCGTTTTTCGATTCCAACAACGACGGTATCGGGGATTTCGCCGGCCTGATCAGCAAGCTCGACTATATCGCCGAGCTGGGTGTCAACACGCTCTGGCTGCTGCCGTTCTACCCCTCGCCGCGCCGTGACGACGGCTATGACATCGGCGAATACAAGGCTGTGCACCCCGACTATGGCAGCATGGCCGACGCCCGGCGCTTCATCGCCGAGGCGCACAAGCGCGGGCTGCGGGTGATCACCGAGCTGGTCATCAACCACACCTCCGACCAGCACCCCTGGTTCCAGCGAGCCCGCCACGCCAAGCGCGGCAGCAAGGCCCGGGACTTCTACGTGTGGTCGGACGACGACCAGAAGTACGACGGCACGCGGATCATCTTCCTCGACACCGAGAAGTCCAACTGGACCTGGGACCCGGTTGCCGGCCAGTACTTCTGGCATCGCTTCTACTCGCACCAGCCGGACCTGAACTTCGACAACCCGCAGGTGATGAAGGCGGTGATCGGGGTCATGCGCTTCTGGCTCGACATGGGTGTCGACGGTCTGCGTCTGGACGCGATTCCGTACCTGATCGAACGCGACGGCACCAATAACGAGAACCTGCCCGAGACTCATGACGTACTCAAGGCGATCCGCGCCGAGATCGACGCCAACTACCCTGATCGTATGCTCCTGGCCGAGGCCAATCAGTGGCCGGAAGACACCCGCCCGTACTTCGGCGAAGGCGATGGCGACGAATGCCACATGGCCTTCCATTTCCCGTTGATGCCGCGCATGTACATGGCCCTGGCCATGGAGGACCGCTTTCCGATCACCGACATCCTGCGCCAGACCCCGGAGATTCCCGCCAACTGCCAGTGGGCGATCTTCCTGCGCAACCACGATGAGCTCACCCTGGAGATGGTCACCGACCGCGAGCGCGACTATCTGTGGAACTACTATGCCGAGGACCGCCGTGCGCGCATCAACCTGGGTATCCGCCGGCGCCTGGCGCCGCTGTTGCAGCGCGACCGCAGGCGCATCGAACTGCTGACCAGCCTCCTGCTGTCGATGCCCGGCACTCCGACGCTGTACTACGGCGACGAGCTGGGCATGGGCGACAACATCTACCTCGGTGACCGTGATGGGGTGCGCACACCCATGCAATGGTCGCCAGACCGCAACGGCGGCTTCTCCAAGGCCGATCCGCAGCGCCTGGTGCTGCCGCCGATCATGGACCCGCTGTATGGCTACCAGACCGTCAACGTCGAAGCCCAGAGCCACGACCCGCATTCGCTACTTAACTGGAACCGGCGCCTGCTCGCGGTGCGCAAGCAGCAGAAGGCCTTCGGTCGCGGCACCTTGAAGATGCTGACCCCGAGCAACCGGCGCATCCTCGCCTACGTGCGCGAGTACACCGATGCCGACGGCAACAACGAGACCATCCTGTGCGTGGCCAACGTCTCGCGCGCGGCGCAGGCCGCCGAACTGGACCTCTCGCAATATGCCGAGCGGGTGCCGGTGGAAATGCTCGGAGGCAGCGCATTCCCGCCCATCGGCCAGTTGCCGTTCCTGCTGACCCTGCCACCGTATGCCTTCTACTGGTTCCTGCTGGCCTCCCACGACCGCATGCCCAGCTGGCACATCCAGCCTGCCGAAGGCTTGCCGGAACTGACCACGTTGGTGCTGCGCAAGCGTCTGGAGGAGTTGCTCGAAGCGCCGTCGGCAGACACCTTGCAGGCGTCGATCCTGCCGCAGTACCTGCCCAAGCGGCGCTGGTTCGCCGGCAAGGAAGGGCCGATAGACGCGGTGCGCATTCGCTATGGCGTGCGTTTCGGCACGCCGTCCACCCCGGTGTTGCTCAGCGAGCTTGAGGTGCTCAGTGACGGTGTGACCAGCCATTACCAACTGCCGTTCGGGCTGCTGCCTGAAGAGCAGATCCACAGCGCCTTGCCCCAGCAGCTGGCGTTGTCGCGGGTGCGCCGAGGTCGACAGGTCGGGCTGATCACCGATGCCTTCGTGCAGGAGTCGTTCGTGCGGGCCGTGTTGCGCGCCTGTCAGGATGACACCCGCCTGCCCTCGAGCGCCGGCGAGCTGCGCTTCGAGTGTACCGAGCAGCTCGCTGGCCTGGCGCTGGGTGAGGACAGTGAGGTGCGCTACCTCAGTGCCGAGCAGTCCAACAGTTCGGTGGTGATCGGTGAGCGCGTGGTGCTCAAACTGATCCGACGGGTCAATCCCGGCATTCACCCGGAGCTGGAAATGAGCGCCTACCTCACCGCGGCCGGCTTTGCCAATATCTCGCCGCTGCTGGCCTGGGTCAGTCGTGTGGATGAGCAGGCGCAATCCCACCTGCTGATGATTGCCCAGGGTTACCTGAGTAACCAGGGCGATGCCTGGTCATGGACCCAGAACACCCTGGAGCGAGCGATCCGCGACGAGATGGAGCCCACGCAGGGCAGTGCCGAGGCGCACACCGATGCCTTGTCGGAACTCTCGGGTTTCGCCACCTTGTTGGGGCAGCGACTGGGAGAGATGCACCTTTTGCTGGCCGCGCCTACCGCCGATCAAGCCTTTGCACCGCGCCCCAGCGACACCCAGGACAGTGAGCGCTGGGGCCTGCAGATCAATGCCGAGCTCAGCCGCGCCCTTGAGCTGCTGGCCCAGCATCGTGAGCAACTGGACAGCGAAAGCCAGGCGTTGGTCGATGACCTGCAACAGCAACGCGAGGGCCTTGCCCAGCACATCGTGATGCTCGCACGCCAGGCCCAGGGCGGCCTGCTGATGCGCGTGCATGGCGACCTGCATCTGGGTCAGGTACTGGTGGTGCAAGGCGATGCCTACCTGATCGATTTCGAAGGCGAGCCAGCACGGCCGTTGGACGAGCGCCGGGCCAAGCACAGCCCGTACAAGGATGTCAGCGGCGTGCTGCGCTCGTTCGACTATGCTGCAGCGATGATCTTGCGCAGCGCCTCGGCGGTAGACCTCTCCGACGCTGCGCGCCAGGCTCGTCAACGGGTTGCCCGGCAGTACCTGCACCAGTCGCGTCATGCCTTCGTCGAAGCCTACGGCCTGGCCACCGCCGCCATTGCCCATGCCTGGCAGCACGCCGAGGGCGAGCGTGCGGCGCTGGAGCTGTTCTGCCTGGAGAAGGCGGCCTACGAAATCACTTATGAAGCCGATAACCGACCCGGCTGGCTGGCCGTGCCTTTGCATGGTCTGCATGGGTTGATCAGTACTTGGGGCGAAGCATGAACCCTGTAGGGAAGGCAGTGTTGCCTGGCACCGGCTGCGCCGGTGATCGCGGGACGAGCCCGCTCCCACAGGTACTGTTGTGCAGGGGTGGGAGCGGGCTCGTCCCGCGATCATGGGCGCAGCCCGTGCCAGGCACTGCGTTACTTTGAAAAATATATGGAATATGGAAAGGGGCAGTGAGATGAATGCATCAATGCGTAGCAACGGCGGCCTTCGCCAACGCGATCTCGACGCCCTGGCCAGCGCCGCGCACGCAGATCCGTTCGCGGTGCTTGGCCCGCACGTCGACGGGGCGGGCGACGAAGTCATCCGCGCCTTCCTGCCAGGCGCCTTGAACGCCCGGGTGTTGGCGCGTCACGACGGGCGCATTCTCGCCGAGATGGAGCAGGGCAGCCTGCCGGGCCTGTTCAGCGCGTACCTGGACGAGCGCCAGCCCTACCTGCTGCAGATCGGCTGGGCCGGAGGCGAGCAGGTCACCGAGGATCCCTACAGCTTCGGTCCGCAGCTTGGCGACATGGACCTGTACCTGTTCGCCGAGGGCAATCATCGTGACCTGTCCGGGCGCTTCGGTGCCCAGCCCATCCAGGTCGACGGCATCGACGGCGTGTGCTTCTCGGTCTGGGCGCCCAACGCCCGGCGCGTCTCGGTAGTGGGCGACTTCAACAACTGGGACGGCCGTCGCCATCCCATGCGCCTGCGCCACGATGCCGGGGTGTGGGAGCTGTTCATCCCGCGCCTGGCCGTGGGCGAAACCTACAAGTTCGAAGTGCTGGGGGCGCACGGCGTACTGCCGCTGAAGGCCGACCCGCTGGCCCGCGCCACCGAACTGCCGCCCAGCACGGCCTCGAAGGTCGCAGGTGCGCTCAGCCACGACTGGCGCGACCAGCAGTGGATGGAGCAACGTGCCCAACGCCATGCCTATAGCGCACCGTTGTCTATCTACGAATTGCACGCTGGCTCCTGGCGCTGCGAGCTGGACGAAGCCGGTGAGGTCGCGCGCTTCTACAACTGGCGCGAGCTGGCCGAGCGCCTGGTGCCCTATGTGCAAGAACTGGGTTTCACCCATATCGAGCTGCTGCCGATCATGGAGCATCCCTTCGGTGGCTCCTGGGGCTACCAGCCGCTGTCGCTGTTCGCACCCACCTCCCGCTACGGCAGTGCGGAAGATTTTGCTGCCTTCATCGATGCCTGCCACCAAGGCGGCATCGGCGTGATCCTCGACTGGGTGCCAGCGCATTTCCCCACCGACGAGCACGGCCTGGCGCGCTTCGACGGCACCGCACTGTACGAGTACGACAACCCGCTCGAAGGGTTTCACCAGGACTGGAACACGCTGATCTACAACCTCGGGCGCAACGAGGTGCGAGGCTTCATGCTCGCCTCGGCGTTGCACTGGCTCAAGCACTTCCACATCGACGGCCTGCGCGTCGATGCCGTGGCCTCGATGCTGTACCGCGACTACTCGCGCAAGGCCGGCGAGTGGGTGCCCAATCGCTATGGGGGGCGTGAGAACCTCGAGGCGATCGACTTCATTCGTCAGCTCAACGACATCGCGCTGCACGAGGCGCCCGGTGCGCTGATCATTGCCGAAGAGTCCACTGCCTGGCCAGGTGTCAGCCAACCCACGCAGCAGGGCGGCCTGGGCTTCGCCTACAAGTGGAACATGGGCTGGATGCACGACACCTTGCACTACATCCAGAACGATCCCGTGCACCGCGCCCATCACCACAACGAGATGAGCTTCGGCCTGATCTACGCCTACTCCGAGCATTTCATCCTGCCCATCTCCCACGATGAAGTGGTACATGGCAAGCATTCGCTGATCGACAAGATGCCCGGCGATCGCTGGCAGAAATTCGCCAACCTGCGCGCCTACCTGACGTTCATGTGGATGCACCCGGGCAAGAAACTGCTGTTCATGGGCTGCGAGTTCGGCCAGTGGCGCGAGTGGAACCACGACCAGCAACTGGATTGGTACCTGTTGCAGTATTCCGAGCACCAGGGCGTGCAGAAGCTGGTGGGCGATCTGAACCGGCTCTACCGTGAGCTGCCGGCCCTGCACGAGCAGGATTGCCAGCCCCAGGGCTTCCAGTGGCTGATCGGCGACGACGCTGCCAACAGCGTATACGCCTGGCTGCGCTGGAGCAGTGCCGGCGAGCCGCTGCTGGTGGTGGCCAACTTCACCCCGGTGCCGCGTGAGGGCTATCGCATCGGTGTGCCGTTCGGCGAGCGCTGGGTCGAGTTGCTCAACAGCGACGCAGAGCTGTATGCCGGGAGCAATGTCGGCAATCTCGGGGCGGTGGCCGGCGAGGCGGTGGCAAGCCATGGGCAGCCGCTGTCGCTGGCTTTGAACCTGCCGCCTTTAGGGGTTCTGGTCATGAAGCCCGCCTGATGTCGCGGCGCATCCTCCTGGAGGGGGATGCGCCGTACTGGTTGATCACCAGCGCATCCGTACCCCAAGGCTTCCGATCAGCCCATTGAGGTCATTGTCATCCACATCACTGCTGTAGTCGGCACTGACGAACAGCGCCACCGTCGGCGTGACCCGCGCCACCAAGCCCAGGCCCAGTTCCACGGTCGCTGCACTGCGCGAGCTGGAGATCTTGTCGACCTGATCCAGTTTCACCGCGTCGCTGTCGTTGAAGTCGTACCAGACGTTGGTCCGCACGTAGGGTTCGATCGGCATGCCGCGCACTTCGTAGCGCCCCGACAGTTTCGCGCCCACCCGGCCACTCCAGCTCGGCTGGCTGTCGAATGCCTGCAGGGTCTCGGCCTGTGCCTGGTTACCGGGGAAGAACTGCTGGTTGATCAACTGCGCCTGCGGCTCGATCACCCAGTGGTTGCCCAGGCCGATGGGGAAACCACCTTCGACCGAGAAGGTCATCGCATGGCCGCTGTCGTCCAGGCGCTGGCCGCTCCGGCTGCGGCCGTTGACGTCGATGCGCGTGCCCATGGCCACCGCATCCACATGCCAGCCCCGGTCGTGGGTCATGCTCCAGTAAACGCCCAGGCTCTCGCCGCTGAGGTTGACCGCGTTGCGCTGCTTGTCACCGAGCAGCGGACGCATGCCGTTGAAGCTGCTCTGCAGAGTGTTGTGGCCGACGAACACCCCGGCGCGGTGCACGTTACCGCTGGCGGTCTCGCGTACGAACAGGTCCGGGCCGATCATCAATTGCTGGCTGGGCGCCTCCAGTCGGGCCGGTGGCGCGGAGGCCGGTTGCGCAGCGCCGGGGAAGAATTGCGCCCATTGGCTGGCGACCAGATCCATCGGCACGTTCCCGTGGCGCGCGCTCATGCGCTCGGAGAACGCCTGCAGCGTGCCCATCCCCAGACCACTGGCGCTCACCGGATTGAGCGACAGCAGCGGTACCGCCGGTGGCTGCATCAGGTTGGCGAAAGGGGTGTCTTCGTCAAGACCAAGCGCAAAGGTTTCCACCGGGGTTGCCAGAAGCAGCGACGTGGAAACCGCGCAGAACAGCCGGTCGAAACGCAAAGGGTTCGATGCTCGTTTCATGGCGGATCTCCTGTTTCTTGTGGGTAACAGCCAAGGCCTGGCCTGTTGTCACGAGCTGTACGACACGAAACAGGGGGCGACACAAACCAGCACGCGGAAGTCTGCTGGCGCGCGTAAAGACGCGGGCCAGAAAGCTCGGCGCGAAGTTTTCGCAGTGGGCGTTATGTTCAGCTAAGGAGAGCGGGCGCATTGCGTCAAGAAAATGTTGGCGGGATGAGAAAATTGTGTTGTGACAGATAACGTGCTGAATAAAAACGTGATTATCTTTCGTTTAGCAATGTGGGTTCTTTGCCTGGGTTGGGTTATGCCGAAACATTGCTAGCCGAGGTTTTGCTGTATCGGTGGTTCTTTTCCCGGCTGGCTACCTGTTATTTCTGTCAGTTTCGTGCGGGCGTATTTGTATCTAGCATCCAGTGACATCCACGAAAGGGCCACCGTATACACAGGCCCGCTTCGTTCGCTCACGCTAAGCACCGCCCGGGGGACGCCATGGCTAAACGCCAGAGCCGCACACAAGTTGGTCTGCTTGAGAGACTGCTGGACACCGAGCCGGGAATCAAAGTCAAAATCGCCCCAGTGACCCTGGAACAAGACTCGATCATCGACCTGCAGTGCAAGACGACCGATGCGCTGATGGCGCATTATCCGGGCTTGCACAGCGACGAAGCCCGGCGACTCAAGGGGCGTCTGAATGTTGCAGCAGCGGCGATGATGCGTGCTTTCCGGGAAAAGCGCCTGAGTGCCTCGGCGCGCCGCCCCTCGGATGAGCTGAGAGGCCCTCTGGACTTGTCCAGAGGCCCCACCTTCGAAAATCAGTTCTTGCCCAGTTGGGGCAATAACGCACATCCGCAAGCCGTGGATGCCACCACCTCGCCAGTGGCCTACCTCATCGATCTACTGACGTTCATTCAGGAGCACGTCGAGGCCCAGGGCGATGCCGATATGATCCTGACGCTGAAAACTCGGCGCCCTGATCTGTTCGAGCGCCTGATCGATGAGGCGTTCATGAACCGTGAACTGCCGCAGGTCGAGGTGATCGTCCATGTCCTGGAACAGCTGATCGAAGAGCATCGCCAGCAAGCGGACAGTGACCGCACAGCGACTGAAGACAAGCTGCTCAAGGTTCGCTATCCCATCAAACAGTTCCCCTATGAAGCGTATTGGGAGCAGATCCACACGGTGCTGTCGCATAACTCGCTGCTGATGGGCGATGTGGCACGCCTGTCGGATATCGACAGTCCTTACTTCATCCAGGCCGGTGCGCATTCACCCTGGTCCGATGCCGCGCTGCAGCAGGAAGCTACGCTTGGCCCGGTGCTGCGTGCCCTGCTGATCGAGGTTCCCTACTTCGGCACCGCGGCGTCGCAGGGCGGCAATGCGCAGAGTCCTGGGCCGAAGACACAGGCCGATGAGCCCGGAGAGCGGTACAAAGCGTTCTACGAGGACAACTTCGGAGTGCCGAATGCCATGCACCTGCATAAGGTGGTGAGCTTCTGTCAGGTGCTGCAGATCAGTCAGGACGAGATGGAGTCGTTGTTCGGTCTGGCGGCCTATGCCCCCACGCGTTCGGACAACGTGACCCGCAATGTGCTGGCCGAGGAGGTATCGCCGTCCCTGTTCGTCGCGCGCTTCATCAACAGCGGCGGGGCCGCGCCGGTGGGGGTTGTCAGCGATGCGCAGGACCCACAGCGGCACACCTTCGAAAACTTGTCCGACATGCGTTTTGACCGCATCCAACGCCTGGTGCGCGTGGCTACCGCGTTGAAGCTGACCTATGCCCAGGCCGACCAGGTGGTGTGTGCGGCAATCGATGCGGAAAAGCGCGCTGTCGCCGAAGTCAGGCGCATCAAGTCCGATGACTCGCCGCTATGGATGACGGTCAACACCCATCGGGCCTTGGGTGTGTTCCAGTTCTTGCGAGAGCGCTTTGCCTGCAGCGCTGAAGACTTTTCCGTTCTGCTCTCGGATATGGCCGTTCACGGCATTGGCGCGACTGCGAGCCATTTCGACCGAGTATTCAACAGCGACCCTACTTCGCGTCTGGTGCTCGACGGCAGCGACTTCAGCCTCTCGGGAGACGATGTCGCGAGCAAACGTACCGTCGACCAGTTATGCCGCGGGCTGGGCATCAACGTGCAGACGTTCCGTTACCTGTCGCGTCTGGTGATGCAGGGGCAAGGGGGCGACAAATTGCAGCGCTCTGTGCGCGTGGTCAGTGCCTTCTATCGTGTGACGATGCTGGCCCGTCTGCTTTCGATCACCACCATCGAGCTGCTGGCACTGTTGGAAACCCTGAGCCCCGAGGGGCTTTATGCCTTGCAACTGGGGGGAGCACCGCAGAATGCCATGTACCGCAGCTTTGCCCAGACCGACACCCTTAGCGTCATCCATGCCATCAGCCACTGCGTGCTCTGGTGTCAGGAGCAGGACCTGCCGATCAGCTGGCTGGTGCAGCAGTTGCTGCCGGTCGAGACGCCCGATGTGGTGCCCCAGGAAATCTCTGCACTGTTCGGTGAACTCAAGACTCAGTTGCTACCTTTCCAGGCCTTCGAGCAGGCGTTGCTGGATGCCGGTGTTCTGACCCTGCCCGCAGGTGAGTGGCTCAAAGCCTTGGGGCAGGTCGTCGATGAGAACGGCCTGTTGGCGGACACTGGCGACCCTGAACAGGACTTCGACCCTGAGCAGTACGAGCAATTTGCCGAGCGGGAAATCAAGACGGCGGTCGATCAGTTGGCCAGCGCCGGCCAAAGCCCGTTGGTCGATATGGACAGCGCTGAAAAGGAGCGCCTGACCGGCATTATTCTCGGCGTGGTCCTGCGCATTCGTTCGCAGCAGTGGGGCGTCGTTCAGCAGAGTCTTTCACAGCTTCTGAGGGTCAATGCCGACATGGCGATCCCGATGGTCTACTGGGCCGAGGGCACAGTGCACCAACTGCTGGAGAGCGCGGTGGCCTTCGACCCGCAGCACTCCCAGTCCAATGCCATGAAGGCCATGCTGGGGCTGGTGCAGCGGATGCAGCGCTGCGCACAAATCGCGACACGTTTCGAGTTGACGCCCACGTTGTTCTCCAGCCTGTTGATACGCGCGCATCGCGCACGGTTCGGCATCGACGCCTTCGAGTTGTCCTTGCACACGCTCTACCACCTTGAACGCTACGCCCGTGGCCTGCGTCTGGCCAAGCAATCGGAAGCACAACTGCTGGGCTATTTCTCGGCAATCGAGGAATTGAAGGATCTGAGCGCAAATGAACAGCGCCTGCTCAGGGACGCGGCTGCCCAGCGTATCGCGGCCTGGCTGGACTGGGGGATCCGTGAGGTGCTGGACGTGGCGGCCCGGGTCTCGCCGGATGGCATCATTCGCGATCTGGCTCAGTTGCGCATCGTGGTCGACACCAAGCTGCTGAGCGACACCACGGGGCTGAGTGCTGAATCACTGATGAAACTCAGCAGGCTGACCGCCTATTCGGGCACGCAGGACTATCGCGATGCCGCACAAGAGATGCTCAGCAGCCTTGAGAGCGACAGCGCGGAGCGCGGCAACGAGGCAGAGCTGCGTCAGAGCCTGGCCTCGCGCTGCACCGTGAGTGAAACACGTCTGATCGCACGCGCGCCTGATCAGGAAACCACGGTGGCCTTGAAACTGCTCGATATGAACAACGAGCCGGTTTCGGATATTCGCATCACCTGGTCCACCGATCTCGGGATTTTGCAGTCCCATTCCAGCTACACCGACGAAGAGGGCGTGGCCAAGGTGCGACTGCAGGCAGGTACTGAGATGGGCAGTGCCCATGTGCAGGCCAGCTACCTGCTCGATGGCAAGGCGTTCGCGCCGCCGGTGGTGATCGACTGTGACGAAGAGACGGTGCGAGTGCTCAGAATCGAAGGGCGACCGGGTAACACGACGCCTCTGGAACTCGCAGGCGGACAAGGCATTTATCGCTTGGCTGCCCTGCTCGTAGACCGTTATGACAATGATGGGGTGGATCGTCTGGTCAATTGGTCTACCACCATCGGCTACTTTGTGGACAACACAGGTGAAACCCTGACTGATCACACTGGCTACAGCCGGATTGCGCTAAGAAGCCGGGAGCCAGGCTCGGGCGTGATCCGTGCCTGGTACGCCGGCAAGCCCGATGACGTCACAGTGGTGCAGGTTGGCTTCGCCGACAGGCCCTACGTCAATTCGCTCGTACTGCAATCTGCGTTGGTGGTGGACGAGCCGATCACGGTTCAGGCCAGAGTCCTGGGGCTCGATGGTGAGCCGGTCGCTGGTCAGGCGATGTCCTGGTCGTGTGAAGGGGGCGAACTGGTCAGTGCCGACCAAACCTCTGATGCAGCCGGGCTGGGTACAGCCGTACTGCAGGTCGGTACGGCTGGGCGGGTGAAGGTGACCGTGACCCTCAGTACCGCCGGCGAAACCGCAGAGGCCTATCACAGCAAGGATCTCGAGTTCGACGTGCTTGCCGATGCGACGATACGGCAGCACAGGAAGATCGGGAGCTGGCCGTTGGCCGATGGCATCAGCACGGTGGAGTATGAAATTCATATCGCCACGATGGCATCCCCGTGGCGCGCTACCCCATCACCTGGAGCGTCAGTGAAGGTGGCACTCGTGTGGCCGAGCCCGCTGTCAGCTTGACAGGCAGCGATGGTATTGCCCGCTTCGATCTCAAAAGCACCACGACTGGCCAGCGTACGGTAACCGCAAGCTGGGGCAAGGAGCAGTTCCATGCCTTCGATCAGGTGACCTTCCTCGAGCCCCTCGGGTTGATGATCGAATTCGACGGCAAACCGTTGGAGGGGGAGATCGTCATTACGCCGCCTTCCGAAGGGGAAACGACGCACACCTTGACCTATCGCGTAGCTGCCGGCCATTCGCTGATCGGCCAGCCGATGTCTCTTCACGTCAGTGGTCGCAACTCGGCAGCTTCGTTGGGCTTGGTGATCTCGCCTGCGCCAGGTGCCGACAATGAACTGGGCAACGACGGCGTGACCTGGACCATCACCAGTCGGCCCGTGGCCCTGAAGACGGATGTAGGGCTGAAGTTCGGGTTCTCCTATGACACCGCTTATCCGTCGAACCTGACCGATGTCGTGATCAAGGGAATACGGAAATGACTGCAGCGCCATCGACTTTCGAGCTTTTGCAGCGAGGCCCACATGAAGACTGAATTGAGCCACCGACTCGCGGAACAATGGCGCGACGCGCTGAGTGCTTATGCCATTCACCACGTACTGCCGGACAAGCTGCAAGCCGGTAGCCTGGGCATGATGACGGCCGATCACCTGGACCGTTACCTGATGACCGACACCCAGGTCAGCGCCGAGGTCACCACGTCCGCGTTGGCCGAGGCAATCGCGTGTGTCCAGACCTACGTCAATGCGATCCTCAACAATATCGAACAGGGCTACGGCAAGGATTTCGCCCCCGAGTTGACCCTTTTCTGGCAGCAGGCCATGTCGACCTACTCGTTATGGGCGGCCTACCAGATGATGGAAGACTACCCGGAAAACTATATCCGTGCTGACTTGCGCCTGGACAAGACGGAGCTGTTCAAGAACCTGGAGAACGACCTGGCACAGGGTCGGATCGATGATGCGGGTGTCCAGAAGGCGCTGCTGAACTACCTGAAACGTTATGAGTTCCTGAACAACATCCGGGTCCAGGCCGGCTACATCGACTATCGCGATGGGCACCGCGATGAGGGTCGGTTCCCGGGGTATGCCTACGCCAACGCTGATTACTACT
This sequence comes from Pseudomonas sp. NY15374, assembly GCF_048068255.1. NCBI lineage: Bacteria > Pseudomonadati > Pseudomonadota > Gammaproteobacteria > Pseudomonadales > Pseudomonadaceae > Pseudomonas > Pseudomonas sp. NY15374. Next base: position 265,522 of record NZ_JBLUPZ010000006.1, read on the forward strand.
TGCTGGGCAAGGACAATGCGACGCCTTGCGCTTATTACTGGCGCAAGGTCCAGGTCCGTCTGGACGAGGCCTCCACGTATATCCAGCCCGATGCGTGGACGGAATGGAAACCGGTGAACATTCCGCCGGGCACGACAGTGTTGCAGATGTGCCCGGTGTTGTTCGGTGGTCGGTTGCATGTGATCTGGTGGTACTTCACCGCACCGACAAAGGTCCTCGGTGAAAAGGGTGAGGCAACCGACAAACGTTCGTATGCACTGACCCTGGATATCATTCATCTTGGTCTCGATAACCAGTGGACTACGCCGGAGCAACTGTGGCAGTACGACGTCGAAGTTACCGGTCCTGAGACCCCGTCGCAGATACCGTCTGAGGTGGAGCAATTCAGAGTGATGGCGGTTGCGGCGGGGCGCGTGAACGGCGATGACGATCAACTGTTCGTTTCTGTTCACCAGACCTCGAACGATGAAGCCTGGGCGGAGAAGTTCGTCCTTCAACGGGATGTCTTGAAACGTCGGACCGAGCGCGCTATCGACGCTGATGCCAGCGAAGCCCTGTCTCGGCGATTCACAGGCAGCGCGGGCCGCTTGCCCTTTTCGCAGCGTATTGCAGCGGTTGATGCTGAGGTGAAAAGCATCAAGGGGAGTGGCAATCCTTACATTGCACTCGATGCTGAGTTCGAGCAGGGCCTGTCGGGGCGTTCGCTACGCGTACGTGCGCGCTCCAGCGAGTTGCGCACGGTTACTCAGGTCGTGATCTTGTCGATTGACCGCTTTGCTTTTGTTTACAACGGCGTTCTCGTGCATTTCCAACTACACGCCTATGAATCACAAGGTAAAACTCATCTTTCTTACACTGTCGTTACGGTTGGGGCTCCGAACTTCGAGTCCGTTACACTCCAGCATCATGGAAAAACCGTGGCTGCATTGAAACGGTCCGACTTTTCCAGCAGCTTTTTCGCCACCCTTTTCAATGCTGAGGTACCGGTCGATTTGCCGGAGTTTTCGCGTCCATTTACCAAGGAGTACATCCGCGAAGGCATGGGTTTCACGGTCATTGTCGACGACATGGCGGACGTGGCGCTGGAGGTGATGGACAACCGAGCCGTTCTTGTCAGCGAGAACGTCCGTTTGCCGGAAGTGAAACTCGTACATAAGCAAGGCGAAGAATCGACAACCTGTTGGTCGGGGCTCTGGGTTCTCAATAAGCATGCCGTCAGCCCCTGGAGCCGTCTGGAGAACGTTGCTGCGACGGGCTCGGCAACCTTCGAAGTTACCGCCGCGGGTGAAGCAACCGCCACCTTCACGGTGACCTGGGGCGCCATCTCGAGTCTGGCCGATACAACGATTCCGTATATTCACCAACAGTCCGACGGTAGCGACTTCCTCGTCTTCGATGCCATTGGTGGCAAGAACGCCCCCTTGGCCGTGCGGCTGAACTCCCAGCATGTTACCGATCTGATCAATCGCGCCGAAGCCTCGCCCGAGGCTGTGTTCGCCTGGGATGCGCAGCACCGGCAGGAGCCGGCATACCGCAAGGAGCTGGCCGGCACGGTGTATCAGGGTTGGCATCCCAGTGCGGCGGACCCGTTGCTGCACATGTTCGATGCCTATGGCAGCTACTTGCGTGAGCTGTTCTTCCATGTCCCTCACCTGATCGCATCACGTCTGCAGGAGGAGGAGCGCTTCGCTGATGCCCGGCGCTGGCTGGGGCTGATCTTCAACCCGTACCAGAAGCAGCCGCCCAGGGCGACCCCGGGCCCTGACTACTGGAACTGCGCCTGGTTGCTTCAGGACGACACCGAGGCGGCAGGGCTCGAACACGAATTGATCGAGCCTCATGTCATCGCGCTGCGCGCGCCGTCCCATTATCGCAAGGCGGTGTTCGTGCAGTACGTGAACATGCTGATCGGCGAAGCCGACCAGCACTATCGCTACCAGACCCGTGACGGCCTGGCGCACGCCTGGCTGTTGTACCGCATGGCCGCGGACCTCATGGGAGAGGTGCCGGATGCGCGGGCGATCAATACCTGGCAACCCAAAACGGTTCGCGACGTGCTCGCTGTCGGGCCGGCCGACATGCCGTTGGCCGCTAGTGGCCAAGACATTGTCCCGGCCAACCTGCCCAAGCAGCTGTCCACCTTCTTCTGGGCTGGGGTGGCGGCACATCCGGCTTTCCGTTTGCCCGTCAATCAGCAGTTGCTGGACATCTGGCAATTGCTGGCGGAGCGCTTCTACAACCTCCGGCACTTCCTGACCCTCGATGGACGCCCCATGGTACTGCCACTGTATGCACCACCTGCGAACCCGTTCGATTTGCTGATGGCACGCATGGGGGGCGGTACCAACCTGTCGCACCTGATGGGCCAGCGCACGGTGGTGCCGCCGTATCGTTTCCGTACCCTGATCGCCAAGGCTCATGAGGTGGTGGCGACTCTGACCCAGTTCGCCGAGCAATTGCGTGTCTTCATGGAGCAGGAGGAGCGCACCGGGCTTGAAGCATTGCAATACCAACACGCCGCCGAGATCGCCGGATACACCATTGCCATCCAGGAACAGTTGCTCGAGCAGCAGCAACAGCAGGAAGGGGTATTGCTCAAGCAGGCGCTCTGTGCCGAGGCTCGGCAAGCCCACTACACCAAGCTGGTCGAAGAGGACATCTCTGCTCTGGAAATCGAGACAATGGTTGTCCATAACTCAGGCGGGTCAATCAATGCCTTTGGTACCAGCGCGATGAGCGCCTACTACGCGACACAGATGGCGCCCAAAATCTTCGGCATGGCGCAGGACACGGGAGATGTGACCGCCCCTATCATGAGCGGTGCTCAGCTTTCGTTCATGGCAGGGAGTGCGTTGCAGATCTCCGGTGACATCATGCGCGAGACGTCGGTCTACAAGCGTCGCCGACAGGATTGGGAGCTGCAGGCAACCTTGGCACGCAAGGACATCGATGTGATCGCCGAGCAGGGCAAGGCCCAGGCCTGCGCAACCCAGGCCGCGAGGAACTCGCTCGATCACAGCCGCAAGGTGTTGGAGCAGGCCCAGCAGATGTACGCTTTCTACCAGAGCAAATCGACCAACGTACCGCTCTATCGCTGGCTGCGTTCGCAGGTGACCGCCTGGCATGCGACGTTGTTCGATGTCGCGGTGGGCTTGTGCAACAGTGCCGAAGCCTGCTGGCAGTACGAGACGGGTAACTATGACAAACGCATCGTCCGTACCTCGGTCTGGCAGGCCGATCGGCATGGCCTCAATGCCGCAGGCGAACTGCGGCTGGACCTGCATCGCCTGGAGGCCGAAGCTTTGTTGCGCAACGAGCGTCATCTGGAACTGCGCAAGACCGTGTCGCTGCGTGCACTGATCGAAGAGGGCCTGGTCTTCGACAAGAATGGGGCTGCGCTTGGTGACTGGCCGGCGCTGCTCGAGGCGCTGGCCGAGAACGGCGAACTGGATTTCAGCCTTGGCGAAACGCTGTTCAACCAGGATTACCCCGGGCATTACCTGCGGCGCCTGCACAGTGTGGCGCTGTCGCTGCCTGCCTTGCTGGGGCCTTACCAGAACATCCGCGCCACCCTGACCCAGACGCAGAGCCGGTTGTTGATCAAGGCCGATATCGAAGGGGTGAAGTACCTGTCGCCGCAACTGGACCAGGGTGAAGGGGATGGGCGCTACGTCATGCGAAGTTTGCGACCCAGCCAACAGGTCTGCCTGTCGTCAGCCACGCAGGACATCGGGTTGGTCACGCCCCCCGAGAGCGATGACCGTTACTTGCCGTTCGAAGGCACTGGCGCCGTCTCCGACTGGAACCTGAAGTTCCCGCGAGTTGCACGGCAAACCGAACTGCTCCAAGGGCTGAGCGATATCGTCATGGAGGTGCGCTACCTCGCACGGTATGGCGGTGCGCTGTTCGAGCAACAAGTCGAGGCGTTGTTGTCGGAAGCCGCGGCCGGGAATTTTGCACGTGCCGTCCAATGGGAGGGCGAAAGATCATGAGCAATAGTGATGAGGAGCAGGGTATCCGGTCGATTTCGACGCGTGCGCAAAGCCTTACCAAAGGGCATGACTTTCTTCAGGATCCTTTCATCCAGAGGCCAATGGAAAGCGCTGGCCTCGAAGGTGTGTGGAGCTACGAAGAGAAAGACAGCTATGAGCTTCGTGAAAACGATGCCAGGGACGGCACGTACCTTTCGCTTTTCCAGAAGGGTCGGCTCTACCAGGACTTCAGTTTGCTCGAGGGGGTTGCACAGGGATATGCCTTGGGCTGCCAGTACAACGTCCTGTACTTCACCGACAGTTGCTGGCTCAGGGTCTACGCACTCTCGGGCGCTTCGCAAGGCCAGATTATTCATGAGCAAGCGCTCAAGAACCCGGAGACCACCGAGCAGGCCGACGAACAAGATCCCAGGCCCGAAGCCGAACCTACCTGGCATACGTTGACGCCCAAGCCCATCGATATACCTGCGGGTGTATCGAGAATTCGTGTGGCGTTCGAAACCCCCGCCGGCACGAGGGCGACGGAACTCAGCCTGCGCAACATCATTTCCGAAGTGCACCTGGCACCCTTCGAAGGGAAGGTGTTGCTGTCGCCTGGACCTGATCAGTCATCGCTTGCTCCGCAAACCCAGCCACCATTCAAACTGTGCCATGGCGCCACGTACAGCCTGCAGGTCAGCGATGCCTGGCAGGGGCAGAAGCTGAGCGTGCTGTGGCCGGGGAATGCCGATACGCCACCCACGGCGTACGGGCTGACAACGAATCCGTCGCTGAATATCGACGACAGTGACGAGGAAAGCCGCTATCCGCAACCGGAGGCCGGCACCAGTACCTGGAGCTTGGATGCGAGTGCGGCCAAGGAGGTGTTGTCCGGCGCGCTACCGCTGGGCCTGGGTAGTTACTGGCGGGCCGAAAAGCATGAGCTCCAGGCGCAGTTGGGGGATTTTCGCTATGAAGTGAGTGAGGTGGCCTGGGATGGCGTGGTGCCGGTGCTGGAGTGGGGTAGCCGTACCCGGTTGACCGCAACGCTGGGCAACCTTGTCGCATCAGCGCGAACGATCGTTGGTCAACATGTGGATTGGTACCTCGACGATGTGCTCTACAAGACTGTCCCGACGGATGAGCAGGGCAAGTCGACACTTGAATTCATCCCTGAGCAAGAGGAGGGTGTCGACTTCTACACCGCAGAGCTCAGCGCCCGGTGCACTGATGGCCTCGGCGCAGAAAGCGACAAGCTGCAGCCTATCCCTGTGTACTCCCGCTCACCGTGGTCGGCCCAGTTCGATGTGTTGTTCGACGACAGGCCAATCACTGATTTCGATGACGTCAATCTGGTGCTGGGCAGTGTCGGCGAGCATACGTTGACCTTGAAGCCCAAGTCTGCGGACAACTTTTTCATAGGCGAACAGGTCGCCTTGGGTTGGCCAGGCGGCACACCACAGCTGGACATCACCTTCAGCCCGAGCGAGCCGCAGGAAATGACGGCTGCTGGTGTCAGTTGGACCATCATGCCGGGTGTAGAGCGGGATCATTTCACGCTCGAAGTCATCACGCCGACGCTGACTTTGCCCCTGTCCCTCAAAGGCCTGCGTCTATCGCCCAACCTCGAGGACGAGATCGAGCTGACCCTTGCAGACGCTGTGCCGGCAAACCTGGCGCTGTTCTGGCGGGAGGAGGCGCAGACGCTGAAGATCAACCTGAAGCCCGGCAGCCCGCTGGCGAAGATGAAATCAGAAGCCTGGCTGACCTTCACCGACGGCAGCCTGAAACCGACCAGTGTCGTTGCCGCGCCCAATTACGGTGAACGGCGGGCGATGTTGGAGGACGGGTTGAGCTGGACACTGACCGGTGCGCAGGTGAGTGGCACCTTTGGCGTGCAGGTTCACGTGCAGGGCTTTGACAAACCGATGGTCGTCGACACTTGCTTGCTGATGTCCCGGGCTTTGGCGGACGAAGCCGAGCTGATCTATGACGATGAGCGTGGCACTGACGAATCGACCTGGATATTCCGGCGCATGGTGCCGTCCTACGTCGGGGTCAAGCCAAAAACCGGTAGCCCGTTGGCTGAAAGCGGTTTGAAGGCCAAGTTGACGTTTGTGGAAGATGACCTGGCGCCGGAGCAGATGGAGGCCTATCCGGACTACGAGGCCGAGCAGGGGTTCACGGGCGGTGAGCTGCAATGGGAGATGCTGGGCAAACAGGCAAGTGGTGTGTTCGGGTTGGCCATTCATGTGGCGGGTTTCTCGAAGCCCCTGGTGACGGGCAATTGCTTGCTGCTGTCGCTGCGCATGGAGGATGAGTTCGACGTGGTGATAGATGGGGGGCCTCTGGTCGAGCCGCTGGTTATTCAATCCAGAGCAGAGCACACGTTGAGTATCGTGCCGAAAATGGGCAGTCCGCTAGAGCGAGAATTCCTGAGCGAAGCATGGATCGAGTACGTCGACGGAAGTTTGCCCCAGGCGCAGTTGATTACGCTTCCGACTTACAACGACAGACGACCGATATCCATTGCAGGCCTGAGCTGGAAGTTGACCGCCAACGCTTCTGGCACATTCGGGTTGACCCTTCATACAGCCGCGTTTCCAGCACCACTGAAGGTGACCTCGGGCATTGCTTTGTCGCAAGACCTGAGCGATGAAGTGGAGGTGAAGGTAGAAGGGCGCGTTGTCGACGATCTGTTGGTGTTTCGGCGTTCGGTGGGCCAGACCGTTGCGCTCGTGCCGAAGCCTGGTAGCCCTCTGGCAGACCTGAAGCAAGAGGTATGGATGACACTCTGCGCAGGCAGTGTGAAGGAAGGGGATGTATCGGCCTCTCCCGATTTTGGTGCGCCAAGAGTGATGTCTTCCGATGGGCTGGAGTGGGAGGTGACGGGGGCCGACCTCAGTGGACAATTCGCCTTGGTTTTTCATGTCGCGGGTTTTTCGACCGTTCGGGAACTGCCGACATGTGTACTGTTATCCAGCAACTTGGCAGATGAAGCAGAGGTGACCCATACATCCCATTTTCCGCCTGATCCCGCGGTATTCTACCGCGAGGAGTATCTGGCATTCACATTGAAGGCCAAGCCGGGAAGCCCGTTAGTGGCTGCCCGCCTCTCGGCCTGGATGGAATTCAATTCGCAGACGCTGAAAGAAGACGACATGGGGTCAGTACCCGCGTTCGGCTCAAAAGTAATACTTCCACAGGCGGGGGTGCGTTGGAATACGCGAGGTCGCGAGGCCAGTGGTTATTTCAACTTGACAGTTCATGTCGACGGCTTCGATACGTCGATAACGCTCGTGCCGAATATGATGCTGTCCAGCACCGGTGCTAACGAGTTACTCCTTAGATTGTCGAGCTCCGACTCGGATATGGTACTTGTCGCGGTCCCCGTTCAGGGTAGTCCAATTGCGGATAAGGTTTATTTATTATCCTTGTCGAGTAACAAGCCAGATCCAGGGTTCGTGCCAGATCCACCATTCAATAAACCTAGGGAGTTGAGAGGCTATTACGGTCTGGTGTGGAACCTGGGCCCTCTTTCGAGGACGGTCTCGATACTGAGAGTTGACGGAGACGACTTCCCGTGCCCGGTTTCCATTCCCTATGGCTGGCCGGGCTAGCGGTGCGTTTGAAGAGGGCTTTGCAAAAGCCCTCCTGGTCTTTTGATAAATGACGAGCGTTCGGAGCCGTACCGTAACCCTCGTTACGAGATGCTTTGTCTGCATTGCCAAACAGCTCGCCTTTTGATTAAGAGCGGTCGGGTGATCTGAAGTGACTGCGCAGATCAATGCTGCGCGTCATACACAGGTAGATTGGAACGGGTCACAGGAGGGGTTCATGCCCGACTCATTGGATGGGTATTCACACGAAAAGCAGACTGCTGCTTCGGGCCAGGCCCCCGCTCCCGCGACGGGAGAGGGAGACGCCTCCTTCTACACCCCCCCAGCCCTCCCCAAGGGCGGTGGCACGGTCTCGGTCGGTGGCGGCATGCTTTCGGCGGGTGGCCCGGATGGTGCGGCTGGTTGGCAAATGCCCCTGCCATCGCCGGCGGGTCGTGCGCTGTCGGCGGAACTGGCATTGCACTACTCCTCCGGCGGCGGCAACAGCGCCTTTGGCGCCGGCTGGGATTGCGATTTGCCGGCGATTTTCTGCATGACCCGCTTCGGTTTCCCTAAATACGACGGCAACGATCGAATGGTCGGTCCGTCCGGGGAGGAAGTCCTCAAGGCGGGTGCACCCCATGACCGCACAGGCTTGCCGTTCGCCGAGACCTCTGACGGTGAGCGCTACAGCGTTACCCCTTGGTGCCTGCGCAGCGGTGCGCCCTCGCAGCGTCTTGAGCACTGGGTGGTCAAAGGCGCTGTGGCTGACCCTGGTTTCTGGCTGCACTGGCAGCCCGATGGCAGCCTTTCGTTGTTCGGCTGGTCGGCCTCTGCTCGTCTGCACGATCCCGCAGCCCCTGAACGTGTGGCGGGCTGGTACCTGGAAGAGCGGGTTTCGGCCCGTGGCGAGCATCTGGTGTACCGTTATCGCGCCGAAGACGAAAAGGGCTGCAGCGACCAGGAGCTCAAGGCCCACCCACACGTCGTCAACCTCTATGCCGATGCTGTCTACGCCATGAACGCCACGCCTTCGCAGGCGCTGCTGATTCCACAAGACGGCTTCGACGAGACGGACTTTCTCACCTTCACCCAATTCGACTATGGCGAGCGCGGCGCCGATCCCGAGCGCGTGCCTGGGCTTGCGCCGGAGCAGGACTGGCCGGTGCGCGACGACTGTCATTCGTTCTGGCGCTATGGGTTCAACGTGCGCATCCGCCGGCTGTGCCGCGATGTGCTGCTCTGGCACCGCACCGCACGCATGAACGGCGAGGCCGACGACACGCCAGAGCTGGTGGCACGGCTACACCTGCAGTACGACAGCAGCCCGGTCAGCAGCATTCTGGTGTCGGCGCAACAACTGTCGAGCGTATCCGACTGTCGCTTGCCGCCGATGGAGTTCGAGCTGACCCGACCGGGCAGGGCTACGCCCGGTTGGGAAGCGGTGCCAGCGCTCGACGGATTCTGGGCCCCTGCATGGCAGATGGCCGACTTGCTGGGCGAAGGCGTGCCAGGCCTGTTGTACCGAGATCAGGACGCCTGGCATTACCGGCCGCCGATGCGGCCGGGCAAGACCCCAGGCGCGGAGCAGGATGCGATCACCTGGGGGGCGCCGTGGCCCTTGCCCAAGCGTCCGGCCGATAGCACTGGCAGCCTGACCGACCTGGATGGCGACGGACGCCCCGAGTGGTTGATCACCGAGGAGGGAATGCGTGGCAGTTTCACGCTGGCGCCCGACGGTATCTGGGGGGCGTGGAAACCCCTGTTGAGCTTGCCCAGCGAGTATGGTCATCCGGCTGCGCAGATGACTGATCTCACCGGCGATGGCCGCTCCGATGTGGTCATGTTGCACGCCCTCGGTCCACGGAGCGTGCGTCTATACCCGAGCGCAGGCGCCGACGGCTGGCTGGCTGCGGTTACCGCACAGTACGCAGGGCGCGAAGCGCTACCCTTACTGGATAAGGCCGACCGTCAACTGGTCGCCTTCGCTGATCCTGCCGGCAGTGGTCAGTCGCACCTGCTGCGCATCACTGGCGACGGCGTGACGCTCTGGCCGTCCCTGGGCTATGGCCGGTTCGACGAGGCCATCAGTATCCCTGGTTTCAAGGTGGACGATTTCAACGCCTCGCGGGTGTTTCTCGCCGATACCGACGGTACAGGCACCACCGATATCCTTTACCTGGAACCTGCCCGTATCCGTGTGTTCATCAGCCAGTGCGGCAACCATTTCGTCGAGGGGCCTGCGATCGAGATGCCGCCGGGGGTGACGCTGGACAGTGAAACCCAGCTGCAGGTGGCCGACATCCGTGGTCAGGGGACTGCCGACTTGCTGGTGACGGCGCCGGATCATGGCCCTGAGAAAACACGCCGCAGTTGGCTGTACCGCTTCAACGACCACCGGCCGTGGTTGCTGTCGACCATCGTCGACAACATCGGCAACCGCACCGAGTTGCAGTACCGCAGCTCGGCCCAGGCCTGGCTCGATGAAAAGGCTGAACAGCTGGCCCGCGGCCAGACCCCGGTCAGCTACTTGCCGTTCCCGGTCCATACCGTGAGCCGGGTCACGACGTTCAATGAAATCACCGGCGTGTGCATGGGCCGCGAGACCACCTATCTCGGCGGCGTGTGGGATGGTCGCGAGCGTGAATTTGCCGGGTTCAGGCGCCTGATCCAGACCGACACCCATGAAGTGGCCCGGTCGATGGCGGCACATCTGTCGCCGCCCTCGCGTACCTGCACCTGGTTCTACACCGGGGTGGAGGCGCTCGATGCGGCGGCTGACGGTGCTTTTGTCGACATGGATGCCCGATTCCCTCAGGCTCCACCACGTTTCACCCAGTGGCGCGACGACGCAGAGGAGGCGCTCGAGGTGACGGGTGCGCTGCGCGCCTGGCTGTACCGCGCGGTCCGTGGCCAGGTCATGCGCATCGAGGTGTATGGAGAAGATGGCCATCCGCGTGCAGGAAACCCCTACAGGCTCGAGCGCTCGCGTCTGCAGATCCGGGCCATGGCCAGTGCCGATCCACAGCGACCGAGTGCGCTGGTGACGCCGATCCAGCATCTGGCATTCAGTTGCGAGCGGGTACCGGAGGACCCGGTGGTCGCCCAGACGCTTGTTCTCGCGCAGGACCTGTATGGCAACGTGCTGCAAAGTGCAGCCGTCAACTATCCGCGTCAGTTGAGCGAGGCGGACCTGGTCAAGGAGGAGGGGGAGCGTCAGATCTATCCCGACAGCTTGCCGGCGGGCTTGATCGAGGCAAGTTGCGATGAGCAGCAGTACGACTGTTGGATCAACCTGACCCGCGCTCGCGTGCACAACCTGCTTCGTGGCGATGACTTTGTCATCGGTCTGGCCGATGGCACGCGTCGGGATGTGATCAAGCTGACGGCCAGCGACGTGCCCAAAGACGGTTTCAGCGTGGAGAACCTGGCAGTGGAGGAGCTGCTGGTGGCCGATCCGCAGAGGACGACGCTGGTCGGCTACGAGAAGGCGGTCTGGCGACAAGCCGATGGTACAGGCGCCGCGAAGGTCCCTTCGCGTCAGGCACTGCTGGCCTATACCCGCACGGCGATGCTCGACAAGGCTTCACTGGACGTCCTGCGTCCGACCTTCGAGCAGACCTTGGGCAATCTGGTGGAGCAGGCGCTGGCCAACCCGAATGCCGACCCGGCAGTGTTGCGCCGGGTGCGCGAGCGCTTGCCGGAAGTGACGGCGGTTGCGACCTCGTACCCGCTGCTGATGGCTTATCTGCAGTGCTCGCCCCACGACGCGCAGGCGCTCGGGCTTCTGCGCGCGGCGCTCAAGACAGTGATCTCGGTGGATGCCTTGCGCGAGCGGCTGTACCAGGCCGACGCTGCGGCGTTGCCGGAGGGCTTGCAGGCGGCGTTGCGCAAGCAGAGCCGTGTGGCCGATGCGGCTCTGCCAGCGGTGGTTGCATGGTTCGCCGAACAGGCGCAAGGCAGCGCGGATCTGCAGCAACTGCATGCCGCAGTGGCGGACGGACTGGCCGTGACCGCTGCTGACAGCGTGTTCTGGCGAGTCGTGCTGGCCAACCTTGCCAGGCGTGGCACTGATTCATCCCAGCCTCTTCAGCTCCAGGCATGGTTGGAAGACGTCCAGCACTTGCTGGACACCCGGGTGCAGGCCGAATCCCTGCCCGAGCTGCTCAAGCGTGGCGGCTATGTCGCCATGAGCCGAGCGGAGGACGCCGAAGAGCTGGCCGAGCCGCACGATCCCTCCGGCGCAGGCGCGCCGTCGATCCCGTGGGCGCCGCCAGTCGAAGAGGCGTACTGCGGCCATCACGGCATTTCAGGGTATCGCGGCGCCGAGCATTTCTGGACGCCCGACACCGTCCAGGAAAGTACGGTTATTGGGCCCCGCCAACTGCAGTACACCGCCCATGACATTGCCGTGTGCCGGGTGACCGATGCTGCCGGTCTGACCTCCACTGTCGAGGTGTATGACTGGCGCTTCATGCAGCCAGCGCAGATCAAGGACGCCAATGACAACACCCACACCAGCAGCCTCGATGCATTGGGACGGGTGATGCATACCCGCTTCTATGGCACCGAAACCCCGGCGGGCAGCGATGAAGCTGTCATGAGCGGCTTCTCCCCCGATGCTGCCTTCACGCCCCCTCGCACGGTCGAGCAAGCCGTGGCCCTGAACGAGAGCAAGGGGGTGCCGGTGGCCATGGCATTCACCAACGTGGTCGACAGCTGGATGCCATTGGCGCTGCAGGCCGATGGTCGTATCGCGGGCACCCGCCGTTGCGGTGCATTGGCCTGGCAGCGGGATGTGCAGCGTTTGCGTCGGGATGGCATCGAGGTGTCTGGCGACCTGTTCATGGCCGGACGTACGCCACCCCATGTGATCCAGATCCAGCCCGACCGTTATGACAACGACCCCGAGCAACAGGTGCGCGTGCAGGTGTCGCTGACAGGCGGCTCGCAGTTGTTGCAGGCCGCCATCCTCAATCCGGGCGGCGAGGCATTCGTGCGCACCGAGGAAGGAGGGCTTGCCCAGGATCAGGACGGGCACGCCGTGTTGGCCCACACCGAGGTGCGCTGGGCGGTTACCGGCAAGACCGAGTTCGACAACAAGGGGCAGGCGGTTCGAAAGTGGTTGCCGTTCTACCTCGACGACTGGCGCTGGGTCAGCGACGACGGTGCGCGTGAAGGGATCTATGCCGACATGCATTTCTACGATGCGTTGGGCCGCGAATGCAGGATCGTGCGCGCCAATGGCGAGGATGTCGACGGCGAGTGGGCGAACTACGAGCAGCGCGTGCAGGTATATCCTTGGTTCACGGTATCGGAGGACGAAAACGATACCTGGCAGGAAGTCATCGAGCGGGCGCGGCTCAAGGCGCGCAGTACCTTGCATTGAGGCGCTGGCCTCGGGCCTTCGATGTGACTCGAGAACGTGCCGATGGGCTGCGGGGCAGTCCATCGGCAATTGTCACGCGGGCGAGGGCGGGTATCGCCGGCTGATCATTCCTCGTCGCGCTGCAGCACCATCAACAGCATCGAGCGGCCCTGCACCTCGAACAGGCTGTCGAACGCCAGGTGCTGCGCCTTGCGCAACTGCGGCCGATCGGTATCGATCAGGCAGCTCCAATGCTCGCCCTCCGGTACGCTCGGCAGCTTGAACGGCACCACGTCGTGGTGCGCGTTGACGATCAGCAACACCGTTGCTTCCGACCCTGGCCGGGCGATGCCGCTGACCTGCGCACGGCCGTCGATGAGCATGCCCAGGCAACGGCCGTGGGGGTCTTCCCACTGCTCGACGCTCATTTCGCTGCCGTCAGGGGCGAGCCAAGTAACGTCCTTGACCCCGATCGCTTCGTTGTAGTCGCCGACCAGGAAGCTCGAGCGGCGCAGCACCGGGTATTGCAACCTGAGCTGGGTAAGGCGCTTGACGAACTTCAGCAGCGCCTGGCCTTCGTCGTCCAGGTCCCAATTGACCCAGCCGATCTCGCTGTCCTGGCAGTACGCGTTGTTGTTGCCATGCTGGGTGCGGCTGAACTCGTCACCGGCGACGATCATCGGCGTACCCTGCGACAGCAGCAGGGTGGCGAAGAAATTGCGCATCTGGCGCAGGCGCAGGGCCTTGATCTCGGGGTCGTCGGTCGGGCCTTCGACGCCGCAGTTCCAGGATAGGTTGTTGCTGGTGCCGTCCTGGTTGTTCTCGTCGTTGTCCTCGTTGTGCTTCTCGTTGTACGAGACCAGGTCGCGCAGGGTGAAGCCGTCATGGGCGGTGATGAAATTGACCGAGGCGTAGGGGCGCCGGCCACGGTTGTTGAACATGTCGCCTGAGCCTGTCAGGCGGGCAGCGAAATCGGCTAGCTGGCCTTCGTCACCTTTCCAGAACGCCCGTGCCGTATCGCGGAAACGGTCGTTCCATTCCGCCCAGCCGGGGGCGAAATTGCCCACCTGGTAGCCGCCGGGGCCGCAGTCCCACGGCTCGGCGATCAGCTTGACGCTGCGCAGCAGCGGGTCCTGGCGGCAGGCGACGAGGAAGCTGTGACGCTCGCTGTAACCGTCGTGGTAGCGGCCCAGGATGGTCGCCAGGTCGAAGCGGAAGCCGTCCACATGCATCTCGCCCGCCCAGTAGCGCAGGGAGTCGGTGACCAGTTGCAGCACGCACGGGTGGCTCAGGTCCAGGGTGTTGCCGGTGCCCGAATCGTTGATGTAGAAGCGCTTGTCGTCGGGCATCAGGCGGTAGTAAGAGGCGTTGTCGATGCCGCGCATCGACAGGGTCGGCCCACGCTCGTTGCCCTCGGCGGTGTGGTTGTAGACCACATCGAGGATCACTTCCAGACCCTTCTCGTGGACGTGAGCGACCATCTCCTTGAACTCGGCGATCTTGCCACTGGCCAGGTATTTGGGATGGGGGGCGAAGAAGGCCAGGGTGTTGTAGCCCCAGTAGTTGTTCAGGCCCTTGTCCAGCAGGTGCTGGTCGTTGACGAAGGCGTGGATGGGCAGCAGCTCGATGCTGGAAACGCCCAGATCCTTGATGTGCCCCAGCAGCTCGTCGTTGGCAAGCCCTGCGAAGGTGCCGCGCAGATGCTCGGGGACAGCTGGGTGGCGCATGCTGATGCCACGGGCGTGGGCTTCGTAGATGACGGTCTGCTCCCAGGGAATCTGCACCCGCTGGTCGCGACCCCAGGTAAAGGCCGGGTCGACCACCTTGCACTTGGGCACGAAGGGGGCGCTGTCGCGTTCATCGAACGACAGGTCGTCGTCGGGGTGCCCCAGGGTGTAGCCGAACAGCGCCTCGGACCATTTCAGCTCGCCCACCAGTTGCTTGGCGTAGGGGTCGATCAGCAGCTTGTTGGCATTGAAACGGTGACCGTTCTGCGGCTCGTAGGGGCCGTGCACGCGATAACCATAGACCAGCCCTGGATGCGCGTCGGGCAGGTAACCGTGGTAGATCTCGTCGGTGTATTCGGGCAGCTCGATGCGCTCGAGCTCGTTTTCGCCGGTCGCATCGAAGATGCACAGCTCGACCTTGGTAGCGTTGGCGGAGAACAGCGCGAAATTCACGCCCAGCCCGTCCCAGGTTGCACCGAGCGGGAAGGGCAGGCCCTCGCGAATCCGGGTTGGCGCGACGGAACGGGTTTTCTTCGGGGTGCGTGGGGTCATGACAGTCCTCGTCTGGCCAGGTGAATTGAATTCGGCTGCGGGAGCGGCGGTTCGCCGCTGCGACTTGCCCGCGAAAAAAACACCGCGCTGCCTGGCACGGGCTACGCCCGTGTTCGCGGGCAAGCCCGCTCCCACAGGGACAGGCTTGCCTTTGGATTTTTTACAGGACAGCTGTTCTCAAAGGGAGGGGCTGGCCTTTGGCTTTTGAACAAGGCAGCTGCTCCACAGGTCTTGGGTTGAACCGCAGGCGGGTATCAGCCGGCGGCGGGCTTGCGCGGCGCCCGTGGTTTTTTCTCGACCACAGGCTTGCCCGCCGGCAGCGCGGCAGCCTTGGGTTCGGCCGGTGCCTTGGGCTTGGCTGCGGCCTTCTTGCGTGGCGCAGCCTTGGGCGCCAGGGCCTCGGCTTCGGCCAGCTTGCGGGCCATCTCCCAGTGGCGCTCTTCCTCGCCTACCGGTTTACCCTCCGACTCCCAGATCTGGTAGGCGAATTCGCGGATCCGTTTTTCATCGACACTCATTTCGACGCTCCTGAAATTCATGCATGTTCAATCAACAGGTTGAGCGGAAAATCCGACAGCACATCGCTCAGCATCAGCTCCCTAGAAGGGCTGACAGCGGTGTGTGCGAAAAGTCCCTTGCAAGTGGCAGGCGACAAGGCAAACGGCAAAATCAGCCGGGTATCGTCCCAGTTCTGTGCCGGGATAAGGGGTATCGGGGCTGCGCCCAGCAAGGCGCTGGCCAGCCGCGGCACGATGACGATGGCACGCTCGCCCTCACCGAGTCGGGCGAAGGCCAGCACCTTGTCAGCGTGGCGACCCTGGGCGTTGAGCGGCAGGTAGGCACCGCGCAGGAACAGCTCGGGATGCGCTCGGCGCAGGTCCAGCACGCGGGCGATCAAGGCCTGCTTGATGCGCCCGTCGCGCCAGTGTTCGAGCAGTTCGGCCTCGGGCAGGCTGGCGTCGAGGCTGGCACGTCTTGCCGGGTAGTCCACTGGGCGGCGGTTGTCCGGGTCGACCAGGCTCAAGTCCCAGTATTCGTTGCCCTGGTACAGGTCGGGCACACCGGGTGTGGTCATGCGCAGCAGGCACTGGACCAGGCCGTTGAGGGCGCCCGGGCAGGCGATGCGGGCCACGGCGTCGGCGAGCGAGTGACGCAGTTGCTGGTTTTCGCTGTCGAGCAGGAGGCCATCGAGGTAGCGGGCGCAGACCTGTTCGTAGCGCTCGTTGGGGGCGGCCCAGCTGCTGCGCAGTTTAGCTTCGCGCAGGGCTTTCTGCTGCCACTGGCGCACACGTTCGGCAAAGTGCTCCAGGCCCTGCGGGTCATCACGGCTCAGCTCCAGCGGCCAACTGGCGAGCAGGGTCTGGAACAGCAGCAACTCGTCGCCGGGGCTCGGTGCCAGGCCGTCTTCGAGGGTTTCACGCAGCGGCTCGGCCAGTTCGCGCCAGTGCTCTACGCGGCTGGCGAGCCACTGGCTGTGTTCACTGAGCACCGCCAGGCGCGCGCGACAGTCTTCGCCGCGCTTGTGGTCGTGGGTGGCAGTGGCCAGCAGGTTATCCGGGAAGTCGCGCAGGCGGCGCTGCGCTTCGTTGTGGAACTGCGCAGGTGTGGTGCTGAACCGCTCGGCCTCGAAGCCCACGTCGTTGCGCGAGAGCAGGCGTGCGCTGCGGTAGAACGCCGTGTCCTCGACCGCCTTGGCGGCGCTGGGTGCGGTCAGTTGCTGGAAGCGTACGCACGCGTGGCGCAGGTGCTTGCGCGCGCGCCCGACAGGCAACTGGCGCCAGGGCTGTCCGCCGAGCCAGCGCTCGAGGTGGTCGAGCAACGGCCAGTCGGCTTCGCTGAGCGACTGCCGGGCGCCTTCCAGGGCGCGCTGGAAGAACGCCTCATCCTGCTCAGGGCGGCCACAGGCATTGATGTAGGTGCGGTACACCGAATAGTGCTCGACCAGCGCCTGCAGGGCACGGCGGATTGCGCCGAGGGTGAGGTCGCGGGTCATCAGGTCGTCGCGGGCGACCTGCAACAGCGCCTGGGCCACCGACTCGCAGTCACCGGCCAGGCTGGCATTGAGCACCAGGCGTCTTGCGATGCGCACTTCCTCGTCGAACGCTGGGCGTTCGCTGACGTTGTGCCAGAGCTCGGTCAACGGCGCTTCGCCGGCCGGGTCGTGTTGCAGCAGCGAGACCTGGTTCATGAACTCGTAGCCGGTGGTGCCGTCGGTGAGCCAATCCTGGTGCAGGTGCTCGTCGGTACCGAGGATCTTTTCCACGTAGATCGGGAAATGTTCGAGTGCCGCTTCTGGCGGACGCAGGGCCAGCAAGTGATCGACACGGCGGCGCAGGTTGCGGCAGTAGCGGCGAGGATCGGCCAGGCCGTCGATATGGTCGATGCGCAGGCCATCGACCAGACCGCGAGCGATCAGCTCGAACAGCTTGGCGTGGGTCGCTTCGAACACCGTGGCCCGTTCCACGCGCAGGCCGCCCAGCTCGTTGATATCGAAAAAGCGCCGCCAGTTGATGTCGTCGGCGGCGGTGCGCCAACTGGCCAGGCGGTAGGTCTGGCGTTCGAGCAGCAGATGCAGGCGCTTGAAACCAGGCTCGCTGCGGCTGTCGAAGGCGGCCAGGGCCTGTTCAAGGTGGGCGCCGGTGCGTACCAGGCGGGCCAGTTCCGCCTGCAACGGCAGGGCCTCGGAAAGTGGGTCGGTGCAGTCGCTCAGGGCACTGAAACGCATGGCCAGCGCCTGCAATGAAGGATCCTCGCTGTGGTTGAGAATCCGTCCGTAATCCAGCGGACAGATCGGGAAACGGTGCTCGTAGTGCTCGATCTGCAGCAACCCTTGCTCCGCGTCGAAGGTCAGCGGAATCTCGCCATTCTGCAGGGCGATACCGTAGTCGTTGCCCAGGAACGGCAGCAGCAACTGGCCGGCCAGCAGCGGGTCGCTGGAGTGCCACTGGATATCGAAGAATTCGGCGTAGGGGCTGCGCCGTCCCCAGGCCAGCAGGCTCTGCCACCAGGGGTTGTCGGCACCGCCCACGGCCATGTGGTTGGACACGGTGTCGAGGATCAGCCCCATGCCATGCTGGCGCAGCGCGGCCACCAGCCGCTGCAGCGCCGCTTCGCCGCCCAGCTCGGGATTGACCTGGGTCGGATCGACCACGTCGTAGCCGTGCCGGGAGCCGGCGCGGGCCTTGAGTATGGGCGACGCGTACAGGTGGCTGATGCCCAACTGGGCGAAGTAGGGCACCAGTGGCACGGCATCGTCGAGGGTGAAGTCGCTGTGAAATTGCAGGCGCTGGGTGGCGGTCAAGGGTTTCATCGGTCGCGCTCCCAGGCTTGTTCGCGCGCCTGCGCCAGCAGTTCCAGGCGGCGTGCGGCATCTTCGTCGTCGAGCAGTTCGGCAACCGGCAGGGCGAAGCGTCGGCGCCAGTTGGGGTGGCCGTCGGTGGTGCCGGGCAGGTTGGGTTGTTCGTCGCTGCCGAGCAGGTCTTCGAGCGGGACCAGCACGAGCGGTGCGCGGGTGTGGCCGACATAACGGATGGCGGTGTCGATCAAGGCGTCGTTATCCTTCAAAGGGCCATAGTTCGCTTCCAGGCTGCGGCGCAGGCCGTGAATCTCCTGTTCGCGCTCATGCCGCCAGTGCAGTTCGGTGGCGGCGTCGATCAGTTGCAGGCGGTGGTTCCAGTCGATGTCCCGTGCTCGCAGCCACCCGGCCAGCGGGGCGAGGTCGTGGGTGCCAGTGGTGGCCAGGGCGGTATCGGGCCAGTCGAGGATCGGCTTGAAGTGGCCGGGCGAGGTCTGCTCGAACGGCAGCACGCGCATGCCCAGCACGCCCTTGTCTGCCATTTGCTCACGCAGCCCGGACGGTACGGTGCCGAGGTCTTCGCCGAGGATCACGGCCTGATGGCGTGCCGACTCGAGTGCCAGCAGGCGCAGCAGGTCTTCGACAGGGTAGTTCAGGTACGCGCCTTCGCTCGGCTTGGCACCGCGCGGGATCAGCCACAGGCGGCGCAGCCCCATCACATGATCGATGCGCAGGCCGCCGGCGTGGGCGAGGTTGGCCCGCAACATCTCGATGAAGGCTCGGTAGCCGTTGCGCTTGAGGCCCTCGGGCGAGAAGGCGCAGATGCCCCAGTCCTGGCCGGAGCGGTTGAGGATGTCGGGCGGCGCGCCGACCTGGAGTTCTGCCAGCAGTTCGTCCTGGCGGCTCCAGGCCTGGCTGCCGGCACCGTCGGCACCCACCGCCAGGTCAGCGATCAAGCCGATGCCCATGCCGTTGCTGCGCGCCGCATCCTGGGCGCGTTGCAGGCTGCGCTCGGTGAGCCATTGGCAGAAGGCATGAAACTCCACCCGCGCCGGATAGGCCGCCGCCATGGCCTGCACTTCCGGCTCTTCGGGGCTGCGCCAGGCGTCTGGCCATGCGCGCCAGTCGGCCCCCAGGCCTTGCTCCACGGCTTCGGCCTGCAGCACTTCGAAATGGCAATGGTGCTCCAGGGCTTGGCCAGCGGACTGGCGAAAGCTGTCGAAGTCCGGGCGCAGGGGATGTTCGCTCTGGCTGAAATCTGCATACAGCGCCTTGAGCAGCTTGTGCCGCACATCGGCCGCGCGCGGCCAGTCGACCAGCGACGTCTGCTCCAGGTCTTCGAGGCTCTGGGTCAGGCCCGCAGCCTCGGCCGCCATGCGCACCTCGCGCTCGCCGAGCAGTACCGAGGGGCTGGCGTAGAGCGTGTTGAGCAACAGGCGGCTGGACGGTGAGTAGGGGCTGAAGTGCTGTTGGTCGTACATCGACAACGCATGGATCGGGCTGATCGCCAGCGCATCGGCGCCTCGTTCTGCCGCACTGCGCGCCAGTTGCTCCAGGGCCAGGCAGTCGCCATAGCCACCGTCGCCGGGGCGGCGCAGGCTGTAGAGTTGCACGGCCAGGCCCCAGCGACGTGGCGGGGATTGCTCGCTTATGTCCTGCAGGCTGTGGCAACGCGGCGGCGCGACGGCGATGGTGACCTGTCGATCGTCGATTTCCAGGCGGTGGTAGCCGATAGGCAGTTCGCCGGGCAGCTGTGCCAGTGGGTCGAGGGTCAGCGCGTGCACGCTGCCGTCTTCCTGGGTGCAACGTACCTGGCTGTTTGGGCTGAACCAGCGTGCCAGGGCCAGCGACTGGCCGAGGTCGGCAGTGAGCAGTGGCGGCAGGTGCTCGCTGTCGTCGAGCTGCTCCAGGGCGGCCAGGCTGCGCGCGACGGCAGCGTCATCCTCGGCCGGATGGCCAAGCCCTTGCAGGACCCGGCGCAGAGCCTCGTCAGAGACCTGCTGGGGACGATCGTTGGCGTCTATCCAGTCGCGGGAAAGGCCCGCGCGGGCGGCGAGACGGTGCAGGGGCATTTCGCTCATGGCGTCTCCAGGCGAGAGGGAAGCAGGCTGACCACGCAGCTGTACGCGGCCAGGGTGGAGTCCGGATGGGCGTTGTCACTGCTGTCGAACAGGCGTGTATCCATGCCTGGCAAAGTAATGGGCTGCGCAGATGCGCCAAGGTTCAAATCGATGCGCAACTCGCAGCCGTCGCCCAGTCGCCAGCGAGCGCTGAGGGCTTTGTCGCCGAGCACTTCGACGCCCAGTGCGCGGCTGCCCACCAGGCGCGGGACGATCTCGCGATGACGGATGTGCAGCAGTTGGTGATAAAGGCCGTGCCAGCCAGCGAGCACGTGTGTGTTGACCGGGCGTGAGGCTTCGAAGGTCTGCAGGGCGTTGGGGTCAGGTATGTGCGCGCGCTTCTCGGGGTCGGCGAAGGCTGCGAAGTGAGCGAACTCGCCGCGCCGACCTTCGCGCACGGCATCGGCCAGTTCATCGTGGAAATCGGTGAAGAACAGGAACGGCTGGCAACTGCCTTCTTCGTCACCCATGAACAGTAGCGGGATCATTGGCGCCAACAGCAGCAGGCCGGTGGCGGCCCGCAACGCCTGGGGCGGACACAGCCGACCGAGACGCTCGCCCAGGGCGCGGTTGCCGATCTGGTCGTGGTTCTGCAAGAACAGTACGAAGGCACTCGGTGGCAGGTGAGCGCTGGGCTCGCCACGGGGTGTGCCATGGCGGTTGGGCTCGCCCTGAAACACGAAGCCTTCGCTCAGGCAGCGGGCCAGTTGTTCGATCGGACGGTGCTTGTAGTCGGCGTAGTAGCCTTCGGTCTCGCCCGTGAGCAGCACGTGCAGGGCGTTGTGGCCGTCATCGTTCCACTGCGCGTCGAAGCCTTGCTCGAGCAGCGCCGCTTGGTTGTGTTCGTTCTCCAGCACCAGCCACACTTCGCGGCCCGGCTCGACAGCGGCGCGTACGCGGCGGGCCAGTTCGACGAGAAAGTCCGGTTGGTCGATGGCGTGCACGGCGTCCAGGCGCAGGCCATCGATGCGGTAGTCGCGCAGCCACATCAGGGCGTTCTGGATGAAGAACTCGCGCACTTCTGCACGGCGAAAGTCGATGGCGGCGCCCCAGGGCGTCTGACGGTCTGCGCGGAAGAACCGGCTGGCGTACTGCGGCAGGTAATTGCCGTCAGGGCCAAAGTGGTTGTAGACCACATCGAGCATCACCATCAGCCCGTGGCCATGGGCCTGGTCGATGAGTGCGCACAATTGCTCCGGGCTGCCGTAGACATTGTGTGGAGCGAAGGGCAGGGCACCGTCGTAGCCCCAGTTACGCTCGCCCGGGAACTGGTTGATCGGCATCAGCTCGATGGCGGTGATGCCCAGTTCCGCCAGGCGTGGCAGGTGCTGGGAAACGCCAACATAGCCGCCGAGCAGGCCCACGTGCAGTTCCTGGATCACCGCCTCGTGCCATGGGCGACCTTGCCAGGGGTGCTGCCAGCCGTAACGCTGGGGATCGACGACTTCACTGGGGCCGTGCACGCCGTCAGGCTGGTAGCGCGACGCCGGGTCGGCCACCTGCAGGTGGCCGTCGATCCTGAAATGGTAGCGATCACCCGCCTGGCAGGGGGCGATGCCGATAAACCAGCCATCCTCTTCGGGCAGCAGCTCGACAGACGGCTGCCGCTCGATTTCCACGCTCACGTTGCGCGCATCCGGCGCCCAGAGGGCGAAGCGCGTCGACGTGGCGTCCAGTTGCTGTGCGCCATGCCTGTGCATCTTCGTAGCCCTCGTTCAGTAGTGGCGGCTGCGTGCCTGGCAGACCAGTTCCTCATAAAGGCGCGCGTAGGGTTCGACCGCCTGGCACCAGTTGAAGGGTTGAGTCATCGACAGGCACCGCATGGCGTTGAGCAGATCTTTCTTGCCGTGTACGTAGAAGGCGCGGTTCAGGGCTTCGCGGTAGCTCTCGGGGCTCGATTCGTTGAACAGGAAACCCGTGACGCCATCTTCGATGGTGTCGGCCAGACCGCCGGTGTTGCGCGCCACCGGCAGTGAGCCGAAACGCTGTGCGTACATCTGGCTCAAGCCGCACGGCTCGTAGCGCGAGGGCATCAGCAGAAAATCGCTGCCGGCGAACATGCGCCGCGCATCGGTTTCATTGAAGCCGATGCGCACGCCGATGCGGCCCGGATGGCGCAGGGCCAGATCGCGCATGGCCTGTTCTTCCTCCGGCTCGCCACGGCCGATGATCGCGATTTGCCCGCCCTGACGGACGATGTCGTCGGCCACGCTCAGCGTCAGGTCCAGGCCTTTCTGATAGACCAGGCGCGAGACCACGGCGAACAGGGGCCCTTCGGACGGCTCCAGGCCGAACAGCTCGCGGACCTGCTCGGCATTGCGTGCCTTGCCTTCCCAGTCGTTGATGCTGAAGTTGTGCACCAGGTGCGAGTCAGTGGCCGAATCCCAGCTCTCGTCGATGCCATTGGGGATGCCGCCCAGCAGGCCTTGCTGGGCCTTGCTTGCAAGAAAACCGTCGAGGCCGCAGCCGAACTCGGGCGTGGTGATCTCCCGGGCGTAGGTGGCACTGACCGTGGTGATGTGGCTCGAGTAGGCAAGCCCGGCCTTGAGGAATGACAGCTTGCCGTAGAATTCCATGCCTTCCTGCTGCATGGCATGGTCGGGAATGGCCAGCTCCGGGCTGCAGCCTCGGCTGTAGACACCCTGGTACGCGAGGTTGTGGATGGTGAACAAGGTCGGCGTATTCAGACCGCGCCAGTGCATGTAGGCAGGTGCCAGACCGGCTGGCCAGTCATGGGCGTGCACCAGATCGGGGCGCCAGTGCGCCATTGCGTCGCCTGCGGCGATCTCTGCGGCGGCCAGGCCCAGGCGGGCGAAACGGATATGGTTGTCGGGCCAGTCACGGCCATTGTTGGCACCGTATGGGGTGCCTTCGCGCTCGTACAACTCGGGGCAGATCAGCACGTAGATGACCAGGCCATCCGGCAGGTCCATGCGCCCGATCTTGCATGGCGGAAGCGCAGCATGGCCACCGATTTCGCCGACGATGTGAATGGGGTTGTCGCTGTCGACCACCTGCGGATAACCCGGAATCAAGACCCGCACATCGTGCAGGTGTGACAGCGCCCTGGGCAGGGCTGCGGAGACATCGCCCAGGCCGCCGGTCTTGACCAGGTCGGCGATTTCGGAGGTGACGAACAGCACCTTGCGCTTGTGCGGATTATTGCGGCGCGTGGTAGCGGGTGCCTTGCCTGCCGTGGCGAAGCCAGGTGCAACAGGCTCGCGATTTTCCAGGTTGAATGATTCTGCGTGAGGCTCGACAGCGGCACTGATCATACTTCTCTCCATCCCTTGTTCATGCGGGTGGTGGCACCCGTTACGTTTATCTCGTATCTGTTCTCGCTTTGGCTTTCAGCATCTTCGTAGTGCATTCCTTGCCCCATGGTCGTGCGCGCAGGCACGGCGCGAGCGGCATTCCGGCCGAACAGGCGCCTGGACAGTGTGGGGTGGGCGGGCTGACGCGTGAGGAAGTCCCTTTGCGTGGCCTACTTACTTCCTGACCTACCCGTGTTTTGGAAAGTTCGACTTGATTGCGTCACTGGTTGCGGAGCAAAACACGGGCCGAATCCGCAGTGTAGGGGACGAAAGGTAGGAAGGATGACCCGCTGGTCACAATTTGCATGACCGTTGATCCGCGCAAACGTTGGCGCACTGGAGCTGCGGCAACGGCGCGTTTGCCGGCTTTGGGGGGGAGCTCGCGATCCAGGTGGCCTGAGACAGACCTTATAGAGAGGCGACTGCCATTGAAGGCATTTTTCGTAATGAGGGGGCGGCAGGGCGCCGCGCACGCAGAGCGCGGCGCGGCGAAAAGGTCAGAGGCCGGCAGCCTTGCTGCCCAGGCGGGCCTGTTCGAGCAACAAGTTCAGCTCGGCTACCTGCTGGCGCAGTTGATCGCGCTCGTCCTTCAGTTGGCGCAATTCGTCGCGTCGCACAGTGACATAGAGGGTCTGGGGGGGAGTGGCAGGCATGTAGGTACCCAAGAGAACACCTCGCAGTTTGGCTGGTGACAATAACAAGCGTAGACGCTTCGTGCGGCGCGCATTCTGAATTCTTTCCCTGTCCTTGGGAACTTTTTTGTTTATGGTGGTCACGCCGTTCGTCGGTGAACCCTCGTGCGGTACGCTGGACTAACCTGAACACCTGAATCGCGTTCGTCATCCATTTTCGCAAGGGGAGCATCGGCACATGCAACTGGGAATCGTCGGGCTGGGCCGCATGGGCGGCAATATCGCAAGACGGCTGATGCGCGCAGGCCACCAGACCGTGGTACACGATCGCAACCGTGATGCCGTCAGCGCTTTGAGCAGCGAGGGCGCCCTGGGCGCCCATGACCTCGGCGCGCTGGTACAGAAACTCAAGGCGCCACGGGCGGTGTGGGTCATGCTGCCGGCGGGCGAGGCTACCGAGCAGACCATCACCCAGCTCGCCGAACTGCTCGAGCCAGGCGATGCGATCATCGATGGCGGCAACACCTTCTACAAGGATGACATGCGCCGCGCCGCCCAGTTGTCAACGCGTGGCCTGCACTATCTGGACGTAGGCACGTCCGGTGGTGTCTGGGGCCTGGAGCGGGGCTACTGCATGATGATCGGCGGCGAAAAGGACGTGTTCGAACGGCTGGAGCCGCTGTTCAAGGCGCTGGCGCCGGGCGTGGGTGACATTGCGCGCACCCAGGGCCGCACGGGTGAGCATGGGCGTGCCGAGCATGGCTACATTCACGCCGGCCCGCCCGGTGCCGGGCACTATGTGAAGATGGTGCACAACGGTATCGAGTACGGCTTGATGCAGGCTTATGCCGAAGGTTTCGACCTGCTGCGCAGCAAGGGCGGCACCGAGTTGCCCGAGGACCAGCGTTTCGACCTGAATGTGGCGGAGATCGCCGAAGTCTGGCGGCGTGGCAGTGTGGTGACCTCCTGGCTGCTCGACCTCACCGCCGATGCGCTGGTCGCCGATCCGCAACTGGCCCAGTTCAGCGGTTCGGTGTCCGACAGTGGTGAAGGGCGCTGGACCATCGATGCGGCAGTCGAGCAGGCGGTACCGGTGCCGGTGTTGTCCAGCGCGTTGTTTGCCCGTTTCCGCTCACGCCAGCAGCAAGGCACCTTCGGCGACAAGGTGTTGTCTGCCATGCGCCTGGGCTTCGGTGGCCATGTCGAGAAGAAGGGTTCATGAGCAAACAGACGATTCCCGCCGCGCCGCCTTGCACGCTGTTCCTGTTCGGCGCCAATGGCGACCTGGTCAAGCGTCTGCTGATGCCGGCGCTGTACAACCTCAGCCGTGACGGTTTGCTGGACCGCAACCTGCGTATTGTCGGAGTCGACCATAACCAGGCCAGCGCCGAGCAGTTCGCCGAGCGCCTGCACGACTTCATGATCGAGCGCGACAAGGGCGGCGAGGGCGCAGGCAAGTGCCTGGACGAAGGGCTGTGGTCGCGCCTGGCCAAGCGTCTGGACTACCAGACCGGCGACTTCCTGGACCCTGCGACCTATTCGGAGATCGGCAAGCGCATCGCCAAGACCCGTCACGGCAACGCCATCTTCTACCTGGCCACTTCGCCGCGTTTCTTTCCCGAGGTGGCCCAGCGCCTGGGCGAGGCGGGCCTGCTCGACGAGTCTGCGGGCGGCTTTCGCCGGGTGGTGGTGGAAAAGCCATTCGGTACCGATCTTGCCAGCGCCGAGGCGCTCAACGCTTGCCTGCTCAAGGTGATGAGCGAGCGGCAGATCTATCGCATCGACCATTACCTGGGCAAGGAAACGGTGCAGAACATTCTGGTCAGCCGCTTCTCCAATGGCCTGTTCGAATCGTTCTGGAACAACCACTACATCGATCACGTGCAGATCACCGCCGCCGAGACCGTCGGGGTCGAGACGCGTGGCGCGTTCTACGACAATACCGGTGCCTTGCGTGACATGGTGCCCAACCATCTGTTCCAGTTGCTGGCGATGGTCGCCATGGAGCCACCGGCGGCCTTCGGCGCTGACGCTGTGAGGGGCGAGAAAGCCAAGGTGATCGGTGCCATCCGCCCATGGTCGCAGAAAATGGCGCTGAAGAACTCGGTGCGGGGGCAGTACGTGGCGGGCAAGCAGGGCCGCAAGCGGCTGGCCGGTTATCGCCAGGAGCCCAATGTCGACGCGCACAGCAGCACCGAAACCTACGTCGCGCTGAAGGTGATGATCGACAACTGGCGCTGGGCGGGCGTGCCGTTCTACCTGCGCACCGGCAAGCGCATGAGCGTGCGCGACACCGAAATCGCCATCTGCTTCAAGCCTGCACCTTACGCGCAGTTTCGCGAGTCGGAGCTGGAGCGGCCCAAGCCCAACTACCTGAAGATTCAGATTCAGCCCAATGAAGGCATGTGGTTCGATCTACAGGCCAAACGCCCCGGGCCTGAACTGGTGATGGAGAACGTCGAGCTGGGTTTTGCCTACAAGGACTTCTTCAAGATGACCCCGGCGACCGGTTACGAAACCTTGATCTACGACTGCCTGACCGGAGACCAGACGTTGTTCCAGCGGGCCGACAATATCGAGAATGGTTGGCGTGCGGTACAGCCTTTCCTCGACGCCTGGGCCAGTGGTGGCGAAGTGCACGAGTACGAGGCGGGGGAGGATGGGCCCGAGGCCGGCAATGAATTGCTGAGCCGGGACAAGCGCGAGTGGCACCGTCTGGGCTGAAAGACGGCTGAGTAGAGGCCAGCCCAATCCCTGTGGGAGCGGGTTTACTCGCGAAAAAGACACCGCGCTGCCTGGCACGGGCTACGCCCGTGTTCGCGGGACAAGCCCGCTCCCACAGGGGATTGGGCTGGTCTTTAGATTTTGGACAAGACAGTTGCTCCCGCAGGGCAGTTGCTCCTGCAGGCGAGTGCGTCAATCAGTGGCGACGGTGCTTCTTGTTCTTGTCGCCCAGGTGGTTGCCGATCGCACCACCGGCCGCGCCGCCAAGGCCTGCGCCGATGGTCGAGCCATTGCTGCCGCCCAGTTTGGCGCCCACCAGCGAGCCGCCGGCCGAACCCAGGCCACCGCCGATGGCCGCTTCGGTGCGGTTGCCCTTGCGTGCGCCAACGGCGCTGCCGGCTGCGCCACCCAGGCCTGCGCCGATGGCGGCGCCCGTGCTGCCGCCGATCTGCTTGCCGACGACGTTGCCCAAGGCGCCACCCAGGCCGCCACCAATGGCTGCGGTACCGTCACCGGCGAACGCTCCCTGGCACAGCAGCAGGCCCAGGGCGAGGGAAGGCAGAGTCAGACGCATGATTTCATGAACCTCGAAGGAATCATCAGGATTGGATGCCGCAGGTGTGCGGCGGACAGGGATTGGAGAGACGCTTCAGCGGTAATAACGGTCACGGTAGCGGCGATCGTCGTCATCGCGATCATCGCGGTGATGATGACGGTGACGATCGCGGTCGCCGTCACGCCAGCCATCGTCATCATGGTGACGATGGCTGTGGCAACCGGCGAGCAGCACGACAGCGGCGATCAGCGAAAAACTGGCAAGGCGTGGCATGGCGATGGAAATCCTTGATCCGCAACGGTTTACGGGACAACTGCTGAGACCGGTGAGGATTCATTTGGTTTCAAAGTGGCACCAAATATTACCGCGCCAGGGATAGGCGGCGTGTCTGCGGGCTGCTGTTCTGTCCCGTTGGGTCATGGTCGCGGGCCTGCACGGCTCCTAGACTGTCAGGCAGGCCGCGATCAAGACGGCCATCTGCCACACGGTGAATCATGATGATCGCCCATACTCCTACGCTGTTCGCTGCGGTCGCGCTGGTGGCGACGATCCTGGCTTTCTGTCTGTTGCTGGTCGGGCAGTTCAATCGAGGCGACAACCTGCTGCTGACCGGCTGTGGACTGTTGGCCCATGCCTTGGCCTATGTCTGTTACACGTTGTTCGGCCATGCGCCTCTGTGGGTGAGCTATGTCTTGGCCAACAGCCTGCTGTCATTGGCGTTGGCGTTCTATTCGGCGAGCCTGTTCCGGGTGCGCGAGCGCCCCGTGCCGTGGCGGCCGATCTTCGCCATTCCGCTGTTGATGCTGCTGGGCTTGATCTCGCTGCTCGAGACGGTGGAGCCGCGCATGCTGCTGGCGGCCCTGGTGCTGATGTTGCAATGCGTGTTGATTCTCTACTGGGCCCGTCAACGGACCCTGCACAAGGGCCGGGCACACCTGCTGCTGGTGATCGGTGCTGCCATCAGCCTGGTGGGGCTGGGCATGCGGGTGGTTGCCGTGCTGGCGGGCACGGCGCAGGAGATGCGCTACGACACCAGCAATCTCAAGCAGACGGTGTCCGTAGCGATCGGCACGGCCACGGTGATGATGTATTCCATTGGCCTGGTGTTGATGGCCAAGGAGCGCAGCGAATCGCGCTTGCAGCACCTTGCCGGACACGATGTGCTGACCGGCACGGGTAACCGGCGCGCCATCCTCGAACGTTTCGAGTTCGAGCTGGAGCAGGCGCGCGCGGCGCAGTACAGCTTGGCTGTGGCGATGATCGATATTGACCATTTCAAGCGTATCAACGATGTGCACGGCCATCTGGCGGGGGACGAGGTTCTTTGCCACTGCGTGCGCCAGTTGCAGCAGCGGCTGCGCGAAGGCGACAGCCTGGGGCGCTACGGCGGCGAGGAATTCCTGCTGTTGTTGCCGCGAACTGAGGGCGAGGGCGCCCTGGCGGCGTTGAACGGTCTGCGCGAAGCCATGGCGAGGAACCCGGCGCGCTTCGCCGGGCTGGAGATCGAGCTGTGCTTCAGCGTCGGGCTCTGGTGCGGTGTGCCGGGGGAGGATGACACCCCGGCACGGCTGATCGCCAAGGCCGACGCCGCCTTGTACCTGGCCAAGGCTGGCGGGCGCAATGCGGTGCGGCTGGCGGCTTGATCCTTCATGCGCCCGGCAGCTTACTGGCTGAACGCGCCGTCGAACGACGTGTCGATGATCGCGCGGGTGTCCAGGGGCTTGGGCAGCGTGCCGGTCTGCACAAGGAAGTCGGCAGTATCCTGGTAGTCCTTCGCCGCCTGCGCATCGACCGGGCCCACGCTCATGTCGGCCTGACCAATCCAGTGACGCGAGACGCTCTGGTCGAGGTTGGCTTTCTTGGCCCAGAGGTCGGCATAGGCTTCCTTGTGCTCACCGACCCAGGCCCGGGCTTTTTGCAGGCGGCCCAGGAAGTCCTCGATGGCGGCGTGCTTGCTGTCGATCGAATCGTTGCGCGCAGCGATGCTGCTCAGGCCAGGCATCAGGCCCTGGGCGGTGACCAGCTTGCGCGCGCCGGAGAACACGATCTGTTGCGAGATGTAGGGTTCCCATACCGGGAAAGCATCGATGCTGCCCTGCGGCAGCGCGGCGGCGGCATCGATTGGCATCAGTTTGACGAACTCGACGTAGTCATGCGGCAGGCCGGCCTTGTCCAGTGCGCGCAAGGTCAACTGCTGGCTCCAGGCGCCTGGCCAATAGGCGACCTTCTTGCCCTTGAGGTCGGCAATGGTCTTGGCGGGGGAGTCCTTGGGTACCAGCAGGGCGATGGTGTCGGGGTTCTGCCGTGAGACGCCGATCAGCTTGACGGGTGCCCCTTTGGCAGCCAGGAACAGAAAGCCCGAGTCGCCGAGAAAACCGATGTCCAGACCACCGGCCTCCAGCCCTTCGGCCACCGGTGCGGCCGACTGGAAGTGCTTGAACTCGACCTTGTAGGGTGCATCCTTGAGTGCCCCGGAGGCTTCCAGCGATGCGCGCACGTTGTAGTAGTTCTGGTCGCCGATGCGCAGGGTGACCTGCTCGGCGGCGATGGCCTGCGTCAGCGGGGTGCCAAGGAACAGGCCGGCGAGGGTGACTCGGATCAGGTGGGACAGTTTCATGGGGTTTCCTCAGCTGGCCTGGCGCGTATCCAGGCGTTCGATCTGGTGATGGATGGCGGGGATCAGGGTCTTGCCGTATTCGATGGTGTCGTTCAATGGGTCGAAGCCGCGGATCAGGAAAGTCGACACGCCGAGCTTGTAGTACTCGCCCAACGCCTGGGCGACCTGCTCGGGGGTGCCGACCAGCGCGGTGGAGTTCCAGCGCGCACCAGTCAGACGGGCAACGCCCATCCACAGGCGTTGATCGAGCACTTCGCCCTGTTGCGCAGCGGCCAGCAGGCGCTGCGACCCGACGTTCTCGGGCTGGTGGTCGTGCAGCGGCAAACCGAGTTTCTGGCGTGCATCGCGGACCTGCTCGAGGATCTCGGCGGCGCGCTGCCAGGCGGCCTCCTCGGTATCGGCGACGATGGGGCGGAACGACACCGAGAAGCGCGGGGCGCGCTGTTGCACAGCGGCGGCCTGGCGGACCTTGGCGATATGCTCGGCGACGGCGGCCAGGGGTTCGCCCCAGAGCATGTAGGTGTCGGCATGTTGCGCTGCGACCCGCACCGCGGCATCCGATGAACCACTGAAGTAGATCGGGATATGCGGGCGCTGCACGGTCCGTACGGCGGGCGAGGCAGCGTTGAAACGGTAGAAGTCGCCGGCGAAGTCCACCGGTTGTTCGGCGGTCCAGATTGCCTTCAGGGCATCGAGGTATTCGCCGGTGCGCGCATAGCGGTGATCGTGGTCGAGAAAATCGCCATCGCGCTGCAGGTCCTGGTCATTGCCACCGCTGACCACGTTCAGCGCCAGGCGTCCCTTGCTGAACTGGTCGAGGGTCGCCAGTTGCCGCGCTGCCAGGGGCGGGCTGATCACCCCTGGGCGGTACGCGAGCAGGATACCCAGGCGTTCGGTGGCAGCGACGGCGAACGAACTGACCACTGCGCCTTCCGGCCCGTTGGAGAAATAGCCGACCAGGATGCGGTCGAAACCGGCCGCTTCATGGGCTTGGGCGAAGCGACGCACGTAGTCCGGATCGACCGCATCTCCCGTGGGCTGGTCGACCTCCGAGCCGGGCGAGGCGGTGATCATGCCGAGGATTTCGACGCTCATTGCTGGGTTCCTTTGCTGGGACAAGGTTGCCTGGCGTTGAGCGGTTTAGAAGAAAACGAGCTGGCCGGGCTTCTTCTTAGAATCTAACGGCCAGCTGTAAATGATGGAAATTCATTTTTTGCATATTCTAATATGCAAAATAATTTTATTGCTCGCTCAGGGCGTTCCGTTTCTGCCGTGCAGTCGATAGCCTTCCCGCTCGCTCAGGCGCGCGTAGTAGTCAGCCACTCCAGGCAGGTGCGGATGTTCGAACGGTGTCTCGAACCAGCGGTTTACCGACAACCCGATTGGAATGTCTGCCAGGGAGAACGCCTTGCCGGCAACATAGGCGCCAGTCTTTGCCAACTGTTGGTCGAGGATCTGCATATGTCGCGACCATTCGCCGAGGCTGGCATTGAGCGCCTGTTCATCCTGATGCGCAGCTGACTGCCTGACCAGCGCCATGAAGGCGTAGCTCCAGGAGCGATTGAGATCGCTGGCCTGCCAGTCGATCCATTGATCGACACGCGCTCTGGCCACTGCGTCGGCCGGGTATATCCCTGCCGCTTGCCCATAGCGGTTGGCGAGATAGCGGATGATGGTATTGGACTCCCACAGCGTAAGGTCGCCGTCCTGGATTACCGGGACCATGGCATTGGGGTTCAGGGCCAGGAATTCAGCGGTTTGGGTGGGCTGGAAACCTGAACCCCAGTCTTCGCGGTGGAATGGAAGGTCGATTTCGGCGCAAGTCCACAGCACCTTGCGCACGTTGATGGAACTCGCCTTACCCAATATTCGCAGCATGTCATCATCCTTTTTGCTAAGCAGCCGAAACAGCGGTGTGCTGTAGCGTCCAAGCGTATCTGTAAAAGCCCTGCCTGAGGTCATGGAACTGAAACCTTTCTCCCTGCCGATAGTGGTTTTTTGCTAGCATTCGGTCCCTATAGCACAATCGAATAAAAATCTTTTCCGATTGTTGTTAAAGTAATAACGCGTGACGTTCAAACGTATCGAAACTCGGCCCTCGCGTTCAGCGAGAGGCCTATAAGAAAAGCTAGAAAGGAGCACACATGTACAAATGCACACTGCCAGTGGCCGTTGCACTGGCCAGCCTGTCGCTGGGGGCGCAGGCGGCAGGTTTCGTGGAAGACAGCAAGGCTTCGGTCACTGCGCGCAACTTCTACATCAATTCCGACAACCGCAATGGCACTGCCAACCCGTCGAAGCAGGAAGAGTGGGGCCAAGGCTTCATCTTCAACTTCACTTCCGGCTACACCCAGGGCACCGTTGGCTTTGGTGTAGACGCCATCGGCCTGACCGGCTTCCGTCTGGATTCGGGCAAGGGTACCCACTACAACCCGACCAGCACCGCCAAGGGCGGTACTGTGTTCCCGACCGATTCCGATGGCCGCGCCGTTGACGACTTCAGCAGCCTGGGCGTAACCGGCAAGGTCAAGATCTCCAAGACCGAAGCCAAGCTCGGTGTACTGCAGCCCAAGCTGCCAGTAGTCACCTACAACGACGGTCGTCTGTTGCCGCAAACGTTTGAGGGTGGCCAGATCACCTCCAACGAGATCGACAACCTGACCCTGATCGGCGGCAAGCTCGAGCATGCCAAGGGCCGTAACAGCACCAACATGGAGTCGCTGACCATTGCCGGCTCCAACGGCAACCCGGCCACCGCCACCTCCAACCGTCGCAGCAACGCCTTCTACTACGCCGGTGCCGACTACAAGCTGAGCAAGGACCTGCTGCTGCAGTACTACTACGGCAACCTGGACGACTTCTACAAACAGCACTTCCTGGGCCTGACCCACAACCTGGCGCTGCCAGTGGGTTCGTTGAAGTCCGACCTGCGTTACTTCTACAGCGATTCCGACGGCAAGAACGCCAGCACCGAAGGCCGCCTGGCTGGCTATCGCGCATCGGGCTACCAGAACAACGGTGAAGTGGACAACCGCACCTGGAGCGCCAAGTTCACCTACTCGCTGGGCAGCCACGCGCTGAGCGCCGGTTACCAGCGTGTCAACGGCACCAGCGACTTCCCGTTCCTGAACCAGGGCGACGGTGCAAGTGCCTACCTGATCACCGACGTGCAGATCGGCAAGTTCCTGCGTGCCGGCGAGCGCACCTGGCTGGCGCAGTACGCCTACGACTTCGCCGCTCTCGGCGTACCAGGCCTGACCGCCAACGCCATCTACCTGAAGGGCACCAACGTCAACTCGGCGGGCTCGGACCGTTCGGAGTGGGAGCGTGACTTCAGCCTGGCCTACGTCGTTCAGGAAGGCACCTTCAAGGGCCTGGGCCTGCAGTGGCGTAACGCTGCGCTGCGTACCGACGTATCGGGCCAGCGTGACCAGGACGAAAACCGCCTGATCGTGAGCTACACCTACAACTTCTTCTGACATCAGGTCAGCCCGGCTACGGGTCGTTGTAGTAAAACAAACCCCACCAGGGGCCGCCCTGGTGGGGTTTGTTTTTCAAGGTGCGCTGCGATTGAAGCGTCAGGCCTACAGCACCGCGGAAAACACCGAGCCGGTGATCCGCTCGCTGAGCAGCTCCAGTGCCCGCAGCCCCGCCAGCGAGTTACCTGAGGCGTTCAGTGCAGGCGACCACACGCAGATGCTGTAGCGCCCCGGTACTACCGCGACAATGCCGCCGCCCACGCCGCTTTTGCCCGGCAGGCCCACGCGATAGGCGAAGTTACCTGCCTCGTCGTACAGCCCACTGGTGGCCATGATCGCATTCACCTGTTGCGCCTGGCGCGGGCTGAGCACGTGCTCGCCGCTGTGTGGGCAGTAGCCGCTGTTGGCCAGGAAGGCAAAGCCACG
Organism: Pseudomonas sp. NY15374; assembly: GCF_048068255.1. Lineage (NCBI taxonomy): Bacteria > Pseudomonadati > Pseudomonadota > Gammaproteobacteria > Pseudomonadales > Pseudomonadaceae > Pseudomonas > Pseudomonas sp. NY15374. The sequence continues at coordinate 299,902 of NZ_JBLUPZ010000006.1, forward strand.
GGCGACATCGACGCAATTCATCGACAGCGCACAATGATGGAAGTAGCTGCGCAGCACGGCGTCGACATCGTTGTGGAAGTTGCCGAACGCCTGCATCAGGTAGGCCATGGCTGCGTTGCGGGCGCGGTGCTGGTACTCGGAGTCGGCTACGACCGGGTCACTGACGATACGTGGGTTGGCTGCCAGGCGACGGACGAAGTCGCGCATCGACAAGGGCGGGGTGGCATAGCGCGACTGGTTGATGTCGCAGATCACCAGCGCACCGGCATTGATGAAAGGATTGCGTGGGCGACCTTTCTCCACCTCCAGCTGAACCAGCGAGTTGAACGCCTGCCCGGAGGGCTCGTAGCCCAGGCGCGTCCAGATATCCTCGCCACTGTGGTTGATCGCCTGGACCAGGCTGAAGACCTTGGAGATGCTCTGGATCGAGAAGGGCGTATGGGCATCGCCGGCGCAATGCAGCTGGCCGTCCAGGCTCTGCACGGCGATGCCGAGTTGTTGCGGGTCGACCTGGGCGAGGGCGGGGATGTACTGGGCGACCTGGCCCTGGCTGAGCAGCGGGCGGACCTGGTCGAGGATTTCTTGCAGTAATGCTTGCATGGGGGCCTGCGCGGAGCGGGTGATGGGGCTCAGGGGTTGTCTGCTGTACAAGACGAGCGTTGACGAGGCGGCGACACACGTCAGGATGTGATCGTCATGCCGCCACTGCCGATCGTCAGGTAGATTTGCCCGAAGGGCGTCGTGTGGATGTGCTTGCACGGGGCGCTGCTTTGCTGCCGGCGGTTTTGCCTTTACCGCTGCTGCGGCGTTTTTTCTTCCAGGGTGCACCTTTGCCACCGGCAGCCAGGGGCGGGCCGCTGATGGTCAGGCGCATTCCCGCGCAGCGTTGCACCAGCTTGCCCATCCAGGCCGACTGCCGGGTGACGAACTCTTCCAGGCTCATTTCGCCGCTTTGAACCATGTCCAGTGCCTGTTCCCAGATCGCAGTGGTGCCGGGGTCGGCGATGGCCCGTGGCACGGCGTCGATCAGGCTGAAGGCCGCGGCGGTGGCGGACAGCGCCTTGCCGTTCTTGACCAGGTAGCCCCGGTCGAGCAGGCCCTGGATGATGCTGGCCCGGGTCGCTTCGGTACCGATGCCGGTGGTTTCCTTGAGTTTCTGCTTGAGCTGCGGGTCGTCCACCAGCTTGGCGACGTTCTTCATCGCCTTGATCAGATCGCCCTCGGTGAACGGCTTCGGCGGCTGGGTCCACAGGTCTTTCAGTTGCAGGTCCTGGACCCTGCAGTCGTCGCCTTCGCGCAGTTGGGGCAGGACTTGCGCGGGTGGTGCTTCGCGTCCCTTGGTTGGGGTCAGTGCCTCGGGCAGGGCGCGGCGCCAGCCGGGTTCGACGATCTGCTTGCCCACTGCACGCAAGGCGTGCCCGGCACAGTCCAGTTCGGCCTGGGTGCGGTCGTACTCGTGATTGGGCAGGAACTGCGCCAGGTAGCGCGCCCGGATCAGCGTATAGACCGCTTTGTACTTGGGTGGCAGGCGCGTAGGATCGCTGGCGGCGGCGGTGGGGATGATGCCGTGATGCGCGCTGACCTTGGCGTCGTTCCAGGCGCGGGAGCGGCGGTGTGGCTCCAGATGCGCCTGCAAGGGGGCGAGGCTCGTGTCGGCGCGTTGCAGGGCGGCGAGAACGGCGGGCGCCTCGGCGTGCTGGCTGAGCGGCAGGTAACCACAGTCGCTGCGCGGGTAGGTGATCAGCTTGTGGGTTTCGTAGAGCGCTTGGGCGATGTCGAGGGTTTCCTGGGCGCCAAGGCCGAATTTCTTGGAACACAGCTCCTGCAGGGTACCGAGGTCGAAAGGCAAGGGTGCGGCCTCGCGCACACGCTCGGTCTGTACCTTGAGCACCTGTGCGCTGCCTGCGGCCTGCATCTGGGTGGCGGCCTGCTGGGCAAGTGCCTGGTTCAGGCAGCGACCCTGATCGTCGCAGGTGTCTTGTGGTGCACGCCATTGGGCGTTGAAGACCTGGTCCGAATGCGCCAGCTGCACCTCGATCGCCCAGAAGGGCGCGGGCACGAAATCGGCGATGCTGCGGTCGCGGTCGACCACCAGGCGCAGTGTCGGTGTCTGTACCCTTCCTACCGGCAGCACGCCTTGATAACCGGACTGGCGACCAAGCAGGGTGAACAGGCGGCTCATGTTCATGCCGATCAGCCAGTCGGCTCGCGAGCGACCAAGGGCCGAGTGATAGAGGCTGAAGGTTTCGCTGCCGGGGAGCAGGCGGGCCAGCGCCTTGCGGATCGAGGCGTCATCGAGTGCGGAGAGCCACAGCCGCTGGATCGGCCCGCGGTAGCGGCAATGCTCGACCAGCTCGCGAGCGATCATCTCGCCTTCACGGTCGGCATCGGTGGCGATCACCAGCTCCCGGGCTTCGCCGAGCAGACGCTTGACCGCCTTGAACTGGCTGGCGGTCTTGGGCTTGACCAGCATTTTCCATTTTTCCGGAATGATCGGCAGGTCATCGAGCGACCAGCGCTTGTAGCGTGCGTCATAACTGTCGGGCGGTGCGGTTTCGAGCAGGTGGCCGATACACCAGGTGACGCAGACATCGGTGCCTTGCCAGCAGCCGTCGGCCTTGCGGTTGGCACCCAGTACCTTGGCGATGTCTTTTGCCTGAGAGGGCTTTTCACAGAGAAAAAGGCGCATGGCCGTGAACGCTTCATCGAGGTTGATGGCGACTAGGATGCGCAAGACAGGGCGTGCAGGCAAGATTTATCTGTATGCATGTACAGGTTATTGCCAGGAAATATGTCCGCAGGTTTGGCATGAATGCCCCGGCATCGGGCTTGGATGACCGGCCGGTACCGTGCCAGCGTTGTCGCTCGCCTGCCAGATGTGTCAATGGACGATGTCGCTTGTGGGCCTTCACTCCAATCACAACAAGGAAGTCGGATCATGCCTTTGTTCGATTACCGTCAGCTCGACGGTGCTGCCTCCTACGCGCTCTACAAGGATGCCATGGCCCTGGCGATCTATGCCTATCATGGTATCGACGACGGTTTCTCTGCTGGCTACCAGAAGCACGGCTTCGGCCTCGGGTTGCCGGCAACCCTGGTCAAGGCTCTGATCGGCGGCACCGACAGCCAGGGCGTGATTCCCGGCATCCCCTGGAATCCCGACTCCGAGGCCAAGGCCCTGGCGCAGCTCAAGGCGGCTGGCTGGACGCCAATCAGCGCCGCACAGTTGGGTTACCAAGGCAAGACCGATGCGCGTGGCACCTTCCATGGCGAGGCACCGGGCTACACCTCGGCGCAGGTCGAGGTGCTCGGCCGTTATGCCGGCGATGGCCAGCTCATTGGCCTCGGTATCGCCTTTCGTGGCACCAGCGGCCCGCGGGAGAATCTGATTGGCGATACCCTCGGCGATGCCATCAACGACCTGCTGGCAGCGCTGGGGCCAGCCGACTACTCACGCAACTACGCCGGCAATGCTTTCGACCGCCTGCTGGGCGATGTCGCGACGTTCGCCAGGGCCCACGGCTTGTCAGGTGCCGATATCACCGTCAGCGGCCACAGCCTTGGCGGGCTGGCGGTCAACAGCCTGGCCGACCTCAGTGCTTCGCGCTGGGGCGGCTTCTACAAGGATGCCCGCTATGTTGCCTTCGCCTCGCCCACGCAGGCTGCCGACCCCGACAAGGTGCTCAATATCGGTTACGAGAACGACCCCGTGTTCCGTGTGCTCGACGGCACGGCGCTGACCTGGGCGACCCTGGGCGTGCACGATGCCGCCAAGCCCTCGACCACTGACAACATCGTCAATTTCAATGACCACTACGCCTCCGACGCGTGGAACCTGATGCCGTTTTCCATCGGCAATATCGCCACCTGGCTCTCGCACCTGCCGGCAGCCTACGCCGATGGCCTGGGGCGGGTAGTGGATTCGCCGTTCTACCCCTGGACCAGCCGCGACTCGACCGTGGTGGTCAGCAACCTGTCCGACGCTACCCGTGGCTCGACCTGGGTACAGGACCTCAATCGCAACGCCGAGCCGCACACTGGCAGTACCTTCATTGTCGGTTCGGCCCAGGACGACCTGATCCGGGGCGGGCGCGGCAACGACTACCTGTATGGCGGCGCAGGCAATGACACCTTCCGCGACGACGGCGGTTTCAACCTGATAGACGGCGGCGCCGGACATGACACCCTGCATCTGGGGGATGCGCTGGCGCGCTTCTCGATAGCCCGGGATGGCGAGGGCACGCTGTATGTGCGTGATGCCGAGGGTGGGATCAGCCAGGTGCGCAATGTCGAGTCGCTGGTGAGCAAGGAAAGCAGCCTGGTGTTCTTCAGCAAGGACGTCAGTCACGCAGTGACCGTCAATGGGCTGCTCAGCAGCGGCAAGCTGGATCCCTACGCCTTGTCGGTCAGCGGCGGACAAGGCAATGATCAGTTGGTGGCCGGCAACCACGGCCAGTGGCTGTTCGGCCTGGGTGGCGATGATCGTCTGGTGGGTGGGGCAGGCGACGATGTGCTGGTGGGCGGTGCCGGGAATGATGTGCTCAGTGGCGGCGGTGGACGAGACACCTTTCTGTTCAGCGGGCACTTCGGGCAGGACCGGGTGCTGGACTTCACCGGGCAGGACCGGTTGGTGTTCATGGGCGTCGAAGGCGGGACGGCAGCGCCGGATTGGCGTGACCACCTGAGTCGGGTGGGGGATGACCTGGTGCTGTCGTTCGGGCGCGATAGCGTGACGTTGGTGGGGATTGCGGGGCAGGGGCTTGGCGATGGGCAGATCGTGATTGCCTGAGCAACGGAGGGGCCGGCAGCGCCGGCCCCTTCCGATCAGGCGATCTCGCGTGAATCGCGGACCATGTCCACGTGCGGGATGCCGGCCTCGAGGAACTCTTCGCTGACCACCTTGAAACCCAGGCGCTCATAGAAGGGTGTGGCATGTACCTGGGCGCTGAGCATCTGCTGCTTGAGGTCACGGTTCTGCGCTTCGATGATGACCGCATTCATCAACGCGTCACCGACTTTCAGACCACGCCAGTCCTTGAGCACCGATACTCGACCGATGGTGCCGTCTGGCAACAGGCGTGCAGTGCCGATCGGGTAGTCACCTTCCATGGCCAGGAAATGGACCGCGGTCGGATCTTCGGCATCGAACTCCAGCTCTGGCGGCACGTGCTGCTCGGCGACGAATACCGCGCTGCGGATACGATGGATATCGGCGTTGTCTTTATGCCAGTCGGCGAGGCGAACGCGGATCTTATTCATTGGCAAATCCCAGGCTTCCTTGTTGAACCAACTGGCAGACAAGCGTGAGGCCTTCTTCGTCTTCCAGCCACTCTACAAGGTTTTCGCTGTGCAGGGCGTCGGCTGAACAAATCAGTTGCAAAAGAGCACGCAGATGACCGGACAGCAGGCGGCTCTGGCCGCTGGCGAACAGCAGCAGGTTGTCGTCGACTTCCGACCAGGCCAGGCGTGCGCTCGGGTTGCGCACCAGGATCGCGCCCTGTTCGAGATAATTGATCAGCTCTTCTTCGCTCAGCGCCTCGCCTGCCACCTGCTCGGGGTAGCGCGGCTCGGTCATGAACTGGCCGAACCAGGTCAGCAGCAGGCGCTCGTCACCCATGTGCTCGGCCAGCAGGGCCTTGAGGCGGTCGAGGGCGTCGTGCTGGATCTGGTGTGGGTCGCTGACAGGTTGGGCGTCGGCGTCGCTGTAGCGCTCTTCGTCAGGCAGGAACTGGCTGAGGAAGTCGGTGAAGTGGGTCAGCACTTCGGCAGCGCTTGGGGCGCGGAAACCGACCGAGTAGGTCAGGCAGTCGTCCACGGCCACACCGTAGTGGGCCAGGCGCGGCGGCAGGTAGAGCATGTCGCCCGGCTCAAGGGTCCATTCGTCGCTCTGCTCGAAATCGGCGAGGATGCGCAGGTCGGCGTGCTCGATCAGCGGGCTCTCGCTGTTGCACATCTGGCCGATTTTCCAGTTGCGCTTGCCGTGGCCCTGCAGCAGGAATACGTCGTAGTTGTCGAAGTGCGGACCGACGCTGCCACCGGGGGCGGCAAAGCTGATCATCACATCGTCGATTCGCCAGCTGGGCAGGAAGCGGAAGTTCTCCAGCAGCTCGGCCACTTCCGGAACGAACTGGTCCACGGCTTGGACCAGCAGGGTCCAGTCACGCTCGGGCAGGGTGGCGAAGGTGTCTTCCTCGAACGGGCCGCGGCGCAGCTCCCAAGGGCGTTCGCCGTGCTCCAGCACCAGGCGCGATTCGACCTCTTCCTCAAGGGCCAGGCCGGCCAGCTCGTCCGGATCGATCGGGCTTTCGAAGTCGGTGAAGGCCTGGCGCACCAGCAGGGGCTTCTTCTGCCAGTAGTCGCGCAGGAATTCACGAGCGGAGAGGCCGCCAAGCAGCTGCAGTGGAGTATCAGGATTCATGTTCAACCTATTGAAAAAACGTAATTTTCGTCCGGGAATAAAAACGCCCGGCTGAGCCGGGCGTTGTACGCAGGGCGCAGGTCAGATGCGTTTGGCCTGGGCGGCTGCGTTGCCGATGTAGGTGGCCGGGGTGAGCAGCTTGAGCTCGGCCTTGGCGTCGGCCGGCATCTCCAGCCCATCGATGAAGGTCAGCAGCGCTTCAGGGGTGATGCCCTTGCCACGGGTCAGCTCCTTGAGCTTCTCGTAGGGGTTCTCGATGTTGAAGCGGCGCATGACGGTCTGGATCGGCTCGGCCAGTACTTCCCAGCAAGCGTCGAGGTCGGCGGCGATGCGCGCTTCGTTGACCTCCAGCTTGCCGATGCCCTTCAGGCTGGCTTCATAGGCGATGACGCTATGGGCAAAGCCCACGCCCAGGTTGCGCAGCACGGTGGAGTCGGTCAGGTCGCGCTGCCAGCGCGAGATCGGCAGCTTGCTGGCCAGGTGCTGGAACAGCGCGTTGGCGATACCGAGGTTGCCTTCGGAGTTTTCGAAGTCGATCGGGTTGACCTTGTGCGGCATGGTCGAGGAGCCGATTTCGCCGGCGACGGTCTTCTGCTTGAAGTAGCCCAGCGAGATGTAGCCCCAGACGTCGCGGTCGAAGTCGATGAGGATGGTGTTGAAGCGAGCGATGGCATCGAACAGCTCGGCGATGTAGTCGTGCGGCTCGATCTGGGTCGTGTACGGGTTGAACTGCAGACCCAGTTCGTCTTCGATGAAGGCGCGGGCGTTCTGCTCCCAGTCGATCTGCGAGTAGGCCGACAGGTGGGCGTTGTAGTTGCCCACGGCGCCGTTGATCTTGCCCAGCAGCGGCACGGCGGCGACCTGGGCGATCTGACGCTCCAGGCGGTAGACGACGTTGGCCAGCTCTTTGCCCAGGGTGGTCGGCGAGGCCGGCTGGCCGTGGGTGCGCGACAGCATCGGCACGTCGGCGTGCTGGTGGGCCAGGGCGCGGATGGCCTCGGCGATCTGGCGCATCAGCGGCAGCAGCACCTCGTCACGACCGGCGCGCAGCATCAGGGCGTGGGACAGGTTGTTGATGTCTTCGCTGGTGCAGGCGAAGTGGATGAACTCGCTGACCTTGGCCAGCTCAGGCAGCTTGGCGGCCTGCTCCTTGAGGAGGTATTCGATCGCCTTGACGTCGTGGTTGGTGGTGCGCTCGATTTCTTTCACACGCTCGGCGTGCTCGAGCTTGAAGTCGGTCGCCAGGCTGTCCAGCAGAGCGTTGGCTTCGGCGGAGAACGCCGGCACTTCACCGATCTGCGGGTGGGCGGCCAGACGCTGCAGCCAGCGTACTTCGACCAGGGCGCGGAAACGGATCAGGCCGAATTCGCTGAAGATGGGGCGCAAGGCCTGGGTTTTGCCGGCGTAACGGCCGTCTACAGGGGAAACCGCAGTGAGCGAAGAGAGCTGCATGGGGTGTTCTCGGACAGTCAGGCTTTTGGAAGGGCGCATATCATACATGAAAATTGCGCCTGGGTCGGGTGGCTGACCAAAGGTCGGCCGTCGAAACGCGTGTCGCGGTTCCTGTGGGAGCGGGCTTGCCCGCGAATGCGGCGGTGAGTCCGGCATCGCATTCGCGGGTGAACCCGCTCCCACAGGTCAGGAAGGCGCGCGCATCATGTCGTACAGTTCATTGAGCAACTTGCGTCGGCTGAACACCAACTGCCAGCGATGCCCGCCCAGCTGGCGCCACAGGCGTGCGGCGCGGATGCCCGCCAGCAGCAGGGCGCGGATCTTCGAGGCGTTGCTGGCCTGCTGCAGGAAGCGCATGTCGCCGTGCACCTGGATGCGCTGACGCAGGGTGCTCAGGGTGTCCTGATACAAGGCTCCGCTGGAAGCGATGACGTTTTCGTGAACCAGGCCGAAATGATCGGCTTGCGACTGGATCTGCGGCAGGCGATTGCCGATGGTGTCGAGCAGGTCGCCACGCTTGGCCAGTTGACGCTCAAGGCCCAGCATCGAAAGGGCGTAGCGCAGCGGCTCGCGTTGCAAGCTGCTGGGGTCGCGCTCCAGGGCGCCGACCAGTGCGCGGTAGCCGTCACGCAGGTTCAGGTCGTCGCCGCCGAACACTTCCAGGGTGCTGTTCGGGTCGCGTACCAGCAGGCTGCCGAGCATGCAGCCGATATTGGCTTCGCTGGCCTGCCCGGTGCGGGCGATGCGATCGACCAGCACTGCGGCCTGGAACACGCCGCCAAGGGCGATCAGTTGCTCCTGCAGATTGCTCATGCGCGTGGGCTCCAAGGCTCGGCGCTCTCGATCACGCCGCCGCCCAGGCATACCTCGCCATCATAGAACACCACCGATTGACCTGGCGTCACGGCGCGTTGCGGTTCGTCGAACACCGCGCGGTAGCCGTTCGCGGTGCGTTCCAGGGTGCAGTGCTGGTCGCTCTGGCGGTAGCGCACCTTGGCGGTGAGTCGACGTGGGCTGCTCAGGTCGAGCGGGTTGACCCAGAAGATGTCCGAGGCGAGCAGGGCGCGGGAGAACAGCCACGGGTGTTCGTTGCCCTGGCCCACCACCAGCACATTGCGCGCCAGGTCTTTTTCCAGCACGTACCAGGGCTCGTCGCCGGCGTCTTTCAGGCCACCAATGCCCAGGCCCTGGCGCTGGCCGATGGTGTGGTACATCAGGCCGTGGTGCTGGCCGATCACTTCGCCGTCGGTGGTCTGGATCTCGCCAGGCTGGGCGGGCAGGTACTGCTTGAGGAAGTCGCTGAAGCGACGCTCGCCGATGAAGCAGATGCCGGTGGAGTCTTTTTTCTTCGCCGTGGCCAGGCCGTGTTTCTCGGCGATGGCACGTACTTCGGGCTTTTCCAGCTCGCCAACGGGGAACAGGGTGCGGGCGATTTCCGCGCCGCCCACGGCATGCAGGAAGTAGCTCTGGTCCTTGTTCGGGTCCAGGCCCTTGAGCAGTTCGGTCAGCTCGCCGGTATCGCGCCGGCGCACGTAGTGGCCGGTGGCAATCAGGTCGGCACCCAGCGACAGGGCGTAGTCGAGGAAGGCCTTGAACTTGATTTCGCGGTTGCAGAGGATGTCCGGGTTGGGTGTACGGCCGGCCTTGTACTCTTCGAGGAAGTGCTCGAACACGTTGTCCCAGTATTCGGCGGCGAAGTTGGCGGTGTGCAGCTTGATGCCGATGCGATCGCACACGGCCTGGGCGTCGGCGAGGTCTTCGCGGGCGGTGCAGTACTCGGTGCCGTCATCCTCCTCCCAGTTTTTCATGAACAGACCTTCCACCTGGTAGCCCTGCTCCATGAGCAGAAGGGCGGAGACGGAAGAGTCCACGCCGCCGGACATGCCGACGATGACGCGGGTCCTGGAGGGGTCTTTGGGTGTAGGGCTGGTCATGGCTACCGATGTGTATCAGGGGGAAAAATTCCGATTCTATCAGGACGGCGCATCCGCGTCAGTCGCGCAGCAGCGAGAGGCTGTGCAGCGGGCCTGCGAGGTAGTCGTCGAGGCAGCGTGGCACCAACTCGCTGCGCCAGCGCTCCGGTTCTGCGAGCAACTGCTCGCGAGTCAGCCACACGGCGCGGACGATGTCGCTGTCCAGGGCGCGCTCGGGGTGGTGGCGCAGCGGACGGGCGGCGAAGCAGATGCGCTGGTAGGTCACGCCGTTGCTTGGCGCGGTGTAGAGGTAGATGCCGACCACGCCGGTCAATTCGACCTCCCAGGCGGTTTCCTCGAGGGTTTCACGCAGGGCGGCCTGGGGCAGGGTTTCGTTGGCCTCCAGGTGACCGGCGGGTTGGTTGAAGACGTGCTTGCCAGCCTTGAACTCTTCGACGAAGAGGAATTTGCCCTCGTGTTCGACGATGGTGGCGACGGTGATGTGAGGTTGCCAGGTCATGAACAGCTCCATAAGGGCTGGTACGGACCTTGTAGGAGCGGGTTTATCGAGGCGTCGAACCGCCGCGAATGCGTCAGTGGATCCAGCATCGCATTCGCGGGTAAACCCGCGCCCACAGGGTTCGCGTAGGCCGCTAGACATCTTTTATCCAGAAAGCACAAACCCCGGTGCGTGGCCGGGGTCTGTGCTGTTACTTCAAGCGAACCTTACAGGGCGGCGATGGCGCTGTTCAGGGTCTGGCTTGGACGCATCACCTTGGCGGTCAGCTCGGCATCAGGCGCGTAGTAGCCACCGATGTCGGCCGGCTTGCCCTGGACGGCGTTGAGCTCGGCGACGATGGTCGCTTCGTTCTCGGTCAGGGTCTTGGCCAGTGGGGCGAAGCGTGCCTGCAGGGCAGCGTCGTCGCTCTGGGCAGCCAGGGCCTGGGCCCAGTACAGGGTCAGGTAGAAGTGGCTGCCGCGGTTGTCGATACCGCCGACCTTGCGCGAAGGCGACTTGTTGGTGTCGAGGAACTTGCCGGTGGCCTGGTCCAGGGTATTGGCCAGCACTTTGGCACGCGGGTTGTCGTAGGTGTTGCCCAGGTGCTCGAGGGAGGCAGCCAGGGCCAGGAATTCACCCAGCGAATCCCAACGCAGGAAGTTCTCTTCGACCAGCTGCTGCACGTGCTTGGGTGCCGAACCGCCGGCGCCGGTCTCGAACAGGCCGCCACCGTTCATCAGCGGCACGATCGACAGCATCTTGGCGCTGGTGCCCAGTTCCATGATCGGGAACAGGTCGGTCAGGTAGTCGCGCAGCACGTTGCCGGTCACCGAGATGGTGTCCTTGCCTTCGCGGATGCGAGCCAGGGAGAACTTGATGGCGTCGACCGGTGCCAGGACGCGGATGTCCAGGCCAGTGGTGTCGTGATCCTTCAGGTACTTCTGTACCTTCTCGATCATCACGCCGTCGTGGGCACGAGCCGGGTCCAGCCAGAACACCGCCGGGGTGTTGCTCAGGCGGGCGCGGTTGACAGCCAGTTTCACCCAATCCTGGATCGGTGCGTCCTTGGTCTGGCACATGCGGAAGATGTCACCGGCTTCGACGTTCTGCTCCAGAACGACGTTGCCCTTGCCATCGACCACGCGTACGACGCCGTCGGTCTTGATCTGGAAGGTCTTGTCGTGGGAACCGTACTCTTCGGCCTTCTGCGCCATCAGGCCAACGTTCGGTACGCTGCCCATGGTGGTCGGATCGAAGGCGCCGTTTTTCTTGCAGTCTTCGATGGTGGCCTGGTAGATGCCGGCGTAGCAGCGGTCCGGAATGATCGCCTTGGCGTCTTGCAGCTCGCCTGCGGCGTTCCACATCTTGCCCGAGTCGCGGATCATCGCTGGCATCGAAGCGTCGACGATGACGTCGCTCGGTACGTGCAGGTTGGTGATGCCCTTGTCGGAGTTGACCATGGCCAGGGCCGGGCGAACGGCGTACAGGGCCTGGATGTCGGCTTCGATCTCGGCCTGCTTGTCGGCTGGCAGGTCCTTGATACGGGCGTACAGGTCGCCGATGCCGTTGTTGGCGTTGAAGCCCACTTCGGCCAGCGCAGCCGCGTGCTTGGTCAGCACGTCGTTGTAGAACTCTTCGACGATGACGCCGAACATGATCGGGTCGGAAACCTTCATCATGGTGGCTTTCAGGTGCACCGAGAGCAGTACGCCAGAAGCCTTGGCATCGGCGATCTGCTCGGCGATGAAGGCTTTCAGGGCCTTGCGGCTCAGGGTGGCGCAGTCGATGACTTCGGCGGCCTTGACGGCGGTTTTCTCTTTCAGGACGGTGGTGGAACCGTCCTTGCCGACCAGTTCGATGCGCAGGCTGTCGTCAGCCTCGATCAGCGCGGCTTTCTCGCTGCCGTAGAAGTCGCCCTGGGTCATGTGGGCAACGTGCGACTTGGAGTCGGCGGCCCAGGCACCCATCTTGTGCGGGTGCTTGCGGGCGTAGTTCTTGACCGACAGCGGTGCACGACGGTCGGAGTTGCCTTCGCGCAGTACCGGGTTCACGGCGCTGCCCTTGATGCGGTCGTAGCGCGCGCGGGACTCTTTCTCTTCGGCGCTGGCCGGCTCGTCGGCGTAGTCGGGGATGTTGAAGCCCTTGGCCTGAAGTTCCTTGATCGCCGCCTTCAGCTGTGGAACCGAAGCGGAGATGTTCGGCAGCTTGATGATGTTGGCTTCAGGGGTGGTGGCCAGCTGGCCCAGTTCCGCCAGGTGATCGCCTACCTGCTTCTCTGCGCCCAGTTGTTCCGGGAACGCCGCGAGGATACGGCCAGCCAGGGAAATGTCGCGGGTTTCGACGGCGATGTCAGCCGAAGCGGTGAAGGCTTCGATGATCGGCAGCAGCGAGTAGGTGGCGAGGGCGGGGGCTTCGTCGGTGAAGGTGTAGATGATCTTGGAACGGGTGGGCATGCGGGTTAACTCTCTATGTGCTGAGCGTACTCGAGTCTCGAGGTGCGCAGGGTAGGCGCTTCGCCCTGGCGACGCCATGAGCGGATGGTCGAGAGGCTGCGAGCGGTGATGGTGGATGCATCAGTCGAGCGTCAAATGCTGGGATGCGGTAACAGCCCAGGCTTTCTGGCCTTTCCTGGCCGAGGGCGAGCCGCATTTTCCAAGGGTTCGCCCCGATGACCCTGCGGTCAGGGCCGGAGTATATCAAACCCTTTGGCCTAATCAGCAAGGCGAAGTGATATCGACGCCTTTATAAGACCAAAGATGTACGGGCAATGTGGCGTGATGCCGCAGGGCGCCGGGGCTGTCCGGCTTGCAGGTCGGCGGATGTGGTTTAGGCTCATTGGATCGCATGATGTCCAACCACACCCGACAGCGGAGTAGTGCAAGCATGGGATACCAGAAAATCAAGGTTCCGACGGATGGCGCCAAGATCACCGTCAATGCAGACCATTCGCTCAACGTTCCCGACAACCCGATCATCCCCTACATCGAGGGCGATGGCATTGGTGTCGATGTCTCTCCGGTCATGATCAAGGTGGTGGATGCCGCCGTGCAGAAGGCCTATGGCGGCAAGCGCAAGATTGCCTGGATGGAGGTGTACGCCGGCGAGAAGGCCACGCAGGTCTATGACCAGGATACCTGGCTGCCCCAGGAGACCCTCGATGCGGTGCGCGACTACGTGGTGTCGATCAAGGGCCCGCTCACCACGCCGGTGGGGGGCGGTATCCGCTCGCTGAACGTCGCCCTGCGCCAGCAGCTGGACCTGTACGTCTGCCTGCGCCCGGTATTGTGGTTCCAGGGCGTGCCCAGCCCGGTGAAGAAGCCTGGTGATGTCGACATGGTGATCTTCCGCGAGAACTCCGAGGATATCTACGCCGGTATCGAGTGGAAGGCTGGCTCGCCCGAGGCGAACAAGGTGATCAAGTTCCTGAAGGAGGAAATGGGCGTCACAAAGATCCGGTTCGACCAGGACTGCGGCATCGGGGTCAAGCCGGTCTCGCGCGAGGGCACCAAGCGCCTGGTGCGCAAGGCCCTGCAGTACGTGGTGGACAACGATCGCGAGTCGCTGACCCTGGTGCACAAGGGCAACATCATGAAATTCACCGAGGGTGCTTTCAAGGACTGGGGTTACGAAGTGGCGAAAGACGAATTCGGCGCCGAGCTGCTCGATGGCGGCCCGTGGATGAAATTCCGCAATCCGAAATCGGGCCGCGAAGTCATCGTCAAGGACGCCATTGCCGACGCCATGCTCCAGCAGATCCTGCTGCGTCCGGCCGAGTATGACGTGATTGCCACGCTCAACCTCAATGGTGACTACCTGTCCGACGCGCTGGCGGCGGAGGTGGGCGGTATCGGTATTGCGCCGGGTGCCAACCTTTCCGATACCGTGGCCATGTTCGAGGCGACCCATGGCACTGCGCCCAAGTATGCCGGGCAGGACAAGGTCAATCCGGGGTCGGTGATCCTGTCTGCCGAAATGATGTTGCGGCACATGGGCTGGACCGAAGCGGCCGACCTGATCATCAAAGGTACCAACGGCGCGATTGCCGCCAAGACCGTGACCTACGACTTCGAGCGCCTGATGGACGGCGCCAGGCTGGTGAGCAGCTCGGGCTTCGGCGATGAGATGATCAAGCACATGTGAGGTAACAAAAAAACCGGCCGTCTCTTCATATTAAAGAGGCGGCCGGTTTTTTCGTATAGGACAGGAGTTGGAGTCAGACCTCGGCAGCCGTGTTCGCCTGCGAGGTGCCTACCGTGGTGCTGGGGCTGGAGATATTGACCGCGTGCAGTCCCTTGGGGCCTTGGACGATGTCGAAGGAAACTGTCTGGCCGGCCTTCAATGTCTTGTAGCCGTCCATCTGGATCGCCGAATAGTGGGCGAACAGGTCGTCTGCCTTGCCCTCTTCGTTGATGAACCCATAGCCCTTGGCATTGTTGAACCACTTGACTTTACCGCTTGCCATCCCTATGTCCCTCTGCAAAGGACTCCATCACTGGAGTATCATCCACTTCATCCGCATACGAACCGTGCGAAAAATCTGGTTGACTGCGCGGATCTTTATAGACCACGGTGGGTTCTTATTGGTTGTAACACCGTTTTGCCGATAGTCAAGGTCATGCGGCGGCCGCTCCTGCGGTGACTGCGCGGTCAATCCATTACCCTAACCTGTCGATATGATGAAATTCTTTCCATGCATGCACTCAGGCAGATTCGACTAACATTCAATCAGGATCATCCGAAGTCCGATGAGGACGACGGTGCAGGTCTGGCAGTGCAGGAAGCCAAGCCGATCCTGCAGGCGCCACCGATGTACAAGGTGGTTTTGTTCAATGATGACTACACGCCGATGGATTTCGTCGTCGAAGTGCTCGAGACGTTCTTCAGTCTGAACCGCGAGCTGGCGACCAAGATCATGCTGACCGTCCATACCGAAGGGCGGGCAGTGTGCGGATTGTTTACCCGCGACATCGCCGAGACCAAGGCCATGCAGGTCAATCAATACGCAAGAGAAAGCCAGCATCCGCTACTCTGTGAAATCGAGAAGGACGGTTAATCGCCGACCACTTGGGTATGAGGTGAAGCTATGTTAAACCGCGAGCTCGAAGTCACCCTCAATCTGGCCTTCAAGGAGGCCCGTTCGAAGCGTCATGAATTCATGACCGTCGAACACCTGTTGCTGGCACTCCTTGACAATGAGGCCGCCGCGACCGTTCTGCGCGCCTGTGGCGCCAATCTCGACAAGCTCAAGCATGACCTGCAGGAGTTCATCGATTCGACCACGCCACTGATTCCCGTCCACGACGAGGACCGCGAAACCCAGCCTACGCTTGGTTTCCAGCGTGTGCTGCAGCGCGCCGTTTTCCACGTGCAAAGCTCCGGCAAGCGTGAAGTGACCGGTGCCAATGTGCTGGTAGCGATCTTCAGCGAACAGGAAAGCCAGGCCGTGTTCCTGCTCAAGCAGCAGAGCGTGGCGCGCATCGATGTGGTCAACTACATCGCCCATGGCATCTCCAAAGTGCCGGGGCACGGTCCGCATGCCGACAGCGACCAGGAAATGCAGGATGAGGAGGGAGGCGAGGCGTCTTCGTCAAGCAACCCGCTGGACGCCTATGCCAGCAACCTCAACGAACTGGCCCGTGCCGGTCGTATCGATCCGCTGGTGGGGCGTGAGCAGGAGGTCGAGCGCGTCGCGCAGATCCTGGCCCGCCGCCGCAAGAACAACCCGCTGCTGGTCGGGGAGGCGGGCGTCGGCAAGACTGCCATCGCCGAAGGCCTGGCCAAGCGCATCGTCGATGGCCAGGTGCCGGACCTGTTGGCGCAGA
Source organism: Pseudomonas sp. NY15374 (assembly GCF_048068255.1). Taxonomy (NCBI): domain Bacteria; kingdom Pseudomonadati; phylum Pseudomonadota; class Gammaproteobacteria; order Pseudomonadales; family Pseudomonadaceae; genus Pseudomonas; species Pseudomonas sp. NY15374. The sequence continues at coordinate 316,006 of NZ_JBLUPZ010000006.1, forward strand.
GCGTGGTCTACTCGCTCGACCTGGGTGCACTGCTGGCCGGCACCAAATACCGCGGCGATTTCGAGAAGCGCTTCAAGGCGCTGCTGGGTGAGCTGCGCAAGCGTCCGCAGGCAATCCTGTTCATCGACGAGATTCACACCATCATTGGTGCCGGTGCGGCATCCGGTGGGGTGATGGATGCGTCCAACCTGCTCAAGCCGTTGCTGTCCTCAGGCGATATCCGCTGCATCGGTTCGACCACCTTCCAGGAATTCCGTGGCATCTTCGAGAAGGACCGCGCCCTGGCGCGGCGTTTCCAGAAGGTCGATGTCAGCGAGCCGTCGGTGGAAGATACCGTTGGTATCCTGCGTGGCCTGAAGGGGCGTTTCGAAAGCCACCACAACATCGAGTACAGCGATGAGGCGCTGCGCGCGGCTGCAGAACTGGCTGCTCGCTACATCAATGACCGCCACATGCCGGACAAGGCCATCGACGTGATCGATGAAGCGGGTGCGTACCAGCGCCTGCAGCCGGAAGCCAGCCGGGTCAAGCGCATCGAGGTGCCGCAGGTCGAGGACATCGTCGCCAAGATCGCGCGGATTCCGCCGAAGCACGTCACCAGTTCCGACAAGGAGCTGCTGCGTAATCTGGAGCGTGACCTCAAGCTGACCGTGTTCGGTCAGGATGCGGCGATCGACTCGCTGTCAACCGCCATCAAACTGTCGCGTGCAGGCCTGAAGGCGCCGGACAAGCCGGTCGGTTCGTTCCTGTTCGCAGGGCCTACCGGTGTCGGCAAGACCGAGGCTGCACGTCAGCTGGCCAAGGCGCTTGGGGTGGAGCTGGTGCGCTTCGACATGTCCGAGTACATGGAGCGGCATACCGTGTCGCGCCTGATCGGTGCGCCGCCCGGCTATGTCGGTTTCGACCAGGGCGGTCTGCTGACCGAGGCGATCACCAAGCAACCGCACTGTGTGCTGCTGCTCGATGAGATCGAGAAGGCCCATCCTGAAGTCTTCAACCTGCTGCTGCAGGTGATGGACCACGGGACGCTGACCGATAACAACGGGCGCAAGGCAGACTTCCGCAACGTGATCCTGATCATGACCACCAACGCGGGTGCCGAAACCGCGGCGCGTGCCTCGATCGGCTTTACCCAGCAGGATCACACGTCCGATGCCATGGAAGTCATCCGCAAGAGCTTCACGCCGGAGTTCCGCAACCGCCTGGACACCATCATCCAGTTCGGCCGCCTGAGTCACGAGACGATCAAGAGTATCGTCGACAAGTTCCTCATCGAGCTGCAGGCCCAGTTGGAAGACAAGCGCGTGTTGCTGGAGGTCAGCGACGAGGCGCGCGGCTGGCTGGCAGTCAAGGGCTACGACGTGCAGATGGGCGCACGCCCGATGGCACGACTCATCCAGGACAAGATCAAGCGGCCGCTGGCCGAGGAGATCCTGTTCGGCGAGCTGTCCGAGCACGGTGGCGTGGTGCATGTCGAGTTGCGTGACGGTGAGCTGGTCTTCGATTTCGAGACCACGGCCGAGGTTGCGTAACAGCGGTGTCGCGCTGTGCCTGTGGGAGCGGCTTTGGTCGCGATCACAGGCACGGCCGGTCTACATTCAAGCAGATACAAAAAAGCCCGGCACATAGGCCGGGCTTTTTCATGGCTGGAGCTTAGCGGGCGCGGTAGGTGATGCGGCCCTTGCTCAGGTCGTATGGCGTCAGTTCGACGCGAACCTTATCGCCAGTGAGAATACGGATGTAGTTCTTGCGCATCTTGCCGGAGATGTGCGCGGTAACGACGTGCCCGTTTTCCAACTCCACGCGGAACATGGTGTTGGGCAGGGTGTCGACGACAGTGCCTTCCATTTCGAAGCTGTCTTCTTTCGACATGCAGTAAAGCCCTCGGTATCCAGTGATGGCCCGACGCACGACTGCACCGGGCAAAAAAAGTGGCGTGGATTATGCCCGAAAACTGTGTTTCAAGCCAATGCTTTCAGTTGAGGCTGACCCAGCGCTGGTTGATCAGCAGTTCGATGGGGCGATACTGGGTCTTGTAGTTCATCTTCTTGCAGTTCTTGATCCAGTAACCCAGGTAGACAGCCTCGAGATTCTGCCGCAGCGCTTCGGTGATCTGCCAGAGAATGGCAAAGCGCCCCAGGCTGCGACGTTCTTCATCGGGCTCGTAGAAGGTGTAGACCGCCGAAAGGCCGTTGGGCAGCAGGTCGCACACGGCGATCGCCAGCAGGCGGCCTTCGAGGCGGAACTCGTAGAACCAGCAGAATGGCAGGTCGCGTACCAGGAAGGTGGAGAACTGGTCGCGGCTGGGCGGATACATGTCGCCGTCCGAATGGCGCTGTTCGATGTAGCGTCGATACAGGTCGAAGTACTCTTCCTTGAAGGCTGGGCGCGCAGCGGTGACGGTGACGTCGGCGTTGCGTTTGAGGATGCGCCGCTGCTGGCGGTTGGGGATGAAGCGTGCCGCGGGGATGCGTGCCGGCACGCAGGCATTGCAATTCTGGCAGTGCGGGCGATAGAGATGATCGCCGCTGCGACGAAAACCCATTTCAGAAAGGTCGGCGTACACATGGACGTCCATCGGCTGGCTGGGGTCCAGGAACAGCGTGGTCGCCTGCTCCTCCGGCAGATAGCTGCAGGAGTGAGGTTGAGTGGCATAGAACTTCAACCGCGCCAACTCTGTCATGATCGACCCCTCGGCAAGACGTTGTCTTAAGTGTATGCCAGCAATGGGAACTCGCCTAGCGAACCCAGGTTGCCTTGCTGGGCTCGTCGAGGTGGTGCGCGAGATAACCGGCGAACTCGGCGCGGCTGATGGCGCGAGCACCGAGGCTGTGCAAATGATTGGTCGGCATCTGGCAGTCGATCAGGGCAAAGCCGGCCTGGCGCAGGTGCTCGACCAGGGTCGCGAAGCCCACCTTCGAAGCGTTGTCGGCACGGCTGAACATGGACTCTCCGAAGAACAGCTGGCCCATGGCCAAGCCATACAGGCCACCGACCAGCTCGCCATCCTGGCGCACCTCCACCGAATGGGCGATGCCGCGTCGATGCAGTTCACAGTACGCGGCCTGCATGCTGTCGGTGATCCAGGTACCGTCGGCGTAGTCGCGCGGTGCGGCGCAAGCGGCGATGACCCGTTCGAAGTCGCTGTCGAAGCTGACCTGGTAGCGGCCCTGGCGCAGGAGCTTGGCCAGTGAGCGCGAAACGTGCAACTCGTCCGGGAAGAGTACGGTGCGCGGGTCCGGTGACCACCAGAGGATGGGTTGGCCGTCCTGGTACCAGGGAAAGCAGCCATGACGATAGGCCTGGATCAGGCGCTCCGGCGTCAGGTCGCCACCGGCGGCGAGCAGGCCGTTGGGCTCGTTCAGGGCTTTTTCCAGGGGCGGGAAGGTCAGCGAGTCGCGGGTCAGCCAGGTGAGCATGGTCTTTCGGCGGTAGGGGACGGGAGAGGGCAGCATGGCGGCTGAAAGAAACGTGGTCAACGTCTGGCCTTGTGCTGCCCGAGGGGCTGCCAGCGAATGGGATTGGTTCCTGCCCGCCATTGGTGGTTTTAGCACAGCGTATACGGCGCTTTCCTACGCATTAATGAGCCATCCGGCACCAACCCGGACATTTGCTGTCATACCTGTGCAAAAATACAGCATAAGCCTTTGTCACAGAACAAAATGCATGCTCAAATTGCACCCATGGAAATCGGCCCTCCGTTCATGTGCCATGCGGCGTGCCGCCATGGCGGCAGGCGGGCAGTAATGATAAAAGTAGTGGTTCGTCGGCCAGTCATCGGCTCGATCACTATTTAACGCGCAGCGAGCGCAGGAATAGACGCGTTTTGAAGAAATCCACCGCAACCCCGACCCCTTTGCCCGTGCCATTGTGGCGCCAGCAGTTGCATTATCGCCTCAAGGAAGGCGCGCTGATCGCCGTCGGTGCCCTGTGCCTGTACCTGTGGATGGCGCTGCTGACCTACGACACGTCCGATCCGAGCTTCAGCCACACCAGCAACGTCGACCAGGTGCAGAATGCTGCCGGGCGCGCCGGAGCCTTCTTCGCCGACATCCTGTTCATGGTGCTCGGCTACTTCGCCTACATTTTCCCGTTGCTGCTGGCAATCAAGACCTGGCAGATCTTCCGCGAGCGCCATCAGCCCTGGCAATGGAGCGGCTGGTTGTTCTCCTGGCGCTTGATCGGCCTGGTGTTCCTGGTGCTGTCGGGCGCGGCGCTGGCGCATATCCATTTCCACCCCACCGCGAGCATGCCGTTCTCCGCAGGCGGTGCCCTGGGTGAAAGCCTGGGTGACCTGGCGCGCAACCTGCTGAACGTGCAGGGCAGCACGCTGATGTTCATCGCCCTGTTCCTGTTCGGCCTGACCGTGTTCACCGATCTGTCCTGGTTCAAGGTGATGGATGTCACCGGCAAGATCACCCTCGATCTGTTCGAACTGGTGCAGGGCGCAGCCACTCGCTGGTGGGAGGCGCGCAACGAGCGCAAGCGCCTGGTGGCGCAACTGCGCGAGGTAGATGACCAGGTAGATGAGGTGGTTGCTCCTGTGGTCGCGGACAAACGCGAGCAGATCAAGGCCCGCGAGCGCATCATCGAGCGCGACGAGGCACTCACCAAGCACGTGGCCCAGCGCGAGCAACAGCCGGCCCCGGTGATCAACATCCCCGCGCCGCCGCCCAAGGCTGCCGAACCGAGCAAGCGGGTGATGAAGGAGAAGCAGGCGCCGCTGTTCGTCGACAGCGCCGTCGAAGGCACGCTGCCGTCGATCTCCATTCTCGACCCGGCCGAGCAGAAGAAGATCGAGTATTCGCCCGAGTCGCTGGCTGGCGTCGGTCACCTGCTGGAAATCAAGCTGAAGGAATTCGGTGTCGAGGTGTCGGTGGACTCCATCCATCCGGGCCCGGTGATTACCCGTTACGAAATCCAGCCGGCTGCAGGTGTCAAGGTCAGCCGCATCGCCAACCTGGCGAAGGACCTGGCGCGTTCACTGGCAGTGACCAGCGTGCGGGTGGTCGAGGTGATCCCCGGCAAGACTACCGTGGGTATCGAAATCCCCAACGAGAACCGCCAGATGGTGCGTTTCTCCGAAGTGCTGTCGACCCCGCAGTACGACGAGCAGAAGTCGCCGGTCACCCTCGCGCTGGGGCATGACATCGGCGGCAAGCCAGTGATCACCGACCTTGCCAAGATGCCGCACCTGCTGGTGGCCGGTACCACCGGTTCCGGTAAATCGGTGGGTGTGAACGCGATGATCCTTTCGATCCTGTTCAAGTCCGGCCCTGAAGATGCGCGGCTGATCATGATCGACCCGAAGATGCTCGAACTGTCGATCTACGAAGGCATTCCGCACCTGCTGTGCCCGGTGGTCACCGACATGAAGGACGCCGCCAACGCCCTGCGCTGGAGCGTCGCCGAGATGGAGCGCCGCTACAAGCTGATGGCTGCCATGGGCGTGCGTAACCTGGCGGGCTTCAACCGCAAGATCAAGGACGCCCAGGAAGCGGGTGAGGTCATCCACGATCCGCTGTACCGTCGCGAGAGCATGGAAGACGAGCCGCCGACGCTCAAGACCCTGCCGACCATCGTGGTGGTTGTCGATGAATTCGCCGACATGATGATGATCGTCGGCAAGAAGGTCGAAGAGCTGATCGCGCGGATCGCCCAGAAGGCGCGGGCGGCCGGTATCCACCTGATCCTTGCCACCCAGCGTCCGTCGGTCGATGTGATCACCGGCCTGATCAAGGCCAACATCCCGACCCGCATGGCGTTCCAGGTGTCGAGCAAGATCGACTCGCGGACCATCATCGACCAGGGCGGTGCCGAGCAGCTGCTCGGTCATGGTGACATGCTCTACATGCCGCCGGGTACCAGCCTACCGATCCGTGTTCATGGTGCCTTCGTGTCCGACGATGAAGTGCATCGCGTGGTCGAGGCGTGGAAGCTGCGTGGCGCACCGGACTACAACGACGACATCCTCAACGGTGTCGAAGAGGCCGGCAGCGGCTTCGAAGGTGGCGGCGGTGGTGGCGATGGTGACGATGCGGAAACCGACGCCCTGTACGACGAAGCGGTGCAGTTCGTACTCGAGAGCCGCCGGGCGTCGATCTCTGCGGTACAGCGCAAGCTCAAGATCGGCTACAACCGCGCCGCGCGGATGATCGAGGCGATGGAGATGGCCGGCGTAGTCACCCCGATGAACAGCAACGGCTCGCGGGAAGTGATTGCCCCGGGTGGCCCGCGCGATTGATGATCACTTTGCCGGGCGCCAACGACGGCGTTCGGCCTATTCACTGCTCAATGAGGATTCCCATGCGCGCGATTCGCATGCTGTTGGTTTCTGCCCTGACCCTGGGCTCGGTTACGGCTCATGCCGGTGAGCAAGACGTACAGCGCCTGACCCAATTGCTGGAAAAGTCCCAGACCATCGAGGCCAACTTCTCCCAGCTGACCCTGGATGCCAGCGGCACCAGCTTGCAGGAAACGACCGGCAAGATGACGGTCAAGCGTCCGGGGCTGTTCTACTGGCACACCGATGCTCCGCAGGAGCAGGTGGTGGTGTCCGATGGGCAAAAAGTCACCCTGTGGGACCCGGACCTGGAACAGGCCACGGTCAAGAAGCTTGACGTGCGTTTGAGCCAGACCCCGGCGCTGCTGCTGTCCGGCGATGTCTCCAAGATCAGCCAAAGCTTCGACATCGCGTCGAAGGAGCAGGGGGAGGTCATGGACTTCACCCTCAAGCCCAAGACCAAGGACACGCTGTTCGACTCCCTGCGCATCTCGTTCCGCAAAGGGCTGATCAATGACATGCAACTGATCGACAGCGTCGGTCAGCGCACCAACATCCTGTTCAACGGGGTCAAGGCCAACCAGGCTGTCCCGGCGAGCACGTTCCAGTTCAAGATCCCGGAAGGCGCCGACGTCATCCAGGAGTAACGCGAGGCATCATGGACCTGTTTCGAAGCGAACCTGTTGCTCAGCCCCTGGCTGCTCGCCTGCGTCCGTCCAACCTGGACGAGTACGTGGGCCAGGAGCACCTGCTGGCGCGCGGCAAGCCGCTGCGTGAAGCGCTGGAGCAGGGTGCGCTGCACTCGATGATCTTCTGGGGGCCGCCGGGGGTTGGCAAAACGACGCTGGCCCGGCTGCTTGCGCAGTTTTGCGATGCACATTTCGAGACGGTCTCGGCGGTGCTGGCGGGGGTCAAGGAAATCCGCCAGGCCGTCGAGGTGGCCAAGCAGCAGGCCGGCCAGTATGGTCGGCGTACCATCCTGTTCGTGGATGAAGTGCACCGCTTCAACAAGTCCCAGCAGGATGCCTTTCTACCCTACGTCGAAGACGGCACCTTGCTGTTCATCGGCGCCACCACCGAAAACCCTTCGTTCGAACTGAACAACGCCTTGCTGTCGCGGGCCCGGGTCTATGTGCTCAAGAGCCTGGACGAAGCGGCCCTGCGCAAGTTGGTCAACCGTGCGCTGACCGAAGAACGTGGGCTGGGCAAGCGCAACCTGCGGGTCGGCGATGAGGCGTTCAAAATGCTCATGGCTGCCGCCGATGGCGATGGTCGGCGCATGCTCAACTTCCTCGAGAACGCTTCCGACCTTGCCGAGGATGGCAGCGAAATCGACGTGCAGATGCTGCAAAGCCTGCTTGGCGACAGCCGCCGCCGCTTCGACAAGGGTGGCGAGGCGTTCTATGACCAGATATCAGCGCTGCACAAGTCGGTGCGCGGCTCCAATCCTGACGGTGCGCTGTACTGGTTCGCGCGCATGCTCGATGGCGGTTGCGATCCTTTGTACATCGCCCGTCGCGTGGTGCGCATGGCCAGCGAGGACATCGGTAACGCCGACCCCCGCGCACTGAGCCTGTGCCTGGCAGCCTGGGATGTCCAGGAACGCCTGGGCAGCCCCGAGGGCGAGCTGGCGGTGGCCCAGGCCATCACTTACCTTGCCTGCGCACCCAAGAGCAACGCCGTCTACATGGGCTTCAAGACCGCCCTGCGCGAGGCCGCCGAGCATGGCTCGCTCGAAGTGCCACTGCACCTGCGCAACGCACCGACCAAGCTGATGAAGCAACTGGGCTATGGCGATGAGTACCGCTACGCCCACGACGAGCCGGATGCCTACGCAGCTGGCGAAGATTACTTCCCCGACGAGCTCGAGCCACGCCCCTATTACCAGCCAGTGCCACGTGGCCTGGAATTGAAGATTGGCGAGAAACTGCGCCACCTTGCCGAACTGGACCGCAACAGCCCCCGTCAACGGAGAAAAACGTGATTGCCCTGATCGCTTCGGTGAGCGCCGCAGGTATTGCTGGCACCTTGCTTCGCTTTGCGGCGGGCAACTGGGTCAATGCCCACTGGCCACGGCACTTCTATCTCGCTACGCTTGCGGTCAATCTGGTGGGCTGCCTGATCATTGGTGTGCTGTACGGCCTGTTTCTCAATAAGCCCGGCGTGCCGATCGAGGTACGTGCGGGGCTGATCGTCGGCTTCGTCGGCGGGTTGACCACCTTTTCATCCTTTTCACTGGATACCGTGCGCCTGCTCGAAAGCGGACAGGCGCCCCTGGCCTTCGGCTATGCCGCCGCCAGCGTGCTGGGCGGGCTGCTCGCCACCTGGGCTGGCCTGGCCCTGACCCGAATCTGAACCAACACCTAAACACAACGAGAGAACGATATGCTCGATTCCAAACTGTTACGCGGCCAACTTCAGGAAGTGGCGGAACGCCTGGCCTCCCGTGGCTTCAGCCTGGATGTCGCGCGCATCGAATCACTGGAAGAGCGCCGCAAGTCGGTGCAGACCCGCACCGAGCAGCTGCAGGCCGAGCGTAATGCCCGTTCCAAATCCATCGGCCAGGCCAAGGCCAAGGGCGAAGACATCGCCCCGCTGATGGCGGACGTCGAGCGCATGGCCAACGAGCTGGCGGCCGGCAAGGCCGAGCTGGACGAGATCCAGGCCGAGCTCGACGGCATCCTGCTGACCATCCCCAACCTGCCGGACGCCAGCGTGCCGGTCGGCGCCAGCGAAGAAGACAATGTCGAAGTACGCCGCTGGGGCACGCCGCAGGTCTTCGACTTCGAGATCAAGGACCACGTTGCCCTGGGTGAAGTCAGCGGTGGCCTGGACTTCGAGGCCGCGGCCAAGCTGTCCGGCGCGCGCTTTGCCGTGCTGCGTGGGCCGATCGCCCGCCTGCACCGCGCCCTGGCGCAGTTCATGATCAACCTGCACACCGGCGAGCACGGCTACGAGGAGCACTATACCCCGTACCTGGTACAGGCCCCGGCCCTGCAGGGCACCGGCCAGTTGCCGAAGTTCGAGGAAGACCTGTTCAAGATCACCCGCGAAGGCGAGGCCGACTTCTACCTGATCCCGACCGCCGAAGTGTCGCTGACCAACCTGGTGGCGGGCGAGATCCTCGACGCCAAGCAACTGCCGCTGAAACTGGTCGCCCACACCCCGTGCTTCCGCAGCGAAGCCGGTGCATCGGGCCGTGACACTCGCGGCATGATCCGCCAGCACCAGTTCGACAAGGTCGAGATGGTCCAGGTGGTGGAGCCGTCCAAGTCGATGGAAGCCCTGGAAGGCCTGACCGCCAACGCCGAGCGCGTGCTGCAGTTGCTGGAACTCCCATACCGCGTGCTGGCCCTGTGCACCGGCGACATGGGCTTCGGCGCAGTGAAGACCTACGACCTGGAAGTGTGGGTGCCGAGCCAGGGCAAGTTCCGCGAAATCAGCTCCTGCTCCAACTGCGGCGACTTCCAGGCCCGCCGCATGCAGGCGCGCTGGCGCAATCCGGAAACCGGCAAGCCGGAGCTGGTACACACGCTCAACGGCTCGGGCCTGGCCGTGGGCCGTACGCTGGTTGCGGTGCTGGAGAACTACCAGCAGGCCGATGGTTCGATTCGCGTACCTGAGGTGCTCAAGCCTTACATGGGCGGCGTCGAGGTTATCCGCTAAATGAAGTACCTGCCGCTGTTCCATAAGCTGCAGGGCGGCCGGGTTCTGGTCGTCGGCGGCGGTGAGATCGCCCTGCGCAAGGCGCGCCTGCTGGCGGATGCCGGGGGTGTGCTACGGGTGGTCGCGCCGGAAGTCGACGGCCAGTTGGCCGCACTGGCCAGGGAAGGCAGCGGAGAGGTGCTGGTGCGTGGCTATCAGGTCGCTGACCTGGAGGGGTGCCGTCTGGTGATCGCTGCCACCGATGACCCGGCGCTCAACGCGCAGGTGTCGGAAGACGCACAAGCGCGCAGCCTGCCGGTCAACGTGGTGGACGCACCGGCCCTGTGCACGGTGATCTTCCCTGCCATCGTCGATCGCTCGCCCTTGGTGGTGGCGGTATCCAGTGGCGGCGATGCGCCCGTGCTGGCACGCTTGATCCGGGCCAAGCTCGAGGCCTGGATTCCGTCCACCTATGGCGAGCTGGCAGGCCTGGCCGCGCGTTTTCGTGACAAGGTCAAGTCGCTGTACCCGGACGTCAACCAGCGGCGCGGCTTCTGGGAGACAGTGTTCCAGGGGCCGATCGCCGAGCGCCAGTTGGCCGGGCAGGGCGCCGAAGCCGAGCGCCTGTTGCAGGCCATGGTCGATGGCGTGCCAGTGCAGCAGGGCGGTGAGGTCTATCTGGTCGGTGCCGGCCCTGGTGATCCCGACTTGTTGACCTTCCGTGCCTTGCGCCTGATGCAGCAGGCTGACGTGGTGCTTTACGACCGTCTGGTGGCTCCGGCCATCATCGAGATGTGCCGGCGTGATGCCGAGCGCATCTATGTCGGCAAGCGTCGCGCTGACCATGCCGTGCCCCAGGACCAGATCAACCGCCTGTTGGTCGATCTGGCCCGCCAAGGGAAGCGTGTGTTGCGCCTGAAGGGCGGCGATCCGTTCATCTTCGGCCGTGGCGGCGAGGAGATCGAGGAACTGGCCGATGAGGGCATCCCCTTCCAGGTGGTGCCGGGTATCACGGCGGCCAGCGGCTGTTCGGCCTACGGCGGTATTCCGCTGACTCACCGCGACTACGCCCAGTCGGTGCGCTTCGTCACGGGTCACCTCAAGGACGGCACCAGCAACCTGCCTTGGAATGACCTGGTGGCGCCAGCCCAGACCCTGGTGTTCTACATGGGCCTGGTTGGCTTGCCGACCATCTGCGCCGAGTTGATCCGTCATGGTCGTGCGGCAAGCACGCCGGCAGCGCTGGTGCAGCAGGGCACTACCCGCAATCAGCGCGTGTTCACCGGTACCCTGGCAGACCTGCCGGACCTGGTCGCCCGGCATGAAGTGCATGCGCCGACCCTGGTGATCGTTGGGGAAGTGGTGCAGTTGCGTGACAAGCTGACCTGGTTCGAAGGGGCACAGAACAGCTGATCACTGGCACCACTTTGTGATCCATTCGCGGGCAAGCCCGCTCCCACAGGTACAGCGCCGCTTTAAACCTGTGGGAGCGGGCTTGCCCGCGAATGGGCTGCGAAGCAGCCCCAGCGACGTCAACCCTGCCATATTCCCTTGCCCGCCAACCGCTCACGGTCATGGGGCAGCGTGAAGTCCTGCAACGGCCCCTTGGGCACGATGCCGTTCGGGTTGATGGTCTTGTGGCTCATGTAGTAGTGCTTCTGGATATGCTCCATATTCACCGTCTGCGCCACCCCCGGCCACTGATAAAGCTCGCGCAGCCAGTTGGAGAGGTTCGGGTAGTCCGCCAGTCGTCGCAGGTTGCACTTGAAGTGCCCGTGGTACACCGCATCGAAGCGTACCAACGTGGTGAACAGCCTTACATCCGCCTCGGTCAGGTATTCGCCGGCCAGGTAGCGCTGGGTGTCGAGCAGTGCCTCCAGGTGATCCAGCTCATTGAACACCTCATCGAACGCTGCCTCGTACGCCTCCTGGGTGGTGGCGAAGCCTGCGCGATAAACGCCGTTGTTCACCGCCGGGTAAATGCGTTCGTTGAGTGCATCGATAGTCGCGCGCAGTGGTTCGGGATAGAGGTCCAGACGGTTGCCGGTCAACTCATCGAACGCGCTGTTGAAGATGCGGATGATTTCCGCTGATTCGTTGTTGACGATGCGCTTCTCTTGCTTGTCCCATAGCACCGGTACCGTCACCCGGCCGGTGTAGTGCGGATCATCCAAGGTATAGCGATGATGCAGGTACTGGAGGGCGTCGAGATGATCGCCCGTCGAGCCTTGTGCGGTGTCGAAGGTCCAACCATGCTCGCCCATCAGCCAGCTCACCACAGATACGTCGATCAGTGGCTCCAGGCCCTTGAGTGCGCGGACGATCAGGGTGCGGTGCGCCCATGGGCAGGCCAGCGAAACATACAGGTGGTAACGGCCTGCTTCGGCCGCAGGTAGCGCATTGCGGCGCTGGGCGTTTTCGCGGCGGAAGGCGCCATCCTTGCTGTTCTGGTACCACTGGTCATGCCAGCGGCCGTCGATCAAAAGGCCCATGTGGAGCTCCAATTACCAAGTCGTTTGTCGTTGGAGCTCAGTCTAGGGCATACCGTTCGAATAAATAGCGCAAATATCGCCAGTCATTGATCGAGTGATTAGATGTTTCGGTTTGACCAGAACGTGCGCGCGGTGCTGAACGCCAGTTCGCGATCCTGGCCCAGACCGCGCAGCGCGAGGGCCATGGTCGCGACTACTGCCAGCTCGCCATAGCTGTCCTGCGCCGCGCCGCGCCATACCGTCAACAGATGCTCAGGCTCAAGCGTTGCCGGCTTGACGTGGCGTTGTGCGCTCAGCGCGGGCCATTCTTCGTCCCAGGCCTCGCTGCCGGTAGTGCCGTACAAGTGACTGACGACATCGGGGTTCACCTCGATCTCGCCGCCATCACCTTTGATCACCAGGGCGTGATCGCCGAGCAGGCGGCTGGCTTCGCGGTGCACGGCCTGGTAGCCGGGGTGGAAGATGCTTTGCAGGCCGCAGCGGGCGCCGAGCGGGTTGAGCACGCGGGCCAGGGAGTGGATCGGCGAGCGCAGGCCCAAGGTGTTGCGCAGGTCGATCATCCGCTGCAACTGCGGCGCCCAGTCCTGCAACGGGAAGAAGGCCAGTTGCTGCTGATCCAGGCTGCTGGCGACCGCTTGCCAGTCACGGCAGAGGGGGATATCCAACAGGGTGAGCAACTGTTCGGTGTACAGGCGCCCGGCCGTGTGGGCGCCGCCGCCATGCATGAGAATGCGCACGCCGTTGCCAGCCAGGCACTTGGCGGCCAGCAGGTACCAGGGCAGGTGGCGCTTCTTGCCGGCATAGCTTGGCCAGTCGATATCCACGGCGATCGATGGTGCTTGCAGGTGGCTGCGCAGGGCTTCGGTGAAACCAGCCAGTTCCTCGGCACTTTCCTCCTTGTGCCGCAGCAGCATCAGGAAGGCGCCCAGTTGGGTGTCTTCGACTTTCCCTTCGAGCAGCAGTGTCATCGCCGCGCGCGCTTCCTCGCGGGTCAAGCCCCGTGCCCCTCGCTTGCCCTTGCCAAGAATGCGCACGAATTCGGCGAAGGGGTGTTCGGCCGGGGTTTCCAGGGTCAGGGGGCTTGGGCTGTCGGTCATCGGCTCGGTCATATGCAGTTGGTCGGCTTGGGCAGGCCCGCCAGCTTGGCGGCCAGTTTGGCGGGGGTGCCGTTGAACAGACGATTCAGGTGCGGGCTGTTGCCCTTGTCCGGGCCCAGCTTCAGGGCGGTGTACTTGATCAGCGGACGAGTCGCTGGCGAAAGTTGATATTCGTCGTAGAACTGACGCAGCAGTTCGAGGACTTCCCAGTGGTCCGGGGTCAAGGCGATCGCTTCACGGGCGGCCAGGGCTTGGGCGACCTCGTGGGACCAGTCCTCCAAGTCGACCAGGAAGCCGTCCTTGTCCAGGGCGATCGAGCGATCGCCGACAGTCAGGTTGCTCATAGCCAGGTGTTGACCTTGTCGTAGTGCAGCGAGAGCTCGACGAAGGCGGGATAGTCCACGGCTTTTGCCAACTCGCTGGGGATTGCGCGGGCCAGTAGGTCTTCTTCGAGGGCGAACAGGCGTTGCTCCAGGCCAGCAGCCTGCAACACCCGGTAAGGTTCGCTGCCAGGCTTGAGGGCGTAGGTTGCATCGCCGCACAGCAGCAGCGCGTCCTGGGTGTCCAGCAAACGCAGGCAACTGGCCAGACGGTCGTCGCCGAAGGGCGAATGGCTGATTACATGCAAGGTCGTCATCAGAGGGTCACCACCTGGTCGAAACGGGCGATCAGTGCGCGCAGCGCTGCATCGTCGAGAACCTGTACCGGCAGTTCCAGCGTGCTGCCGTCCAGCCCGCGTTGCTGGAGGCTGTGCGCGCAGGCGAACAGTTCCTCGACCCCGAACATCGGGAGCGCCTGCAGGTTGGCGGCAAGGTTCTTCTGCTGCAGCAGCGCCGGTTGCTGGCTGCTGGCGAGCTGGAAGACACCGTCGTCGAGAAACAGCATGCCCAGCGGCAGGTCGAAGGCGCCACCGGCAAGCGCGATATCCAGCGCTTCGCGGGCGGATGGCCCATTCCAAGGCGCCTGACGGCTGACGATCAACAAGGATCTGGCCATTTCAATCGCCTCCGAAGCAGACCAGGCGGTCTGCCGTTTGCGCAGCTTCGTGCAGTTGCCCAAGGCCGGACAGTTCCCAGGGTTTGGGCAGGTTCACGGCAGGGCGCTGGTAACGGTTGGCTTCGGCCTCGTCGAGCACGCCCCGGCGCAATGCTGCGGCGATGCAGACCACGGCATCGAGCTGATGGTCGCTGATGAAGCTGCGCCATTGCGCCGCCACATCCTGTTCATCCTGAGGCGCGACGACGTTGGCCGAGGCGCTGTGCACCCCGTCCTGGTAGAAGAACAGTCGGGTAATCTCGTGTCCGCCGGCCAGGGCCGCCTCGGCGAAGCGCAGCGCGCGGCGCGAGGAGGGCGCATGGGCCGGAGAAAACACCGCGATGGCGAATTTCATGGAAGGCTCGTGCAAAGAAATGCCGCCATGATAAAGCAAAAAGCCCGCACCTGTAGGCGCGGGCTTTTGTCTGCCTGCAACGGTGGTCAGGCGTGTTCCTTGCTCTCTGGCAGGAACCAGTTCAGCACCAGGGCGCAGATGCCACCGGTGGCAACGCCCGACTCCAGTACGTTGCGCAGCGCCGCCGGCATGTGCGCCAGGAACTCCGGCACCTGCGCCACGCCCAGCCCCAGGGCCAGCGACACGGCGATGATCAGCAGCGCCCGACGGTCCAGGCGGGTGCTGGCCAGGATATTGATCCCTGATGCCGCTACCGCACCGAACATCACCATCGCAGCGCCACCCAGTACAGGCTCCGGCACGGCCTGGATTACCCCGGCCACGCTCGGGAACAGCCCCAGCAATACCAGCATGAGCGCGATCCAGACACCGATATGGCGGCTGGCGATGCCCGTCAGTTGGATCACCCCATTGTTCTGCGCAAAGATCGAGCTAGGGAAGGTGTTGAACAGGCCCGCCAGCAGCGAGTTGGCACCATTGACCAGCACCCCGCCCTTGATCCGTTGCATCCACACTGGCCCCTCGACCGGCTGGCGCGACACTTTGCTGGTGGCTGTCACATCGCCGATGGCTTCCAGCGAGGTCACCAGATAGATCACCAGCATCGGAATAAACAGCGCCCAGGAGAAGCCCAGGCCGAAGTGCAGCGGGACCGGCACCTGGAACAGCGCGGCCTCGTGCATCCCAGTGAAGTCCAGGCGCCCCAGGTAGCCTGCCAGCGCATAGCCCACCGCCAGCGCGATGACGATGGCGCAACTGCGCATCCACACCACCGGAATCCGGTTGAGGATCACGATGATGGCCAGCACCACGCCCGAGAGCAGCAGGTTCTCGCCATTGGCGAAGGTGCCGTTGCCCATGGCCGTAAAGCCACCACCCATGCTGATCAGGCCAACCTTGATCAGGGTGAGGCCGATCATCAGCACCACGATGCCGGTCACCAGCGGGGTGATCAGGCGCTTGATGAATGGCAGGATGCGTGAAACGCCCATCTCCACGAACGAGCCGGCGATCACGACCCCGAAGATCGCCGCCATCACGCCTTCGACCGGCGTGCCCTGCTTGACCATCAGCGCACCACCGGCAATCAGCGGCCCGACGAAGTTGAAGCTGGTGCCCTGGACGATCAGCAATCCCGCGCCGAATGGCCCGAAACGCTTGCACTGGACGAAGGTGGCGATGCCCGAGATCACCAACGACATCGACACGATCAGGTTGGTGTCTCGCGGCGAAACGCCCAGCGCCTGGCAGATCAACAGGCCGGGAGTGACGATTGGCACGATGATCGCCAACAAGTGCTGCAGTGCCGCCAGCAGGCCGATCAGTGGCCGCGGCTTGTCCTCGAGGCCAAGGACCAGTTCGTTGGCAGGCGCCGTCGCGCCCGGCTCGTGTTCGAGTGAACTCATGGGAAACCGCCCCGAAGAAAAAAGGAGCGCATTCTACGGGGCCCGACGGCGAAGGGGTAGAGGTACGTCTTGGCTGGGCTGCTCTTTGTTTCTTTGTGGCGGGGAGGGCGTGCAACCCTAAAAGCATCCGCCCACAAAAAAGCCCGCCGAAGCGGGCTTTCCTGAATCGTCCAATCGCTAGCGATCAGTCGTCACGACCCATGATGCCGAACAGTTGCAACAGGCTGACGAACAGGTTGTAGATCGATACATACAGGCTGATGGTCGCCATGATGTAGTTGCGCTCACCGCCATGGATGATGGCGCTGGTCTGGAACAGGATGCAGACCGACGAGAACAGCACGAAGCCTGCGCTGATCGCCAGTTGCAGGCCGCTGATCTGGAAGAAGAAGCTCGCGACCACGGCACCCAGCAACACGAAGAAGCCTGCGGTGATGAAGCCGCTGAGGAAGCTCATGTCGCGGCGGGTGATCAGCACGTAGGCCGACAGGCCACCGAATACCAGAGCGGTCATGGCGAAGGCCGAGCTGACCACTTCAGCACCACCGGCCATGCCGAGGTAGCGGTTGAGGATCGGGCCGAGGATGAAGCCCATGAAGCCGGTGAGGGCGAAGGTAGAAACCAGGCCCCAGACCGAATCACGCAGCTTGGCGGTGAGGAAGAACAGCCCGTAGAAGCCGATCAGCACCACGAAGATGTTCGGGTAACCGACGCGCATCTGTTGAGCGACGAAAGCCATCACGCCGCTGAAGGCAAGCGTGAGCGCCAGCAAGCTGTACGTGTTGCGCAGGACCTTGCTGACCTCCTGCTGCTCGACCTGCTGGCCGTGTTGTACGGCGTAATCCTGTTCGCGCATGGCGACACTCCTGTGGGTTTGAAACGTTCAGATGCAAAGATCATAACAGAGCCTCTGCAACGGGCGACAGAGAGAGTTTGACAGCGTGTTTCATTACGGTATGATTGCCGCCGCAAAACAAGCTGGAAGCGTGGCCGAGTGGTTTAAGGCAACGGTCTTGAAAACCGTCGATGGGCAACTATCCTAGAGTTCGAATCTCTACGCTTCCGCCATATTCAAAGCCCTGATTATTCAGGGCTTTTTGCGTTTTTGGGGTATAGAAAAACCACCCGTGGGAACACCTTTGGGAATGGTTTGATTTGTCAGCGCTGACAATACTTCGCTACTTGGTGGGTTTCGCCAGGGCTCCAATTCGACGATAAACCCGCTCGGTAATATCACCTTTGGTGTGGCCCAACAGCAGGCTGGCGTGGTCGACATCGGTGATCTCGGAGGCCGCTTTCGGGCGAATGTCGCGGAACTGGAACTGGCTGATCCTGCCGGCCAGCACCTGGTCTCCGGCGGATACGGCTTCCTTCACCGCTTCCTCCCTGGCGTCATCCCAGCGATGGCGAAGCATTGGTGCAGTGACCCGCTTGCCGCTGTCGGTCAGCAGGAGGTACGGCGAGCCATGCGGAGCGTTGCGCTCCAGAATCTTCCTGATCAGAGCGCCCAGGCTGCTCTCCACCCCATCAACCTCCAGCATGATCCGAAGCTTCTTTTGGGTCTTCTTCTGCTTGACGCCAAGGGCCTTATCCTCAATGTCGTCCCGCCTCATCACCAGCACGTCCGCCGGACGCTGGCCCGTCAAATATGCCAGGTCCATGGCATCCTTCAGCTCACCCACGGCTTTCGCATAAACCGCGTTCCAAATCGACTCGTTCGCGTAGAAGTCCCGCGGCACTTCCTTGTTCTTGCGCACGCCCTGACACGGGTTCTCGCGCGTGGTGAGCCCCCATTCCCTGGCAATGTTGAATATGTGCGATAGGGTGGCGATCTCGCGATTCGCCCTGACCGGTGCTGTCCTTGCATCCCGATACTTTGCTACATGCGCCGGCGTGATGCCGTCGATCGGAGCCGAAGCGAAGTAGTCTCGGAGTTGGCGAATCTCTGCGATGTTGTCCTTCTGGGTGCGCGGCGCTTTCTTTGGGACGATATCGCGCAGGTATCGATCGAAGATGGCCCCCATCGTGACCAGGTCTTTCGGCTTGTCCTTGGACTCAAGTTCGGCCCACTTCAACCTCGCCAGACTCAGATCGGTGCCAAGAGGTACCGGCTTTCCGGATTTGTCCAGGTAGAAGTAGCTGACCCACTCCTTTCCCGGGTTCTTCTTGCTCTTACTGGTGCGCTTGCGCCGGTACATGCCCGGCGGCAGGTCGCGGTTTTCGGTCTTCCTTGGGCGCATCTCACCTCACCTTCGAAATATCTGGCGTCCAGGCTGGAGCTACGCTTGGCGGCGGTGCCATCGGCACCACTTCAAGCGTGACACCCAGCTTCATACGCACATAGTGGCGCCCCACCAGAGGGCGGCCGCTTCGACTCTCAACGAACACCCAGCCGCGTTCTTGGAGCCAGCGGCGCTGGTAGCCCCTAGCCTTGTAGCCGGTCAGCTCGGCCAGCTCTTCGTCCGAAAGGATCTCGGTTTCCATGGGATGGTCTCCACGCCGCCGGTGGCGGCAGTTGGTGGTCAGGCGGGGATTTTTGTGAGCACCGCATCAGCCACCTTGATGGCGGCTTGGGCATTGTCGACGTAGGCAGGCGTGAAGCCTCCGGCGTAGTGGATTACGCGTTGGCAGGAATCCAGCTCCTTGCGCAGCAGGCGCACCGCCTGCACCAGTTCTTCCTGCAGTGCGCCCTCGGCGCGCCCGATATCCCAGAACTCCAGGCCCCAGTGATCGGCAGGCGGCGGGTTGTTGTTCTGTTTGCCCGTGGCAAGGGCGCCGATGATGACGTCGCAGATCCCGCGCTTGTAGGCGTTGTCGCCATCGAGGCTGAGGCCTCCGCGCCGGCGCAACGTGTTCACGGCCTCATCGACTTCGAGGCCGCTGTCCTTCAGGACGATATCCAGCTCTGGCTTGCCTGCCGTGTAGATCACCAGCGCCAATTTGGCGCCTGGCTGCAGGTTCTCGCTGATCATCACCAGCGCATCGTTGGCGACCTGGCGGAATCGGTTGGTTGCGGACATAGGACATCCTCGCCCGCGCAGTCGGCGGGCTTGAGTTGAATAGTTGGGGGAGGGTCTAGGCGAGCTCGGCTTCGAAGGCGTCGACGAGGGCCTGGCTGGTAAAGCTGAGGGGCAGTGCATCGCTGCTTTTGCCGTCGCTGATGAGCACCCAGCCATTTTTGTAGAGGGTGCAGGTTTCTCCCCGGAAGTTGATTCTGGCAATCGGCAGCCCGCCGAAAGGGAGCCAGCGGTTGATGCGATAGATCAGCCTCCTCATTGCATGAGCTCCTTGGGCACCTGGACGAACTCGCCCAGCTTGTACCGCACGAATCCTCGGCAGAACGCGACCAGGGCGGTGGGGCCGTAGCACCAGACGTCGGCGCCCTCTGGGCCGCCGCAGTAGCAGACATCCTCGGCAAGGCCTGGGCGGTGCTGAGCGCTGCCGCGGTGCCTATCGATCAGCTGGCCGCCTTGCTCCCAAGAGCTTGAGGGGCGATAACCGAAGCCCAGCGCGGCACCTCGGATGCTGATGCTGCAGGGCACTCCATCGGGGTGCCACACGGTTGTCCGGCATTCCGGATCTATGGTGAACCCTGCGGCCATGGCCACCGCCCAGTCGAGCGCTGCTCCGGCCATGTTGGATACCCTCACTTCGATCAGGTCGGTCATGGCTGCACCTGCGCGGGGTAGGGTGGCTGGGTGGAAATGGAAAACGAGCCGATCAGCGGAAGCCGAACCCAAGCGCCGAAGTGACCATGGCCGATGTAGTACCGGGTGCCGACCGCCATGGATGGCCCGAAGGCAGGAAGGCACAGCACCTTCTTTGGCTTGCGCCACCAGACCGCCCAGCGCCAGTAACCGCACTTCAGCGCCCAGCTGGCGACAACTGCCTCATCCTTGCCGCCGTAACACCATTTCAGGCCGAGAAATAGCTTTCCGATCTTCACAGCTGATACCTCTCATCAATCCACGCCGCCGGGGCGGCAGCAGGTGTAGGTTCGGGTTGGGTTTCGTGCGGGGAGACCTGGCGCTGGTTGCCTGCGCTGAGCTGGCTGTCGGGGATGCAGCTGATGCCGACCCCATTCAGCAGGTAGCAGGTGACGCCGCGCTGGCTGTCGTGCTGCACGTCGATGACGTTTTCTTGGGCGCTGGCGCCGGTGGCCAGCAGCGCGAGGAGGAGGGCGAGGCGGGTCATGGCTGCTGCACCTTTTCGAAGTAGAAGACGACATCGGCCCCAGTCTCGGCGATCAAGCCGTAGGCCTTGGCCAGGCGGTAGATGGGGTGGTACTGGTTGAGGCTGTGGACGTGGCCGGCCAGCCAGCGTCGCCAGTCCTCGAGCTGCATGCGGTGCTTGCTCAGGTTGCAGGGCGCGCAGGCTGGCATCATGTTGGCCAGGTTGTGGTTCTCCGGGCGGATGGCTGGTACGGTCTTCGCCGCCTCGCCCCAGTTGCGCACCACTGGCTCGAAGTGGTCGGCGTGCCATCGCTCGCCGAGTTCGACGCCGCAATATGCGCAGCGGCCGCCGTACTTCATGCGGACCTGTTCGCGCTCAGCTTTCTTCAGGCGCATGGCTCGATCCTCTGGAACTCGACGACCCAGACCCACGGGTTGGAGTCCCAGTCCCCGCCCGTGGAGTTCCACAGCTCGGCGAAAGCATCAAAGGCCTGGGTGACGGGCATGAACTCGTACATTGAGCGGGCCAGGCCTTCTTTGCAGATCTGGCCGATGGTGATGTGCTGCAGCAGCTCGATTCGAACCTCGGCGATCTCCAGCAGAATTCGGCTTGCCCAGCGGGGCATGTGGATGCTCGGTCTTGCACGCCAAATCCGGTCCGGGTCGGCGGCGGAGTAGGAACCGTTGCGCAAGGCACGGGGATGGTGGCGGTTCGGCTCATTTGGCGGCTCGCCATCAGCGCGGTAGTGGATGCGGCGAGAGCCATTCCACTTGTCGCAGTCGCCTTCAGGGTATGAGGAAGTCCATTCGCCTGCCTGCCAGAAGCTTTCTCGCCCCCACAGCAGGTCGCCAGGCTGGCCATAAGGGCATAGGTCAGCGTAATAGCTGGCGCTGTTCGGGTGCACCTTGCCATCCGCCGGCAGCTCATGGCATTCGCCCAACTGAACGCCGTAGCCAATGTCCTTGAGTGACCGTGCGCTGACCACGCGGCGGGTAACTGTTTTGCGGCCATCCAGCACAGCGCTGGCCATCGGCCCGTTGAAGAGCATCGGTCGTTCCTTTACTTGAGACATAGCTTCGCCTCGCCGCCATTCGGCGGATTAGTTAATATCGGAGGAAATAAGTGAGACCAGGGAAGGTCCACCGGGCAGAAGTCTTGGAAGGCTCAAATCCTTGCTATGCAAAATGGATAAAAGACCATGCCGGATATAGAAAAAAGATATCGTGCTTACAAATTGCTAAGGGAGCTTGATTCGCTCACATCAACCACCATGAATCAGGTAGCTTACGGGCGCTTGGGAGGGCCGGAATGGCAAGCTGCATGCGACGCGCAGCGTGCTGCGTTCAACGCTTGGATCGAATTTGCTGATTCGCTTACAGCCGAAACGAAAGTTCAGAGCGGCTCTCCTTGATTCCAATAAAGTTATACAAAACAGATACATCTGTATAACTTTATGCCGGCTGTCGATTCGTAAGAGATTGCTGATTTAAGTCACTTGTAGGTTTTTTTTGTGCGATCTATTTTGACCCTCTAATGGATGAAAGCTAAAAAGTTAAGGAGGGTCACATGCGTGTTCGTGGAAATGTGTTCTGGGATTGGGCAGATCCAGCGCT
>NZ_JBLUPZ010000007.1:0-313352 GCF_048068255.1 Pseudomonas sp. NY15374
ATCCCATCCCGAACTCAGCAGTGAAACGATGCATCGCCGATGGTAGTGTGGGGTTTCCCCATGTGAGAGTAGGTCATCGTCAAGATTCATTTCGCAAAACCCCTATCTGCGCGAGCAGGTAGGGGTTTTGTCTTTTCCGCGGTCAAGAGCGGGCAGCATTCGCTGCCGAGAGCAAGCAGGTGGCCGACACCATTCGTAACCGCCTTTGCAAAGCACCATCTCCCACATTTCGAGTCTGAACACTAGAATAGAGCCGACTTTCCTATCAGAACTCCCTATGTCCAACCCTGCCGATCCCGAAGCGCTGGCCAGCCTGCCGTTGGAAGACCTCGTGGCTTGTCACGAGTGTGACCTGCTGCTGCGCAAGCCGGTGCTGCAGCATGGCGAGAAAGCCCAGTGTCCGCGCTGTGGCTACGAGCTCTATGCGCATCGTTACAATGTCGTCAATCGCAGCCTCGCGCTGGTGCTGACCGCGCTGTTTCTTTATATCCCGGCCAATTTCCTGCCTATCATGCAACTGCACCTGCTCGGCCAGACCGCTGACGACACGGTGTGGAGTGGTGTTCTGGGCCTGTACAACTCTGAAATGCGTGGCGTCGCCATTGTGGTGTTCCTGTGCAGCATGGCTATTCCGTTGCTCAAGCTGCTGTGCCAACTCCTGGTACTGCTGAGCATTCGCCTGAATATCGGTCGTGGTCATGGCCTGTTGTTCTATCGCATCTATCATCACCTGCGGGAGTGGGGGATGCTCGAGGTGTACTTCATGGGCGTGCTGGTAGCGATCGTCAAGCTGGTCGACCTGGCGCAACTGACCGTCGGGCTCGGTTTGTTCTGCTTTATCAGCCTGTTGCTGGTGCAGGTCTGGCTGGAGGTGGTGATGTCGCCGCATCAGATATGGGTAGCGCTCTCCGGGGAGGATACCCATGCGGGCGATTGATGCCGGTATCCTGGTCTGCAACGAGTGTCACGAGCTCAATCGCCAGGCGCCGGGCAGCGACTCGCAGGCCTGCACTCGTTGTGGTGCCATCGTGCATGCGCGTCGCCCCAACAGTATCGTGCGCACCTGGGCGCTGCTCGTCACTGCGATGATCCTGTACATCCCGGCCAACCTGCTGCCGATCATGACCGTCAGCACCTTGGGCCAGGGCAGCCCGGACACCATCATGTCCGGGGTCATCACCCTGATGAAGCACGGCATGCTGCCTATTGCCGCGGTGGTATTCATTGCCAGTATTCTGGTGCCGACCTTCAAGCTGGTGGGCATTGGCCTGCTGCTTTACTCGGTGCAGCGTCATCAGCCGCTCTCGGCCCGGCAGCGGATCCTGATGTACCGCTTTATCGAATTCATCGGTCGCTGGTCGATGCTCGACATCTTCGTCATCGCCATTCTGGTGGCGGTGGTGAATTTCGGTCGCATCGCCAGTGTCGAAGCCAACCTGGGCGCCGTCGCCTTTGCCAGTGTGGTGATCCTGACGATGCTTGCTGCTTTAACTTTCGATCCCCGACTGATCTGGGATAACACGGAGTCGGACGACGACCATGAGTGACTTGCCAACGGCCAAAACACGCCCAGCCTCGAACTGGTCGGCCATCTGGATTCTGCCGCTGATCGCCCTGATGATCGGGGGCTGGCTTGCCTGGCAGGCCTATCGTGACGCTGGCGTGGAGATTCAGGTTCGTTTCGAAACCGGCGAGGGTATCGTCGCCAACAAGACCGAGGTGATCTACAAGGGTATGTCGGTGGGCAAGGTTACCAGCCTGGTGCTGGATGCCGAGGGCAGCAATACGGGTGTGATCGCCACCATCGAGATGAACAAGACGGCCGAGCCGCACATGAATAAAGGCACGCGCTTCTGGCTGGTCAAGCCGAGCGTCAGCCTGGCTGGGATCTCCGGGCTGGAGACACTGGTTTCCGGCAACTACATCGCCGTTGATCCAGGGCAGGGCGAACCTACCCGTCGCTTCACCGCACTGGCCGAGGCGCCACCGCTTTCTGACAAGGAGCCCGGCCTGCACCTGACGCTCAAGGCCGAGCGCCTGGGCTCGCTCAATCGTGAGAGCCCGGTGTTCTACAAGCAGATCCAGGTGGGCAAGGTAAAAAGCTATCGCCTGTCAGACGACCATGGAACGGTCGAGATCAAGCTGTTCATCGAACCTGAATACGCTGGTCTGGTGCGCAAACACACGCGTTTCTGGAATGCCAGCGGCATCAGCATTGATGCCAATCTGTCGGGCGTCAAGGTGCGCAGTGAATCGCTGTCGAGCATCGTGGCTGGGGGCATCGCCTTCGCTACTCCAGAGCATCGCAAGGACAGCCCGCCCACCGATCCGAGCCTTCCGTTCCGTCTCTATGAGGACTTCGAGGCAGCTCAGGCTGGTATCCGCATCAAGGTGCACCTGACAGATTACGAAGGCCTGCAGGCTGGACGTACCCCGGTGATGTACAAGGGTATCCAGGTGGGCTCCATGAAAACGCTGAAGATCGATGATGGCCTCGATGGCGCCATGGCCGAGCTCACGCTGGACCCGCTGGCCGAAGACTACCTGGTGGAAGGTACCCAGTTCTGGGTGGTCAAACCGTCCATTTCATTGGCGGGCATCACCGGCCTGGAGGCGCTGGTAAAGGGTAACTACATCGCCATTCGTCCGGGTGAGAAAGGCGCGCGACCGCAGCGTGAGTTCGAGGCCAGAGCCAAGGCGCCACCGCTCGATCTCAAGGCGCCGGGCCTGCACCTGGTGTTGTTCGCTGACACGCTCGGCTCGCTCGAGGTAGGTAGTCCGGTAACCTATCGCCAGGTCAAGGTCGGTAGCGTGCAGAGCTACCAGTTCGCACGCAACAGCAAGCGTATCCTGATTGGTGTCCATATCGAGAAAGAGTATGCCGGTCTGGTGAACGGTTCGACGCGCTTCTGGAATGCCAGTGGCATCACGCTCACCGGCGGCCTGTCGGGGATCAAGATCAAGAGTGAGTCGTTGCAGACCCTGATGGCCGGTGGCATCGCTTTCGACACGCCGCAGCAGAACGTGCCGCTCAAACGACACATTCCACGTTTCCGCCTGCTGGAGAACGAGGAGGCAGCCAACCGTGCCGGCACTCTCGTGACCATCCGTGTGGAGCGTGCCGATGGTCTCAAGCCCGGTACGCCGATCCGCTTCCGTGGCCTCGACGTAGGCAGCATTGAAAGCGTCGACCTGACCTCCGACCTGCAGGCTGTGCTGCTGCGCGCGCGGATCACCGATGCTGCGGACCGCATTGCCCGGGCAGGCACGCAATTCTGGGTGGTGAAGCCGGCATTCGGGCTGGTGCGCACAGAGAACCTGGATACCCTGATCGGCGGTCAGTACCTGGAGGTACAGCCGGCATTGAAGAGCCAGGGCCCGCAGCGGGATTTCATCGCCCTGCCCGAAGCGCCGGAGGTGGTTGGTCAGGAAGTCGGTCTGCCGCTGACGTTGAGCGCCTCACGTCGTGGTTCGATAAAGCCGGGTGTACCAGTCACCTACCGTGAAGTACAGGTTGGCAAGGTCATGGGCTACGAACTGGGGCAGAGTGCGGATCGGGTGTTGATCCACATTCTGATCGAGCCACGTTATGCCGCCTTGGTGCGGGGCGGCAGCCGCTTCTGGAACAGCAGCGGTTTCGGCTTTGACTGGGGGCTGTTCAAGGGGGCCACGGTGCGGACCGAATCGCTGGAAACCCTCATCGATGGAGGGATCGCCTTTGCAACGCCGGATGGCGAGCAGATGGGCAATCCCGCGCGGCCGCAGCAGACCTTTGCCTTGTTCGATAAACCGGATGATGCCTGGTTGCAGTGGGCGCCGAAGATCCCGGTGGGCAAGTAGCAATGAGTCCAGGGCCGCTTATCGCGGCCCGGACTTCTGGGTTGCCTGTCGATGGCCAGCTAAATCGCAGGCAACAAAAAACCGACCCTAGGGTCGGTTTTTGTTAAAGCGCGTCGCTTAGGCAGCTGCAGCTTCTTTCAGCGCCTTGATGTGGCCATTCAGACGGCCTTTGTGGCGAGCAGCTTTATTCTTGTGGATGATGCCTTTATCGGCCATGCGGTCGATTACAGGCACAGCCAGAGTGTAAGCAGCTTGCGCTTTTTCGGCGTCTTTAGCGTCGATGGCCTTGACTACGTTCTTGATGTAGGTACGGACCATGGAACGCAGGCTGGCGTTGTGGCTGCGACGCTTCTCAGCCTGTTTTGCACGTTTCTTGGCGGAAGGTGTGTTGGCCACCGTCGAGCTCCTCGAAAGACTTTTGGGTAAATAGCAAACAAATAAGGCCGCGAATCATGCCGATGAGTCGGACGGATGTCAAGGCCAGTTGCAAGGATCTGCCGAGTGGCATGTGTGCGCGGAAGGAGAGATTCCTTTCTACGCAACGACCTGTAAACTCGGGAGTTTTTGGCACCCCTGCAAAGAAGCGGGATTATCGCACATCCGGGCGTCATCTGGCAGCGCTCTCAAGTCCCAGGCGTAAAACTTTTCGATGAACCTGCTCAAATCCCTGGCTGCAGTCAGCTCCATCACCATGATTTCGCGGGTGCTGGGTTTCGTTCGCGACACCATTCTGGCGCGGGTCTTCGGCGCCGGCATCGCCACCGACGCCTTCTTCATTGCCTTCAAACTGCCCAACCTGCTGCGGCGTATCTTCGCCGAGGGCGCGTTTTCCCAAGCCTTCGTGCCGATTCTTGCCGAATACAAGACCCAGCAGGGCGAGGAGGCCACGCGTACTTTCATTGCCTATGTCAGTGGCCTGCTCACGCTGGTCCTGGCTCTGGTCACTGCCCTGGGCATACTCGCCGCGCCCTGGGTGGTGTGGGTCACGGCCCCCGGCTTTGTCGACAGTGCCGAGAAATACGAACTCACCACCGCACTGTTGCGGGTGACGTTTCCTTATATATTGCTGATATCCCTGTCGTCGCTGGTCGGGGCGATCCTCAACACCTGGAACCGCTTCTCGGTGCCGGCCTTTACGCCGACCCTGCTGAACGTTGCGATGATCGCCTTCGCCGTGTTCCTCACCCCCTATTTCGACCCGCCGATCATGGCCCTGGCCTGGGGCGTGCTGGCGGGGGGGCTTGCCCAGCTGCTGTACCAGCTGCCAGCCTTGAAGAAGATCGGCATGCTCGTGCTGCCACGGCTGAACCTGCGCGATACCGGGGTATGGCGCGTGCTCAAGCAGATGCTGCCGGCGATCCTCGGGGTGTCGGTGAGCCAGATCTCGCTGATCATCAACACCATCTTCGCCTCCTTCCTGGTGGCCGGTTCGGTTTCCTGGATGTACTACGCCGACCGTTTGATGGAGCTTCCTTCCGGTGTGCTGGGCGTAGCCTTGGGCACCATTCTTCTGCCGACCCTGGCCAAGACTTACGCCAACAAGGATCGTGAAGAGTATTCGCGGATCCTCGACTGGGGCCTGCGCCTGTGCTTCCTGCTGGTGCTGCCTTGCACCCTGGCCCTGGCGATCCTCGCCGAGCCGCTGACCGTGGCGCTGTTCCAGTACGGCAAGTTCACCGCCACCGATGCCGCCATGACCCAGCGCGCACTGATCGCCTATTCGGTCGGTCTGCTGGCGATCATCCTGGTCAAGGTGCTTGCGCCTGGCTTCTACGCGCAGCAGAACATCCGTACGCCGGTGAAGATCGCCATCTTCACCCTGGTCTGCACGCAATTGTTCAACCTCGCCCTGATCGGCCCGCTGCAACATGCAGGTCTGGCCCTGGCCATCAGCCTGGGGGCCTGCCTCAACGCCGGGTTGCTGTTCTGGAAGCTGCGCAGCCAAGGCCTGTTCCAGCCCCAGGCCGGCTGGATGGTGTTCCTGCTAAAGCTGGTACTGGCGGTGGCGCTGATGTCTGGCGTGCTGCTGCTGGGCATGCACTTCATGCCAGCCTGGGAGCAGGGCAACATGCTCGAGCGTTTCCTGCGCCTCGGCGCATTGATCGGCGCGGGTGTGGTGACCTACTTCGGGTGCCTGTTCCTGTGCGGTTTCCGCCCTCGTCACTTTGTCCGCAAGGCGCTGCATTGAGGTCGGGGCAGGGCCAGGCGTCGGTTTTTCGCATTCCACGGCCCACAGTGGCACTGCTGCCTGTCACCAGCGCCCCGGTGTGGTTATAATCGGCCACTTTATGAGCAAGAAGCGCGTTATGCAGCTGGTTCGAGGTCTTCACAACCTGCGCCCCGAGCACCGGGGCTGTGTCGCCACCATTGGCAACTTCGACGGGGTTCACCGGGGCCACCAGGCCATCCTGGCGCGCCTGCGTGAGCGCGGCCAGGAGCTGGGCCTGCCCACCTGCGTGGTGATCTTCGAGCCGCAGCCGCGGGAATATTTCGCCCCGGACACTGCGCCGGCCCGGCTGGCGCGTCTGCGCGACAAGGTCGAGCTGCTGGCCGACGAAGGCATCGACCTGGTGTTGTGCCTGGCCTTCAACCAGCGCCTTAGCCAGCTCAGCGCCGATCAGTTCGTCAAGGCGGTGCTGGTCGATGGCCTGGGCGTGCGTCACCTGGAAGTCGGCGACGACTTCCGCTTCGGCTGCGATCGTGCCGGCGACTTCGACTTCCTGGTCCAGGCCGGCCAGCAGTACGGTTTCACCGTCGAGGCGGCCAACACCGTGATCCAGGACGGCCTGCGCGTCAGCAGCACCGAAGTGCGCAAGGCCCTGGCCGAAGCCGACTTCGAGCTGGCCGAGCACTTGCTGGGCCGTCCGTATCGCATTACCGGGCGCGTGCTGCACGGCCAGAAACTGGCCCGTCAGCTCGGCACGCCCACCGCCAACATCCAGCTCAAGCGCCGTCGCGTGCCGCTGTCCGGGGTCTACCTGACCAGCATCGAGATCGACGGCACGCCTTGGCCGGGTGTCGGCAACATCGGGGTTCGTCCCACCGTCAAGGGTGATGGGCGTCCCCACCTGGAAATCCATCTCCTGGACTACACCGGCGACCTCTATGGCCGGCGTCTGACAGTGGAGTTCCACCACAAGCTGCGCGAGGAGCAGCGATTCGCCTCCCTGGAGGCGCTGAAGTCGGCGATCGACGCGGACATCGCCGCCGCACGTGCCCACTGGCACGCTCAACCGCTAACCAAGAGCCTGAAATGACCGACTACAAAGCCACGCTTAACCTTCCGGACACCGCCTTCCCCATGAAGGCCGGCCTGCCTCAGCGCGAACCGCAGATCCTGCAGCGCTGGGACAGCATTGGCCTGTACCGGAAGTTGCGCGAGATTGGCAAGGATCGTCCGAAGTTCGTCCTGCACGACGGCCCGCCCTATGCCAACGGCAAAATCCACATCGGTCACGCGCTGAACAAGATCCTCAAGGACATGATCGTCCGGTCCAAGACCTTGTCGGGCTTCGACGCGCCCTACGTGCCGGGCTGGGACTGCCATGGCCTGCCGATCGAGCACAAGGTCGAGGTCACCCATGGCAAGCACCTGACGCCCGACCAGACCCGCGAGTTGTGCCGCGCCTACGCCGCCGAGCAGATCGAAGGGCAGAAGAGCGAATTCATCCGCCTGGGCGTGCTGGGTGACTGGGACAATCCCTACAAGACCATGGACTTCGCCAACGAAGCTGGCGAGATCCGCGCCCTGGCCGAGATGGTCAAGCAAGGCTACGTGTTCAAGGGCCTCAAGCCGGTGAACTGGTGCTTCGATTGCGGTTCGGCCCTGGCCGAGGCCGAGGTCGAGTACGCCGACAAGAAATCCCAGACCATCGATGTCGCCTTCCCGATCGCCGACCAGGACAAACTGGCCGCCGCCTTCGGCCTGGCTTCGCTGAACAAGCCTGCCGCGATCGTGATCTGGACCACCACCCCCTGGACCATTCCGGCCAACCAGGCGCTGAACATCCACCCGGACTTCAACTACGCCCTGGTCGATACCGGCGAGCGCCTGCTGGTGCTGGCCGAAGAACTGGTCGAGTCGTGCCTGAAGCGTTACGCGCTGGAAGGCTCGGTAGTGGCCACCGCGCCAGGCAAGGCGCTGGAACTGATCAATTTCCGCCACCCGTTCTACGAGCGCCTGTCGCCCATCTACCTGGCCGAGTACGTCGAGCTGGGCGCCGGTACTGGCGTGGTCCACTCCGCGCCGGCCTACGGTGAGGACGACTTCGTCACCTGCAAGCGCTACGGCATGGTCAACGACGACATTCTCACGCCCGTGCAGAGCAACGGCGTGTACGCGCCATCGCTGGAGTTCTTCGGTGGCCAGTTCATCTGGAAGGCCAATCCGGCCATCGTCGAGAAGCTGCAGGAAGTCGGTGCGCTGCTGCACACCGAAACCATCAGCCACAGCTACATGCACTGCTGGCGCCACAAGACCCCGTTGATCTACCGCGCCACCGCACAGTGGTTCGTTGGCATGGACAAGCAGCCCAACAACGGTGAAAACCTGCGTGAGCGTGCGCTCAAGGCCATCGAAGACACCAAGTTCGTGCCGTCCTGGGGCCAGGCTCGCCTGCACGCGATGATCGCCAACCGTCCTGACTGGTGCATCTCGCGTCAGCGCAACTGGGGCGTACCTATCCCGTTCTTCCTCGACAAACAGACCGGCGAGCTGCACCCTCGCACCGTCGAGCTGATGGAAGAAGTGGCCAAGCGCGTCGAGAAACAAGGCATCGAGGCCTGGTTCAAGCTCGACGCCAAGGAGCTGCTGGGTGACGAGGCCGGCCAGTACGACAAGATTGCCGACACCCTCGACGTCTGGTTCGACTCCGGTACCACTCACTGGCACGTGCTGCGTGGCTCGCACGACATCGGCCATACCACCGGCCCGCGCGCCGACCTGTACCTGGAAGGCTCCGACCAGCACCGCGGCTGGTTCCACTCCTCCCTGCTGACCGGTTGCGCCATCGACGGCCACGCGCCGTACCGCGAGCTGCTGACCCACGGTTTCACCGTGGACGAGAACGGCCGCAAGATGTCCAAGTCGCTGGGTAACACCATCGAGCCGGAAAAGGTCAACAACACCCTGGGCGCCGACATCCTGCGCCTGTGGGTTTCCGCCACCGATTACTCCGGCGAGATGGCCGTTTCCGAGCAGATCCTGCAGCGCAGCGCCGACGCCTACCGGCGTATCCGCAACACCGCGCGCTTCCTGCTCTCCAACCTGTCCGGCTTCGATCCGGCGCGCGACCTGTTGCCGGCCGAAGACATGCTGGCTCTGGACCGCTGGGCGGTCGATCGCACCCTGCTGCTGCAGCGTGAGCTCGAAGAGAACTACGCCGAGTACCGGTTCTGGAACGTCTACTCCAAGGTGCACAACTTCTGCGTGCAGGAGCTGGGCGGCTTCTACCTCGACATCATCAAGGACCGCCAGTACACCACCGGTGCCAACAGCGTTGCGCGCCGCTCCTGCCAGACCGCGCTGTACCACATCAGCGAGGCGCTGGTGCGCTGGATCGCGCCGATCCTGGCCTTCACCGCCGACGAGATCTGGCAGTACCTGCCGGGCGAGCGCAACGAGTCGGTCATGCTCAACACCTGGTACCAGGGCCTGAGCGAGCTGCCACAGGACAGCGAGCTGGATCGCGCCTACTGGGACCGCATCATGGCGGTCAAGGCGGCGGTCAACAAGGAGCTGGAGAACCAGCGCGTGGCCAAGGTCATCGGTGGCAACCTGCAAGCCGAAGTCACGCTCTTCGCCGAGGAAGGCCTGAGCGCCGACCTGGCCAAGCTGGGCGACGAGTTGCGCTTCGTGCTGATCACCTCTGCCGCCAGCGTGGTGCCGTTCGTCCAGGCGCCGGCCGAGGCGGTGACAACCGAAGTCGAAGGCCTCAAGCTGAAAGTGGTCAAGTCCGGCCATGCCAAGTGCGGCCGTTGCTGGCACTTCCGCGCCGACGTCGGCAGCCATCCGGAACACCCGGAGATCTGCGCTCGCTGCGTCGACAACATCAGCGGCAACGGTGAGGTGCGCCACTATGCCTAATCCTGCAGCGGGGCGCTTCGGGCGCCTTGCCTGGCTCTGGCTGAGCCTGGTGGTCCTGGTCCTCGACCAGGCCACCAAGCTGTATTTCGACAACGCCCTGACCATGTACCAGCAGATCGTGGTCATTCCCGACTACTTCAGCTGGACCTTGGCCTACAACACGGGCGCGGCCTTCAGTTTCCTGGCCGACAGCTCGGGCTGGCAGCGCTGGTTGTTCGCCCTGATCGCCGTGGTGGTCAGCGCCGTGCTGGTGGTCTGGCTCAAGCGCCTGGGGCGCAACGAGACCTGGCTGGCGGTCGCGCTGGCCCTGGTGCTGGGTGGTGCCATGGGCAACCTGTGGGACCGCGTCGTGCTGGGGCATGTGGTCGACTTCATCCTCGTCCACTGGCGCAACACCCACTACTTCCCGGCCTTCAACCTGGCCGACAGTGCGATTACCGTCGGAGCGGTGATGCTGGCGCTGGACATGTTCAAGAGCAAGAAAAGCGAGGAGCCGGTCCATGACTGAGACCCGTATCGGCCAGAACACCGAAGTCACCCTGCACTTCGCGCTGCATCTGGAAAACGGCGACACCGTCGACAGCACCTTCGACAAGGCACCCGCCGTGTTCAAGGTCGGCGATGGCAACCTGCTGCCGGGCTTCGAGACTGCACTGTTCGGCTTCAAGGCCGGCGACGAGCGCAAGCTGACCATTGCCCCTGAGAACGCCTTCGGTCAGCCCAACCCGCAGAACGTGCAGGTGATGCCCCGTTCGCAGTTCGACGGCATGGAGCTGTCAGAGGGCCTGCTGGTGATCTTCAACGACGCCGCCAACACCGAGCTTCCGGGTGTGGTGAAAGCCTTCGATGACAACCAGGTGACCATTGACTTCAACCATCCGCTGGCTGGCAAGACCCTGAACTTCGAGGTCAAGATCCTCGATGTGAAGGCGCTGTGAGCCTGGAGCCGAGCATGCAAATCAAACTCGCCAACCCGCGTGGCTTCTGCGCGGGTGTGGACCGGGCGATCGAAATCGTCAACCGTGCCCTGGAAGTTTTCGGGCCGCCGATCTACGTGCGCCACGAAGTGGTGCACAACAAGTTCGTCGTCGAGGACCTGCGCAACCGCGGCGCGATCTTCGTCGAAGAGCTGGATCAGGTCCCGGACGATGTGATCGTCATCTTCAGTGCCCACGGCGTCTCGCAAGCCGTGCGCCAGGAAGCGGCCGGTCGTGGCCTGAAGGTGTTCGACGCCACCTGTCCGCTGGTGACCAAGGTGCACATCGAGGTGGCCAAGTACAGCCGTGATGGCCGTGAATGCATTCTCATCGGCCATGCCGGACACCCGGAAGTCGAAGGCACCATGGGCCAGTATGACGCCAGCAATGGCGGCGCCATCTACCTCGTCGAGGACGAAAAGGATGTCGCCACCCTGCAGGTCCGCGATCCTGACCACCTGGCGTTCGTCACCCAGACCACGCTGTCGATGGACGACACCAGTCGCGTCATCGATGCCCTGCGTGCACGTTTCCCGAATATTGGTGGTCCGCGCAAGGACGATATCTGCTACGCCACCCAGAACCGTCAGGATGCGGTCAAGCAACTGGCCGATGAGTGTGATGTGGTGCTGGTGGTCGGCAGCCCGAACAGCTCCAACTCCAACCGTCTGCGCGAACTGGCCGAACGCATGAGCACGCCGGCCTACCTGATCGACGGTGCCGAAGACCTGCAGCGTGCCTGGTTCGACGGCGTCCAGCGCATCGGCATCACTGCAGGCGCTTCTGCGCCCGAGGTGCTGGTGCGTGGGGTGATCGAGCAGCTCAAGGCCTGGGGCGCTACGGGCGCTGAGGAGCTCGATGGGCGTGAAGAGAACATCACCTTCTCGATGCCCAAGGAGCTGCGGGTTCGCTCGCTGATCTGATCAGGGGCCTGCGCAGCGCGGCGCTTCGCTCGCCCCGCTGCGCAGGCTGACTCGCCCGCTAGGTGCGACAACGACCCGATGCTGACTGCTGCCCTGCGCACGTTGGCAGATCTGCAAGGTGCCGCCGGAAAATGCGCCATTGTCGCGCAGCGGGACACCCAGGCCACTGAACCTCAGTTTTTCCAGGTTGGCAGCGATCCTCATGGGTCGGCCCAGCCGATGTTCGCGCAGCAGTTGTTGGTTGCCTTCCAGCACTGTTTGCCAACCCTTCCCCCAATCCCCCTCCAGTGGTTGCACCACAACGCTCCGGTTCTGCAGCAATGCGTCGCCACGTGCGCTTCGCAGGCTCTGTGCCAGGTCGCGGGCGGCTGCGGCCTGGCGAAGGTCTTCGGTCAAGTTGGCGTAGGCCGGTGCCGCGAGCTGTGTCAGAAGCGCGACCATGGCCAGTACGCTCATCATTTGTATCAGTGTTACTCCCTGTTGCCGCATCGTGCATTCCTCCCTGGAAGTGCTTCGCTGTAGCTTCGGTGCTGCGGACCAGGAGGTCCAGTCAGCCAGGCCGATCAGGCTTGGCGGGAAATTTCGCAGGAGGCGAAACCATGGTGCACAGGGAGCAGGGCATGACCTTGCTGGAAGTGGTGTTGGCAGTGCTGGTGCTGTCGCTCGGCTTGTTCGCCGCGGCGGCATCGCAGATACGCGCAGTGCAGGCCGGCGAGGGCGCGCGGCGCGATGCACAGGCCGTGCAGTTGGCGCACCTGTTGTTCGAGCGTGTGAGGGCGAGCGGTACGCTTGAACCCGAGGCGCTGCACGGCTGGCGCGCCCTGACAGGTTCATTGCTGGACGAGCGCGGTGAGGGGCGGGCGGTCGTGGCGGGAGAGTGGTTGCAGCTGGAGATTCGCTGGCACGACCCACGCAGCAGCGAGGCGCAGTTCATCGCTCTGCAGGGCAGGGTGCTGCCATGACGCCTCGACAACGAGGCTTCGGCCTGTTGGAGGCCCTGCTGGCACTGGCCTTGGGCTTGATACTGCTGGCCGCTGCGGGGCAAGCTCTGGTGTCGGCCCAGCAAGCCTGGCGCGTACAAGGCGCGCTGTCGCGGATGCAGGATGACGCCTCGCTCGCCTTTCAGCGGCTGGCGCAGGACATTCGCATGACCGGCATGTTCGGCTGCCTGGCAACCGAAGCCATCGAGTTCATCGCCCCCTCTGCTGCACAGGCCTTCGCCCAGCCGTTGCAGATATCCCATGCCGGCGATGGCCGCGAGGTCACGCTCAGCCTGGTGACGGCCGACGTGCGAGGGGCAGGAGGCAACCCGGATTGGACGCTGCTCACCGATTGCCTCACCTGGGCCGAGGTTCATCCGGCACGCCAGGCCGGTAGCGGCACTACGCTGGCGTTCCCGGTGCGGCGGCAGACCTACCGCTTTCAAGGCGACGGCCTGATGCTCAGCGGCGGCGGCATGAATGCCGTGCTCATCGACAATGTGCGTGCTTTTCGTGTCACCCGTGTCGTGGGCAATGGGGGGGAGCGCGTGGACCTGCAGTTGACCCTTGGCGATCCTGTGCTGGGCGTCGAGCGAAACTACGCGCTGAGCGTTGCCCTGCGCAACCGGTTGCCATCGTCATGAGCGCCCAGCGCGGAATGGTCTTGCTGCTGGCCCTGGTGCTGAGCCTGCTGCTGGGTCTGTTCTCCATCTCGGCCCTGCGTGACACGCTGCAGCAGATGGCGTTGGCGGGCAGCGCGCTGGCGGCGGCGCGCGCCTTTGAAGAGGCCGAGGCGAGCCTGCTGGCGGGCGCGCTGCAGCTTGCCCTGGCGCCCCCCTCGCCCTGCCAGGTGTGCGCCCCACCGCCCGCACCCCATGACCTGATCGATGTGCAGCCACCGTGGCAGGCCAGCGAGCACGGTTTCTTTCTGGTGCAGCAACTGGGGGTGAGCACCCGCGCTGCGCACATGCCGGAAGGGGCGAGGGTGGTCTTGTTCCGGATCACTGCGGTAAGCCCTCAGGCCCGCGCACGGCAGGTACTGGAGGCGATCTATGCGGTCGAGCCCGGACAGGCCCAGGCACCCCGGCGTATCGCCTGGCGCCAGCGATTCAGGGAGTCTTGAGATGCAACGTGGCCTTAGCCTTATGGAGCTGTTGCTTGTCGTGGCCGTGACCGGCATTCTGGCGAGCGTTGCCTATCCCAGCTACAGCGACCAGCTTCGGCGTGCCGCGCGCGGCGAAGCGGTCGGCCTGCTGCACGATACTGCCCAGCGTCTGCAATACCACTACGCCCGTACCGGCCAGTATGCCGACAGCGAGCAGTGGCAGACACCGCTGCCCGAGGGTAGCCGTTTCTACCGCCTGCGAGCCTGGCGCGAGCACGGCCAGTATCGGCTGCTGGCCGAGCGTCAGCCCCAGGGGCTGATGGCGCGTGATCGTTGTGGCGACTACCAGCTTGACCAGGCCGGTGCGCGCGCAAACCCCGGAGCGCTGGATGAGGCGGATTGTTGGTGAGGCGTTTTTACTTCAGGTGTTGGATCGACAGATGAGCAAGCACGTAGTGATTGTCGGTGGCGGGGTGATCGGTCTGCTGACTGCCTTCAACCTGGCCGCAAAGGTTGACCGTGTGGTGGTGTGCGACCAGGGCGAGGTCGGTCGTGAGTCGTCCTGGGCCGGCGGGGGTATCGTCTCGCCCCTGTATCCGTGGCGCTACAGCCCGGCGGTGACCGCTCTGGCGCATTGGTCGCAGGATTTCTATCCACAGTTGGGCGAGCGTCTGTTCGCCAGCACGGGTGTCGACCCTGAAGTGCACACCACCGGTTTGTACTGGCTCGATCTCGACGATGAAGCCCAGGCCCTGGCCTGGGCTGCACGCGAACAACGTCCCTTGAGCGCCGTCGACATCTCGGCGGCCTATGACGCCGTGCCGGTGCTCGGCCCAGGCTATCAGCACGCGATCTACATGGCTGGTGTGGCCAACGTACGCAACCCGCGCCTGGTGAAGTCGCTGAAAGCCGCGTTGCTGGCACTGCCTAACGTCAGCCTGCGCGAACACTGCCAGATCAGCGGTTTCGCCCAGAAAGACGGGCGCGTGACCGGCGTTCTGACGGATGAAGGCGTGCTGGCCGCCGACGAAGTGGTGCTCAGTGCCGGTGCCTGGAGTGGCGACCTGTTGCGCACCCTCGGGCTGGAGTTGCCGGTTGAGCCGGTAAAGGGCCAGATGATCCTGTTCAAGTGCGAGGCCGACTTTCTGCCGAGCATGGTACTGGCCAAGGGGCGCTATGCGATTCCGCGGCGTGACGGGCATATCCTGGTGGGCAGCACGCTTGAGCACGAGGGCTACGACAAGACCCCGACCGAGGTTGCGCTGCAAAGCCTGCGGGCTTCGGCGATCGAGCTGTTGCCGCAACTGAAGGACGCACTGGTCGTGGGGCATTGGGCCGGGCTGCGACCGGGCTCGCCTGAAGGTATTCCCTACATCGGGCAGGTGCCTGGGCACGCCGGGCTGTGGCTCAACTGCGGGCATTACCGCAATGGCCTGGTGCTGGCGCCTGCTTCGTGCCAGTTGTTTACCGACCTGCTGACCGGCGCCGAGCCGATCATCGATCCTGCCCCCTACGCCCCGGCCGGGCGTCTGGGCTGAAAACACGCAGCGGCCTCGCGTCGCGCAAGGCCGCTGCGTGTCTTGCACAACCCTCAGTGCCGCTGCGGCGCCTGCAGGTGCCGACTCGGGTAATGCTGTTCGTACACCTTGCACACCCTGAGCACCTGTTCATCGGCAAAGCGCGCGCCCACTACTTGCAGCCCCACCGGCAACCCCTCGCGGGTGAAGCCGCAGGGGACCGACGCCGCAGGCTGCTGGGTCAGGTTGAACGGGTAGCTGAAGGGCGTCCATTCCATCCACTGCGTCATGCCCGACCCTGGCGGCACGTTGTGCCCGGCTTCGAATGCGACCAGCGGCAGCATCGGTGAAAGCAGCACGTCATGACGCTGGTGGAAGGCGTTCATCTGCGCGATCAGCTCGGCACGTGCTTCCAGTGCCTGGGTGTAATCGGCCAGGCTGATGCCAGCCCCCTGCTCGGCGATCCCGCGCAGGCCCGGGTCGAGCAAGTCCCGTTGTGCCTCGCTCAGTCCACTGGCCAAGCGTGCCGCGCCCGCGAACCACAGGGTATTGAAGGTCTGCAGCGGGTCGCTGAACCCTGGATCGACTTCCTCCACCGTCGCCCCCAGGCGCGCCAGGCGTTGCACGGCTTGGGCCACCAGTGCCTGGATCTGCGGATCGACCTGTATGTAGCCGAAGTCGGCGCTGTAGGCGATACGCAGGCCGCGCAGGTCTGTCGAGTCGTCCAGCCAGGGCGACTGGCGTGGGGCTCCGGCCAGGCCGTCGCGCGGGTCGGGGCGGGCTACGCAGTCGAGCATCAGCACGGCGTCATCCACCGTACGGGTCATCGGCCCCAGGTGCGACAGCACGGTCATGGCGCTTGCTGGCCACTGCGGTACGTAGCCGAAGGTCGGCTTGATGCCGAACGTACCGGTGAAGGCGCAGGGGATTCGAATCGAGCCACCGGCATCGCTGCCCTGGTGCAGCACGCCGAGGTTGAGCGCCGCTGCTGCTGCCGCACCGCCAGACGACCCGCCCGCGGTCAGGCGGGTATCCCAAGGGTTGCGGGTGATGCCGTACAACGGGTTGTCGGTGACCCCTTTCCAGCCGAACTCCGGCGTGGTGGTCTTGCCCACCAGCACGGCGCCGGCCTCGCGCATGAAGGCGCTGAAGGGCGCATCGACTTCCCATGGTCCGACGCCTGAGCTGGTGCGTGAGCCTTTGCGGGTCGGCATGCCGCGGGTCAAGGTCAGGTCCTTGATCGACGCGGGCAAGCCGTCCAGGCGTCCGCACGGCTCGCCACGCTGCCAGCGGCGTTCGCTGGCGCGGGCAGCGGCGCGTGCGCCTTCGCCGTCGACATGGCAGTAGGCGTTGACGGCGGGGTTGTGCAGGTCGATGCGGGCCAGCACGTCGTCGATCACTTCGAGGGGCGACAACTGGCGGCTGCGGTACAGTTCGAGCAGCTCGGTGGCACTGAATTCACCGATGGCGGTCTTGCCTGTCATCTCAATGGGCTCCCGGGTTGGCGGCCTGGACCATGGCGCGCAGCAGCACATCGCAGCCGTCTGCCAGGTCCTGCGGCGCGGCGTTCTCGATTTCGTTATGGCTGATGCCGCTTTCACACGGCACGAAGATCATCCCGGCCGGGCCCAGT
The DNA here is from genome assembly GCF_048068255.1 of Pseudomonas sp. NY15374. NCBI lineage: Bacteria > Pseudomonadati > Pseudomonadota > Gammaproteobacteria > Pseudomonadales > Pseudomonadaceae > Pseudomonas > Pseudomonas sp. NY15374. Next base: position 17,061 of record NZ_JBLUPZ010000007.1, read on the forward strand.
TCGGCGAGGAAGATCGCATCGTGGCCAGCGCCACTGACGATGTCCATGTGGCTCAAGCCCAATTCGCGCGCACCCTGGCGTACCGCATCGACGCATTGCTCGGCGAAGTACAACGGAGGGAAGTCGGCGGTGGGGGTGAGCTCGAAACTCAGGCCATGGCGGGCGGCACTGGCCTCGATCACCTCGCGCACCTCGGCGACCATCGCATCCAGGTGGGCGGGGTCGAGGTGGCGCAGGTCGAGGGTCATCTGCACCTGGCCGGGAATCACGTTGCGCGAACCGGGGTGCACGTTCAGGCAGCCGACGGTACCGCAGGCATGTGGCTGGTGGGCGTGGGCCACGCGGTTGACTGCGGCCACCACCTCGGCAGCGCCCACCAGCGCATCCTTGCGCAGGTGCATCGGCGTCGGGCCTGCATGCGCCTCGACGCCAGTGAACACCAGGTCGAACCACTTCTGGCCCAGGCAGCCCTGAACCACACCGATGGTGGTGCGCTGGTCCTCCAGCACAGGCCCCTGCTCGATATGCGCTTCGAAATAAGCGCCGACCGGATGCCCGGTGGGCACCCGCGGGCCGGCGTAACCGATGCGCTGAAGCTCCGCGCCCACCGAAAGGCCCTGTTCGTCGACCTTGTCGAGGGTCTCCTGCAGGCCGAACTTGCCGGCAAACACCCCCGATCCCATCATGCACGGTGGGAAGCGCGAGCCTTCTTCGTTGGTCCACACCACCACTTCCAGCGGGGCCTCGGTCTGCAGGCCAAGGTCATTGAGTGTGCGCACCACTTCGAGCCCGGCCATGACGCCGTAGCAGCCGTCGAACTTGCCGCCGGTGGGTTGGGTATCGATATGGCTGCCGGTCATGACCGGCGCCAGTGCCGGGTTGCGTCCTGCGCGGCGGGCGAAGATGTTGCCGATGGCGTCGACACTGACCGTGCAGCCAGCCTCTTCGCACCAGCGCACGAACAGGTCGCGGGCCTGGCGGTCGAGATCGGTCAGCGCCAGGCGGCATACACCGCCCTTGGCCGTGGCACCGAGCCGGGCCAGGTCCATCAGCGATTGCCAGAGGCGCTCGCGATTGACCAGGGCGCCCTGGCCGAGCAGGTGTTGCGAGGGATCGATGCGGGTGTTCATGGTGCGTCTCTCCTGTAGCAGATTTAGGCCTTCTTCGCGGGGGGCGCGTGGCGATATCCCAGTGGGAGCGGGCTTGCCCGCGAAGAGGCCGATACAGAACGAGGCCTGAACTCAGGCACTCAGGGCCAGGTAACGGTTCTTGATGCTCGGGTCGTCGCGAAACTGTGCGGCGGTGCCCTGGTAGGCCACGCGGCCCTGTTCGAGCACGTAGTGACGGTCGGCCAATGCATCGCAGACCATCAGGTTTTGCTCCACCAGCAGGATCGACAGGCCTTCGTCCTTGATTCGCCGCAGGATCTTCACCAGCTCGTCGACGATCACCGGTGCCAGCCCCTCGGTCGGCTCATCGAGGATCAGCAGGCGCGGGCCGTTGAGCAGGGCGCGGGCGATCGCCAGCATCTGCTGCTCGCCGCCCGACAGCGCGAAGCCACCGTTACGGCGGCGCTCTTCCAGGCGCGGGAACATCGCGTAGACGTCGCGCAACTGCCAGCGGCTCTCCTTGCGCGTGGCGATCTTCAGGTTTTCCTCGACACTGAGCTGGCGAAAGATGCCGCGATGTTCCGGCACCAGAGCGATGCCCCGGCGGGCGATATCGAAGATTTCGCGGCCGACCAGAGGCTGACCATCGAAGCTGATCTGGCCCTGGCGAGGTCGGACAATGCCGAGGATGCTGCGCAAGGTAGTGGTCTTGCCAGCGCCGTTACGCCCGAGCAGGGTCACCAGTTCCCCGGCGCCGACCTGCAGGGAGACGCCTTCGAGCACGTGGCTTTTGTCGTAGTAGGAATGGATCGAGTCGACGTTGAGCATCAGGCGGCCTCTCCAAGGTAGGCGGTGCGCACGCGTTCGTCGTTGCGTACGAAGTCCGGGGTGCCCTCGACCAGGATCTGGCCGTGGCTCATGACGGTGATGCGCTGGCTGATCGACATGACGATGCTCATGTTGTGCTCGATCAGCAGCACGGTGTGGTCGCGGCCCAGATCGCTGATCAGTTCGGTCATCAGCGGGATGTCGTCGATGCCCATGCCGGAGGTGGGCTCGTCGAGCATCAGCAGGCTCGGCTTGGCGCAGATCGACATGCCGACTTCCAGTACGCGCTGCTGGCCATGGGAGAGTTCGCCGGCGAGGGTGTCGGCACGGCCTGTGAGTTTCAGGCGCTCGAGCACCTGGTCGGCGGTGTCCCAGTGGCTGCGCTTGTGCTCGACGCTGCGCCAGAAGTTCAGCGCGCCCAGGCCGTCGCGGCCCTGGGCGGCCAGGCGCAGGTTCTCGCGCACCGAGAGGTTCTGGAACAGGCTGGTGAGCTGGAACGAGCGCGCCATGCCCAGGGCCACGCGGCCATGGGAGGGCTTGCGGACGATGTCCCGGCCATTGAACAGGATGCTGCCGGCGGTGGCCTGGCGTTCGCCGGTCAGGCAGTGGAACAGGCTGGTCTTACCGGCGCCATTGGGGCCGATGACCGTGTGGATGGTGCCAGGCCGGACTTTCAGGTCGACACCGCCGACCGCGCGGAACGGTCCGTAGGCCAGCTCCAGGTTGCGGGTTTCCAGCAGGAACTCGCTCATCACAAAGTCTCCTTGGTCTTGGTCGACAACGCTCGCCTCGGACGCAGGCGCTTGCCCAGCTCGGCCAGGCCGCCCCACAGGCCGCCACGCATGAACACCACCACCAGGATCAGGATGAGCCCGAGCAGCATCAGCCAGCGTGGCCACAGCTCCGACAGCACATCGCCCAGCACCACGATGGCGCCGGCCCCCAGCAGCGAGCCGAACAGAGAGCCGGTGCCGCCGATGATGGTCATGATCAGGATGTTCTCGCTCATCATCAGGTCGATGTTCGACAGCGGCGCAAAGTGCAGCAGCATGGCGTACAGCGCCCCGGCGATACCGGTGATGGCGCCGGACAGCATGAACACCAGGATCTTGAAGTGGCGGGTGTCGTAGCCGATCGCCGCCGCGCGTGTCTCGTTCTCGCGGATCGCCAGCAAGGTGCTGCCAAAGGGCGAGCGGATCACCCGCAGGGCGAAGGCGAAAATCAGCAGGAACAGCAGGGCGACGAAGGCATAGAAGTGCCGAGGGTTGCCCAGGTTGACCAGCACGTGGCCGAAGACTTCGACATTCGGCCGTGGCACGTCGAGCAGGCCATTGTCGCCACCGGTCCAGCCGCTGAGGGTGTAGGCCAGGAAGTACGCCATCTGGCTGAAGGCCAGGGTCAGCATGACGAAGTAGATGCCCTTGCGCCGGATCGCCAGTGCGCCGACCAGCAGCGCCAGCAACGCACCGAATACCGCAGCGCCCAGCAGCGCGGCGAACAGCCCCCATTTCAAGTGGATCATCAGCAGTGCCGCGCCATAGGCACCCACGCCGAAGAAAATGCCCTGGCCGAATGACAGCAGGCCGGTGTAGCCCAACAGCAGGTTGCAGGCGAGCGCCGCCAGGGCAAAGATCAGGATCTCGGTGGCCAGCGTGGCCGAGGGCAGCACCAGCGGCAGCAGCACCAGGCTGGCGACCACCAGCAACAGCAGGACGGGCGTGCGCGGCCCGGCCGGTAGTGGATTCTTCTCGCTCATCAGTCATGCTCTCCCGAACAGGCCATAGGGACGGACCAGGATCACCGCGGCCATCGCCCCGTAGATCATCAGGCTGGCGCCTTGCGGCCAGAGGCTGGTCATCATGCTTTGCACCACGCCGACCAGCAGTCCACCGACCAGCGCGCCGCCGAACGAACCCATGCCGCCGATCACCACCACCACGAAGGCGATGCCGAGGATCTCCGGGCCGACGAAGGGCTGGGCACCACGCAACGGCGCGAACAGCACCCCGGCGACACCGGCCAGACCCACGCCGAGGGCAAAGGTCAGGGAGAACAGGCGGAAGATGTTGGTGCCCAGCAGCGACACGGTTTCGGTGCTTTCACTGCCGGCGCGTACCAGGGCGCCGAAACGCGTGCGTTCGAGCAGCAGCCACAGGGCCAGGCCGATCAGCGCGGCGAAGCCGATCAGGAACAGGCGGTAGTAGGGGTAGATGAAGTCGCCCAGAATGATCACGCCACGAAGCTCCGGCGGTACGGCGATGTTCTTGCCCACCGGCCCCCAGATCAGTACCGAGGCTTCCTGGATGATCAGCGCGATGCCCAGGGTGACCAGGATCTGGAAGGTGTGCGGCAGGTGGTAGGTGCGCTTGATCAGCAGGCGCTCGACCGCCCAGGCCAGCGCTGCCACGACCAACGGTGCGATCAGCAGTGCCAGCCAGAAGTTGCCGGTCAGGGCCACGGCGGTGTAGCACAGGTAGGCGCCGAGCAGGAAGAACGCCCCATGGGCGAAGTTGACGAAGTTGAGCAGGCCGAAAATGATCGTCAGGCCCACGGCGATGAGGAAGTAGATCATCCCCAGGCCCAGGCCGTTGAGCAGTTGGAACAGGTACAATTCGAGCATGAACGTGCCCTCGACAGCGCGCGGCGCGGCTGCCTGTACAGGTGTGTTTGACTGGCGCCGTGGCCTCAGGCCAAGGCGCAACCGGTGTGATCGACCTCGACGAACGAGCGGCCCGAACTGATGACTTCAGCCAGGTCGTCCTCGTCGCGCAACTGGCCCTGGGGCTTGCCGCGCAGCAGGTAGTAGTCCTTGAGCACCTGGTGGTCACCAGGGCGGATCAGCTCTTCGCCGGTAGGGCCCTGGAAACGCATGCCCTGCAAGGCCCTGGCGACGCTGGCGCCGTCGAAGGTGCCCGCCTGGACGATGGCGTCGAGCATGACCTTGGTGCCGATGTAGTCGGCGGCCAGTGGATAGTTGGGGTTGATCCCGTAGGCCTTCTGCGTGGCGGCGACCAGTGCCTTGTTCAGCGGCGTATCCACCTGATGCCAGTACTGGGCACCCAGGTAGACCCCTTCGAGCACGTCGCTGCCCAGCTCCTGGAACTGATCGAGCCCTGCCGACCAGACCAGCAGCACCTTCATCCGCTCCTTGATCCCGAAATTGACCGCCTGGCGCAGGGCGTTGGACGACTGGCTGCCGAAGTTCAGCAGCACCAGCACGTCGGGCTTGGCGGCGATGGCATTGGTCAGGTACCCGGAGAACTCCTGCTCCTGCAGTGAGTGGTAACTGTTGCCGATGTGCTCGACACCGAACTCGGCAAAGACCTTGCGCGCATTGTCCAGCAGCGCATCGCCGAACACGTATTGCGGGGTGATGGTGTACCAGCGCTTGGCTTGCGGCAGCTGGCGAATCATCGGCACCAGGGTTTCGCGAATCGCGCCGTAGGTCGGGACCGACCAGCGGAATGTCGACAGATTGCAATCCTTGCCGGTGATCTCGTCGGCGCCGACCGGGGTCATGAACACGCCGCCGGCCTTGTTGATTTCCTTGGACACGGCCAGGGCCGACGAAGACAGGGTGCAGCCCTGGAAGAATCTCGCACCGTCCTGGCCGATGGCTTCCTGCACCTTGCGCACCGCCTTGCCGGCATTGCCTTCGGTGTCGATGACCTTGTACTGCAGCGGCCGCCCCAGCAGTTGCGGGTGCTCGGCGATGGCCAGGCGCGAGCCCATGTCGGCGTACTTGCCGTAGCTGGCGAAGGCGCCGGACATCGACTTGAGCCCGTAGAAGACCAGCGGCTGTTCGGCGAATGCCCGCTGCGCTCCCAGGGGGAGGCTGCCGAGGGCACCCAGGGCAAGACCTGCCTTGAGCAGGGTACGTCTTTGCATGGATAACTCCTTGATTCTGGTTATTAGGCAGGAGTGGCAATGGCAAAGCGGGTACGGCCGGGCCTTTGAGCAGGCCTCTGTGCAGGCTGGATCAGTGGTGGTGTTCGAACTCCAGCAGGAAGTTGCGTTCGACCTCGCCCTCCAGCGCGGTCATATGGTGTTCGGCGTCGCACATGTGTTCGTGCATCAGCCGGCGCACGGCCTTCTCGTCGCTGGCGCGCAGGGCGACCAGCAGTTGCTTGTGGTAGTCGATGTTGGCAGCGGCGAACGCCTGGCGCTTGGGCAGGTAGGCCTTCTTCAGCACGACCAGGTCGCGCAGCAGGTCGTTGAGGAACACCGCCATGAAGCGCAGCAGCGGATTGGGGCAGCGGCGCGCCAGCAAGGTGTGGAATTCGATCTCCGCCAGGCGCTGTTCGCGCTGGCCCTGTTCGCTGTCTTCCGGGGTGCTGCAGAAGTCGATGTTGGCCTGCAGCGCAGCGTAGTCGGCGTCGCTGAGCTGGCCCATCACGGCCACTGCCAGCTCGACCTCGATGACCTTGCGCAGCTGGTAGACCTGTTCGCCGTCCAGATGCTGGAAGTGCAGGTAGTTGCGCAGCGCGCGACTGGCGGGCTCGGTGCCGACTTCAGCGAGATAGGCGCCGCCGGTAGGGCCGGTGCGGGTGTTGACCAGCCCTTCGACCTCCAGGGCCTTGAGCGCCTCGCGGGCGGTCCCTTTGGAGCATTCGAAGTGCTCCATCAGCTCGCGTTCGGTGGGCAGGCGATCGCCTGGGCGCAGGGCCTCGGTGACGATCGAGCGCTTGACCGATTCGACGATGACGTCGGAGAGCTTCTGGCGCTTGCGTTTGGGTTTGAGCATTTCGCTATTTTTCATATTTATGCGGATAAATAGGATTTAGCGAGTTTTGCTGGAAGGGGTCAATGGTGGCGGGGGAGCAGGGGTCGCAAATGGAGTGAAAGGGTCGGGGAGGGATAAGTGAGGCGGGCTCGGAAATCTGAAACTGCCCCCCGTGGGCGCGGGCAAACCCGCTTTCCCACAAGGGAGAGCTCGTTCTGTGCGATCAGCCTTGTCGGCCAGGACCCTGTTCGAGGTGGGCCTGGCTGCAGTACCAGTCCTTGCCGAGCTTGAGCGCCCGGTCGTTGGGCAGGTGTACGCCGCAATGGGCGCAACGCACCATGGTCAAGGGGGCTTCGAGGCGTGGCTCGGGACGTGATTGCTGGCTGATCTTGAATTTGCGCCACAGCCAGAACGCGGCGGCGATCAGGGCGATCCAGAAGAGTAGGCGAACCATGGTGTCCAGATTGTCGTGAATGAAGAGGCCACAGTCTAGGGCGCGGCCATGAAAAAAGGGAGGCCTGGGCCTCCCTTTCTCGTTGCGCGATCTGTCAGTCGAACAGACCGAAGGTCAGGTAGCTGAACCAGGAACGATCCACCTCGGCGTCCTTCGGACCTTCCGGCAGGATCGGGTCGCCGTTTTCGTCTTTGGGCAGCAGGTCGGCTGGCATTTCCGAACGGGCGTCCTTGAACTGACGGACCACGTCCTGGTTGGCGCGGGTTTCACCCGGTGGCAGCGGCGTGTCGGTCTCGATCAGGCCCAGGGTGGCCTTGGACAGCCAGGAGCGGCCGTCGGACTCGCCCTGCTTGGGTACGAACTGGCCGTCGACCAGGCTCGGGTGGTTCGGGTAGTTGAGCTTGAGGGTTTCCAGGCTGGTGGCGGCCAGGTCGTCCAGGTGCATTTTCTGGTAGGCCTCGGTCATCACGGCCAGGCCGTCGGCAACCGATGGCGTTTCCTGGAAGTTCTCCACCACGTAGCGGCCACGGTTAGCGGCGGCGACGTAAGCCTCACGGCTCAGGTAGTAGTCGGCGACGTGGATTTCGTAGGAGGCCAGCAGGTTGCGCAGGTAGATCATGCGCTGCTTGGCGTCCGGGGCGTAACGGCTGTTGGGGAAGCGGCTGGTGAGCTGGGCGAACTCGTTGTACGAGTCGCGCGCCGCGCCCGGGTCACGCTTGGTCATGTCCAGCGGCAGGAAGCGCGCCAGCAGGCCGCGGTCCTGGTCGAACGAGGTCAGGCCTTTCAGATAATAGGCGTAGTCGACGTTCGGGTGCTGCGGGTGCAGGCGGATGAAGCGCTCGGCAGCGGACTTCGCGGCCTCAGGCTCGGTGTTCTTGTAGTTGGCGTAGATCAGCTCGAGCTGGGCCTGGTCGGCGTAGCGGCCGAACGGGTAGCGCGATTCCAGGGCCTTGAGCTTGTTCACGGCACTGGTGTAGCTGTGGTTGTCCAGGTCGGCCTGCGCCTGCTGGTACAACTCGGCTTCGCTGAGGTTCTCGTCAATGACTTCCTTGTTCGAGGAACAGGCAGCAGTGAGCCCGAGGATGGCGATCAGCAGCAGGTGTTTCACTTGCATGGCGGCTTGCGTCCTTTGACGGCCGCTGTCTTGGGCGGTGCCGTCCTGTTATGATGAGCGCCCCCGGCCAACCCCGGGGCAAAAGAAGCCGTATTTAACCACAAGCACGCAGCCGAAACCAAAGGCTGTAAGCCCATCGATTCGAGCATGTCCGAGATCATTCAACTTAGTGCAGAGGTCCCGTCCGAGCTGGGCGGCCAACGCCTCGACCAGGTCGCCGCCCAATTGTTCGACGAGTACTCGCGTTCGCGCCTGACTTCGTGGATCAAGGAAGGCCGCCTGACCGTCGATGGTGCGGTGCTGCGCCCGCGCGATACCGTCCACACCGGCTCCGTTCTCGCCCTGGAGGCCGAACAGGAGGCACAGGGTGAATGGGAGGCAGAGGACATCGAGCTGGATATCGTCTATGAAGACGACCAGATCCTGGTGATCAACAAGCCTGCCGGGCTGGTGGTCCACCCGGCTGTGGGGCATGCCAGCGGTACCCTGCTCAACGCCCTGCTGCACCATGTGCCGGACATCATCAACGTGCCGCGCGCCGGCATCGTCCACCGCCTGGACAAGGACACCACCGGTCTGATGGTGGTCGCCAAGACGCTGCAGGCGCAGACCAACCTCGTCGACCAGTTGCAGAAACGCTCGGTCAGCCGCATCTATGAATGCATCGTGGTGGGCGTGGTGACGGCCGGTGGCAAGATCGACGCACCGATCGGTCGCCACGGCGGCATGCGTCAGCGCATGGCGGTCACCGATGGCGGCAAGCCGGCGGTCAGCCACTATCGCGTGCTCAAGCGTTTCCGTTCGCACACCCACGTGCGGGTCAAGCTGGAGACCGGGCGTACCCACCAGATTCGTGTGCACATGGCCCATGTCGGCTTCCCGCTGGTGGGCGACCAGACCTACGGCGGTCGCTTCCGCATCCCGCCTGCCGCCAGTGTGGCCATGGTCGAGGCGGTCAAGCACTTCCCTCGCCAGGCCCTGCACGCGCGCTTCCTGGCGCTGGATCATCCGACGACCGGTGAGCGCATGGAGTGGAAATCGCCTCTGCCGGACGACTTCATGTGGCTGCTGTCGCTGCTCGATCAGGACCGCGAGAGCTTTATCGGATGAGCGAGCTGACGCAATCGCTGATCTTCCCCGACTGGCCGGCCCCGGCCTCGATTCGCGCTTGCGTCACTACACGAGAGGGCGGCGTCAGCCTGCCCCCCTACGAAACCTTCAACCTGGGTGACCACGTGGGCGACGATCCTGCAGCGGTCGCCGAGAACCGCCGTCGCCTGGGCGCTGAGTTCGCTATCCAGCCGGCCTGGCTCAAGCAAGTGCATGGCCTGGTCGTGGCCGACGCCGATCCGGCCGTGGTAGCCGAAGCGGATGCCAGCTGGACCGACCAGCCCGGTATCGCCTGTACCGTGATGACCGCCGATTGTTTGCCTGCGCTGTTCTGCGATCGCGCCGGTACGCGTGTGGCGGCCGCACATGCTGGCTGGCGCGGGCTGGCCGGTGGCGTGCTGGAAGCCACCCTTGATCGTCTGGCGCTGGCGCCTGAAGAGGTGCTGGTGTGGCTGGGCCCGGCTATCGGCCCGCAGGCGTTCGAAGTGGGCCTGGAAGTGCGCGATGCGTTCACCGCCATGCATCCAGAGGCCGCCAGTGCCTTCGTCGCGGGCCAACGCCCCGACAAGCTGATCGCCGACATCTATGCCCTGGCGGGTATACGCCTGGCCGCGCGCGGTGTGACGGCCGTCTATGGCGGAGGGTTCTGCACGGTCAGCGACCCGCGTTTCTTCTCCTATCGACGCACCCCGCAGGGCGGGCGCTTCGCTTCGCTGGTCTGGCTCGAATCTCGCTGAGCCTCTGCGCCCGTTCTGGGGCGGTCTGTGCTATGCCGTGCAATAGATCTCACTGATGTCCATCAGTGTTGTTGCTTTTTGTCGTAGTCTTTTCCTTCTCAAGCGTTTTGATCATCTTCAAATGCGTCGCAATAGCCGCTAGGCTCGCAACAATCCGTATCGCCGTGATCTTCCAACCAGAACGAGTCGGCCATGACAGATTTGTCCCGTACGCATGGAGTCGCCAGCCAGGCCCTTGGTCTGCTGGACGGGCGTTTCTTCCGGCCACCGCTGCCGGACGGGCATGTGCTGCGCGCGCGCTTGTGCCAGCGTCTCGAAGCGGGTCTGGATGGGCGGCTGCTGCTGGTCAATGCACCGGCGGGGTTCGGCAAGAGTTCGCTGGCCATCGAGTTCTGCCAGCAGTTGCCCAGCCACTGGCGCAGCCTCTGGTTGGGCCTGAGCCAGCGCGACGCCGACCCCGGTCGTTTCCTCGAGCGTCTGCTCGAAGGCTTGCAGCAGTTCTGCCCGGCATTGGGCGGTCAGGCCATGGGGCTGCTGAAGATGCGCCAGCGTCATCAGCCGTTTGCCTTCGAGGAGTGGCTCGACAGCCTGCTCGACGAGCTGGCGCTCTACCTGAACGCCGACACGCCGCTGCTGCTGGTGCTGGATGACTACCATCTTGCCCAGGGGCCGGTTCTCGATCGCTGCCTGCAGTTCTTCCTCAACCATTTGCCCCCGGGCCTGGCATTGCTGGTCACCAGCCGCCAGCGCCCTGACTGGCATCTGGCGCGGCTGCGCCTGTCGCGCCAGTTGACTGAGCTCAACGAACAAGACCTGCGCCTGACCTCCGATGAAGCCCTTGCCGTGATTGGCCGCCAGCCCACCGGCCTGCGTGGCCAGGCGCTGGACAACCTGATCCAGCGCAGCGATGGCTGGGTCGCCGGGTTGCGTTTCTGGCAGCTGGCGACCAGCGAGTCGGGCGAGGACCATGCCTTGCCCCAGGCGCTGCACGGTGGCGAAGGGCTGATCCGCGATTACCTGCTCGAAGAGGTCATCGAGATCCTCCCGGTAGACGTCCAGGCTTTCCTCTACGACACCGCCTGCCAGGAGCGCTTCTGCACCGAACTGTGCGACGCCCTGCGCGAGCGTGAGGACAGTGCGGCGATCCTGCGCTACCTGCAGGCTCACCAGGTGTTCCTGGTGCCGCTGGATGAGCACGGCCGGTGGTTCCGTTACCACCACCTGTTCTCCGACCTGCTGCGCAGTCGCCAGGCCAGCGAGCCTTCGGCGGCGCTGCATCTGCGTGCCTGCCGCTGGTTCGAGCGCCAGGGGCTGCTCGACGAAGCGGTGGAGCAGGCCTTGCGTGCGGGTTCTCTGGATGTCGCCGCCGATCTGGTGCAGAGCCTTTCCGAAGAGCAACTGTTGGCCGAACAGAACGTCGGCATGCTGCTGCGCTGGAAGATGGACCTGCCAGACAGCCTGCTGATCAGCACGCCACGCCTGATCGTGCTGTACAGCTGGGCACTGGGCCTGGCCTGTCAGCTGGATGCAGCCGAAGAACTGGCGGCCTATCTCAACCGTTTCCTGCCAGCGCCCTCGGCGACCGCACAGAAGTCCATGCTCGCCCAGTGGCTGGCGCTCAGCGGCGTGATCGCACGCGGCCGCGGCGATCGCGAGCGGACCCTGGCCTACTGTGAGGAAGCCCTGCAGAGCCTGCCCTGCAAGCGCTATGGCCAGCGCCTGGTGTGCCTGTCGACGCTGTCCAACCTGGCCATTGCCGACGGTGATTTCTGGCGGGCACGGGGTTGGAACCGTGAGGCGCTGGAGTTGGCCCAGCGTGTTGGCAATCCGTTGTTCGAGGCCCTGGCCCATTACGACCGCGCCAGGGTGTTGCACGCCCGGGGCGAAGTGTTGCGCGCCCTGGACGAGGTGCGTCAGGGGTTGCAGCGTCTGCAGGGGTTGTCGGGGCAGCGCCTGTACGCCGTGCGCGCCCGGTTGATTCTCTACGAAGGCTACCTGTATGCCTCGCGCCTGCAACCAGGCCAGGGGCGGGCGCGGTTGCGCGCCGGGCTGAGCGAAGCACGGGCCTGCCGTGATATCAGCGTGCTGATCGGCCATTGCGTGATCGCCTCGCTGGAGGGGCGCGACGGGCGCTTCGCCGAGGCCTTTGCGGAGCTCGCCGAGGCCGAGCGGTTGATGCATATCTGGGACGTGCCGCCGATCTTCTATCTGGCCATGATCACGCTGGTGAAATGCGAGCTCTGGCTGGCCCAGGGCCGCACCGACCTTGCCGAGTCCTGGCTGCTGCGCCTGGGGCAGACCTACGGCGGCGAGCAACCGGCCGCGGCACCGGAATTTCATCCATTGCTGCCACTGCATATCGAGCTTCAACAAGCGTTGCTGGAACGTACCCTGGCACGACCGGAGCCTGCCGAGCAGCGCTTGCGGGCGCTGGTCGCACAGGGGCAGGCCAGTGGTGGAATGATGCTGGCGGTCAGCGCGCTCTGCCAGTTGGTTGAGCTGTTGCTGGCGCAGGGGCGCGAACAGGAAGCGGGCAAGTTGCTGGGCAAAGCGCTTGAGGCCGCGCGTGGCGGTGCCTTGCATGCTTTCCAGCGGCTGCTGGAGGAACGCCCGATATGGTTGCGTGAGCAGCTCGCCGCCAGCCCCGTGTGCCCGGTCCAGGCCGAACTGCTGGCACGCCTGCCGCAGACTCCGCCTGTCACCGTGGCCAGCAATGAGGCGCTCAGTGGCCGTGAGCTGGCGGTACTGGAACTGATCGCCCAAGGCTGCTCCAACCAGCAGATCAGTGAGCGCCTGTTCATCTCCCTGCACACCGTCAAGACCCACGCCAGCCATATCAACAGCAAGCTGGGCGTCGAGCGCCGCACGCAAGCCGTGGCACGGGCCAAATCGCTTGGCCTGCTGGTCTAGAAAGCGCGTTGTAGTTAAAATGATGGCTAGTTGCCATTGTCTTGTCATGCGCTGACTTCCCAGTCTCATCTTTCCCGCCGCCCGGCCGATACAGCATTCGCCGGGCACAGTCGCCGCAGGTCTTTTTCCACCTCTTCTCAATACAGGTCGTGTTGATGCTGCAGTATGGGCAAAAAAGCTTTCTGATCGTCGACGACTTCACCGACTTTCGCACCTCGACGCGCTCCATGCTGCGCGAGCTGGGTGTGCGCGACGTGGACACCGCCGACAGTGGCGAGCAGGCCCTGCGGATGTGCGCGCAGAAGCGCTATGACTTCATTCTCCAGGACTTCCACCTGGGCGATGGCAAGAAGAACGGCCAGCAGGTGCTTGAGGACCTGTTGCTGGACAAGCTCATCAGCCATGAATGTGTGTTCATCATGGTCACGGCCGAAAGCAGCCAGTCGATCGTCCTCAGCGCCATCGAGCATGAACCGGACGCCTATCTGACCAAGCCGTTCAACCGCCTGGGCCTGGCGCAGCGGCTGGAAAAGCTGGTGCAGCGCAAGACCCTGCTCAAGCCGATCCTCCAGGCGCTGGACCGCGGGCGCCCGGCCGAGGTGCTGGCGGCCTGCGCCGAGCTGTGCAAGCAGGATCCGCGTTTCGCGCCGTTGTGCCTGCGCTACCGGGCCGATGCGTTGCGCGACCTCAATCGCTTCGACGACCTGGAAAAGTTTCTTACCAACATTCTTGCCAGCCGCCCGCAGCCTTGGGTGTATTCGGCGCTGGGCAGCCTGATGCACAAGCGTGGCCAGTACGAACAGGCCCAGGGCGTCTATGAGCAAGCGCTCAAAGCCTTCCCGATCATGCCTGGGCTGTACGACGGGCTGGCCGAAGTGCTGGTGGCCAAAGGCGACAACAAGCGCGCCCAGCACATGCTCGAAGAGGCGGTGCGCCTGTCGCCGCTGGCGGTGCGTCGCCAAGCAGCGCTGGGCAAGCTGGCGCTGGACAACGAAGACTACGAAGGCGCATCCAAGGCATACCGGCATGCCGTCAGCCAGGGGCAGAGCTCGCGTTACAAGAGCGCCGAGAGCAACCTGGGCCTGGTCCAGGCGCTGATGAACAAGAACGCCGGCAATGGCCTCGATGCGCGCACGCGGGTCGAGATCAATACCGTGCTCAGCGAAGTCGCCAAGGAAAACACCGAGGACCAGGGCCTGCAGGTGCGCGCCCGGCTGATGAAGGCTGCCAGCCTGCAGCAGGCCGGCGATGCGGAAACCGCGGCCAAGCTCACCGAGCAGGCCATGCAGCGCCTGGACAAGATGGACCAGTTCTTCTCGGTCGATGCCGCACTGACCGTGGCCAGGCAGCTCAAGGAGCTGGGCCAGGAGTCGGCCGGGACTTCGATCCTCAAGGGCTGCGTGGAAACCTATGGCGATGACCCGAAAGTGATGCAGAGTGTGGCCAAGGTGACTGACGACCCGAGCGTGCTTGGCGCTGTCACCGAAGCCGTGGATCTCAACCGCCAGGGAGTACGCAGTTACCAGGGCGGCCAGTTGAACGAGGCTCTGGAGATGTTCCGCAAGGCCCTGTCGTTGCAACCGAAGAACATCAGTATCGCCCTCAATACCGCCCAGGCGCTGCTGCGTATCGGCGGCGAAAGTCCGTCGGAGTCGCTTATGCAGGAATGTCGCAACTGCCTTAACCGCGTGGCCGGCATCCCCGCCAGCGACAACCGCTTCGACCGCTACCGCAAGCTGCACGTGCGAGTGTTCGGCGCATGAGCCGCGATGAGCAGGGGCTGGATTTTTCTACGGTGATCGCCTCCACCGTGCACGACATGAAGAACTCGCTTTCGGCCCTGATCCAGGCCCACGACCAGTGGCTGGCGCGTTTGCCCGAACAGTCCCGCAGTGGCAGCGAACAAGGGGTGATGGAGCACGAGTTCCGCCACCTCAACGGTATGCTGGTGCAGTTGCTGGGGTTGTACAAGCTGGGCATCAACCAGTTGCCGATCTGCCCCGACTACCACGAGCTCGAGGATTTCGTCGAAGCCCAACTGGCCGCGCAGCAGGAAGTCATCCGCCACCGCGACGTGCTGGCGACCTGGCGCATCGACACCGAAAGCCCGCTGGGCTTCTTCGACCGTGAACTGGTCGCCTCGGTGGTCGCCAACGTGCTGACCAACGCCATTCGCTACGCCGGGCACACGCTGCTGATCAGCGTCGAAGAGGAGGGCGAGCAGTTGGTGATCAGCGTCAACGATGATGGCGCCGGTTATCCACAGCGCTTGCTCGAGCGTCAGCAGGACTACGTGCAAGGCATCGACCAGCAGAGCGGCAGCACCGGCCTTGGCCTGTACTTCGCCGCCAGGATCGCCGCCCTGCACGAGCGCAACGCGGTGCGTGGGCGGATCGAAATCGCCAACGGTGGTGCGCTGGGTGGCGGGTTGTTCAGGTTGTTTTTGCCTTGACTCTGGCTATTTGAGTGTCACTTCCCACTGCGTTGTGGGATAGCTCCTGACCTCGAGTTCATGACTTCAAAAGCAGCGCTTCAGATGACAATGTAGACACGTTGTTTCTACAAGTTACTTGCAATCATCTGGAGGGTTTCTACTATGTATCTACCTTTGGAGATACTTATGGAAGTCAAGATTCAACAATGGGGCAACAGTGCTGCCATTCGCCTGCCATCGACCATTCTCAAGCAGATGCGCCTGAGCGTGGGCTCCGTCCTCAGCCTGGATACCGCCACCGGGTCGCTGGTTCTCAAGCCCGTCCGATCAAAACCCAAGTACAAGCTTGAGGAGCTGATGGCCCAGTGCGATCTCGAGGCACCCGAGCCGGATGAGCTCGCGGCGTGGAACGCCATTCGTCCTGTTGGTCGTGAGGTATGAGGCGGGTGGGATTCGCCAGGGGCGATATTGTGCGAGTCGATCTTGAGCCTGTGGTCGGACGCGAGCAGCAAGGTGCGATGCGTCCGGTTCTGGTGCTCACACCGGCTGCCTACAATGCCGCGGGCCTGGCGGTGGTAGTCCCGATCACTCAAGGTGGGGATTTCGCCCGACATGCCGGGTTTGCAGTCACGCTCAGCGGGGCAGGTACGCGAACCCAGGGCGTGGTGTTGTGCAACCAGTTGCGTACGCTGGATCTCGAGGCACGTGGTGCCCGACGTATCGAGTCTGTTCCCGACGTTGTCATTGATGATGCGCTGGCGCGCGTACAAACCTTATTTGAATGAGCGTGAAGTCGCTTGGAGCTGGACTCCCATGACCCCTATCCCTGTATCGCTGATCCGCGAAACCTTTCCCGTAGGCCCCCTGCAGTGCAACTGCACGCTGATCGGCGACCCGGTCAGCAAGAAGGCCATCGTCGTCGATCCGGGGGGCGACGAGCAGAAGATTCTCGCTCGCCTGCAACAGCATGGCCTGACGCTGGTGAGCATCATCCATACCCACGCCCACTTCGATCATTTCCTGGCTTCCGGCAGGCTCAAGGAGCTGACCGGTGCGACCCTGCACCTGCACAAGGACGACCAGCCGCTGTGGGACAACCTGGAAATGCAGTGCCAGATGTTCGGTGTGCCTTACACGCCGGTACCTGCCCCGGACCGCTGGCTCGCCGATGACGAAGCGCTGGCCTGCGGCTGTGGCGTTGCGCTGCACACACCCGGGCATACGCCGGGCTCGATGAGTTTCTGGTTTGCCGAACACAAGCTGCTGATTGCCGGCGACACCCTGTTCCGGCGTGGCGTGGGGCGCACCGATTTGTGGGGGGGCGATCAACGGGCTATCGTTCGTTCAATCAAGGAGCGGCTGTACCGCCTGGATGAAGAGGCGATCGTGGTGACCGGCCATGGGCCGGACACTCGCCTCGGCGAAGAGATGCGTGAGAACCCGTTCGTGCGGGCGTGAAGTTTCATGGAATTTTTCCGCGTCGCTGCAATCCAAGGCTGGCATTGATCCGCATACGATCCGCTGCACTTTCGAATTTCACCAGGAGCTTGTCCATGTTCACCATGCGTCGTCTGATTATCGTCGCTACCGCTGCTGCCCTGATGACCGGCTGTGCCGGCCAGAACCCCTACGACAACCAGGGCCAGGCGCAGGGCGGCTCCACAGGGATGAGCAAGACTGCCAAATACGGTGGCCTGGGTGCACTGGCCGGTGCCATCGCGGGTGCGGCCATCGATCACAACCACCGTGGCAAGGGTGCGCTGATCGGCGCTGCTGCGGTAGGCGCCGCCGCCGCCGGTTATGGCTACTATGCCGACAAGCAGGAAGCCGAGCTGCGTGCACAGATGGCCAACACCGGTGTCGAAGTGCAGCGCCAGGGTGACCAGATCAAGCTGATCATGCCAGGTAACATCACCTTCGCGACCGATTCGGCGAATATCGCCCCAAGCTTCTACTCGCCGCTGAACAACCTCGCCAGCTCGTTCAAGCAGTTCAACCAGAACACCATCGAAGTGGTTGGCTTCACCGACAGCACCGGCAGCCGCCAGCACAACATGGACCTGTCGCAGCGTCGCGCGCAGGCCGTCAGCACCTACCTGACCTCGCAGGGTGTCGATGCTTCGCGGGTGTCGGTACGTGGCATGGGCCCGGACCAGCCGATCGCCAGTAACGCCGATGCCAATGGGCGGGCGCAGAACCGTCGCGTCGAGGTCAACCTGAAGCCGATCCCTGGCCAGCAGTATGACCAGCAGGGCACCGTCCAGCAGTACCCTTGACCTTTAACCCAGCCGCTTTGCGGCCCTGTCGCGGGACAAGTCGGCGCACCGACTTGTCCCGCGATGCGTTTCAGCGTACGTGACTGGCCTGGATCGCCGTCAACGCGATGGTGTGCACGATATCGTCCACCTGCGCACCGCGCGGCAAGTCGTTCACTGGCTTGCGCAGCCCCTGCAGCATCGGCCCAAGGCTTACGCAGTCGGCACTGCGTTGCACCGCCTTGTGCGTGGTGTTGCCAGTGTTCAGGTCCGGGAACACGAACACCGTGGCGCGGCCCGCAACCTGGCTGTGCGGTGCCAACTGCCGGGCAATCTCCGGATTGGCTGCGGCGTCGTACTGCAACGGCCCGTCGATCAGCAGGCCATGTTCCGCCTGCTGCGCCAGGCGCGTGGCTTCGCGCACCTTCTCCACTTCCTCGTCACTGGCCGCCGAGTCGCTCGAATAACTGAGCATCGCCACGCGCGGTGCAATCCCGAAGGCCTGCGCCGACTCGGCGCTTTGCCGTGCGATCTCCGCCAGCTCCACGGCGCTGGGGTGCGGGTTCATGATGCAGTCGCCGTACACCAGCACCTGCTCGGGGAACAGCATGAAGAACACCGACGACACCAGGCTGCAGTCCGGTGCGGTCTTGATCAGTTGCAGGGCCGGGCGGATGGTATTGGCGGTGGAGTGCACCAACCCTGAAACCAGGCCGTCGACTTCATCCAGCGCCAGCATCATGGTGCCGATC
This sequence comes from Pseudomonas sp. NY15374, assembly GCF_048068255.1. NCBI lineage: Bacteria > Pseudomonadati > Pseudomonadota > Gammaproteobacteria > Pseudomonadales > Pseudomonadaceae > Pseudomonas > Pseudomonas sp. NY15374. The sequence goes on from NZ_JBLUPZ010000007.1 coordinate 35,487, forward strand.
ACCACCGGATCCTCCAGCTGCTGCTCGGCCATCGGGGCGTTGAGGTTGCGGCTCTTGCGCAGCTCGACCATCGGCTCGACGTAGCGTGCGCGAATCAGCTCGGGGTCGAGGATTTCCAGGTCGGCTGGCAGGGTAATGCCCTGGGCACGGGCCACCGCCTCGACTTCCTCGGGCTTGGCCAGCAACACGCAGCGCGCGATGCCGCGCGCCTGGCAGATGGCGGCGGCCTGCACCAGTAACGGTTCGGCGCCCTCGGGCAGGACGATGCGCTTGTTGGCCTGCTGCGCGCGCTGGATCAGCTGGTAGCGGAACACCGCTGGCGACAGGCGCATCTCTCGCGGCGTGCCACAACGCTGGTGCAACCAGTGGGCGTCGAGGTGGCTGGCGACGAAGTCGGTGATGAACTCGGCACGCTCGCGGTCGTCCACCGGGATCTCGCGGTTCAGCGAGTTGAGCTGGTTGGCGGTGTCGTACGAGCCGGTGCTCACCGAAAGGATCGGCAGGCCGGCCTGCAGGGCGCCGCGGCACAGTTCGAGGATGCGCGGGTCAGGCTTGCTGTCGCTGGTCAGCAGCAGCCCGGCCAGTGGAACGCCGTTGATCGCTGCCAGGCTCACGGCGAGGATGATGTCGTCGCGATCCCCGGGCGTCACTACCAGGGTGCCCGGCTTGAGCAACGGCACGGTGTTGGCCACGGTGCGTGCGCAGATGATGATCTTGTTCATCCGCCGCTGTTCGTAGTCGCCGGCGTTGAGTACCTGGGCGCCGAGCAACTCGGCCACATCGCGGGTGCGCGGGGCGTTGAGATCGGCCAGGTAGGGGATGCAGCCGAGCAGGCGGAAGTCGTTGCCGCGCAGCAGTGGCGAATGCTCGCGCAGGCGCGTGGCGAAATCGGCCACGCTTTCGTCGGTACGGACCTTGTTGAGAATGACCCCGAGCACCTTCGGATCACGCGGGCCACCGAACAGCTGGGCCTGCAACTCGACGCGCCCGGACAGCTCGCTGAGCACCTCGTTCTCCGGTGCCGAGACCAGAATCACCTCGGCATCCAGGCTCTTGGCCAGGTGCAGGTTGACCCGCGCCGCGTAGCTGGCATGACGGGTCGGCACCATGCCCTCGACCACCACTAAGTCGTTGCCGATGCAGGCTTGCTGGTACAGGCGGATGATTTCTTCGAGCAGTTCGTCGAGTTGGCCATCGCCCAGCATGCGCTCGACCTGGGCCAGGCTCAGCGGCGTGGGTGGCTTGATGCCGTGGGTGCGCGCGACCAGCTCGCTGGAGCGCTCGGGGCCGGTATCGCCGGGATGCGGCTGGGCGATTGGCTTGAAGAAACCCACCTTCAGGCCGCCGCGCTCAAGGGCGCGTACCAGGCCGAGGCTGATGGAGGTCAGGCCGACACCAAAGTCGGTCGGCGCGATGAAAAATGTCTGCATGCGTGCTTCTCGGAATAAGCGGTGCAAGGAATCAACGGCCAAGGGTAGCGCTATCGGCCCCGTTCGCGCACCAGCCGCAGGCAAAAGCCTGGCCGATGCGCCGGGTGCGCTCGTGCGCATCCAGCACCCAGGGGCGCGCCTGCCACGGCGGCTGGTGGCGCAGGTGCTGGGTATGACCGCAGGACAGCTCGACCACCCAATGGCCTTCCTCGTCCTGGTGAAAGCCGATGATCCGACTGATGGGCCGTTCGCCAGCCGCCGCGCGTTCGCAATCGGGCGAGGCCTTGGTTACACTTGTGCGCTCTACATTCTTTTGCAAAAGGTCTTGCCCCATGCTGATCGCCGCCAACAAGGCAGTCTCCATCGACTATACCCTGACCAACGACGCCGGGGAGACCATCGACAGCTCCGCCGGTGGCGCGCCACTGGTCTACCTGCACGGTGCCGCCAACATCATCCCGGGCCTGGAAAAAGCCCTGGAAGGCAAGCAAGCCGGTGACGAACTGACCGTTGCCATCGAGCCGGAAGACGCCTATGGCGAGTACCTGGCCGAGCTGGTCAGCACCCTGAACCGCAGCATGTTCGAAGGTGTCGACCAACTGGAAGTCGGCATGCAGTTCCATGCTTCGGCGCCGGACGGCCAGATGCAGATCGTCACCATCCGCGACATCGACGGCGACGACGTGACCGTCGACGGCAACCACCCGCTGGCAGGTCAGCGCCTGAACTTCCAGGTCAAGGTGGTCAACGTGCGTGACGCCAGCGAAGAAGAAATCGCTCACCGTCACATCCACGGTGAAGGTGGCCATCACCACTGATTTCTCAGCTAAGCTCTGAGAGTCGTCAGGCGCTCGAGCAAGCCGACCTACCCCCACGGGCGGGTGCACGGCTTGGTCGCGCGCCTTTTTAGTGGGCGCAATTCGCCCCAGCGGCAACCGGCAATCTGAGAGGGGAATCAAGATGAGTGCATTTCACGATCTGACGCTCAAGGCGCTGAACGGCCAGGACCTGCCGCTGGCACCGTTCAAGGGCCAGGTGGTGCTGGTGGTCAATGTCGCATCCAAGTGCGGCCTGACGCCTCAGTACGCGTCGCTCGAAAAGCTGCACCAGCAGTTCAAGGGCCAGGGCTTCAGCGTGCTCGGCCTGCCGTGCAACCAGTTTGCCGGCCAGGAACCGGGCACCGAAGACGAGATCCAGAAGTTCTGCAGCCTGAACTATGGCGTCAGCTTCCCCTTGAGCGCCAAGCTCGAGGTCAACGGGCCTGAGCGTCATTCGCTGTACCGCCTGCTGGCTGGCGAGGGTGCGGAGTTCCCTGGCGATATCACCTGGAATTTCGAGAAGTTCCTGGTGGGCAAGGACGGCCGCGTCCTGGCGAGGTTCGCGCCACGCACTGCGCCGGACGATCCGGCGGTGGTTCAGGCGGTCGAGAAGGCGCTGGCCTGAAGCATGCTGGAGCGGCGAACCGCCGCTCGGTTTTCTCAAAGGCGCAGGAGCAAGCTGCGCCATATCCTGTTCAATCACTCAAATCAATAATGCTGTGCCCGCCATTCGGCTGGCTCTAAGCTCAGGCGCATTTCCTTACCTCATCGGGAGCGCCGCATGTCCAGCAACCCACTGTTTCAGCCCTTCACCCTGGGCACCCTCGAGTTGCCGACCCGTGTGGTCATGGCGCCGATGACCCGCACCTTCTGCCCTGGCGGCGTACCGCACAAGGGCGTCATCGAGTACTACCGCCGCCGCGCTGCGGCTGGCGTGGGCCTGGTCATCACCGAGGGCACCACGGTCGATCACAAGGCTGCCAACGGTTATCCGAATGTGCCGCGCTTCCATGGCGAAGATGCCTTGGCTGGCTGGAAAAAGGTGGTCGAGGCCGTACACGCCGAAGGCGGGCGCATCGTTCCGCAGCTGTGGCATGTGGGCAGCGTTCGTCGCCTGGGTACCGAGCCGGACGCCAGCGTGCCGGGCTACGGTCCGAGCGGTAAAAGCAAGGATGGCCAGGTGGTGGTCCATGAAATGACCCACGATGACATCCGCGAGGTCATCGCCGCCTTTGCACAAGCTGCCCGCGATGCCAAGGCCATCGGTATGGATGGCGTCGAGATCCACGGCGCGCATGGCTACCTGATCGACCAGTTCTTCTGGGCCACCAGCAACCAGCGCAGTGACGAATACGGCGGCGATCTGGCGCAACGCTCGCGCTTCGCCATCGAGCTGGTCCAGGCCGTGCGTGCTGCGGTGGGGCCGGATTTCCCGATCATCTTCCGCTTCTCCCAATGGAAGCAGCAGGACTACAGCGCGCGCCTGGTCGAAACGCCCGAGGCATTGGCAGCCTTCCTGCAGCCGCTGGCCGACGCCGGTGTGGATATCTTCCACTGCTCCACCCGCCGTTTCTGGGAGCCGGAGTTCGACGGCTCGCCGCTGAACCTGGCCGGTTGGACCCGCAAGCTCACCGGCAAGCCGACCATCACCGTTGGCAGCGTTGGTCTGGATGGCGAGTTCCTGCAGTTCATGGTCGACACCGACAAGGTGGCCAAGCCGGCCAGCCTGGAGGGCCTGCTGCAGCGCTTGGGCGATGAGGAGTTCGACCTGGTGGCGGTCGGTCGTGCGTTGCTGGTGGATGCCCAGTGGGCGCAGAAAGTTCGCGAGGGGCGTGAGGAAGAGATTCTGCCGTTCAGCCGCGAGGCGCTGTCGAGCCTGACTTGATCGTCAGCGGCGTGGCCGCGCGCTTACCCTGGGCGGCGGTCTGCCGACAGGCGCTGTACAAGTGCCCCTCGAACTCTTCGACGATCGCTTGCCAGCCCTGACGGCTGGCGTGCTGGCGGGCATTGAGGCGCACCCTGCGCAGGGTCTCGGTATCTTCGAGCAGCCAGCACGCGGCGTCGATGAACGCGGGTTGATCCCCCGGCATGGCCAGCGCGCCGCTGTGTCCGTGGCGGATATGCTGGGCGGCGGCGGCCTCGTCGTACGCCACTACCGCAAGGCCCGAGGCCAGTGCTTCGAGCACCACGTTGCCGAAGGTTTCGGTGAGGCTGGGGAACAGGAACAGGTCGCCGCAGGCGTAATGTTCGGCCAGGGCTTCGCCGCGTTGCACGCCACAGAACACCGCATCGGGGAACTGCTGCTGCATCTGGTTGCGCAGTGGCCCATCCCCGACCACGACCAGGCGCAGGCGTCGCTGTGGATAGCTCTTGTGCAGCGCCTGCATGCAAGGCAACAGCAGGGCGAGGTTCTTCTCCGCCGCCAGGCGTCCGACGTGCAACACCGCGATGTCATCCGGGCCAAGGCCCCACTGCTCACGCAGCGCCTGGTTGCGCCGTGCCGGGTTGAAGAGTTGCGCATCCACGCCACGCGCCATCAATGCCAGGCGTTCGAAACCACGTCGCTCCAGCTCCAGGCGCTGGCTGGCGCTGGGTACCAGGGTGGTCGCGGTGCGGCGATGGAACCAGCGCAGGTAGTGGGTGAGCAGGCGTGCCAGCAGGCCCAGGCCGTACTGGCCGGAATACTGCGGGAAATTGGTGTGGAAACCGCTGACCACGGCAATTCCCAGGCGTCGTGCCGCGCGCAGCGCACTGAGCCCTAGCGGCCCTTCGGTGGCAATGTACAGCACATCCGGGCGCAACCGACGCCAGCGTCGCCACAGTTTGTGCATCGATACCTCACCCCACTGCAGGCCGGGATATCCGGGCAGTGGCCAACCGCGACAGAGCAGCAGCGTGTCGTCGCTATTGCCCGGTGCATCGCTGGCCTGGCGTGGGCGCACCACTTCCACTTGATGCCCGCGCACGCGCAAGCCTTCACTGAGGCGGCCAAGGGTATTGGCCACACCATTGATCTCCGGTGGGAAGGTTTCGCTCACGAGGGTGATGCGTAGAGGCGGCATATTCATGTCAAAAAGTTTCCGCCTGCTTGGTTGCCGTTATGTGACATGAAAATGATCCCCTGGTGACGTGTGTTTTCCAGGTTTGTCTGTCACTCGAATATTTCCTCGTCGGTTCCTCAAGAACCACCTGTCCTCAGCCGATGCAGAAGCATTCGACGGGTGGATTGCGCTCCGGGAGAGCGGTGATGTTCAACAGCAAACTGAAAAAAGAAATCCAGCAATTGCGCGAGGAACTGCAATCCATCGAGCAGGTGAAAAACAGCCTCGATAGCGAAATGCTCGTGCTGCAACTCGATCCCCAGGGGCGCATCGAGTCCGCCAATGCCAATTTCGAAAAAGAAATGCTCTACAGCAGCGATCGTCTGATCGGCCGCAACATCGAAGAGATCGTCCCGGAGCACGTGAAGAAGCTGGATTTCTGCCTGCGCATGAAGGCTGCAATCGCCCGTGGCGAGCACCTCAACGGCGCGTTCCGCCTGCTGCGGGGCAATGGCGAAGAAGCCTGGCTGCGCTCGATCCTGCAACCGGTCAAAGGTGTCGACGGGCGGATCAAGTACTTCACCCTGCACTCGAGCGACCTGACCCGCACCATCGAGACCTCCCGCGAGCATGAAAGCCTGATCAAGGCGCTGATGCGCTCCACGGCCGTGATCGAGTTCAACCTCGATGGCCAGGTGCTGACCGCCAACGACCGCTTCCTGCACACCATGGGCTACAGCTTGGAGCAGGTGCGTGGCAAGCATCACCGCATGTTCTGCGACCCTGAGGAAACCAGCTCGGCAGGTTACCAGCAGTTCTGGGAGAAGTTGCGCCGCGGAGAATACGTGGCCGAGCGCTTCAAGCGCATTGATTCACATGGCCGAGTCGTCTGGCTGGAGGCTTCGTACAACCCGATCATCGATGCCCATGACGTGCTCTACAAGGTGGTGAAGTTCGCCACTGTGATCACTGACCAGGTCAATCAGGAAATCGCCGTGGCCCAGGCCGCCGATATCGCCTACAGCACCTCGCAGGACACCGACGCCAGCGCCCGCAAGGCCACCGACGTGGTTACCCAGACGGTCGAGGTGATGCGTGGCCTGGAAAGTTCGATGCAGGAGGCGGCCGAGGGTATCCAGGCGCTGGACAAGCAGTCCAAGGTGATCGGCTCGATCATCAAGACCATCAGCGACATTGCCGGGCAGACCAACCTGCTGGCGCTCAATGCCGCGATCGAAGCCGCCCGTGCCGGCGAGCAGGGCAGGGGCTTCGCAGTGGTTGCCGACGAAGTGCGCCAGCTCGCCTCGCGTACCAGCAGTGCCACCGAGGAGATTGCCCGGGTGGTGCAGCAGAACGAGCAACTGGCCCAGGCGGCGGTGGACATCATCGACACCAGCAAGCGCCAGGCCGAGCAGGGCCTGACGCTGGCCGGGGAAACCGGGAGCGTGATCGTCGAGATCCAGGACGGGGCGAAGAAGGTGGTCAATGCGGTGGGGCAGTTCTCCAGCCAGTTGAGTCACTGACTGACGGGCGGTGCCTTGCGCTGCCCTTTCCCTTCAGGTCTTACCCTACAAGGAACTGTCTTGTTCAAAATCCAAGGCCAGCCCAATTCCTGTGGGAGCGGGCTGGTCCCGCGATCACCGGCATGGCCGGTGCCATCCAACGGGGTCTCAGTTTCGGCACAAGAGCCCGGATGCCTCAGTTGCGCTCCCGCACCCAGAACAACGTAGCCCCCGCCACCGCCGCCGGCATCATCAGCACGTTCACCCCCGGGATCAGCAGCGCCAGGTAAGTGATCCCGCCAAAGCCCAGCGACTGCCAGCGCTTGCTGCGCAGCCAGGCGAGCATGTCCTGCCAGCTCATCTTGTTGTTGTCGGCCGGGTAGTCGATGTACTGGATAGCCATCATCCAGATGCCGAACACCAGCCACAGCGGCGCAGCCACCACGTTCACTACCGGAATGAACGACAGGATGAACAGGCCGATGGCGCGCGGCAGGAAGTAGCCGAGCTTGCGCATCTCGCGGCTGAAGGTGCGCGGCACCATCGCGGCCAGTTCGCCCCAGCTGAACGCCGGGAAGGTGTCTTCACCGCGCACCACCACCTCGACCTTCTCCGCGAGAAAACCGTTGAACGGCGCGGCGATGATGTTGGCGAACAGGGTGAAGGTGAAGAACACCATCAGCACCACCAGGGCGACGAACAGTGGCCACAGAATGTAGGTGAGAAAGCTCAGCCAGTTGGGCAGGGTCGGCATCAGCGCATCGACCCACAGGCTGAACTGGTGGCCGGCGAAATAGATCAGGCCGCCGAACAGCAGCAGGTTGACTGCCAGCGGCAACAGCACGAACAACCGCAGGTTCGGGCTCAGGACCAGCTTCAGGCCCTCGCGCAGGTACTGGGGGCCGGACAGGACGGGGGCTTGCATCGGGATGCTCCACAGAAGGAAAACGGGCTGACCTTACCGAGTTTGCGGCGCCGACGAAAGGCGCGACACCGGCTGTAACAAAGCATAGGGACAATCGCAGATCGGATTCGTCCCTGGATAGAGCCTGTCTATAAGGTGGATTGTCGAAGGATATTTCCTTAATCTTTGCCACCTCGCTACAGTGCGTTCAATTTCTGAACGCCGTGAAACGCCGCGAGCCCTCAGTGGAAGGTGGCCCCCAGGTTTTCGGACCTGTGCGTTGTAGCCTTCCCCAAGTGCTGCGCAGGTCCTTTTTATTTTCCAGCCGGCGTCGCCGGCACACCGGTGTCGGCCTCATGTGGCCGGCTCGACAGGAGCACGACATGTCCGAAGTTCGTCATTCCCGGGTCATCATCCTCGGTTCCGGCCCTGCCGGTTACAGCGCCGCGGTCTACGCTGCCCGTGCCAACCTCAAGCCGCTGCTGATCACCGGCCTGCAGGCTGGCGGCCAGCTGACCACCACGACCGAAGTCGACAACTGGCCGGGCGACCCCCATGGCCTGACCGGCCCGGCACTGATGCAGCGCATGCAGGAACACGCCGAGCGCTTCGAGACCGAGATCGTCTTCGACCACATCAATGCCGTCGACCTGGCCAGCAAGCCGTTCACCCTGACCGGCGACAGCGGCACCTACACCTGCGATGCGCTGATCGTCGCCACCGGTGCCAGCGCCCGTTACCTGGGCCTGCCGTCGGAAGAAGCGTTCATGGGCAAGGGCGTGTCGGCCTGCGCCACCTGCGACGGTTTCTTCTACCGCAACAAGCCGGTTGCCGTGGTCGGTGGTGGCAACACCGCTGTGGAAGAGGCGCTGTACCTGGCCAACATCGCCAGCAAGGTGACCCTGGTGCACCGTCGCGATACCTTCCGCGCCGAGAAGATCCTGATCGACAAGCTCAATGCCCGTGTCGCCGAAGGCAAGATCGAGCTCAAGCTCAACGCCACCCTGGACGAAGTGCTGGGTGACAACATGGGCGTGACCGGTGCGCGCCTGAAGAACAACGATGGCAGCAGCGACGAGATCAAGGTCGACGGCGTGTTCATCGCCATCGGACATACCCCGAACACCTCGCTGTTCGAAGGCCAGCTGACCTTGAAAGACGGCTACCTGGTGGTCAACGGCGGCCGTGAAGGCAATGCCACTGCCACCAACGTCGCAGGTGTGTTCGCTGCCGGTGACGTGGCCGACCACGTCTACCGCCAGGCCATCACCTCGGCCGGTGCCGGCTGCATGGCAGCACTGGACGTCGAGCGCTACCTGGACGGCCTGGCCAACGCCTCGTTCTGAGTCGCCGCCTGATCACGAAAGAACCGGCCCGTTGGCCGGTTCTTTCGTTTCAGCCTGCCACCGCCGCACTGCGAAACGCCGCGAGCGACGGCCCGCTCAGCCGCCTAGGCATTGCTGAAAGCGCAAGCATTGGTCGGCTGACGCGCAGCGGGATCAGAGGCTCAGGCGCATCGACAGGTCGACGGCCTTCACATCCTTGGTCATTGCGCCGATGGAGATGTAGTCCACACCGGTTTCGGCGATGACCCGCAGAGTGGTTTCGTTGACCCCGCCGCTGGCTTCGAGCTTGGCCTTGCCTGCGGTGATGCGCACCGCTTCGCGCATCTCGTCGAGGGTCAGTTCGTCGAGCATGACGATATCTGCACCAGCCGCCAGGGCCTGGCCCAGTTCGTCCAGGCTTTCCACTTCGATTTCCACCGGCTTGCCCGGCGCGATGCGGTGCGCGGCGGCGACGGCTTCGGCCACGCCGCCGCTGGCAGCGATGTGGTTTTCTTTGATCAGGAAGGCGTCATACAGGCCGATGCGGTGATTGTGGCAACCCCCGCAGGTGACCGCGTACTTCTGCGCAAGACGCAGGCCCGGCAGGGTCTTGCGGGTATCGAGCAAGCGCACCTGGGTGCCCTCGACCAGGTCGGCGAGAAAGCGTGCGTGGGTGGCCACGCCCGACAGCATCTGCAGGAAGTTCAATGCCGAGCGCTCGCCGGTGAGCAGCGAACGGGCCGGGCCTTCGAGGTGGAACAGCACCTGGTTGGCGGTGGCGCGTTCGCCATCGGCCACCTGCCAGTGCACGGCCACCCGCGGGTCGAGCTGGCGGAACACGGCATCGACCCAGGCGGTGCCGGCGATCACGCAGTCTTCGCGGGTGATGATGGTGGCCTTGGCCAGGCGCTCGGCCGGAATCAGCTGGGCGGTGATGTCGCCGCTGCCGACGTCTTCCAGCAGTGCGCGGCGCACGTTGGATTCGATTTCGGCGGTGAGATCGGCGAGACGTAGGTTCGGCATGGTCGGCTCCACAAGCTAGGTGCCGGCGATTATAGGGCAGGGGGGCGCGGTTTACAGCCGTCGACCCTGCAGTCGGGAAGTGTGCGTCCGGTCGCGTCTTGTAAATGGCGTGTTGGCAGCTGTCATCTTTTTCACTGATAATGGCGCCTTGTATTTGGCGTCATAGCTTTGACGATGTTTCCTCGCCAGTCGACCAATACCCTGCAAGGAGTTCGGGATGCATGAAGAAGGCAAGATGGGGCCCTTGGTGGCCGCCATCGACAGAGGGGTGCGCACGCCCTTGCCTTGCCTTCCCGTCGTGCTCCTGCAAGTACGTGACAAAGCGGCACTGCACTTGCGCCAAGGGCTGCGTGCCCTGTTCGACAACGCTGACGACACGCTCTTCGAAATGGCTGACAAGGCTTGCGCGGGCGATCAGCAACATCTCTATTTCGAAGCCATGCGCGACTTGCGTCTCAAGCGCAAGAGCATCGAACGTGCCTTTCTCGACATCTTCCATGAAACCTTCAGCCGCATCGGCCAGGCCGACCCGTTGGGCGCGCTGGGCACTATCGACCTGCCCGTCGGCAAGGCCCAGCGCGAGCGAACACTGGCGGTCGGTGCCATGGTCGAGCGCGTGCTGGCGCGCGACGTCTTTGCCCTCGAGCAACTCGGCCAGCGCTTTGCCGCCCTGCTCGAAATCCCCCTCGATGTGCGGTGCAATCCGCTGGGGCCTGCATGCCTGTGTGGCTACTTTCTGGACGCCGGACGCAGCCTGGGGGTAGACCTCAAGGTCAAGCTGGTCCTGCTCAAGCTGTTCGAGCGCTATGTGCTGCGCGACGTCGACCTGCTCTATGGCGAGGCCAACCAGTTGCTGGCCGCGGCGGGCGTGCTGGGCGAACTTGCCCCCGCTCCGCGTCGGCGTGCCGAGGACCGCGGCCTGGCCGCACGACGCACCCCGGCCTCGTTGATCGCGGGTGAAGACATAGGTGCGGACAGCGCCGGCCAGGCTTATTTCGCCTCGCTGGAAGGCTTGCTGGCACCGGTACGTGGCAGGCTGGCGCCGCGCTTGCAGAGTGTCTCGGCGGCGCAGCCGATCGGTAGCGCCGACCTGTTGCGCTTGCTCACTCACCTGCAGCATTACGTGCCCGGGCCGTTCGAGGCCGACGATTTCGACCTCGGCCAGCAGCTCGAACAACTGTTGCTGCGGGTCAGCGTTCGCAGTGGCACGCGCCGCCGCCTGGCCACTGCCGACGAAGACATGATCAACCTGGTCGACCTGCTGTTCGACCACATCCAGCGCGACGATAACCTGCCCCCGCCCCTGCGCGCCCTGCTTGGACGCTTGCACATCCCGCTGCTCAAGGTCGCCTTGCTCGACAAGAGCCTGTTCAGCCGTGCCAGTCATCCAGCGCGCCGCCTGCTCAACGAGATCGCTGCCATGGCCATCGGTTGGGAAGGAGCGGGTGAAGGGTTGCAGGCGCGGGTGGAGCGTATCGTCTTGCGGCTGCTCAGCGATTTCACCGACGATGCTCGGCTATTCGCCGAGGTGCTCGACGAGTTCCTGCTCTTCAGCACCGAAGAGCGTCGGCGCAACGAGCTGCTGGAGCAGCGCACCCGCGATGCCGAGGAGGGGCGGGCGCGGACGTTGCAGGCACGTCAGCAGGTCCAGCAGGCGCTCAACCAACGCCTGCGCGGGCGCGTATTGCCGCGGGTGGTGGTGCAGATGCTGGTGGACTCTTGGAGCCAGGTGCTGCTGCTCGCCTGGCTCAAGCAGGGCGAGGCGTCCGCGGCCTGGATCGATGGCCTGGCGACCATGGACGCGCTGCTTGCCAGCATCGCACCGCACCCGGGGCCGCAAGCGCGCCAGGCCCTGCTCGAACAGGTGCCGGGGCTGCTCAAGGCGTTGCGCGATGGGCTGGCGGGTGTGGCACTGGATTCGGCTGCGCTGCGCGAGTTCTTCCTGCAACTGGAGCGTCTGCACCTGCGCGCCTGTGCCGAGCCCGGCCAATGGCAGGACGAGGCTGATGATGTGCGGGTGGAGACGGATATCGTCCTTGCCGTCGCCGAGGAGTCGGCAGGTGGCCGGGCGCCGGTCCTGGACGAGCACAGCCCGCAATTGCGCCAGGTCCAGCGCCTGCGCCTGGGCACCTGGATCGAGCTCAGCGACGATGACGAGCCGCTGCGCTGCAAGCTGGTGGCGCGTATCGACAGCAGTGATCGGCTGGTCTTCGCCAACCGCACCGGCATGAAGGTGCGCGAGTGGAACAGCATTGGCCTGGCCCTTGCCCTGCATCGTGGCGAGGCACGGGTGCTGGACGACGGGCTGCTGTTCGAGCGGGCCCTCGATGCGGTGCTCGACAGCCTGCGCATTGCCCAGGCACGTTGAGGTACCCACAATCATTTACATGCAAGCGCGCTGTCGGCGGGGCATACTGAAGCCTCGTATCCGGCGTTTTTCAGGATCTGCCCATGCAATTGGACCGCGCCACTGGCTGGTTCTCCGGTGTCACTCACTGCCCCTCGCCGAACTTCAACGCCCGCCCCGAAGGCGAGGCGATTTCCCTGCTGGTGATCCACAACATCAGCCTGCCGCCAGCCTGTTTCGGTACGGGCAAGGTTCAGCAGTTCTTCCAGAACCGGCTTGACCCGGCAGAGCATCCCTACTTCGAAAGCATCCAGCACCTGACCGTGTCGGCGCACCTGTTCGTCGAGCGCGATGGTGCGGTCACCCAGTTCGTGTCGTTGCTCGACCGCGCCTGGCATGCCGGGGTGTCGTGCTTCGACGGGCGTGAGGGATGCAACGACTTTTCCATCGGCATCGAGCTCGAAGGCACCGACGATATGCCCTACACCGATGCCCAGTACACCGCCCTGCAACAGCTGACGCGGCAGATCCGCAGCCTCTGGCCTGCGATCAGCCCCGAACGCATCAAGGGTCACGACGATATCGCGCCGGGACGCAAGACCGATCCCGGGCCAGCTTTCGACTGGCCCCGCTACCGCGCCGCGCTGAACGAGGACAAGGCATGAGTTTTCTGGTGTTGGTACTGGTGTTGTGGGTCGAGCAGTTCTCGTCCCTGCGCCATCGCTTGCAGCGTGACGGGTTCTTCCTCGGTGAGTTGGTGCGTCTGGAGCGCAGCAGCAAGGTTCACCCCTGGTGGAGCCTGACGATCCTGGTGCTGGCACCGGTGCTGGTGCTGGCGTTGCTGCTGCATGTGTTGCAGCCGGTGGCCTACGGCTTGCTGGCGCTGCCAGTGCACCTGCTGGTGCTGATCTACAGCCTTGGGCGCGGAGATGCCAAGGCGGCGCTCGGCCCGTTCCGCGACGCCTGGCGTCGGGGTGATGAACAGGCGGCGCTGCATGTGGCCGAGCGCGACCTGGGCCTGGCTGCAGACGATCCGCGTGACCTGCTGGCGCGGGTGCAGGGCAACCTGGTATGGCAGGCGTACCAGAGCTTCTTTGCCGTGATCTTCTGGTATTTCCTGCTCGGCCCGGCCGCAGCACTGGGGTATCGCTTGCTGGCGCTGAGTGCAGCAAACAGCCATCAACCAGCGCTCAAGGAGCGCGCGGCGCAGCTGCGCCATGCCATGGACTGGTTGCCGGTGCGGGTGTTGGCATTGAGCTTCGCGCTGGTCGGCAACTTCGTTTCGGTGGCCCGGGTGATGCTGCACGAAGTGCTCAACTGGCACATCAGCGCGGGGCAGTTGATCGCCCGTGTCGGGCGGGTGGCCGATGACATTCCCGAGGAAGAAGAGGCGCAGAGTGCGCTGGCGCGCCTGGACAGCCTGTGGGAACTGCTGCTGCGCAGCGCGGTGCTGTGGTACGCGGTGTTTGCGCTGTGGACGGTGCTGCTCTGAACTGAACGCCGAAGCCGCTTAACCTTAAGTTACAAACCTTGGATTGATTCTGCGCTATACAGAGCCTCGGCCAGTTATGGCCTTGTGCTACCCCGCAGAACAATAAAAATCCAAGGAGGTGACCCATGAAGCGCCTGCTCCATCCGGCCATCGCGTTGATGAACCGGCTGAGCTTCGGCATGAAGTTCAGCCTGATCAGCGTCCTGTTCTTCCTGCCCATGCTGGTCACCAGCTTCTATCTGGTTCGCGATGCCTATCGCCAGTTCCATGTCACAGGCGTCGAGCTGAGCGGCCTTGGCCCTGTGGCTGGCAGCCTGGCCCTGCGTGGCGACCTCGAAAGCCTGGGCAATCTTCTGCAGATCAACGCCGTGCTCGGCCAGTCGGGCCAGGCCGGGGATGTCGAAGCGCGTATCGATGCCCTCGAGGACAAGGTCCAGGCCCAGCTCCAGGCCCTGGCGAGCCAGGATCCGCAACTCGAAGCCAAGCGCGTCGAGCTGGCCGACGCCTTCGCCAAGGCTCGCGCCGAAACCTCCCTGCAAAACAAGACCGCGCTGTTCGACAAGCTGCTGGCCCAGGCTCAGGTGCTGGGCAAGCTGGTGGCCAGCCAGGCGGGCTTGAGCCAGGACAATCAGGCGTCGGTACGCCAGTTGAGCGACCTGATCGGTGCCAGCACCGCCCAGGTCACCCAGATGCTCGGCGAAGGACGGGCCATCGGCGCTGTTGCCCTGGGGCGCGGTTTCATCGATTCGGCGGGGAGTGCGCGGTTCGAAGACTTGCTGCAACGCCTGGAGCGTCTGTCGGCCGACTACGCCCTGCGGGTGGAGGATGCGTTGGCTGCCGATGCCCAGGCCAAGGCCAGCCTCGGTGCGCAGGCCCAGGCCAGCCAGGCGACGGTGCGCCGGGCTGCGGCGCTGTTCGAGGACCAGGTCGTGGTGGCCGAGACCCTCGATGCGCCCTGGCCTGCCTTCTACGAGCAGGTCAGTGCCCTGATGGGCGAAACCTACCGCCTCAACGATGCAGCGATCGCCCACCTGCAGCAGCAGTTGCAGGCACGCCTGGGCGAGCACCGCCTGCACATGCTGGCGCTGGTCGCGGCGCTGGCCATCGTGTTCCTGTCGATCCTCTACCTCTACAGCGGCTTCTATGTGTCGACCCGGCGTACCCTTGGCAATCTCGGTGCGGCCATGGACAGGGTGGCCGGTGGCGACATGACGGTCAGCTTCGAGGTGCGCAGCCAGGATGAGCTGGGCGAGTTGGGCCAGGGTTTCAACGAGACCGTGCGGCGCATCCGGGGGCTGATCGAGCAGGTGGGGCGTACCGTGGCGACCGTCGAGGAGCAGGCCGGGCAGGTGCTTTCGGTGTCGACACGCAGCAACCAGGCCGTGAGTGGCCAGCGCGAACAGATCGAGCAGGTGGCCACGGCGATGAACCAGATGAGCGCCACCGCCCTAGAGGTGGCCCGCAGCGCGGCGCTGGCCGCCGATGGTGCGCAGCAGGTCAACCGCGAGAGTGCCAACGGGCGCAGCCTGGTGGCGCACCAGCAGGACAGCATTGCTCGCCTGGCCGGCGAGATCGACCAGACGGTGGTTGCGGTCAACCAGCTGGTCGGCGACAGCCAGGCCATCGGCCGGGTGCTGGAAGTGATCCGCAGCATTGCCGAGCAGACCAACCTGCTGGCACTGAACGCAGCCATCGAGGCGGCGCGTGCGGGCGAGCAGGGCAGGGGCTTTGCCGTGGTTGCCGATGAAGTACGTACCCTGGCACGCCGCACCCAGGACTCCACCGAGGAGATCGCGCAGATGATCCAGCGCCTGCAGGAAGGGGTTGGTGCTGCCGTGCGAGCCATGGGCAGCAGCCACCAGATGGCGGCGGGGACCGTGGATGAAGCGCGGCAGGTGCAGCAGGCACTGGCCAATATCCTGGGCGCGGTGGGCGGCATCGTCGAGCAGAACCAGCAGATCGCCGCGGCCGTCGAGCAACAAACGGCCGTGGCCCATGACATCGACCAGAACATCGTGGCGATCAACCGCGCGGCGCAGGACACCACGCAGGGTGCCTGCCAGACGGAGGACGCCAGCCGCGCGCTGTCGAGCCAGGTGGTGGAGCTGAAGCGGCTGATCGGGGCCTTTAGAGTCTAGATGGCCCCCTGTCAGCCCTGCGGCGCTGTGATCTCCACGGGTTTGCGCAGGTCCCTCAGGCTGCGGGTCACGGTGCCGGTGTTGCACTTGGCCGCCGCCTGCTCCGGGGTCATGTCGCGGAGGGTGCGGTAGAACAGTTCGCAGGTCTGTTTTTTCTGGGTCACCTGCCACTTGGTCGAGCAGGCCTCCAGTGTCAGCTTGGCGTCCGCCTGCGGGTTGCGGCCCATGCCGGCCTGCCAGCAGGCGGCGGTCAGGTCCTGGCCCATCATCTTCAGGCCTGCGGCGTCCGCCTTGTCCTGATCCCCGCCGGTGTTGTTCTTGTCGGCCGCATACCAGATCGCACTCGGGTGGTTGGCGCCCAGCACCGGCACTTGGGTACCTGCTTCAGGGCTGATGCTGACCAGCCCCAGCACATTGACCTTCGGCCCGTACTGCTGCTGGATCCAGCTGCGCACCGGTGCGCCGAAAGCCACCATCGGCAGGGGCTTGGCGTCGTGGCGCAGGGTCATCTCCTTGACCATTCGCGTCTGATAGTCGGCGAAGTAGCTGTAGGTGCCTTCCAGGTCCTTGCCGGCGCTGGCGGGCGCAGCGATCGGGGCGATGTCGACGATGGTCTGGTAGGCCGGGGTCTGACTGGCCTCGACACCGTTGAAGGTCAGCAGCTGTGCCCAGCGATCGGTGGTGTTGGAGCGCAGGTAGTCCTGGGCCTGGGTCAGCGAATAATCCGGCGGGAAGTGCAGCAGCTCGATGCTGCGGCGATTTTCCAGGGCCATGCCCAGTGGCAGGAACAGGTACCAGTCGTAGGCCCACTTGCCATCGTTGTTCAGACGGGTAGCGCCCTGGTAGGCCAGTTCGCCGCTGTCGAGTAGCTTGCGCAACGGCTCGGCATAGCTGGCTGGAACGGCGCTGATATGGGCATGCAGCCTGTCGTTGTCGCGACGCACCTGCACCTGGGCGTCGGCATAGCCGTCGCGGCGTACGCTCTGGGTCAGGTAGTGCTCGACGGTCTGCTCCAGCGTCCAGTCGCGAAAGCAGATCACGTGGCAGTTGTTGGGGAAGGCGAACAAGCGGGTGACCCGTTGCGCATCGCCCAGGTCGATCTGTGCATCCGCCAGTGCCAGGCCGCTGAAGGCGAGGGCGGCCAGGCCCGATACAGCCATCTTTTGCATGCTTAACTCCTTGTCAGTGGCCGCCAGGGTCGGCGGGCTGCTCATACTGGATGAAGAGGTGGGGGATGAAAAGCGTCGGAACATGGCTGTTGGCGACGTCGCTTCTGGCGATGACAGGGGTCAGCGCCGACGAGCGTGATGTGCGGATGTTCGCGCATTGGGCGGGCGACCACGAGACCCGCGCGTTTCGCCAGATGCTGGTGGATGCGCGGCTGTACGGGGTGGTGCCGATCCATCAGTTGCTGCGTTCGGCATCGGACTGGCGTCTGTGCCGCGCCTCGCCGTTCGCCGTGGCGCCGAGCGCGCAATGGCCGGCCGTGCGCTCGACCCTGGCACTGATCCGCACTCTCGAACTGCAGGGTATCCTGCGCCAGTTCGAGGTGGTGTCCGCCTACCGCGAGCCCAAGCTCAACGCCTGTGCCGGGGGCGCGGTGGGCAGCGCCCATACCCGCGCCTTCGCTGTCGACCTGTTGCTGCCCGACTGGGCCGACCCCAATCCGCTGTGCGCCTTCTGGCAGCAGCAGGGGCAGGCCTGGAACATGGGGCTGGGGCGCTATCCCTCAGGCCGTATCCATCTCGATACCGCGGGCTATCGCACCTGGGGTGGCGACGGCAGCGCAGGTTCGTCGTTCTGCGCCAGGCCCAGGTGATCGAGGCTGCCCTGGCACTGGCGCAAGACCCATTCGGCGAAGCGCTGGCGCTTGCTGTCGTCGTCCAGGGGCTGGGGGCTGAGCAGATGATAGGCCGAGCCGTCGCGCAGAAACCCGTAGGGCGCCTGCAACTGGCCGCTGCGTAGTTCATCGCCAACCATCAGTGCCGAGGCGATGGCCATGCCCAGCCCGGCACTGGCGGCCTGGATCGACAGATAGAAATGCTCGTAGTCGCTGCGTTCTGCGCCGGTGGCGCTGTGGCCGCTCAGGCTCAGCCAGGTGTTCCAGGCTGTGGTGCGGGTGTGGCTATGCAGCAGGCGCTGGCCGTCGAGCGTGGCGGGCGCGCCCGCGCGGGCGACAGGGCCGATCCATTCCTCGCAGATCTTCAGGCTGTGCAGTTGGCGATCCCAGCGGAAGTCGTCTCGGCGCAACGCCAGGTCGATACCGCCGCGGGTGAAGTCGACCGGGCCGCCCGCGGCCACCAGGTGCAGTTGCAGGTCCGGGTGGTGGGCATGGAAGTCCGGCAGGCGCGGGATCAGCCAGCGCATGGCGAGGGTGGGCTCGCACGACAGCACCAGGACGTTGTCCTGTGCGTGTTCCTGCAGGCGCTGCACCGTGCTGGCGAGCTGTTCGAAAATCGTTTGGGTGGTGTCGAACAGGGTTCGCCCGGCCGCGGTGAGGAAGACTGCGCGGTTGCGTCGCTCGAACAGTTCGATCCCCAGGCCCTCTTCGAGCAGCCGCACCTGGCGGCTGACCGCGCCATGGGTGACGTGCAGTTGCTCGGCGGCGCGCACGAAGCTTTCGCTGCGCGCAGCGCTGTCGAAGTAGCGCAGGGCGGTGAGGTGGGGGAGTTTCATGGGGCGTCCGCTGTCTGTTCTGGGCTGCAGTGGCGGCAAGACGCCATGCGCGATAAAAGATAGGTGATGAAAACTAGCAGATAGGGTGGCGGCAAAATCGATTTTTTCCCGCACCAGCGCCCTCGATAATCTTACTTCCTGTGTACTAACGTCACCTATCGAGGCTTCTCGCATGACCGAACTGATCGCCGTTGCCCTGTTCACCCTTCTGGCTGTCATCAGCCCCGGCGCGGACTTCGCCGTGGTCACCCGCAGCAGTTATGCACAAGGTCGTCGAGCTGGGCTGGCGGCAGCTTTGGGGATCGCCCTGGGGGTTCAGGTGCACGTGCTGTACACATTGTTCGGCATCGCTGTGCTCATCAGCCGCAGCCCGACGCTGTTCGTGTTGATGAAAACACTGGGGGCGGGATATCTGGTCTATCTGGGATACCGGTCGCTCACCAATACCCAACGCATCCGTCTCGACAGCCAGGAGCCGGTCAGTGCGACGGGCACATTCGCGGCCCTGCGCACGGGGTTTCTCACCAACGCACTCAACCCCAAGACCATGCTGTTCGTGATCAGCGCCTACACGCAGGTGGTGAAGCCGGGCAGCGAACTGGCGATAAACCTGGGCTATGGTGCCTTCATGTCGTTGGCCCATTGGGCGTGGTTCAGCCTGGTGGCGGTGTTTTTCTCCAGCGCCGGGCTGCGCAAGGCGATGATCGAACGACAGATCGTGGTGGATCGGGTGATCGGAGTGGCATTGATTGGCCTGGGGGTGGCCGTCGCCATGGCGGGCATACGCTGAAGGGGATTCTCGAGGGCAAAGAAAAAGGGCTTACCTTGCGGTAAGCCCTTTTCGTATTTGGTGGCTACACAGGGACTTGAACCCCGGACCCCAGCATTATGAATGCTATGCTCTAACCAACTGAGCTATGTAGCCAATGGCGCGCATTATTCTCTTGTGATGACCCTCTGTCAACACTCATTTCAAAAAAAATCTGCACGCTTTCAAAAACTTAGCCGGAAGGCCCGCTTCAGCGGACGATCAGCCACTGCCCGAGCAGGTTGTTGACCCGCAGTTGTTGGGCGGCGGCGAGGCTGTCGAGGGTTTCGCCTGCGCGGTCGAGGTTGAAATCACCGCTGATGCGCCGGTAAGCGGTTTGCTCGTCCATCATCCACACCCGCTGCCCTTGGTAGCTGGCAAGCCGCTCCAGCACCTGCTGCAAGGGCATGTCCCGGGCGGCCAGTTGCCCGTTGCGCCAGGCATCGGCCGTCTTGATGTCGGCCTTTTCCACCGCGTCGATACGCACCGGGTTGAACCTGACCCGCTCGCCCGCCGACACCATGCGCTGGTCGCCGCCTTGGCTGACCATGGCCTTGCCGCTGAGCACCACCAGTTCGTCGTAGTCGCTGTTGCGAGCGATCATGAGGCGGGTGCCGAACACCTGGATCCGCGCATCGTCCACCTGCACTTCCAGCGCGCGCCCATCGAGCATCACTTCAAGGTACACCTGGCCCTGAACCAACTGTAGTTGGCGGGTGCGGCTGCGCAGGTCGACGTTCATGGCGCTGGCGCTGTCCAGATGCAGGGTCGAACCGTCCGCCAGGCGCAGGCTGCGGCGCTCGCCCGCAGCGGTGTGCAGCTCGCTGCCCAGGCGCTGCATCAACGGCCAGTAGAGGTAGGCCAACGCGGCCAGCAGCAACAGGAACAACGCCCCCAGCGCTTTGCCCCAGTGACTGCGACGTACCGCCACCTCCCGTGGCCGCAGCCGCGCAGGCGGGCTCTGCAATTGTTGCCAGCGGCTTTCCAGCGCCGCAAAAGCGCGGGCATTGTCCGGATCCTGGCACCACAGGGCGAAGGCCTTGCGCTGCCGCTCATCACCGCCCGGCTGGCGCAGGCGGGCGAACCATTCCAGTGCTTCGCGTTGGGGATCGTGATCGAACTGCACGGCGGGCATCGGGTTCATGGGATCGGTCTGCTCGCGAGAAGGGCGGTTTGGCCCTGTATATACGGGGGAATTGGTTGAGGATGCTAAATATAGTGAGAACCATTTGCAAGTGCGTGACGGATGGATGGCACATCCAAGGCAAATAAGGGTGGCTTCGTATCGAGATGTTTCTAATAATCGGATCCCAATCTGACTGAGCACGGATGTCGAGCCCATGGCCATCAGCAGTACCTCGTCCAGCCCCGCGACCAGCAGCGCAACGCCGACTTCCGGCAGCAGCCCGCTGGTGATGCGGATCATCACCTTCTGCGCACTTGCACACCTGATCAACGACCTGATCCAGTCGGTGTTGCCGGCGATCTACCCAATGCTCAAGGCCAACTACGACCTGAGCTTCGCCCAGATCGGCCTGATCACCCTGACTTTCCAGGTCACCGCCTCACTGCTGCAGCCATGGGTCGGCTTCTATACCGACAAGCGGCCCACGCCGAACCTGCTGCCGCTGGGCACGCTGTGTACCTTGGTGGGTATCGTCATGCTGGCGTTCGTCGGCAGCTTCCCGATGATCCTGCTGGCCTCGGCGCTGGTGGGGATCGGCTCTTCGACCTTCCACCCGGAAACCTCGCGCATCGCCCGCCTGGCCTCCGGCGGGCGCTTCGGCCTGGCGCAGTCGACCTTCCAGGTAGGAGGCAACGCCGGCTCGGCCTTCGGTCCGCTGCTGGCGGCGGCGATCGTCATCCCGTTCGGCCAGACCCACGTCGCCTGGTTCGGCCTGGCGGCGTTGTTCTTCTTCGGTGTGACCTTGCTGCTGCGCCGCTGGTACAAGGATCACCTGAACCAGTTCAAGGCGCGCAAGGCCGGTGCCGCCACCCATGGCCTGTCGCGCCAGCGTGTGCTCGCCGCGCTGATCGTGCTGGGGCTGCTGGTGTTCTCCAAGTACTTCTACATGGCCAGCTTCACCAGCTACTTCACGTTCTACCTGATCGAGAAGTTCGACCTGTCGGTGGCCAGCTCGCAACTGCACCTGTTCCTGTTCCTCGGCGCGGTGGCGGCGGGGACCTTCTTCGGGGGTCCTATCGGTGACCGCATCGGGCGCAAGGCAGTCATCTGGTTCTCGATCCTGGGCGTGGCACCGTTCACCCTGGCGCTGCCCTACGCCGATCTGTTCTGGACCACGGTGTTGAGCCTGGTGATCGGCTTCATCCTCGCCTCGGCGTTCTCGGCGATCGTCGTGTATGCCCAGGAGCTGGTGCCGGGGAACGTCGGCATGATCGCAGGCATCTTCTTCGGGCTGATGTTCGGCTTCGGCGGGATCGGCGCGGCGCTGCTGGGCTATCTCGCGGACCTGCGCGGGATCGAGTACGTATATGGGCTGTGCTCGTTCCTGCCGTTGTTCGGCTTGCTGGCGGTGTTCCTGCCGTCCACCGGCAAGCGTTGAGACACCAAAGCGCGTGTTGCGCCCCTTTCGCGGGTTCGTCCGCGAAAGGGGCCGCCCAGTTGACTGAACGATCAGCCCTGGCCTAGAGTGCCGCCTCCTTCATTTTTCCCTGCGATTCAAGCAATGCGCCGCTCACCCTCCCTCAGCCACACATGCCTGCCTGTCGCCCCGACAGCGCGTCGCGCGTGGCCGAGCGACACGGTGCTCAAGCGCCGGCGCAGCGTCCTGTTCGCCTTCACCTTCTCGCCACACACCACGCACTGAACTGATCTGCGCCCCTGTCTGCTGCGCCGCCTCGGCGTGGCCGTGGGCGCCTGCGTTTGCACGTCTTTTTCAGTTGTCTGGAGTGGTACATGAACATGCGTTTGCTGGCGGGCCTTCTGTTCGCCGTGTCGGTGGTGGGCTTCAGCCTGGGGGCCAGCCTGCCGCTGGTGTCGTTGCGTCTGCACGAGGCGGGGGCTGGCACCCTGGAAATCGGCATCGTCTCGGCCATTCCCGCTGCGGGCATGATGCTTTCGGCGTTCATGGTCGACGCCTGCTGCCGGCTCCTCACCCGGCGCACCATCTACCTGTTGTGCTTCAGTCTCTGTGCCCTGAGCATCGGCCTGCTGGAGTGGTCGTTCGCGTCGATCTGGCTGCTGGCGCTGCTGCGCCTGGCGCTAGGGGTCGGCATGGGCATCGCGATCATCCTGGGCGAGTCGTGGGTCAACGAGCTGTGCCCTGAGCACAACCGCGGCAAGATCATGGCCCTGTACGCCACCAGTTTCACAGGCTTCCAGGTGCTGGGCCCGGCGATGCTGGCGCTGGTCGGTGCCAACAGCCCCTGGGTGACGGGGGTGGTCACCGCCTGCTATGGCCTGGCGTTGCTGTGCATCCTGCTCACGGTGCCGAACGATCATGTCGAGCATGGCGAGGAAGACGACAAGAGCTTCACCCTGGGCGGCTTCTTCCGTGTTGCCCCGGCCCTGTGCGTGGCGGTGCTGTTCTTCTCGTTCTTCGACGCCGTGGTGCTGTCGTTGTTGCCGGTGTATGCCACCAGCCATGGCTTTGCAATAGGCGTGGCCGCGCTGATGGTGACGGTGGTGTTCGCTGGCGACATGCTGTTCCAGCTGCCGCTGGGTTGGCTGGCGGACCGGGTGGAGCGCACCGGGCTGCACCTGGTGTGTGGGCTGGTGGCGATGGCGATCGGTATCGCCCTGCCGTGGCTGCTGCAGATGACCTGGCTGCTGTGGCCGTTGCTGGTGGTGCTGGGGGCGGTGGCTGGGGGGATCTATACCTTGGCACTGGTGCTGATCGGGCAGCGCTTCAAGGGCAAGGACCTGGTGACGGCCAATGCGAGTGTCGGCTTGTTGTGGGGTGTAGGTAGTCTGGTCGGGCCGCTGGTCAGCGGTGCGGCAATGGACGTCGCGCCGCATGGGTTGCCCATGGCGCTGGCGGTGATGGCAGGGTTGTTCGTGTGCTTTGCACGGCAGGCGTGGCGGCGGGCCGGGCGGGTTAGCGTGGAAGTCAGCCCGGGCCAGTGAGGGTTCTTCGCGGGCAAGTCGGGACGCCGAACCGCTGCTCCCACAGAGGCAAGCTACCGCTGTGGACAGCAGCGGTATCTCCGTGGGAGAGGGGCTGTGGGGCGCCGAACCGCCGCTGCGACTGGCTTGCGAACAGACCCATTCAGTCCGGGAAGGTCAGAAGCTCCCGCGCAAGGTCACCGACACATTGCGCGGATCGCCCCAGTAGTAGCCGGTCGGTGTCGGTGCCACCTGGCGGTAGTACTGCTTGTCGAAGATGTTGTTGGCGTTGACCTGCAACGAATAGTGGTCGTTGAAGCGGTAGTGGACCATCGCGTTGTACACCGCATACCCCGACTGCGTGGCGACCGCAGTGCCGCTGCGGTTGTAGATGTCGCTCTGGGCCTGCACGCCACCGCCAATGGTCCAGGCGTCCAGCTCACCCGGCAGGCGGTAGCTGGTGAACAGCCGCAGCATGCGCTTGGGGTCGGTGGTGCGAATCGCATTGCCGGTGTTGCTGGTGGTGTCCTTCAGGTACTCGGTGGTGTTGTAGGTATAGCCACCGGTCACGTTCCAGCCCGGCAGCACTTCGCCGGAAATCTCCAGTTCGAAGCCCTGGCTGCGGTTCTTGCCTGCCGCAACCTTGCAGTAGCCACTGGTGTAGTTCGGTGGGCAGGGATTTGGCCCGCTGATGTCGTCCAGCGGGTTGCCGACCTGATAGATGCGGAAGAACGCCAGCGAGGTGTTCAGCCGCCCGTCATAGAACTCGCCCTTGATGCCAGTCTCGTAGGCCTCGCCGGTGACCGGCGCGAGCACCGAGCCAGTGGCGTCGGTGGCGGTCTGCGGGTTGAAGATCTCGGTATAGCTGGCGTAGGTGCTGAAATTGTCGTTGAGGTCATAGATCAGCGCCGCGTAGGGCACCACTTCGTTGTCGACGCTGAACTTGCCGTTGGAGCGGGTGTTGTTTTCCTGCTCGTAGTCGTACCAGTTGGTGCGTGCGCCGATGATCGCGGTGAGCGGGTCGGCCAGGGAAATGCGCCAGGTGGCGTAGGCACCTTCCTGGGTGGTACGGGTGCGCACCGGGTGGGCGAGGATGTCGATAGACGGGTTGGCCAGGCTGGTCTTGGGGTCCCAGTTGCGGATGTCGAACACCCCCGACTGAACGTAGTTGGTGGCCGAGGCGTAAGAATCGTTGCGGATACGCTCGACGCCCAGCATCAGCTCGTGGGTACGACCCAGCAGGTCGAACGGGCCATTGAGGGTCGCGCTCAGGTTGTTTTGCAGGCTCTCGCCGCCATCACCTTCGGTGACCTGGTAGCTCATCAGGTACGGGTTGTTGGTGGGGTTGGCGGCGCCGGTGGCGCGGGTGAAGTAGGTCTGCTTGAAACCATCGTCGGCCAACTCGAAGTGGGTGCGCTGGGCCATCAGCTTGAGCTTCCAGTCGTTGTCGAAACGATGTTCGAGCTCGGCGAAGGTCTGCAGGTTGCTGCGGTTCCAGCGGTTCCAGTCGGCACCCAGGTAGGTGCTGCGGCCAAACGGCAGCGGCGAGCCGTCGTAGTTGGCGGGCAGGTTGCCCCATGCGCCGGTGGCGTCGAGCTTGGTCCATTCAAGGCCGGTGGTCAGGGTGGTGCTGTCGTTCAGGTCGAAGGCCAGTACGCCGTACAGCACGTCCTTGCGTTCCTGGCGCGACTCCTGGAAGTGGTCCTTGTCGTCGTGCACGGCGATGATCCGCCCACGCACGTTGCCGGTTTCGGTCAATGGCCCGGAGATATCGGCGACATAGCGCTGGGCGTTCCAGGTGCCCAGGGTAATGCTGCCGCTGCCCTGGTATTGGTAGGTCGGGCGCTTGCGCACCAGGTTCACCGTGCCCGAAGGGTTGCCCGCCCCGCGCAGCATGCCGGTGGCCCCACGCAGGATCTCGGCGCGGTCGATGATTGCCGAGTCGCTCTGGATGAACGAGCCACCGCCGCTGCTCTGCACCACGGTGGCGCCGTCGTACTGGATGGCGTCGATCGAATAGCCGCGCGAGTAATACTGCACGCGCTCGCTGTCGGTCAGGTTGACCACTACCCCGGGCGTCTGTTCGAGCAGGTTGGTGAGGTTGGTGATGTTCTGGTCGTCGATGCGCTGTCGGGTGACCACGGTCACCGACTGCGGGGTGCGACGGATGCTTTGCGGAGTCTTGCCGATGGTCACCGCGCCGGTGGTGTAGGAGCCGGTGTTCTCGGTGGTCTCGCCCAGGCGGTCGCTGGAGATGCTGGTGGCGCCAAGCTCGAGTGCATCACCGACGTCCAGCGCGGGGATCAGCATGAAGCTCTTGTCGCTCTGTTGCTGGACTTGCACGTTGCTGCCCTGCAGCAGGATCGACAGGGCCTGGGCGCTGTCGTAGCTGCCCTGCACGCCACGGGTAGTCTTGCCCTGGAGGCTGTTCGCGTCGAACGACAGGTTCAGGCCGCCCTGGCGGGCCATCTGGTCCAGCGCTGGGGCCAACGGGCCTGCCGGGATGTTCCAGGCGATCTGCTGGTTCTGGCTGGCCGGGGCGGCGAGGGCTTGGGCGGAGAGTGCAGCAGTGACCAAGCCCAGACCGAAGGCAGCGGCGTGGATGGCGCTGCGCAGGCTGTCGTTGCGGGGGGAACACGGGCGAATCATGAAACGCTCCTGAAGGTTGGGTAGACCACTTTTCGGGCTTTGTTCCTTCAGGCCGAACGAGAATGAGATTCCACCTCATTTATTTTCATGACACAGGGTGACTGGCCAAACGCCCGGGGATCAGGCCAAGTCGATGCTCACCCAGTAGCGCGTGCGGTAGTCGATGCGTACCGGCAAGCTTCGTGCGATCAACAGCAGGATCTGATCGGTGTCTGCCAGTTGATAAGTCCCCGAAACCTTCAGCCCGGCGACTTCCGGTGCGCACCTGAGCAGCCCCGGCCGATACCGCGAAAGTTCGGCCACGAACTCGCCCAACGGCATCTGCTGCACGCTGAGCACGCCATCGGTCCAGCCCCACGGGTCGCCATGCAGGGCCGCCACCTCGGTTTGCCCCGAGGCACTCACCTGCAGCACCTCGCCGGTCTTTACCCACCGTGGGCGAGCGGAGGAGGGGAACAGCAGTACCTCGCCACGGCGAACCGCCAGCAGCAGGCCGTCGTCGTTCTCGCGCAGCAGCAACTGGCCGTTACGGGTGTCCATGTCGGCGATGGCGGTGTCGATGTGAAAGGTGCGGTTGTCGCTGGCATTGCTGTCCAGGCTGACTTCGCCGCGAATCAGTGTCAGCAGGCGCAGGTCGGCACTGTAGCGCAGGTCGATGGCGCTGGCGGTGTTGAGCTGGATGCGGCTGCCATCGCTGCCTTGCAAGTCGCGGCGCTCGCCGGTCGCGGTGCGGCTGTCGGCCATCAGCGCTGGCAGGCCCAGGGGCTCGCGCGCGGTCCAGAGAGCCCCGCCGGCAGCGGCGAATGCGACCAACAGCTTGAGGTTGTTGCGCCGGCTCATGCGTTGGCGCTGGCTGCCCTCAAGGGTGCGCCGGCTCAGGTCAGGAGGCAGGCCGGCCAGTTCGTTGCCCAGGCTGTTGACCCGCTGCCAGGCCAGGGCGTTGTGCGGATGGCTGTGCAGCCAGTGCTGGAATTGCTGCTGATGGTGTGCCGATGGATCGTCGAAGCGCAGTTTCACCAGCCAGTCGATCGCCTCATCGACCTGGGCCTGGGCTGGGATGCGCTCAGGCGTCGGCATAGCGCAACCGATAGCAGGTGCCCAGCGCCCGGGCCAGGTCGCGCTCGACCGTGGCCCGGGACACTTTCAGGTGCGCGGCGATCTGCGGGATGCTCAGGCCATCGAGCTGGGCCAGCAGGAATGCCTGGCGCACCCGCGGCTTGAGCAGTTGCAGGGCGCGGTCGAGGCGTTCGAGGGTGTCGAGGATCACCAGGCGATGCTCCTCGCTGGGCGCTTCGCCTTCGGGCAGGCAGGCCAGGCTTTCCTGATAGGCGCGTTCCAGTGCACGGCGCCGGAACTGATCGATCATCAGCCCGCGGGCGACGCTGCTGAGGTAGGCGCGCGGCTCTTTCAGCGGTGAAACCTGACGCGCGCGCAGCAGGCGTACGAAGGTGTCCTGGGCGAGGTCCGCGGCATGTTCCCGGCAGCCGACCCGTGCCCGCAACCAGCCGCGCAGCCAGGCGTGGTGAGCCTGGTAGAGCAGATCGACTTCGGCAGGCTTGAGCATGTCGTTCATCTGCATCGTGGCTGCGGCCCTGGTTGCGAAGAAGTGAGGAGGTGACTGTGAATAGTTCTCAATTCTATGCGGGGCAATGCTGTCGGAGCAATGGCATACCAGGAATTTGTCGCGCAAGATTCGGCGATCTTGCGATGAACGGTTGGTCTAACATGGGGCTTTCAGCTCATTCCACGGGTAACGTGCCATGATCCATGCCGATCTCTCGCCGCACGCCTATCAGCAGGCGATCGACTTCCTCAGCGGGCTGGACCCGGACTGGGCCCGGCATATCGCCGCGGTCGGGCCGTGCCTGCACCGCGCTACGCCTGGGCGTGAGCCGTTCGAGGCGCTGGTGCGGGCGGTGGCGTACCAGCAACTGCATGCGCGGGCCGCCGAGGCGATACTCGGGCGCTTGCTGGCGTTATATCCGCAGGTGGCGTTTCCTGCGCCCGAGCAGTTGCTCGCCACTGACCCCGAGGTGTTGCGCGGTTGTGGCTTCTCGGCGAGCAAGCTGGCGAGCATCCTGCACATCGCTCAGGCCCGCCTCGAAGGGGCAGTGCCCGGGCGCGAGGAGGCGCTGGCGATGAAGGACGAGGCGCTGATCGAGCGCCTGGTGGCCTTGCGTGGCGTGGGGCGCTGGACGGTGGAGATGTTGCTGATCTATAGCCTCGAGCGGTCGGACATCCTGCCGGTGGATGACTTCGGGGTGCGCGAGGGATACCGTCGCCTGAAGGGCTTGGAGAAGGCACCGACGCCGGCGCAGATGCGCTCGCTGGGCGGCGTCTGGAGCCCTTATCGGACGGTGGCGGCCTGGTATCTGTGGCGGGCTTGAGGTGGAGCCTTTTCGCGGGCAAGGGTGTGCTGGCTCTTGTAGGAGCGGGCTTGCCCGCGAAAAGGCCGGCACAAAATAACCCCGCAAGAACCGGAGAGCCCAGCCCAACAGAACCTGCCACGCTGACAACCAATCACCCCAGAGGCCCCGCCCATGCCAGCCACCCCGTACAACACCGATGCCGCCCGCTGGCAGGCCGTCCAGGCCCGCGATCCAGAAGCGGCCGGTCACTTCGTCTATGCCGTGCGCACCACGGGCATTTATTGCCAGCCAGGCTGCAAGTCGCGCATGGCCAAGCGCGAAAACGTCGAGTTCTTCGATGATGCCGTCGCTGCCGAAGCCGCCGGCTACCGTCCGTGCAAACGCTGTACGGCAACCCTCGCCGACCCTGGCGCCAGGCGTACCGCGCTGGTTGCGCGTGCCTGCCGGCTGATCGAATCCCACGGCAGCGCGCCTCAACTCGAGCAGCTGGGTGCTGAACTGGGTGTCAGCCCCTTCCACCTGCACCGCTTGTTCAAGGCCGAAACCGGCCTCACACCCAAGGCCTATGCCTCGGCCTTTCGTGCCAGACGCTTGCGGGAGGGGCTGGAGCAGGCTGGCAGCGTCACTGACGCGATCTACGACGCAGGCTACAACTCCAACAGTCGCTTCTATGCCAGCGCGGGCCAGCGCCTGGGCATGCAGCCGCGTGAGTACCGGGCCGGCGGCGTGGGCGCGACCATTCGTTTTGCCCTTGGCCAGTGCTTTCTCGGGGCGATCCTGGTGGCGCAAAGCGAGCGCGGCATCTGCGCGATCCTGCTCGGCGATGACCCGCAAACGCTGCTCGAACAGTTGCAGGACCAGTTCCCCAAGGCCCATTTCATCGGTGGTGATCCTGCTTTCGAGCGCCTGGTTGCCGAGGTGGTGGGTTTTGTCGAGCAGCCGTCGCTGGGGCTGCAACTGCCCCTCGATGTACAGGGCACCGCCTTCCAGGAGCGTGTCTGGCAGGCGCTGCGCGAGGTACCGGCGGGCGGCCGGGTCAGCTACAGCGATATCGCCGAGCGCATCGGCGCACCCAAGGCGGTGCGTGCCGTAGCCCTGGCCTGCGCAGCCAACCGCATTGCCGTGGCAATTCCCTGCCACCGAGTGGTACGGCGTGACGGCGATGTCAGTGGCTATCGCTGGGGCGTGGAACGCAAGCGTCAGTTGCTGGCGCGAGAAACGGTCATCACCTGATCGCCGCGGCAGCGTAGAATCCTCCGCCTGTCGAGCTGTATAGAGGGGATTTCGATGAGGCGTATGAGCCTTGAGCGTTTTTACGTGGGAATTTTGGCATTGTTGCTGTGGGTGGCGATGCCTGCCTGGTCGGCACCGGCCACGCCGGTATCGAGCCTGGCCGCTGCCGAACAGCAGGTGCTGGACGAAGATGCCAGCCTGGATCAGTTGAGCGACCGGCTCGACCAGATCCGCCAGGGCGTGACCAGCAATGCCAATGACGATCTGCTCTCGCAACTGCGTCAGTCGGCGCTGCAGGTTCAGCGCCAGGCCGATGCCCTGGCCACGCAGCGTACGGCGGATGTCGCCCGGCTGGATGATCAGCTCAATGTGCTCGGGCCGGTGCAGCCCGAGGAGCCCGAGAGCCTGACGCGCCAGCGCCAGCAACTGGACAGGCAGAAAAAGGCCCTGGTGGCCGAGCAGACCGAAGCTACCCAGCTCACCCAGTCGGCGCGTGACCTGTCTACGCAGATCGTCAACCTGCGCCGCAGCCTGTTCAACTCGCAGATCACCAGCCGCGCCGCCAGCCCGCTGAGCCCGGCGTTCTGGTCGAGCCTGATCCGTCCTACCGATGAAGACGTGGCGCGCCTGCGCGACCTGCGCGGCGAGGCGGCAGATGCTGTGGCCAGTGCCCTCAGCGCCGAGCACCGCTGGTTGTTCATCACCGCGCTGGTCGCTGCTGTGCTGGTCTGGACCTTGGTGCGCAAGGTGCTTGAGCGCCTGCTGGCCGATGCGATGATCCGCTGGCTGCCCGAAGGCCGCTTGCGCCGCAGCGCCCTGGCCTTGAGTGTGGCGCTGGCCACCCTGGCGACCATCGCCGGGTCCGTGTCGCTGCTGCGCTGGGGCCTGGAAAGCAGTGCCGAGTTGGGCGCGGATCTGGCCAGCCTGACCAACCACGTCCTTACCCTGGTGGTGTTCAGCGCCTTCATTTCTGGCCTGGGCCGCGCCATGCTGATGCTGCAACGTCCGTCCTGGCGCCTGCCGCCGATTCCCGACGAAGTGGCCAGCGCCCTGGGCTGGTTCCCGCAGGCCCTGGCCCTGGCCTTGGTGCTGCTGCTGACCCAGGAGCGCATCAACAGCGTCATCGGCACTAGCCTGGCACTGACCCTGGCCACCAACGGCCTGACCGCGCTGGTAGTATCGCTGCTGTTCGTTGCTGTGCTGGTGCGCTATCGCCGCACTCGCCGCCAGCATGGGCTGGAGCGCCCGGCGGGCCTGGCGGGTCTGATCCCGTTCGTGGTGGTGGTGTGGGTCATCGCGATCCTGCTGGCGCTGCTCACCGGCTACCTCACCCTGGCCTACTTCCTGACCGCCAAGTTGCTGTGGATCAGCGTCGTGGCGGTGTGCGCCTACCTGCTGGTGACCGTGTTCGGCGACCTCTGCGAAACCTTGCTGTCGCCGCGTCAGCCCGGTGGGCTGGCGCTGGCCTCGGCGCTAGGCCTGCAGCAGCGCCACCAGGCCCAGGCCAGCACGGTACTGGCCGGTATGGGTCGGACCGTATTGCTGTTCATCGCCGCGTTGCTGGCCTTCATGCCCTCCGGCACCAGCCCCGGCGAGCTGCTGCTGAGCCTGGCCGACTGGGATGGTAGCGGTGGCAAGATCCTCGGCAATCTGAACATCGTGCCCCAGGATATCTTCCTGGCGCTGGCGATCTTCTTCGGCGGGCTGTTCGCCATCCGTGTGGTCAAGCGCTGGCTGAGCGAGCGTCTGTTGCCGGAAACCGACATGGACGCTGGCATGCGTGCCTCTTTGGTGACGCTGGTTGGCTACCTGGGCTTCCTGTTCCTGGCCATGCTGGTGATGTCGACCCTGCACATCAACCTGACCAGCCTGACCTGGGTGGTCAGTGCGCTGTCGGTGGGTATCGGTTTCGGTTTGCAGCAGATCGTGCAGAACTTCATCTCCGGCCTGATCCTGCTCACCGAACGTCCGGTGAAAGTGGGCGACTGGGTCAGCCTGGCGGGGGTGGAAGGTGACATCCGGCGCATCAACGTGCGCGCCACCGAGATCCAGATGTCCGACCGTTCGACGGTGATCGTGCCCAACTCGCAGTTCATCTCGCAGAACGTGCGCAACGTCACCATGGCCAACGCCCTGGGGGTGGTCGGTGTGACCCTGACCCTGCCACTGGAGACCGATGCCAACCACGTGCGCGAGCTGCTGCTGCAGGCCTATCGCGACCACGAGGCGATCCTCGATGCCCCGGCGCCGTCGGTAACCTTCAAGGATTTGACCGCCAGCGGCATGGTGCTCAGCGCCAGCGGCTACGTGGCCGGGCCGCGGCAGGTGTCGGGCGCGCGCAGCGACCTGCTGTTCGCCATTCTCGGGCGCCTGCGCGAGGAAGGCATCGCACTGTCGTCGCCGCAGAGCATGGTGTTGCTGCAGGAAGGGACGCGGGCGGCCGACGAGTCGGTGTGACACAAATGGGGCCGCTTTGCGGCCCATCGCGGGACCAGCCCGCTCCCACAGATTTAGTGGGATATCCGTCCACCCTCTGGGCATGCCCCGATCAGTGTGGGAGCGGGCGGGTCCCGCGATGGGCTGCAAGGCAGCCCCAACTGCATCACCGAGACCTCAGCCTACGCACCGCGTCACGTGCTTCACCGAGAGATACCCCGACAACCCCCAAGGCCCAAGCTCGCGCCCGATCCCGCTGCCCTTGGTGCCCCCCCATGAAGTTTCGACGAACACCGCCTGCACCGAATTGATCCATACATGCCCGACCTCCAGCGCATCGGCCACGCGCTCGGCGCGTTCGAGGTCCGCTGAGCAGACCGTGGCTACCAGGCCGAAGCGGCTGTCGTTGGCCTGGGCGATCGCTTGTTCCTCGGTGGTGAACCGGCGTGCGCACAGCACCGGGCCGAAAATCTCTTCGCTCCACAAGCGGCTGGTCTCGGGCACATCGACGTACAGTGTCGGACTGACGAACCAACCCTCTGCGTCCAACGCCTTGCCTCCGGCCAGGCACTTCAGCCCTTCCTCGCGCGCGGTGGCGAAATAGCCGGCGACCTTGAGCCACTGCGCCTGGCTGGTCAGCGGTCCCATCTCCACTTCCTCGACCAGCGGGTTGCCTACGCGCAGTTTCTCCAGCGCCGCCTGCAGCCGTGGTAGCAGCGTGTCGGCGATACCGTCCTGCACCAGCAGGCGCGAGGTGGCCGAGCACATCTGCCCGGCGTTCCAGGTGATGCCGGCGACAATCCACTCCACCGCCTGGTCTGGGTCGCAGTCGTCGAACACAACGATCGCCGACTTGCCGCCCAGCTCCAGTGTCACTGGCCGGCACTGGGCTGCGGCGCTACGCATGACCTGGCTGCCGACGGCATTGCTGCCGGTGAACGACAGCTTGTCCAGGCCGTTGTGGCCACTCAGCGCCGCGCCGGTCTCGGCCTTGCCGTTGACGATGTTCAGCACCCCGGCCGGCAGCCCAAGCTGTTGGGCGATCTGGCCGTAGGCCTGTTCGATCAGTGGGGTGATCTCCGAAGGCTTGAGCACCACGGTGCAGCCGGCGGCCAGGGCCGGGGCGAGCTTCCAGGCGCTGGTCACCAGCGGGAAGTTCCACGGCACGATCAGCCCGACCACGCCGACGGCTTCCAGGCGGGTACGCGCGGTAAAGCCTGGAGCGGCCAGGGGGACGTCGCGGTTCTTCTGCGGCAGTTGTTCGGCGAGCTCGGCGTAGTAAGCGAAGGTTGCCACCGCGTCGTCCAGATCGATCTCGGCCTCGTGCCGTGGCTTGCCATTGTTGCGCATCTGCAGCGCAATCAGTTCTTCGCGGCGGGCACCGAGTTGCTCGGCAAATCCGCGTAGCAGGGCCGCGCGCTCGGCGGCCGGGCGGCTCTTCCAGGCGGGCAGGGCACGGCGTGCGGCTTGCACCGCCTCGTCGACCTGGGCGCTGCTGGCCGATCTCA
This sequence comes from Pseudomonas sp. NY15374, assembly GCF_048068255.1. Classification (NCBI taxonomy): domain Bacteria; kingdom Pseudomonadati; phylum Pseudomonadota; class Gammaproteobacteria; order Pseudomonadales; family Pseudomonadaceae; genus Pseudomonas; species Pseudomonas sp. NY15374. Next base: position 69,252 of record NZ_JBLUPZ010000007.1, read on the forward strand.
GCTCGGCGAAAGGTGCGCCCAAAGAGGGATCGTAGACGCTGATGCTGTCGTTGCCTTGGCCTTCGACCCAGCGGCCGTCGATGTAATGGGGAGTGGTCATGGTCGGGTTCCAGTCAGGCCATTTCGGCAGTGGTCACGGGTGTCACGGGAGCGCTTTTGCAACGTACCCAGCGCGGGCCGCGCGGGCCGTAGACACCGGCAGGTTCGGGGAACAGGTTGAGCAGGATCAGGTACAGCACGCCGGCGATGCCGAGGGTGACCGGCAGGCTCAGGTCGATGCCGCCAGCCAGGTCCCCGAGCGGGCCGACGAACTGTCCCGGCAGGTTGACGAAACAGAGGCCTACGGCGGCGCTGGGGATCCAGGCGCCCATGCCGCGCCAGTTCCAGCCGTGCAGGAACCAGTAGTGGCCACCACGCTGGCCGCGGGTGAACACTTGCAGGTCGTCGGCGTGGTAGAAGCCACGGCGGGTGATCAGGCCGAGGATCATGATCACCATCCACGGGCTGGTGCAGGTGATGATCAGTACGGCGAAGGTCGATACGCTCTGCACCAGGTTGAAGGCGAAGCGGCCGATGAAGATGAAGGCGATTGCCAGCACACCGATCAGCAGGGTGGCGGCCGCGCGGCTGAGCAGGCGTGGGAACACGCTGGACATGTCCAGCCCGGTGCCATACAGCGCGGTGGTGCCGGTGGACATGCCGCCGATCACGGCAATCAGGCACACCGGCAGGAAGAACCAGGCCGGCGAGATCGCCAGCAGGCCGCCGACATAGTTGTTGGCGGCGATGTAGTCCGGCGCCTGGCTGGCCACCAGGGTCGCGGTGCACAGACCGAACAGGAACGGGATCAGGGTCGCGGCCTGGGCCAGGATCACCGCCAGCATGATGCGCGATTTCGGGGTCTGGCGCGGGATGTAGCGTGACCAGTCACCGAGGAACGCGCCGAAGGACACCGGGTTGCTCATGGCGAGGATCGCGGCGCCAACGAAGGCGGCCCAGAAGCCCGGCTGGCCGAGGTTGACGCTGCCGGCGAAGCTTGCGTCGAACGGGCCGGCGAAGGCGACGATGCCGAGCAGGAACAGCAGGCTCGAAGCCCATACCGCAATCTTGTTGACCCACAACATGAAGCGGAAACCAAAGATGCATACCACCAGCACCAGCACTGCGAACAGGCCATAGGCCAGACCCAGGGTGAGGTCGGTTTCGGGCAGCCCGACCAGGCGCTTGGCGCCGCCGATCAGGGCATCGCCCGAGCTCCACACCGACAACGAAAAGAACGCCACGGCGGTCAGCAACGACAGGAACGAGCCGACGATACGTCCGTGCACGCCGAAGTGCGCACCGGACGAGACGGCGTTGTTGGTGCCGTTGAGTGCGCCGAACAGCCCCATGGGGGCAAGGATCAGCGAACCGACCCCGACGCCGAGCAGGATCGCCCACAGCCCTGCCTGGAAGGACAGCCCGAACAGTACCGGGAAGCTGCCGAGCACCGCGGTGGCGAAGGTATTGGCACCGCCGAAGATCAGGCGGAACAGGTCAAGCGGGGTGGCGTCGCGTTGATCGTCGGGGATCTGTTCGACGCCATTGGTCTCGATACCGGTCGAGTGGCTCATGGTGATGCTCCAGCGCGAGTGTTGTTGGCCTGTGGCAGGCTTTGTTGTGGGTGCGATGGCAGTGCGGCAAGGCCGTTGTCGAAAGTCAGGTGCAGGAGGCGACCGACAGGTGTTCATGGCACGCCAGCCAGCGCTCGCCTTGCAGGCGGAACACGATGGTCTCGCGCTCGTTCAGCGCCTGTTCCTGCTCGGCAATGCGAATGCGTGTGGCCACGTCGTGCATGAAGATCGCCAGATCGCCCTGCAGGCTCACGTGGGCATTGCTCGACGCGCAGTCGAGCACGGCAAAGCCGTCGGCTTGCCACTGAGCCCAAAGGTCTTCATAGGCGCGCCGAGACAGCAGCGGGTGGGGCAGCGTATGGAACAGGAAGGTGGCGTCTTCGCTGAAACAGGCGAAATAGCGGGCGGTGTCGTTACTGGCAAAGGCGTCGACGAGGTCGGCGGCAGCTTGCCGTACCTGGAGGGTCTGGTCCACGGGAGTGGCCTCACGGTTATTGTGATTGTGGTGAGGCGATTCTGGAGAGACGTGCCAAGGGGAAAAATCGGCGGGGGCAAATAATCAGTTCACGATTTTCTGAACTGATTATTTGCCCCCGCCGGGCGGCCATTAATCGGCGTTGAGTTCGTTACGGTAGTTTTCCAGGTACACCTGACGCTCGTGGCTGGCGGCATTGCGATCGGCTGCGATCATGTCCAGCTTGCCCGCCGCCTCGGTGAGGTAGGCGGGCAGTTCATCGTTGGTGATGTACTTTCCGGACAGTTTGTTGAGCTTGCTCCAGCCGTCCTTGAATGTCAGGGCGAAATGATCGGAGACAATGCCGACGGCGATCCACTGCCCGGTCTGGCTGATGAAGAATGCGTCGGTGGACTCACACAATTGCGAAAAGAGGTAGTCGCGGTTCGAGTCGATGTCTTCGGCATCTTCGAACTCTTCGATCTGCTCTTGGGCATCCTGGCGGATGACCTCCATGAAGTCGCAGAACGAGCGGAAGAAGAACGCTATTTCCACGACGATTTCACGGGTGCGCTTGAGGGCGCTCACGCTCAGGTTCAGTGACCTGATCGCCAGCTCGATGATCTCCTGCTCGCTGCCCTTGCCTGCCATCAGCACGGAAACTTCCAGCAGTTCGGCTGCCTGTTCGCGCCTGGCGGTCTCGTACTTGTCGGCATTATCGAGCATCTGCAGCTGCATCTGGCGCAGGTTGTTGGCCTGTGCCCGGCTGGCATCGCTGATATCACCGGCTGCCGAGGCCAGAGTCTGGAGCGCGGACTCCAGTGATCCAAGGTGCTCCTTGGCCTCCTGGTACTTGGCCTTGGCCTTGACCAGAAGCCCTTCGGCTTCGGTGATCCGGTTCTCCAGCACCTTGAGTTTGCCGGTGTCGGCCTCCTTGCCTTTCTGCGCCTGATAACCTGAGATCGACGTCTGCAGTTTGTCCACCTCCTCCTTTATCAACGCCAGTTCGGCGCGATGCTCGGAGCGCTCTTTCTTCAGGCGGATGAGGTCGCCAGTGGCGTTGCCCTGGGCACCGTTGGCGCCTTTTCCGACGCCTGCGGCGACTGAGGCAGCGGCGACCAGAGACGAGCTGCCGCCGCTGGCAGCCATGGCCGCCAGTGGCATGGCGGCCGATATCACCTGCGCAGCACCACGCAGGATGCCTGCCCAGAAGGCGCGCTCCTCGGAAGACTTGGCTTGATTTGCATAGTCGCGGGCGAGTGACTCGTAGCGCTTGACCTGTTGTTGCATGTCGGCTATCAGCGATTCCAGTTGTTTGCTGCGAGCCTTGTGCTGAAGAATTTCCTGGCGAATTTTTTCGTTGGCCTCAAGTGTCGTGCTCAAGGCCATTTCGCTGCTGGCAGTCACTTCGTGGGTGTCATCGATGATGCAATCGTAGCGGTCGACGATGGTTTGCAGGCTCGCGTTGACCGCCATGGCCGAGTTTTTGATCTCGTTGGCCATCTCCATCAGTTCTTTGTTTACGAAGCGCTTGATCTGCGCGATGTCACCGGTTTCCTTGGCGGCGGTCCAGCCGGTCAGGCCGCGGTTGAGCTTTCGGGTGAGACGGCTGGCGGCATTGCTGGCGGCCTTGATCTGGCGTTCGCTCTCCTGCTGCGCTTTGATCAGGTTGTTCATGATGCTGCTGATCTTGACGCGGATGTCGCCGTTGCGTTGGGGCGTGGTGTTGTAGGCGATGTAGAGCAGGTCGATGGCGTGGTCCGTATCGATCTTCGCGCGTGATGAGTCGTAGGAGCCTTCGATCCTGTTCACATAGTGAGTCACGAGCGGGCTGTCGACGGTTGGCAGGTTCAACGGTTGGGATGCGCCATGGGTTGCCAGTTCCTGACGGATGTTTTTTTCGATCAGGGCTCTGCGGCTGATGAATGGGGTAAGTTCAGACATGGTGGACCTCTTCTGTGAATTGGGAGAACTATCCAGCGGGGGCGTGGAACCAGGGGGATGTCTGTTGCCCGAATCCAGGGGGGGCTGTTGCCGCGCAGTCGTCGATCCATGCCATCGAATAGAAGGCAACGTCACTGAGCGGTGACCAGAGCGTTTCGAGCAGCGCATGGGTGTCGTCGAGTGCCGACTTCAGCGAAGGATGCAGAGGCAGGACCTCCTCGGCGTAGCACTGAGGGCCGCGTTGGGGGTGTTCACAGTCATGGCGTGCGGCGGTGAATGCGTCCAGTTGCTGGAGTAGGGCACTCTGTTGTTGGCGGGTGCTGCTGAGTGCCGGTTTCATCACCGTCAGGTTGCGCTCGTCGAGCCGGGTCGAGTGGATGGCGCTCTGGTTGTTCCAGATTTCGTTTTCAAGCGCTTCCAGACGTATGCGGTGCTCAGGGCGCCACGACACTTTTTCGTAGTCCTGGCGCTCTTGGTCCAGCTGCTGGTGAAGGTGTGCTATACGACGTTCGATTTCGGGAATCTGTCGCAGCCTTTCACCCATGGTGGGCTCCAGGCCATGGATCTTGTCGATGAGCAGCCGCTCAAGACTCTCCAGATGCGGTGCGCATTGTTCGGCACGGCGCTCCAGTTGCAGGGTCTCGGCCTGCGGGTCGGCAGGCTGTGCACTGGCGAGCCCGGTGTACAGCAAGGCCACCGCCAGAACCGGCAATTGCATGGATGCTTTGATGAGTGGCATGGGACGCTCCGTTCTTGGGGGAAGCGGAGCGTCTTCGACGAACCGCTCCCGGCATTAGAGCGTCGGGGCACAGCTCGAAAAAGAAGGAATGGATGCACGCCTGGGACGGTTTACCAAGGCGGGTGGCGTTGCCTCAGATCGAGATGAGACCGCCGGACTTCACCTCGTTGAGCACGAAGAACGTGCGCACTTGGCGCACCCCAGGCAGGGCGATGATCTGCGTATTGTGCAGATGGTTGAAGGCCGGCAGGTCACGCACGCGGATCTTCAGGAAGTAGTCCACATCCCCCGCCACCAGCCAGCATTCCAGCACCTGCTGCAGGTTGCGCGCGGCCGCTTCGAACGCGGCGAAGCTCTCGGGGGTGGAGCGATCCAGCACCACGCCGATGAGCACCACGGTGCCCTGCTGCAGCACGTTCGGATCGACGTGGGCATGCACCCCCTTGATCACGCCCGCATCGAACAGCCGTTTGGTGTGGTTCCAGCACGCGGTGGTGCTCAGCCCGACCTTCTTCGCCAGTTCCGCGTTGCTGATTCGGCCGTTGGCTTGCAGTGCGCGCAGGATCTTGCGTTCGTGGGTGTTGACCTCGATGGGCTTGGCGGGTTCTTTCATCGCGTTTCCTCGGTCTGGTGTGTAGCCCGCTTGCCGTCAGGTTTGTGCGGTTGCCGGGATGATTGCCTGCTTTACGAAGCCATGACGGGACAGCCTTCAGTTGGGGCTTGAAGCTTGGAAGGTTGTTCCTGTTCAAGGGTAAGAATAGGTATGAAATTCAATCGTGCGCTGAGTATCGTTCTGGAGCAGGTTTCATGCGCACAGACCCGACGAGAGGGAGCAGGCCATGCTGACGATTTCCAGGTTCGCAAGGTGGGTGAAGGCGCCATCGCAGGACGTGGCGGTGGTGGTGGTGTCCAGTGCAGCGTTGCCCGAGATTCTGAGCATCGGGTTGCACGCTGCGCTTGAGGGCTGGAACGAAGTTGCCCATCTGCACGTGCAGGACATGGACGGCCTGCAGGCCAACTGGCTGGCAGCAGGCGATGGGCAGCGCACGCTTGCCGCCGAGTCGGCGTGCGAGGCCAGCGCCCTGTTGCGAGCGGTCTCCAAGCGTTGCTACCTGCTGGACCTCGAGAGCGACGGGCAGGTGCGCCTGGCATGGCTAGGCTCAGTGTGTGGCCATGAGCTGCGCTGCCTGCAGCTCGATCCCGCGCTCAATCGCCAGGGCTCGCCCGTGACACAGGTCGAGCAGGTCGTCGATGTCGCGCGGATGCTGGTCAAGCGAATTCTCGAGGAACGTTTCCTGGCGGTCTGAAACCGTCCCCCTCCAACAAGTACACCGAGGTGCAAGTGCTGTCATGAGCATCCATCACGCTGCAGGATCGTTGCGCGAGCCGTCCGCCGAGGACGACACCGACACCCAGGGCCTGGACGAGTGGCGCGACGCGTTACTGTCGCTGCTCGAACACGAAGGCGCGCCGCGCACGCGGGCTCTGCTCGACAGGCTTGCGGCGCTGGCGCGGCATCATGCCGTGGGCTGGCAGCCAGGGCATGGCACGCCCTATATCAACAGCATCGGCGTCGAGCAGCAGCCGGCCTTTCCGGGCGATCTGGCGACCGAGGAACGTCTGGCCTCGATCATGCGCTGGAACGCGCTGGCCATGGTGGTGCGCGCCAACCAGGCCTACGGCGAGCTGGGCGGTCATATTGCAAGCTACGCCAGTGCTGCCGACTTGTTCGAGGTCGGCTTCAACCACTTCTTCCGTGGCGGCGATACGCCGGGCACGGGCGACCTGGTGTTCTTCCAGCCGCACTCTGCGCCGGGTGTCTACGCCCGGGCCTTCCTCGAAGGCCGCTTGCAGGTTGAGCAGCTGGAGCACTATCGGCAGGAAATCAGCGCCCGGCGCCGCGATGTGCAGGGCCTGTCGAGTTATCCACATCCCTGGCTGATGCCTGATTTCTGGCAGTTTCCGACCGGCTCCATGGGCATCGGGCCGATCAGTTCGATCTACCAGGCGCGCTTCATGCGCTACTTGGAGCACCGCGGCCTGCGTCAGGGCGCTGGGCGGCGCGTGTGGGGGGTATTCGGCGACGGCGAGATGGATGAACCGGAAAGCATGTCGGCGCTCACTCTTGCGGCGCGCGAGCGCCTGGACAACCTGGTGTGGGTGGTCAACTGCAACCTGCAGCGCCTGGACGGCCCGGTACGTGGCAACGGGCGCATCATCGATGAACTGGAGGCACTGTTCAGCGGTGCTGGCTGGCGGGTGATCAAGCTGGTCTGGGGATCGGATTGGGATGGCCTGTTCGCCCGCGATGCAAGCGGCGAGCTGGAGCGCACGCTGTCGGCCACCGTCGATGGGCAGTTTCAGACCTTCGCCGCCAAGGATGGGCGCTACAACCGCGAGCATTTCTTCGGCCAGAGCGAGGCGCTGGCCCGGATGGCCCAGGGCATGAGCGACGAGCAGATCGACCGGCTCAAGCGCGGTGGTCACGACATGGTGAAGATCCATGCCGCCTACCATGCCGCCCAGCAAGGCGATGGTCGCCCGACCGTGGTACTGGCGCAGACCAAGAAAGGCTACGGCATGGGGGAGGCGGGGCAGGGCAAGATGACCACGCACCAGCAGAAGAAGCTCGACCGCGAGGCGCTCATGGCCTTCCGCGATCGCTTCAACCTGCCATTGAGCGATGAGCAGACCGAGTCCCTGGCCTTCTACAAGCCCGCCGACGACAGCCACGAGATGCGCTACCTGCATGCACGTCGCCAGGCACTGGGCGGTTACCTGCCGTCGCGACCACGCCAGGCCGAGGGGCTGCCGGTGCCAGCGCTGTCCAGCTACGCGGCGTTCGCCACCCAGGCCGATGGCAAGGAAATGTCCACCACCATGGCCTTCGTGCGCATGCTCGGCGGGCTGCTCAAGGACCGCCAGCTCGGGCCGCGGGTAGTGCCTATCGTCGCCGACGAGGCGCGGACCTTCGGCATGGCCAACCTGTTCAAGCAGATCGGTATCTATTCCAGCGTCGGCCAGCGCTACGAGCCCGAAGACATCGGTTCGATCCTCTGCTACCGCGAGGCGCTGGACGGGCAGATCCTTGAAGAAGGCATCAGCGAGGCGGGGGCGATCAGCTCGTGGGTGGCGGCGGCCACCAGTTATTCCGCCCATGGCCTGCCGATGCTGCCGTTCTACATCTACTACTCGATGTTCGGCTTCCAGCGCATCGGCGACCTGATCTGGGCTGCCGCCGACCAGCGCGCCCGTGGTTTCCTGCTGGGCGCTACCGCTGGGCGTACCACCCTGGGTGGCGAAGGGCTGCAGCACCAGGACGGCCACAGCCTGCTGATCGCCTCGACCGTGCCCAACTGCCGTGCCTACGATCCGGCGTTTGCCGGTGAGTTCGCGGTGATCCTCGACCACGGCATGCGGCGCATGCTCGAAGCGCAGGAAGACGCGTTCTACTACGTCACCCTGATGAACGAAAACTATCCACAGCCAAGCCTGCCGGATGGGGTCGAAGGCGATATCATCCGGGGGCTCTACCGGTTGGAGCAGCACATGCCGGAGGGGGCAACTGGCAAGGTACGGTTGCTGGGCTCAGGCACGATCCTGCGCGAGGTGCAGGCGGCGGCACGCCTGTTGGCACAGGACTGGGGCGTGGCCAGCGAAGTGTTCAGCGCCACCAGTTTCAGCGAGCTGGCGCGCGAGGCACGGGAGGTGGAGCGCTGGAACCGGCTGCATCCGCAGGAACCGGCGCGGGCCAGTCACTTGGTGCAGTGCCTGCCCAAGGGCGCGCCGGTGATCGCCGCGACCGATTATGTCTGCGCCTGGCCGCACCTGGTTGCGCCGTATGTGCAGGATCGTTTCGTTGCCTTGGGCACCGATGGCTTCGGGCGCAGCGACAGCCGTGAGCAGCTGCGCGGCTTCTTCGAGGTCGACAGCCGCCAGATCGTGCTGGCGGCGCTTTCGAGCCTGGCCGATGAAGGTGTGTTGCAACGCCAGCGGTGTGCCGAAGCCATCGCGCGCTATGGCATCGAGGCTGAGGCGCCAGTGCCTTGGGCGTGTTGATCACCGATTGCGCTGTTCTCTTTGCGGGCTTGCTGGCGAAAAGAACAGCGCAATCTCCCCTCTACAACACGATTCGTGTCGTCGAAAGCACCTGGCGCAAGCCCATGAACGATCGGATCTGGCGTACTCCTGGCAGGTACAGCAACTGTTCGGCGTGCAGGCGGTTGAAGCTTTGGCTGTCGCGTGTGCGCAGCAACATGAAGTAGTCGAACTCCCCCGTCACCACATGGCACTCCATGCACCCGGAGACCTTCTGCGCGGCCGCTTCGAACGCGGCGAAGGATTCCGGGGTCGAGCGGTCGAGCACCACGCCGATCAGCACCACCATCCCAGCATCGAGACGTTCGCTGTCCAGTAGGGCGACGATGCCCTTGATCAACCCCGCCTGCTTCAAGCGTTCGACCCGTCGCAGACAGGCCGGGGCGCTGAGCTTGACCTTGTCGGCCAAGGCTACGTTGGCGATCGAGGCGTCCTGCTGCAGGGCTCGCAGGATCGCGCGGTCGATACGGTCTAGCTGTGGCGGGCCGGAGAGTGACGGCCTTTTTTGCTCGCGCTCATTTGTTGCTTTCAATGTTTGAGCCTCACAACAAAGTGATGTGAAATCATCTTTCAATAAAACAATAGCTCGAAATTCATGGAAAACTTGCAACCCGTTTTCTGGCCAACCTCCCTAGCATTGACGCTATCGGAGCCCGCGATCCGCGCGTTTCGCAATTGGGAGCACAGCCATGAATCTGAGTCGCTACACGCGTTATCCGCTGACCTTCGGACCCTCCCCAATCACCCCGCTCAAGCGCTTGAGTGCCCACTTGGGAGGCAAGGTCGAGCTCTATGCCAAGCGCGAGGACTGCAACAGCGGCCTGGCTTTTGGTGGCAACAAGACACGCAAGCTCGAATACCTGATCCCTGAAGCGCTGGCACAAGGCTGTGACACCTTGGTGTCGATCGGCGGCATCCAGTCGAACCAGACGCGTCAGGTCGCCGCAGTGGCCGCGCACCTGGGCATGAAGTGCGTGCTGGTGCAGGAAAACTGGGTGAACTACTCCGACGCTGTGTATGACCGCGTCGGCAATATCGAGATGTCGCGCATCATGGGCGCCGATGTGCGGCTCGACAGCGCGGGCTTCGACATCGGTATCCGCCCCAGTTGGGAGCAGGCAATGGCGGATGTTCGCGCCAAGGGCGGCAAGCCGTTCCCGATTCCGGCAGGTTGCTCCGAGCATCCCTACGGCGGGCTGGGCTTTGTCGGCTTTGCCGAGGAGGTGCGCCAGCAGGAGGCGGAGCTGGGCTTCAAGTTCGACTACATCGTGGTCTGTTCGGTCACCGGCAGCACCCAGGCGGGCATGGTGGTCGGTTTTGCCGCCGATGGCCGCTCGCAGCGGGTGATCGGCATCGACGCGTCAGCCAAACCGGAGCAGACCAAGGCACAGATCCTGCGCATCGCTCGTCACACCGCCGAGCTGGTAGACCTGGGGCGCGAGATCACCGAGGACGATGTGGTGCTCGATACCCGCTATGCCCATCCCGAATACGGGCTGCCGAACGAGGGCACGCTGGAGGCGATCCGCCTGTGTGGCCGATTGGAGGGTGTTCTGACTGACCCTGTGTACGAGGGCAAGTCGATGGCGGGGATGATCGGTAGGGTGCGTGATGGGGAGTTCCCCGAAGGTTCGCGGGTACTGTATGCGCACCTGGGCGGCGTACCGGCGCTCAACGCCTACAGCTTCCTGTTCCGCAACGGCTGATCGGTGACGCTGCCGTGCTCTTTGCTGCGCTGGGTCGGCAAGGGTACCGCAGGTCGGGAGGGCTTGCGTTGGAGGCGAATATGAATATGATTGAGCGCTCACTCAGTTAAGTGTCCACATCGCCATGGCCCGTCCCCGCAGTCACGACAAGCGCAACGCCATCCTCGCCGCCGCCAGCCAGGCGCTCGCCGAGGATGGCCTGAGTGCCACTACCGCGCGCATTGCGCGGCTGGCGGGTGTGGCCGAGGGGACAGTGTTCACCTACTTCGAAAACAAGGACGTGCTGCTCAACGCCTTGTACCTGGAGCTCAAGGCTGGTCTGCGCCTGGCCATGATGGCTGACTTTCCCCGTAACGCGACGGCCGAGGCCGCTATTCGACATGCCTGGAACGGTTACGTCGACTGGGGTATCGGTAGCCCTGCGGCACGCGAGGCTCTGCGCCAGTTGAGTGTCAGCGGACGCATCGATGCCGAGCACCGTGCCGCAGGCAGCGAGGGTTTCGATGAGGTGGGGGCACTGCTGCGCGAGCGCACCGCTTCCAGCGGGTTGCCGGCAGAGCAGGCGCAGGCGTTCTATGGCGCGATGTTCGTGTCCATGGCCGAGACAGCCATGGAGTTCATCAAGCAGTCACCCGATCAGGCCGAGGCTTATCGTACGGCTGGATTCAATGCCCTGTGGGCGGCCCTTGGGGGGCGCTGACAGGTTTTTTTATACTTTTTAAATGAGTGATTAATCACTCATATGCATCGGCGAAGGAGTCGAATCATGTCCAAAGTCTGGCTTGTAACCGGTGCGGCCCGTGGCCTGGGTCGCTCCATCAGTGAAGCAGTACTGCGCAACGGCGATGTTCTGGTCGCTGGCGCCCGTGACCCACGGCGCCTGGACGATCTGGTGGCGCAGTACGGCGAGCAGCAGGTGCGGGTCGTCGCCCTGGACGTCACCGACGAGCAGGCCGCGCAGGAGGCGGTGCAACTTGCGCTCGATGCCTTTGGCCGCCTCGATGTGCTGGTCAACAATGCGGGTTATGGCCATACCGCGCCGTTCGAGCAGATGGCTGCGGATGACTTTCGTGCGCAGGTCGAGACCAACCTGTTCGGTGTCGTCAACCTGACGCGTGCAGTTCTGCCGGTGATGCGCAAGCAGCGTAGCGGCCATATCTTCCAGGTGTCTTCGGTGGGGGGGCGCACCTCGACGCCCGGCCTTTCGGGCTACCAGGCGGCCAAGTGGGCGGTGGGTGGTTTCAGCGATGTGGTGGCCAAGGAAGTCACGCCGCTGGGCATCCAGGTCTGCACCCTCGAGCCCGGTGGCATGCGCACCGACTGGGCGAGCGAGGCCAAGCGTCCGCTCGAGGGCATGCTGGAAGACTACGATGTGACCGTCGGCCATGTGCTGCGCCTGCTGGCGGGCTACGGTGGCAACGAAGTGGGTGACCCGCAGAAAATCGCCGAACTGATCGTGCAGTTGTCGCGCCGCGACGACCTGCCGTTGCGCCTGCTGCTCGGTGGCGATGCGTTGTACGTTTATGGGCTCGACGAGCGCGCGCGTGCCGAAGAGCTGGAGCAGTGGCGCGAGACAACGCTCTCGACGCATTTCCCCGATGCCCAGTTGCCCGCCGGCATGGACGGCCTGAAACGGCGCAGGTGAGCCCGCGCCGAGCGCCCCTAGATTCCCTTGATGAACTGGTAGCTTTCATCGAGGGCGGCGGTCGAGTGACGCCCCTTGCCCCAGCCGAGGGCTTCTCGGTAACCGCCGAGCAGGCCCTGTGCGGTCAATTGCTGTTCGTCCACTGCGGCCTGTTCATCGGCCAGTGGCGAGACGAACAGCGCATCTTCCGGGCAGTAGACCTCGCACATGAAGCAGGTCTGGCACTCGGATTGCCGCGCGATCAGCGGTGCCTGGCCGGGCACCGCTTCGAATACGTCGGTCGGGCATACCAGCACGCAGATGTTGCAGCCGGTGCAGCGGTCGGCACTGATCAGTTCGATCATGCGGCTTTCTCCGGCAGCAGGCTGTGGTCGGCGGGGCCGAGTGTTTCGCGTGCGGTCCAGACCTCGTCGAGGCCGCCGCTGATGAGGCGGTGACGCTGCTCGGGGTCGAGCCGGGGATAATCGTCGCGCCGGTGCATGCCCCGGCTTTCGGTGCGGGCCAGGGCGCTGCGGTACATCCAGCGTGAGGTGGCGAGCAGGGCGGCCGCTTCACGGGCGCGCAGCAGGTGTTCGGGGGTGGCGGGCGCGGCCTGGCGCAGCTGCTGCCACAGCGGGTCGAGGCGGCCAAGCGAAGCGTCGAGTCGGTCGCCCTGGCGGAACCAGTTGCGTTCGTACGGGAAGACTTCGGCCTGGACGGCGCGGATCGTCGCTTCCGGGTCGAAGGCATGCTTGCCTTGCCCTCGCAGCCCGACCGTACCGGACTGTAGCAGGCGGCGCATGGCGCTGCCGCGCTGGTCGCGGGCGAATTCGGCGGCCCCGGCCCCGGCCCATAGCCCGGAGGACAGCGCCCAGGCGGCGTTACGGCTGCCGCCGCCGGTGAAGGCGCCGCAGATGAGTTCGCGGGTTGCAGCATCGCCAGCGGCATACAGCCCGGGTACCGAGGTGGCGCACTGGTCGTTGCAGATACGCAGGCCACCGGTGCCGCGCACGGTGCCTTCCAGGCGCAAGGTCACCGGGAAGCGATCGCTGAACGGATCGAGCCCCATGCGTTGGAAGGGCAGGAAGAAGTTTGGTTGCGCCGAGCGCATCCATTGGCGGGTAGAGGCATCGGCGCGGTCGATGCAGGCGAACACCGGCTCGTTCATCAAGGTCTTGGCGATCACACCGCGACCACGCGCCGAGCCTGCCCCTTCGATCTCACGGCCATCGGCATGGTAGAACGTGGCCCAGGAGTACAGTGCCGACTTGGTCACCGAGGCGAAGGCTGGCCCCAGGCCGTAGGCATTGGAGAACTCCATCCCGGAAAACTCCGCGCCTGCTTCGGCAGCCATCAGGTGGCCGTCGCCCGTCAGCACATTGCAGCCCAGCGCTTTGCTGAGAAAAGCCACGCCACCGGTGGCCAGCACTACTGCCCCGGCACGCACGCTCCAGCGCTGCTGCTTCTGCCGGCTGATGCCGGTGGCGCCGCTGACCTGGCCGTGCTCATCGACCAGCAGTTCCAGCGCCGGGCTGTGATCGAGAATGCGCCCACCTGCCTGTTTGACCCGCTTGCGCATCAGGCGCATGTACTCGGGGCCCTGCAGCGACACCCACCGCTGGCGGCCCTGTTCGCCCACCGGGAACGGATAGCCCCATTCGGCGAGCAACTCCAGATTGCGCCAGGTCTGCTCCAGGACGCGATCCATCCACCGCGGCTCGGCCAGCTCGCCGCCCATGGCATAGCGGCTCGCTTTGGCGACCTTGCGGGCTTCGGCCTCCGGCGCCACACACCACACGGCAGTGCCGGAGGGCGCAGTAGCCCCGGAGGCGCCGCAATAGCCTTTGTCGACCAGAATGACCTTGGCGCCCTTTGCGGCAGCGCCGATCGCCGCCCACGCGCCGGCCGGGCCGCCACCGATCACCAGCACATCGGCGCTGTACTCGCGTTCAGTTCCTGAAGTGTCTTCTTTCGCAATACTCATGGTGGCTGTCCTGCTGCATCCGGAGTAACGGCAGTAGATATTCCAGAAGGTTATTAAAATATAAATATTTGTTTGCTTTGGTTCTTTAAGACTAAGATTCCCCACCCGCATACACAATTGCTTTTTGCAAAAGAGGTCATGCATCAAATGCATTACGAGCTGAGGAATCTCCGGCATTTCGTTGCCTTGATGAATCACCGGAGTTTTTCCCTCGCGGCACAGGCCGTGAGCCTCTCGCAGCCGGCCTTCAGCCGCAGCATCCAGGCCCTCGAGCATCAGGCCGGCTGCAAGCTGTTAGAGCGCGAGCAAAAGGGATTGCCGCCGACAGCACAGGGGCAACTGCTGCTGTCGTATGCACTGGACATCCTCGGCAAGGCGCAAGAGCTCGGTGAGAAGATCAGCCGCCTCAACAGCGCTGATCGCGACATGCTGTACTTCGGCTGCGCTCCGGCACCGGCTGCCGGCCTGGTGCCGCGCACGCTGGCGCGCTTCATCGCCTTGCAACCGCAGGTCAACGCCCACTTCGTCGTCGATACCCGTGAAAACCTCAACAGGCGCTTGATGGCCGAAGAAATCGAGTTTTTCATCGCCAGTTCGCAAAGCTTCGAGCTCGACCCCAACTACCGCATCCGTCAGTTGCAGCCGCGCAGCTGGTGCTTTTTCTGCCGTCACGACCATCCACTGGCAACCCAGGAAGGTGTTACCCGCGAGCAACTGCTCGTCTTTCCGACGGTGTGCTCCTTCGGTGTGCGCAGCCTCGTGCTGCAGTACTCGGGGCGTCGTGATTACCTGCCGGCGGTGGAGTGCGAGAACGGGCGGCCGTTGCTGGATATCGTCCTGCAGTCCGATGCCATCGGCTGTGCATCACAGCTGCAATTGAGCCTGGCGGCAGAGGAGGGGGCTAGATTGCATCAGCTCAAGCCGGTGGACATCTCACCGGACCTTGAAGCCCTGCAGATTCGTGACGGCGTGGTGAGCCTGCGCCGTCATGTGCTGTCGCCCCAGGCCGAGGCGTTCATCGAGTTGTTGCAGGCGATGGACCAGGCGCCAGGTGGGGATGCGAGCGTTGCCTGAACGGGCCGTGTTGCACTTAGCGCCCGTGCCACAACGTGTGGTCCAAGGCAAAGCGTCCGCCGCCCCGGATGGCCATGTACAACGCCAGGCTGCCGAGGATCACCGGATATTCGATGCCCCGGTCCACCCACGGCCAGGTCGGACTAAGGGCGTAGCTGATCCCGACCATCTCCGCCGCCATGGCCAGGGCAACGGGCCGGGTCAGCACGCCGACGACGAGCATCAGCGCGCCGACGGTTTCCAGCAGCATCACCAGAAACGCCAGTTCGGCAGCGAACGGCAGGCCCATCACGTTGCCGATGAGGTGGGTCGAGCTGGCCATCGGATCGGCCATCGAGCCATGTGAGTCACCCAGCAGCTTGGGCAGCCCGTGGGTGAACATGACGATGCCCAGTACACCGCGCAGCAGGGCGTAGAACACCGGCTCCAGCCGTGCCTGAAGATTGCGGGCGGATGGCAGGGTGTCGCGGGGAATGCTGGTCATGTGCGGGCCCTCGCAGTGTTGCTTGCGTCAATGGTCGACAGTGGAGCGGTTGATTCAATGATGGTGGTTGATGCCGGCGGGATAAAGCGGGGGGATTGGACTTGTCAATTCCAGCTGCATTAACAGTAGCCGTGATGTTCGCTTAGCGGCCCTCGCCCATCGAGGCTTCCAATAGCCAATAAAAAACCGCGCAAAGGCGCGGTTTTTTATTGGCTGGGAGTGAGACGGCGTACCGAATGCTCCTGCAGCGCGATCAGACGTTGAAGCGGAAGTGCATCACATCACCGTCCTTGACGATGTAGTCCTTGCCTTCCAGGCGCCACTTGCCGGCTTCCTTGGCGCCGCTTTCACCCTTGAACTGGATGAAGTCGTCATAGGCGACCACTTCGGCGCGGATGAAGCCCTTCTCGAAGTCGGTGTGGATGACACCGGCCGCTTGCGGGGCGGTGGCGCCAACGCGGACGGTCCAGGCGCGGACTTCCTGCACACCGGCGGTGAAGTAGGTCTGCAGGTTGAGCAGCTCGTAGCCGGCGCGAATCACGCGGTTCAGGCCGGGTTCTTCAAGGCCGAGGGCCTCGAGGAACATGTCTTTCTCCTCACCGTCTTCCAGCTCGGCGATCTCCGCTTCGATCTTGTTGCACACCGGCACCACGACCGCGCCTTCTTCCTCGGCGATGGCTTTCACCACGTCCAGGTGCGGGTTGTTGTCGAAGCCGTCCTCGGCAACGTTGGCGATGTACATGACCGGCTTGCTGGTCAGCAGGTGGAAGCCACGGATCGCGGCCTTTTCATCGTCAGCCATGTGCTTCATCAGGCTGCGCGCAGGCTTGCCTTCGGTGAAGTGCGGGATCAGCTTTTCCAGCAAGGCCTTCTGTGCCAGGGCCTCCTTGTCGCCGCCCTTGGCGTTGCGAGCGACCTTCTGCAGTTGCTTTTCGCAGCTGTCGAGGTCGGCGAAGATCAGTTCGAGGTCGATGATCTCGATGTCGCGCTTGGGGTCGACGCTGTTGGAGACGTGGATCACGTTCTCGTCTTCGAAGCAGCGCACCACGTGGGCGATGGCGTCGGTCTCGCGGATGTTGGCGAGGAACTTGTTGCCCAGGCCTTCACCCTTGGAGGCGCCGGCGACCAGGCCCGCGATGTCGACGAATTCCATGGTGGTCGGCAGGATGCGGTTCGGCTTGACGATCTCGGCCAGCGCCGCCAGGCGTGCGTCGGGCATTGGCACGATGCCGCTGTTCGGCTCGATGGTGCAGAAGGGGAAGTTCTCCGCCGCGATACCGGATTTGGTCAGGGCGTTGAACAGGGTGGACTTGCCGACGTTGGGCAGGCCGACGATGCCGCAATTGAAACCCATGGGAATTCCCCTTTCTAGAAAGTCAGGCCTTCTGGCTGTGCAGTTCGCGCATGGCCTTGGCGAAGTCGCCGGCCAGCACGTCCGGCAGCACGCCGAGGGCAAAATCGATGCTGGCGTCGAGCTTCTCCTGCTCGGCGCGCGGCGCGCGGCCCAGGACGAAGTTGGAGACCAGTTTGGCGTCGCCCGGGTGGCCAATGCCAAGCCGCAGGCGGTGGAAGTCGTTCTGGTTACCGAGCTGCGCGATGATGTCGCGCAGGCCGTTATGCCCGCCATGCCCGCCGCCACGCTTGAGCTTGGCGACGCCGGGAGGCAGGTCGAGTTCGTCATGTGCCACCAGGATCGCTTCCGGCTTGATACGGAAGAAATTGGCCAATGCCGCCACGGACTGGCCGCTGCGGTTCATGTAGGTGGTGGGAATCAGCAGGCGAACATCGTTGCCCTGATGGCTGAACTTAGCCGTCAGGCCAAAATACTTTTTGTCAGCGGACAGCGAAACGCGCTGGGCGCTGGCAATGCGTTCAACGAAAAGAGCCCCTGCGTTATGCCGGGTCTGTTCGTATTCGGGGCCGGGGTTACCCAGGCCGACGATCAACTGGATGGCGGTCACGTCAGGGGCTCTTTCCTTGGAGTTGGTGGGTTACGGTGCGCGCGGCACTGTAACCCGATCAACGCCGGCGTGCGAGTGGATTACTCGGCAGCGCCTTCTTCAGCAGCTTCAGCGGACACGCGTGGAGCGTGAACGTTGGCAACGGCTTTGTCATCACCGTGGGCCAGAGCGACGAACTCTACGCCTTTCGGAGCTTTCAGGTCCGACAGGTGGATGATGGTGCCGATTTCGGCCTTGGACAGGTCGACTTCGATGAACTCAGGCAGGTCCTTGGCTTCGCAGGAAACTTCGATCTCGGATTCTACGTGGGAGATCTCGCCGCCTTTCTTGACCGGTGCTTCTTCACCAACGAAGTGAACCGGAACCTTGGCGGTCAGCTTCTGGCCAGCAACGACGCGAACGAAGTCGGCGTGCATGATGAAGCCTTTGGCCGGGTGGCGCTGCAGGGCCTTGACGATGACGTTCTGCTTCTTGCCGTCGACGTTCAGTTCCAGAACGTGGCTGAAGGCAGCTTCGTTTTCGAACAGCTTGGTGATTTCCTTGGCCAGGATGGTCAGGGACTCGGCGTCCTTGTTACCACCGTAGACAACGGCAGGGATGTTCAGCGAGTGACGCAGGCGGCGGCTCGCACCTTTCCCCAGGTCAGTACGCGCTTGGGCGTTCAGGGTGAAATCAGTCATTTTGTTTCTCCAAAATAGCCCCCCGAAGGCGTTTGCGACCAGCGCCGGACGGGGATGGCAAAAAAGCCCCGCCCCGACATCGATGCCGGGGCGGGGCGCTTTTCGTCAGCGTGCGTTCCGCTTAGCGGAACATCGCGCTGATCGATTCTTCGTTGCTGATGCGGCGGACCGCTTCAGCGACTACCGGTGCGATATCCAGTTGACGGATACGGTCACAGGCTTGAGCAGCGGCGGACAGCGGGATGGTGTTGGTCACCACCAGCTCGTCGAGCACCGACTTCTCGATGTTCTCGATCGCACGACCCGACAGAACCGGGTGAGTGCAATAGGCGTAGACCTTGGCAGCGCCGTGGTCTTTCAGGGCCTTGGCCGCGTGGCACAGGGTGCCGGCGGTGTCGACCATGTCGTCTACCAGGATGCAGGTGCGCCCTTCGACGTCGCCGATGATATGCATCACCTCGGAGTGGTTCGCTTTCTCGCGGCGTTTGTCGATGATACCCAGGTCGACACCCAGCGACTTGGCGACGGCGCGTGCACGCACCACACCACCGATGTCGGGGGAGACGATCATGAGATTATCGAAACGCTGGTCTTCGATATCGTCGACCAGTACGGGCGAACCGTAGATGTTGTCGACAGGAATATCGAAGAAACCCTGGATCTGGTCAGCGTGCAGGTCGACGGTGAGAACACGGTCGATACCCACGACAGTGAGCATGTCAGCGACGACTTTGGCGCTGATGGCTACACGTGCCGAACGCGGACGGCGGTCCTGGCGGGCGTATCCGAAGTAAGGAATCACGGCGGTGATTCGGGAAGCTGAGGAGCGGCGGAAGGCGTCGGCCATCACTACCAGTTCCATCAGATTATCGTTGGTCGGAGCGCAGGTCGGCTGAATGATAAAGACGTCTTTACCGCGGACGTTTTCATTAATCTCAGTGCTGATTTCGCCGTCGGAGAATTTACCGACAGAAACATCACCCAGTGGGATATGCAGCTGACGTACGACACGCCGAGCCAGATCGGGGTTGGCATTCCCCGTGAAGACCATCATCTTGGACACGCGCAGTACCTGAAGGCTGAGGGTAACCTGGATGAGTATAAGGAAAATGGCAGGGGCGGCTGGATTCGAACCAACGCATGGCAGGATCAAAACCTGCTGCCTTACCGCTTGGCGACGCCCCTGTATCTGTTGCTGCGAACGCTTATGCGCTCGACTTCTTGATCAGACTTTGCAGCTTGCGATGCAACATCGAAACATTGCTTCCTTTTGCCACAAACCCTGCTTGGGTCTCTGAAAGAAGGGCCAGAACTCTACCAGCTTCGGCTTTGCTTGGGAAGGCCCCAAACACGCAACTTCCAGTGCCGGTCATTCGAGCTTCCGTAAATTTACCCAGCGAATTCAGCGCATTGCGAACTTCTGGATAACGTTGCTCTACCACCGGTTGGCAGTCATTTCGACTGTTTCCCTCGGGAACGGGGCGCATCTTAAGGGGGAGGGAATCACGTGTCAACTCTGGATGCGAAAAAATTTCCGCTGTGCTGACAGACACTTGCGGCACCAGCACGACATACCAGGGTTCTTCCGGATCGACCGGGGTCAGTTGTTCGCCCACGCCTTGGGCGAAGGCGGCATGACCACGTACGAACACCGGCACATCGGCCCCCAGTGTCAGCCCCAGCGCAGCCAGGCGGTCGACCGGCCAGTCGAGCTGCCACAGATGATCCAGGGCGAGCAGGGTAGTGGCCGCATCGGAACTACCGCCACCGATACCGCCGCCCATGGGCAGGACCTTGTCGAGCCAGATGTCGACACCCAGCGGTGTGCCGGACTGTTCCTGCAGCTTGCGCGCTGCGCGCACGATCAGGTTGCTGTCGTGGGGGACATCGGCGATCTCGGTGTTCAGGCGGATCAGGCCATCGTCGCGCAGCTCGAAGCTCAGTTGGTCGGCGTGGTCGAGGAACTGAAACACGGTTTCCAGCTCGTGATAGCCGTCGGCGCGTCGGCCGGTAATGTGCAGCCACAGGTTGAGCTTGGCCGGGGCGGGCAGGGTGAGCCTTTGCATCGGATCAGTGTCCCAGCTGGCGGGGTTGCCAGTCCTTGACCACCAGGGTGACGTCGAGGTTTTCGCCGTGCAGCTTCAGGCGCTCGGGCAGCCAGTAGCCGTTCTGTTCGATGTAGCTCAGGTATTCGACTTCCCAGCCGTCCTGGGTGAGGCGGGCCAGGCGGCTGTCGCCATCGAGGGTCAGTTGGCTCTTGCTGTCCGGGGCCGGAAGGCCGCGCACCCACCAGACCAGATGCGATACCGGCAGGCGCCAACCGAGCTGCTCTTCGAGCAGGGCTTCGGGGGTCGCTGCCTCGTAACGGCCCTGATTGGCCACTTCCAGCACCACGCCGCCGGGGCGGCCGGTCAGGCGTGCGGCGCCGCGACCCAGGGGCCCAGCCAGGCGAATGTCGTAGTAGTCCTGGCGCTGCAGCCAGAACAGCGTGCCGCTGCCCGAGTCACGCGGGGCGCGGATGCCGACCTTGCCGTTGATCTGCCAGCCGTCGAGGGTGCTCAACTGTTGCTTGTGCTCGCGCCACTGTTGCGGGCTGCCCTTGCCCTGGACGGCTTCACGGGTGCCGAAACCGGCGCAGCCGGTGAGCAGGGCGATCAGGGCGAAGGTGATGAGATGACGCAAACGCATGATTTAAAGGTTCTCGGATCCGGTCAGGCGCAGGACGGTCTTGCGCAGGATAGGGCTGTCGGGTTGTTCGGCGAAGGCCTTGGCCCAGACCTGGCGCGCTTCGCGGCGCTTGCCGTTGGCCCACAGCACCTCGCCCAGGTGGGCGGCGACTTCATGGTCGGGGAAGCGCTCCAGCGCCTGGCGCAACAGGCGCTCGGCCTCGTCCAGGTTGCCCAGGCGATAATTGACCCAGCCCAGGCTGTCGAGCACTGCCGGGTCGTCCGGGGTGAGCTGGTGGGCTTTGTCGATCAGTGCTTTTGCTTCGCCATAGCGTGTGGTGCGGTCGGCCAGGGTGTAGCCCAGGGCGTTGAGGGCCATCGCGTTTTCCGGTTCGCGGGCGATGATGGCGCGCAGGTCTTTTTCCATCTGCGGCAGGTCGTCGCGCTTTTCAGCGAGCATGGCGCGGGTGTAGAGCAGGTTGAGATCGTCGGGGTAGCGCTTGATGGCCTGCTGCAGTACCTGGTCGGCCTGGGCTTCCTTGCCATTGTTGCCCAGGGTTTCGGCCTCGATGAGGTAGAGCTGGATCGCATAGTCGGGCTGTGCTTCGCGGGCTTCGGCCAGGTGGCGCGAGGCCTCGGCGCTGCGGCCGTTGGCGATCAGGATATCGGCTTGGCGCAATTGCGCGGCCAGGTAGTCCGGGCCTGGGCCGACCAGCGCGTATTCGCGCAGGGCCGCTGCCGGGAGGCCGCGTTCTTCGCGAATGCGCCCGAGGTTCAGGTGCGCGGCGTCGACGTTGCTGTCGCGCTCGACCATCTCCTGCAGGTAGCCTTCGGCCTCGTCCCAGTTCTTGTTCTCCATGCTCACCAGCGCCAGCGAATAACGCAGCTCGTCGTCATCCGGGTACTGTTGCAGCAGGCTTTCGAACTCGGCCTTGGCGTCGGTGATGCGGTCCTGTTCGACCAGCGTGCGGGCATACGTGATGCGCAGGCGCTTGTCGTCCGGATTGTCGCGAATCGCCCCGCGCAGCAGTGGCAGTGCTTCGCCGCCACGGTCCAGGGCCTGGAGCAGGCGCGCGCGCAGCAGGATCGGCGCGATTTCGCCATTGCGTGGCGGATGGCTTTCGAGCAGTTCGAGTGCCTGTTCGGTCTTGCCGTCCTGGTTGAGCAGCAGGGCCTTGCCGAAGACCAGTTGGCTGTTGTCCGGGTACTTGACCAGCAGGCGGTCGAAGCTTTGCATCAGCCCGTCGCGGGTGCTCTGGTCGGTTTCGGCGGCAGACAGGGCGAGGAAGTCGAAGTGGGTATCGCCCTGGCCCTGGAGCACTTTCTCCATGTAGGCCATGGCGTCGTCGTAGCGGCCGGAGCGGGCCAGCTGGATCGCCGCGGCGCGCTGGGCGTCGAGGTTCTGCGGGTCGTTGCGGGCCCAGATCAGCGCGGTGTCGAGGGCCGGTTCATCGGCCCCGAGGTACTCGGCGATGCGGTAGGCACGCTCGGAGACGGCCGGGTCCTGGGTTTTCTGTGCCTGGTCGACATAGTTGGCCAGGGCGATGTCGAAGCGGTTGCGCTGGCCGGCAAGTTCAGCCACCAGCAAGCTGTAGAGCGTGTCCTGTTTGAACGATCCATACACCATAGGGGTTTTCGCCTCGGGCTTGTCGGCTTCGGCAACAGCTTGCTGATCCTCGCTCTTGTGCGGGATCAGGCTCTGGCAGCCCTGGAGCAGGGCGAAGGCAAGCAGCAATGCGTAGGGTCTGTTCATAGAGGCTTTGGTGGACTAACCGGCGGTCGGAGCATGATGACACAAGCGCGGGGGCAAACCCACCCGCGAAGTGTGTGACCGCGCTGAGCGCGTGATGTTCGGGGGCAGGCCGACTGTCACACGTGTTTGCGGCAGATGCCTGGCTGGGTTCGGGGCGTGCCTGCAGGCCTCACGATAGCCCAGGCTCATCACGACAATAGCGAACGGTGGTTGTCCTGAATCCTGCGAAGTAGGACAATTATCGGCTTACCGTCCCAACCAGCGACCTTGCATGGCCTTTCTCGCCCTCGGTATCAACCACAAGACTGCCTCGGTAGACGTACGCGAGCGCGTGGCGTTTACGCCCGAGCAGCTGGTCGATGCCCTGCAGCAGCTCTGCCGACTGACCGCCAGCCGCGAGGCGGCGATCCTGTCGACCTGCAACCGCAGTGAGCTCTATATAGAGCAGGACCAGCTCAGCGCCGACGCCGTGCTGCAATGGCTGGCCGCCTACCACCGCCTGAGCCTCGACGAGCTGCGTGCCAGTGCCTACGTTCACGAAGAGCACGATGCGGTCAAACACATGATGCGTGTCGCCTCCGGGCTCGACTCGCTGGTGCTGGGCGAGCCCCAGATCCTCGGCCAGATGAAATCGGCCTACGCAGTGGCCCGTGAGGCCGGCACCATCGGCCCGTTGCTCGGGCGTCTGTTCCAGGCCACCTTCAGTGCCGCCAAGCAGGTGCGCACTGACACCGCCATCGGTGAGAACCCGGTCTCGGTCGCCTTCGCCGCCGTCAGCCTGGCCAAGCAGATCTTCGCCGACCTGGGCCGCAGCCAGGCCCTGCTGATCGGTGCCGGCGAAACCATCACCCTGGTCGCCCGCCACTTGCATGAGCAGGGGGTCAAGCGGATCGTCGTCGCCAACCGCACGCTCGAGCGCGCCAGCATCCTCGCCGAGCAGTTCGGTGCCCATGCCGTGCTGTTGGCGGACATCCCGCAGGAACTGGCCAACAGTGACATCGTCATCAGTTCCACCGCCAGCCAGTTGCCGATTCTCGGCAAGGGCGCGGTCGAGAGCGCGCTGAAGCAGCGCCGGCACAAGCCGATCTTCATGGTCGACATCGCTGTGCCGCGGGACATCGAGCCGCAGGTGGGCGAGCTGGACGACGTCTATCTTTATACGGTCGATGACCTGCACGAAGTCGTCGCCGAAAACCTCAAGAGCCGCCAGGGTGCAGCCCAGGCCGCCGAAGAGCTGGTCAATCTCGGTGCCGATGACTTCATGGCGCGCCTGCGCGAGCTGGCTGCGGTGGACGTGCTCAAGGCCTACCGCCAGCAGAGCGAGCGGTTGCGCGATGAGGAACTGCAAAAAGCCCAGCGCCTGCTGGCCAACGGTGGTAACCCCGAAGAAATACTCGCCCAGCTGGCCCGCGGCCTGACCAACAAGCTGTTGCACGCGCCCAGCGTGCAACTGAAAAAGCTCTCTGCCGAAGGCCGCGTCGATGCGCTGGCCATGGCCCAGGAACTCTTTGCCCTCCACGAGGGCTCGACGGACAAACCCACGCAATGAAAGCGTCGCTGCTGAAAAAACTGGACATCCTCCAGGACCGCTTCGAAGAACTCACCGCCCTGCTGGGTGATGCCGAAGTCATTTCCGACCAGACCCGTTTCCGCGCCTATTCCCGTGAATATGCCGAAGTCGAGCCGGTGTTCGTCGCCTATAAGGAGTGGTGCAAGGTCCAGGAGGATCTGGAGGGCGCCCAGGCGCTGCTCAAGGACAGCGATCCGGACCTGCGCGAGATGGCCGTGGAGGAAGTGCGCGAAGCCAAGGAGCAACTCGTCGTCCTGGAGTCGCAGCTTCAGCGCATGCTGCTGCCCAAGGACCCCAACGACGGGCGCAACGTGTTTCTCGAGATCCGTGCCGGCACCGGCGGCGACGAGGCTGCGATCTTTTCCGGTGATCTGTTCCGCATGTACTCGCGCTACGCCGAGAAACGTGGCTGGCGCCTGGAGATTCTCTCCGAGAACGAGGGTGAACACGGCGGCTACAAGGAAATCATCGCCCGCGTCGAGGGCGACAGCGTATACGGCAAGCTCAAGTTCGAGTCCGGGGCGCACCGGGTGCAGCGCGTGCCGGAAACCGAATCGCAGGGCCGCATCCACACGTCCGCCTGCACCGTGGCGGTGCTGGCCGAGCCTGACGAGCAGGCCGCAATCGAGATCAATCCGGCCGACCTGCGCGTCGACACCTATCGCGCCTCGGGTGCGGGTGGTCAGCACGTGAACAAGACCGATTCGGCGATCCGCATCACCCACTTGCCGACCGGCATCGTCGTCGAGTGCCAGGAAGAACGTTCCCAGCACAAGAACCGCGCCCGCGCCATGTCGTGGCTGTCGGCCAAACTCAACGACATGCAGACCAGCGCCGCGCAGAATGCGATTGCCAGCGAGCGCAAGCTGTTGGTGGGCTCGGGCGACCGCTCCGAGCGCATCCGCACCTACAACTACCCGCAGGGTCGGGTCACCGACCATCGCATCAACCTGACGCTCTACTCCCTCGACGATGTGCTCGCCGGTGGTGTCGATGCGGTGATCGAACCCTTGCTGGCCGAATACCAGGCCGATCAACTGGCCGCCCTGGGGGACTGATGACCATCATCGCCAGCCTGCTGCGCAACGCACAATTGCCCGATTCGCCCACCGAGCGCCTGGACGCCGAGTTGTTGCTGTCCGCTGCCTTGGGCAAGTCGCGCAGCTACCTGCACACCTGGCCCGAGCGTATCGTCAGCAGCGAGGCAGCGCAGGCCTTCGCGGCCTTTCTCGAACGGCGTCGCGCAGGTGAGCCGGTGGCGTACATTCTCGGTCAGCAGGGCTTCTGGAAGCTCGACCTTGAAGTCGCGCCGCACACCCTGATCCCTCGACCAGACACCGAGTTGCTGGTGGAAACCGCGCTCGAACGGGTGCCTGCCAAACCTGCCCGGGTGCTTGACCTTGGCACCGGCAGCGGCGCCATCGCCCTGGCCCTGGCGAGCGAGTGCCCGGCCTGGCAGGTGACGGCAGTCGATCGCATCGACGAGGCCGTGGCTCTGGCCGAGCGCAACCGCGCGCGCCTGCACCTGATGAATGTTCAGGTGCGCAGTAGTCACTGGTTCGACGCCCTGGCCGACGAGCGTTTCGACCTGATCCTCAGCAACCCGCCCTACATTGCCGCCGAAGATCCGCACTTGAGCGAGGGCGATGTGCGTTTCGAGCCCAGCAGTGCGCTGGTGGCCGGCCCAGATGGCCTTGACGATCTGCGTCTGATCATTGCCCAGGCGCCGCAGCACCTGTTGCCCGGCGGCTGGTTGTTGCTCGAGCATGGCTACGACCAGGCTGGCGCAGTGCGCGACCTGTTGGCTGGTAGCGGTTTCATCGAGGTGGACAGCCGCCGCGACCTGGGTGGGCATGAGCGTATTTCCCTTGGGCGCCTGCCATGCTGAGTGATCAGGAACTGTTGCGCTACAGCCGGCAGATCCTGCTGTCGCAGGTGGATATCGACGGCCAGTTGCGGCTCAAGCAGAGCAAGGCCCTGGTGGTCGGGCTCGGTGGCCTGGGTTCGCCCGTCGCGCTCTACCTGGCGGCTGCTGGCGTGGGCGAGTTGCACCTGGCCGACTTCGACACGGTCGACCTGACCAACCTGCAACGCCAGGTCCTCCATGACAGCGACAGCGTCGGCATGACCAAGGTCGACTCGGCGTTGCAGCGTCTGCAAGCGATCAATCCGGAGGTCACCCTGGTCGCCCATCGCCATGCCCTGGACGACGACTCGTTGGCTGCGGCGGTGGCGGCGGTGGACCTGGTGCTGGACTGCTCCGACAACTTCGCCACTCGCGAGTCGGTCAACGCCGCATGCGTGGCTGCTGGCAAGCCATTGGTGAGCGGCGCGGCCATTCGCCTGGAGGGACAGTTGTCGGTGTTCGACCCTCGGCGCGACTACAGCCCTTGCTATCACTGCCTCTATGGCCATGGCAGCGAGGCCGAGCTGACCTGCAGCGAAGCCGGCGTGATCGGTCCGCTGGTGGGGCTGGTGGGCAGCTTGCAGGCCTTGGAAGCACTGAAGCTGCTGGCCGGGTTTGGCGAGCCCCTGGTGGGCCGCTTGTTGCTGATCGATGCCCTCGGCACGCGCATGCGCGAGCTGCGGGTCAAGCGAGACCCGGCCTGCACGGTGTGCGGCGATCGCCATGGCTGATCGCTCGGCGCCGGTGGGCGTGATGGATTCGGGCGTCGGTGGCTTGTCGGTGCTTGCCGAGATTCGGCGCTTGCTGCCCCACGAGTCGCTGCTCTACGTCGCCGATTGCGGCCACGTACCCTATGGCGAGAAATCCCCCGACTACATCCGTGAGCGCTGCCGGCGCATCGCCGAGTTCTTCCACGCACGCGGTGCCAAGGCCATGGTCCTGGCGTGCAATACCGCGACCGTGGCGGCTGTGGCCGACTTGCGGGAGCGCTACCCCGATTGGCCGTTGGTGGGCATGGAGCCTGCGGTCAAGCCGGCCGCTGCGGCGACACGCTCCGGTGTGGTCGGCGTCCTGGCTACCACCGGCACCTTGCAGAGTGCAAAATTTGCCGCCTTGCTCGACCGCTTCGCCAACGATGTGCAGGTGGTCACCCAGCCATGCCCTGGCCTGGTCGAGCTGATCGAGGCCGGTGACCTGAACAGTCCACTGCTACGCCAGATGTTGCTCGGCTACGTGCAGCCGCTGCTGGCTGCCGGCTGCGACACGCTGATCCTCGGCTGCACGCATTATCCCTTCCTGCGCCCGCTGCTGGCCGACATGGTGCCGGCCGAGGTGGCGATCATCGATACCGGTGCTGCCGTGGCGCGTCAGTTGCAACGCCTGTTGCTGGCCCGCGACCTGCTGGCCGACGGGCCTGCGCGTGAGGCCGAATTCTGCAGCAGTGGCGACACGCAGCACTTGCACAAGATCCTCCCGCTTCTATGGGGCGCCTCGGTCGAACAGGTCAGTGCGTTCGACTTGTAAAAAAAATGTGAAATTTCCCCTGGCAAAGCTGAACTATCGTCCCAGTGCTGATTTCTATCATTGAGCCTGACTTACAGGCAGACACTTGATAACAACACCAGGAAGAAGGACGGGCTCATGAGGCATTTGCTTGGAGTGGCAGTGGTTGCCGCGTTGGCGTTGGGGCAGACGGTATCGGCGCAGGCGGCCGATGTCTCGTTGTCGGTGGGGCAGACCGGCGACAGCACCATGGTCTACCGACTGGGGCTGCAGTCGAACTGGGATGCCAGTTGGTGGCAGACCAGCGTAGGCCGTATTACTGGGTATTGGGACGGCGCCTACACGTTCTGGGATGGCGACGAGCGAGCAAGCAATCACAGCCTGTCGTTCGCGCCGGTGTTCGTTTACGAGTTCGCCGGGGACTCGGTCAAACCTTACATCGAGGCGGGGATTGGTGTGGCGGCATTCTCGCGGACCAAGCTGGAAAGCAATGACCTGGGCTCCTCGTTCCAGTTCGAGGACCGTATCGGATTCGGCCTGCGTTTTGCCGGTGGGCACGAGATCGGGGTTCGCGCGATCCATTATTCCAACGCCGGGATCAAGCAGCCCAATGATGGCGTCGAGAGCTATTCGCTGCATTATCGTATGGCGCTCTGACCCGAATCACCGGGGCGCTTGGCGCCCCGTGTTTACCTCAGGCTTCCCTGGGCAGTGGCCACAGCAAGGTCGGATCCAACACTTCGAGCACCAATTCGGCCTCGGGTTGATCGAGCCTGCGCACCAACTCCTCTGCTGCGCTCTGCGCCGTCCAGGATTCAGGTATCGCCATGCTGCTGCTAACCGGCGCCTTGAGCGAGTGCGGCGCGACCACCGTAAGCTGCACCGTCAGATCGTCGAGGACCTTGCGTTGCTCGCGGAACCACTGGGGCAGGTTGTTGTGCCCTGCCGGGTTCTGCGCTGGCGCAAACAGCTGCAGCGTCGAATAGCGGCTGAACAGTGCCATCACCTGTGGCCTGTCGCCTCTGGCCAACAAAGACAGTGCGTTGGCCAAGACATGCTCGCTGGCGCGCCGGTTGCTGCTGACGATGGCTTCCATTATCGCGTTGGCAGGTAGGCTGTCTGGCAGGTAGTCGCACGTGCCGGCATTGACGATCAAGACATCCAGTGCGCCCCAGTGCGACTGCAATTGCTCGGCCGCCGCCTGCGCCTCGGCCAGCTCGTGCACGTGCACGGGCAGGCGCAGCAAGCGTGCCTCGTGCAGCTCGGCCAACGTGTCGAGTTCCTGGCAATTCTTTCCGCTGGCGGCGACTCGATGACCCTCTTCGAGCAACCGTTCGACCAGGGCGAGGCCTACGCCATTGCTGGCCCCTGTCACCCAGAACCTGCGCGTACTGCTCAATACCGTGTCCTTCAGTTGGTGGAGGCGGGTAGCGCCTTGAATGCCGCCAGTGCCCTATGGCGACTGCTGTCCAGATCCACGATCGGGCTGATGTAGCTATTTGTATCAAATAGTCCGGAAGATTTCACAGGCAAATGAATGTGTTTGTCATCCAGATGGGTGAGTTCTGGTAACCAATGGCGGATAAAGCGTCCTTTTGGATCGAAACGCTGCGACTGGGTCACTGGGTTGAAGATCCGGAAATAGGGCACCGAATCGGTGCCGGTGGAGGCGCTCCACTGCCAGCCGCCGTTGTTCGCCGCCAGGTCGCCGTCGATCAGGTGTCGCATGAAATGCCGCTCGCCCTTGCGCCAGTCGATGAGCAGATTCTTGCTCAGGAACATGGCAACTACCATGCGCAGCCTGTTGTGCATCCAACCTGTATGCAGCAGCTGGCGCATGGCCGCGTCGATCAACGGGAAACCGGTGCGGCCTTGTTCCCACGCCTCCAGATCTTCGGGCGCATCACGCCAGGGCAGAGCCTCGGTAGGGGCGCGGAAGGGGCGGTGGCGCGAGACCTGCGGATAACCCACCAGGATGTGCTTGTAGAACTCGCGCCAGAGCAGCTCGTCGATCCAGGTCCGTACACCTTGGCTGCCGCTGTCGAATTCGCCACGGTTGCTCGACAGTGCGGCGTGCAGGCATTGGCGCGGCGAGATCACGCCGGCGGCAAGATAGGGCGAGAGTTGGCTGGTGCCGGGCCTGGCCGGCAGGTCACGCAGGGTCTGGTAGTCGTCGATGGTTTCGTCGACGAAGCGCGACAGCCTGCCCTGAGCCTCGTCTTCACCGGCAGGCCAGTGGTCGCGCAGTGTCTGCGCGGGCGTATCGAAGCCTTCGATGTGCCTGGGGATCGAGTCGCTGGCGATGTCCAGCGGGGCCTGCGGTTTCACGGGATGGGTAAGGGTTGGCAGGCTGCGATGCAGATGTTCCAGGCAAGCCTTGCGAAACTGGCCGAAGACCTGGAAGTAGTTGCCCGCCTTGGTCAGCAGGGTGCCGGGATGGAAGAACAGCTGGTCCAGGTGCGTGCGGGTGGCCACGCCGGAGCGCTCCAGCAAAGACTGGGTACGCTGGTCACGCTGGCTTTCGTTGACGCCGTACTCATCGTTCCAGTGCACCGTCTGCACCTTGTGCATGCGGCAAACCTCCAGCACGGTTTCGGGCACCTGTTGCCAGGTGTCGGTATGGCGGATCAGCAGCGGGATATTCAGGCGTTCGAGAGCCTGACGCAGATCGTGCAGGTTGCGTATCCAGAAGTCGACCTTGCTCGGCGCATCGTCATGCGCTTGCCATTGCTCGGGGCTGGCGATCCACAGGGCAATGGTCGGCCCCTGTGCGGTGGCGGTGGAGAGGGCGGTATTGTCGCTTATGCGCAGGTCGCTGCGCAGCCAGATCAATTGCATCTCAGGGTCTCTGACAGTCGGGTTCAGCGTGATTGCTGAAGCAGGCGCAATGCCCCCTGCGGAGTCTCGAAGAGCTGCAGCGCCGGAAGTTCCAGGCTGCGCAGTCGCTCCTCGTTAATGAAGACGCTGGCGCCTCCCAGGAGTTTCATCAGCGTTACATCCCGCAGCGGGGCCAGTGCTTGGAGGTCGATACGCGGCCCCAGGTGCAGCACCAGGGCGCGTGGGGCAAGTCGGGCGATTGCGTGCAGCAGTTGTTTGCAGCCGACCGGTTGTTCGAGCACTTCCACGGCAAAGCCGCTGCTGCTGAGCAGCCAGGCGCAGAGCCACAGTCGAGCATCGAAGGGGGCGTCGAGGGTCGTGGCCAACAGCACGGGCGGCCCCTCGAGCGAATGGTTGTCGTGGTAAACCCGCGCGCCCAGCTTGCTGCGCAGCCAAGTGTGGAAGAAGGCCTGCTCGAGGCTGGCGTCGAAGTGCTTGCGCCAGCGTTGCTCCAGGCGCTCGAGCAGCGGCAGCAGCAATTGCTCGCACAGGGTCGAGGCGGGATAGAGCGCCATGGCCTGGTTGAGTTGCTGGTCCAGCGAGCGCTGGGCCAGGTCGGCAATGGCTTCGATCAGTTGCTGGCAGCGAGCTTGCCAGTCACCCTCCAGCCTTGGCGAGGTTTCGTCGCGGTTTTCGAGCAGATCACGCACCTGGCTCACCGAGGCGCCGCGCTCCAGCCACTGCAGGATGGCCTGCACTCGCTCGATATGCAGTGTGCTGTAAAGGCGATGGCCCTTGGGTGTGCGCTCCGGCACCAGCAGGCCGTAGCGCCGTTCCCAGGCTCGCAAGGTGACAGGGTTGACGCCGGTGCGTCGGGCCAGTTCGCCGATCGGCAAGCTGTCTTCAGAGTGCATTGCGCAGGCCCAGGTTTTCCGGGTGCGGTTGCAGGTAGGCCTGCTGCATCAAGTAAGGGTCGGGGTGAATGCGCAGGTGGTGCTTGAGCAGGGTCAGCGGGACCACCAGCGGCACGCAACCCTGCTGGTACTGGTTGATCAGGCGCTGCAGTTCGGCTTTGTCGTTGCTGTCCAGAGCATCGCGCAGATAGCCGCACAGGTGCTGGAGAACGTTGCTGTGGGTGCCGCGGCTGGCGCAGCGACGCAGCGCCTGCATCAGTTGGCTGAAGTAGCGCGGGCCAATTTGCAGCGGGTCGTCGTCGCGGCTCATGCTGCCCAGCAGGCGCCCGAGTTCGCGATAGGCCTGCGGGTTGTGGGCCATCAGCAGGTATTTATAGCGTGAGTGGAAGCGAATCAGGGCTCCGCGGCTCAAGCCTTGTGCCAGCAGGTGCTGCCAGTCGGCATAGGCGTAGACGCGGCTGATGAAGTTTTCGCGCAGCACCGGGTCGTGCAGGCGGCCTTCCTCTTCCACCGGCAGGTCCGGGCGGCGCTCGCAGAACGCCTGGGCATAGGCGCCGCGCCCGCCCAGCACGGAGGGACGGCCATTGTCCTGATAGACCTTGACCCGCTCCAGCCCGCAGGAGGGCGACTTCTGCATGAACACATAGCCGCAGATATCGTCGAGCGCCTCGGCCATCTGCTGGCCATAGGCACGCAGGGGTGGTGCGAGATCGGTACCGGGATCGCGCGGGTTGATCACTTCCGGGGCCTGTGGATCGCCGACCAGGCGAATGGCGTCGCGAGGAATGCCCAGGCCGATGGCAACTTCCGGACACAGCGGCAGCCAGTCGAAATGCTCATCGAGGGACTGGCACAGGTCCGAGGCTTTGTGTCCGCCGTTGTAGCGCACGTCCTGCCCGGCCAGGCAGGCGCTGATGGCGATGCGGGGTTTGCCTGTCGAGTGGGGAAAGTTCATCGTGGCCTCCGTAGACCTGTACAAGACGAAAATGTTGTACAGGTCTATTCCAGCACATCGAAAAACTTATGCAAGACAAATTTCTTGTACAACTTCACTCAAGGTGTTCGAGCAAGCGCC
This sequence comes from Pseudomonas sp. NY15374, assembly GCF_048068255.1. NCBI lineage: Bacteria > Pseudomonadati > Pseudomonadota > Gammaproteobacteria > Pseudomonadales > Pseudomonadaceae > Pseudomonas > Pseudomonas sp. NY15374. The sequence continues at coordinate 101,817 of NZ_JBLUPZ010000007.1, forward strand.
GCGCTGCCTCCTGGCCGCTGAGCCAGGCACCTTCCACGCGTCCCGAAAGGCACCAGTCGCCGCAGGCATACAGACCCTGGTCGGCGTCGGCCAGGGTGCCCCATTCATGGTTACCGGCGGGGCGGGCATAGAGCCAGCGGTGGGCGAGGGCGAAGGTGGGGGCTGGCACCACGCAGCCGACCAGTTCGGCGAACTCGCCCCACAACTGCTCGATCACTTTCTCCCTGGGGAGGTCCAGGTGTTCGCTACTCCAGCTGGAGGTCGCATGCAGCACCCAAGTGTCCAGCTGCTCATCGCGGCCGGGTTTGCTGCGGTTGCGTGCCAGCCAGTCGAGTGGATTGTCCTGCACGAAGCAGCCTTGCATCGGGGTGTCGAGTGGTGTCTGGAAGCCCAGAGCGATGGCCCAGGTGGGTTCCATCTGCACCCCGGCGGCGACCGCGGCGAGCTTGGGCGTGGCCGCCAACAGGGGCGTGGCCTGCGGTGCTGGCACAGCGATCACCACCCGGCTGAACGGGCCATGGCTGCAGCCCTCGGTGTCCTGCAGATGCCAGTACTGCTTGCCGCGGAACACCTCGGCGATACGGCACCCGAAGTTGACCGTGACATCCTTGAGCAGGCCGCGGGTGATGGCGCTCATGCGTGGTACGCCGACCCAGCGGGTCTGTTCGTCGGGAGAGGGGGTCAGTTCACCGTCGCGGTAATTGTAGAGTCGCGGCTTCCACTGCGCGACCCAGCCGGCCGCAACCCATTGCTGGACCTGCTCGACGAAACGTCGGTCGCGAGCGGTGAAGTACTGGGCGCCGAGGTCGAGCGCGCCGGCGTCGCTGCGCTTGCTGGCCATGCGCCCGCCGCTGCCGTGGCCCTTGTCGAACAAGTGGACGCTCTGTCCGGCCTTCTGCAGGGCCTGGGCGGCGGACAGACCGGCGATACCGGCACCGATAATGGCAATAGGTACTGTCATGATGGCCTCTTCGAACCTTGCTTTAAGCAGACTACGCTGTCAGACAAACCTGTACAATACAGAAGTTTTGTATAAGGTTATTCCGCTCGATAGGACAGGTTGGCCTATGTTTATCCGAGAGCTATCGGTTTAAAAAGTGCCTTGATCTTAAAAATAGACCATGGCCGCAGCTTGTGAGGACACAGCCATGCATATATTGCTGACAGGCGGTACTGGGTTGATCGGCCGACACTTGTGCCAGCTCTGGCTCAGCCAGGGTCATCGCCTGACGGTGTGGAGCCGCGAGCCTGGCCAGGTGCCCAAGCGTTGCGGCAGCGGCGTGCGCGGCATCGCTCGGCTGGAGGAGCTGGAGCAGGACGATCCGCTGGACACGGTGGTCAACCTGGCCGGCGCGCCCATCGCCGATCGCCCCTGGACGGCGGCACGCAGGCAACTGTTGTGGGCCAGTCGTGTCACCCTCACCGAGCAGTTGCTGAGCTGGCTGGAGCGCCGCGAGCAGCGTCCGGGGCTGCTGATCTCCGGCTCGGCTGTGGGCTGGTATGGCGATGGTGGCGAGCGTGAGTTGACCGAGGCCTCGCAGCCGGTGAAAGAAGATTTCGCCAGCCAGCTGTGCATCGCCTGGGAAGAGACCGCACAACGTGCGCAAACCCTCGGCATGCGCGTGGTGCTGGTGCGTACCGGGTTGGTACTGGCCAGCGATGGAGGCTTTCTTTCACGCCTGCGCCTGCCATTCAAGCTGGGTCTTGGTGGGCCGATCGGCAACGGTCGGCAATGGATGCCGTGGGTCCATATAGAAGACCAGATCGGCCTGATTGATTTTCTCTTGCAGCACAACGACGCCAGCGGTCCCTATAATGCCTGCGCGCCGGAGCCGGTGCGCAACCGCGAGTTCGCCAGGCGTCTGGGGCGGGCACTGCATCGCCCGGCGTTGCTGCCGCTGCCGGCGCTGGTGCTCAAGGCCGGCCTGGGCGAGTTGTCGACCCTGCTGCTGGGTGGCCAGCGTGCGCGCCCGGTGCGCCTGCTGGCCGAAGGTTTCACGTTCCGCTTCAACGATCTGCAATCGGCGTTGGACGACCTGTCCGACCGCCTCTGACATAGGACGCTGCATGACCGATCATGCCCTGCTGCTGGTCAACCTGGGTTCACCGGCATCCACCTCGGTCGCCGATGTGCGCCGCTACCTCAACCAGTTCCTCATGGACCCGTATGTGATCGACCTGCCCTGGCCGGTGCGGCGCTTGCTGGTGTCGCTGATCCTGATCAAGCGCCCGGAGCAGTCTGCTCACGCCTATGCGTCGATCTGGTGGGACGAGGGTTCGCCACTGGTGGTGCTGACCCGCCGCCTGCAGGCGGCCATCACCCCGCATTGGCCGCATGGTCCGGTGGAAATCGCCATGCGCTATGGTCAACCGGCGCTGCCAGAGGTGCTGGAGCGTCTTGCTGCGCAGGGTGTGCGCAAGGTGACCCTGGCGCCGTTGTACCCACAGTTCGCCGACAGCACCGTGACCACGGTGGTGGAGTTGGCTCGCCAGACCGTTGCCGACCGCCAACTGCCGTTCGACATGCGAGTGCTGCAGCCTTTCTACGACGAGCCCGAGTACATCGATGCCCTGGTCACCAGCGCGCGCCCGTACCTGGAGCAGGAATACGATCACATCCTGTTGAGCTTCCACGGCCTGCCCGAGCGCCATCTGAAGAAGCTTGACCCGACCGGCTCCCATTGTTTCCAGAGCGCGAACTGCTGCGAAAAGGCCTGTGCCCAGGTGCGCAAGGTCTGCTATCGCTCGCAGTGTCTGGCCAGCGCTGCTGCGTTCGCCAGGGCGGCAGGAATTCCCGATGGCAAGTGGTCAGCCTCGTTCCAGTCGCGGCTGGGGCGGGCCAAGTGGATCGAGCCCTACACCGAGACGCGGCTTGATGAACTGGCCAAGGCGGGGGTGAAGAAACTGCTGGTGATGTGCCCGGCCTTCGTTGCCGATTGCATCGAGACGCTGGAGGAGATCGGCGATCGTGGCAAGGAGCAGTTCATCGAAGCGGGGGGCGAGGACCTGGTGCTGGTGCCGTGCCTGAACGATCACCCGCAGTGGGCGCAGGTATTGGCAGGGATGTGCGAGAGGGCTTGATTGGGTGATGGCCTCTTCGCGGGTAAACCCGCGAAGAGGCCGATTCGTTTCAACGCCTGGTCAAGGCAACTGGTCATCCAGCTTCTTGTTCTTCCAACCGTCGTTGCCCGGCAGGATCAGGTTCAGGGCAATGGCGACCACGGCGCACAGGGCGATGCCCTTCAGGCCCCAGTCGTCCGGGCCGTCGCCGCTGCCGATCAGCACACCACCGATACCGAACACCAGGGTCACCGAAACGATCACCAGGTTGCGCGCCTCGGAGAGGTCGATCTTGTGGCGGATCATGGTGTTCATGCCCACTGCCGCGATCGAGCCGAACAGCAGACAAAGGATGCCGCCCATCACCGGCACCGGAATGCTCTGCAGCAGCGCGCCGAACTTGCCGATGAACGCCAGGGTGATCGCGAACACCGCAGCCCAGGTCATGATCTTAGGGTTGTAGTTCTTGGTCAGCATCACCGCACCCGTCACTTCGGCGTAGGTGGTGTTGGGCGGGCCGCCGAACAGGCCGGCAGCAGTGGTGGCCAGGCCATCACCGAACAGGGTGCGGTGCAGGCCTGGCTTTTTCAGGTAGTCGCGACCGGTCACGCTGCCGACCGCGATTACCCCGCCGATATGCTCGATCGCCGGCGCCAGGGCCACCGGAACGATGAACAGGATCGCCTGCCAGTTGAACTCTGGCGCCGTGAAGTTGGGCAGTTCCAGCCAGGGGGCTGCGGCGATTTTCGCGGTGTCGACCACGCCGAAGGCGAACGACAGGGCAAAGCCCACCAGCACGCCTGCAATGATCGGTACCAGGCGGAAGATGCCCTTGCCGAACACGGCGACGATCAAGGTGGTCAGCAACGCTGGCATGGAGATCAGCATGGCGGTCTTGTAGGGCATCAGCGCGGCGCCGTCGCCACCCTTGCCCATGGCCATGTTGGCGGCGATCGGCGCCATGGCCAGGCCGATGGAGATGATCACCGGGCCAATGACCACCGGAGGCAGCATGCGGTCGATGAACCCCGTGCCCTTGATCTTCACCATCAAGCCCATGAAGGTGTAGACGAAGCCTGCAGCCATCACGCCGCCCATGGTCGCGGCCAGGCCGAACTGGCCCTTGGCGAGGATGATCGGAGTGATGAAGGCAAAGCTCGATGCCAGGAACACCGGCACCTGACGGCCCGTGACCAGCTGGAACAGCAAGGTGCCGATACCGGCGGTGAACAGTGCCACGTTAGGGTCCAGGCCCGTGATCAGCGGCATGAGCACCAGCGCGCCGAATGCCACGAAGAGCATCTGCGCGCCCGAGACGACCTGGCGCCACAGCGGGTCGTTGAAGCCGTCCTGCATGGTCAGGCGTCCTTCTGCTTGGTGCCGAAGATCTTGTCGCCGGCATCGCCGAGGCCCGGAACGATGTAACCGTGCTCGTTCAGGCGCTGATCGATGGACGCGGTGTAGATCTGTACGTCCGGATGGGCTTTCTCGACCACCTCGATACCTTCGGGCGCCGCGACCAGGACCATGGCGCGGATTTCCCGGCAACCGGCCTTCTTCAGCAGGTCGATGGTGGCGACCATCGAGGCGCCAGTGGCGAGCATCGGGTCGATGATCAGTGCCAGGCGCTGGTTGATGTCCGGCGCGAGTTTTTCCAGGTACGTGTGCGCCTCGAGGGTTTCCTCGTTGCGCGCCACGCCCACGGCGCTGACCTTGGCGCCCGGGACCAGGCTGAGCACGCCATCGAGCATACCGATGCCGGCCCGCAGGATCGGCACTACGGTGATCTTCTTGCCGGCGATCTTCTCGACCTGGACCTTGCCGCACCAGCCGTCGATCTCGTAGGTTTCCAGCGGCAGGTCCTGGGTGGCTTCGTAGGTCAGGAGTGCACCGACTTCCTGGGCGAGTTCGCGAAAGTTCTTGGTGCTGATATCGGCGCGGCGCATCAGGCCGAGCTTGTGGCGGATCAGCGGATGGCGGATCTCACGAATGGGCATAGGGGGAGGGCTCCGGGAGGCGGGCAAAAAAACCGCGCTAGGTTAATCTATTCAGTCCTTGCTGTCGTGCAGTCATTGAGCACGTTAGTCCATAAATGCTTGATCTGGGACGAGCGGATGCGTACCTTTGCCCGCTTTTCCAAAATGCACCTCCTGGAGAGCGCCATGTCCGCCGATCTCGAGCATATCCGCCAAGTGATGAACGAGGCCGATTGCCTGTACAACGAAGCCCAGGTCGAAGCGGCCATCGCCCAGGTCGGCGAGCAGATCTGCAAAGACCTGCACGACAAGAACCCGGTGGTCTTCTGCGTGATGAACGGCGGCCTGATCTTCGCCGGCAAACTGCTGACCCACCTGCAGTTCCCGCTGGAGGCCTCGTACCTGCACGCGACCCGCTACCGCAACCAGACCAGCGGCGGTGAGCTGTTCTGGAAGGCCAAGCCGGAAATCTCCTTCATCGACCGTGACGTGCTGATCGTCGATGACATCCTCGACGAAGGCCACACCCTCAGCGCCATCATCGACTTCTGCAAGCATGCCGGCGCGCGCTCGGTGTACACCGCGGTGCTGATCGACAAGGACCACGACCGCAAGGCCAGCCCGGACTTGAAGGCTGACTACGTGGGCCTGCCGTGCGTCGATCGCTATATCTTCGGTTACGGCATGGACTACAAGGGTTACTGGCGCAACGCCAATGGCATCTTCGCCGTAAAAGGAATGTGATCATGCGCAAGCCGGCTTTCATGGATCAGGCCTTGTTCGGGGCGTTGGCTGAGAAGGCCGCTGCCAGTCCGCGCGGTCGCCAGCACCACAACTTTCACGAGATGGAAGAACCTTGCCACCGCATGGCAGTCGGTTTGCAGACCAGTACCTACATTCCGCCGCACCGTCATCTGAAGGATGACAAGGCCGAGGCGCTGGTGGTGCTCAAGGGGCGTCTGGGGCTGCTGATCTTCGACGAGCAGGGCGCGGTGTGCGACAAGCGCGTGCTCGAAGCCGGCGGCGATTGCCTGGGGGTCGACCTGGCGCCTGGCACCTATCACGGGTTGGTGGTGCTCGAAGATGACAGCATCCTGTTCGAATGCAAGTCCGGCCCCTACCGCCCGGTAGGCGAGGGCGAGCATGCCTACTGGGCACCGCGCGAGGGCGAGGACGGTGTGGCACAGTACCAGGCCTGGATGCGCGCGCAGTTCGATTGAGCGTACGCTGCCAGTAGCGATCGATCAGGCGTGCTAGAGTGCTCCCCTATGCCAAGGAGCCCTTCATGCGCGCGATCTTTCCCCTTCTGCTGGCGCTGAGCCTGCCGCTGTCGGCAGCGCCTTTGCACAGCCAGTTCCTCCCGCCTGATGACCTCTCGCTGCGCCAGGAAGAACCCGAGTCGCAACAACTGCTGCAGGTCACCGATTACTCGGTGGTGGTCGGTGCCCAGCGTCAGTCCAGCCAGCAGCCGATCCCCATCACCTCTTCCCTTACCTTGCGCCTGAAGGGCAAGCCCATGAGCAAGGGGGCAACTATCGGGCAGGTGCTGGTCACCTTCGACGGCGAGGGCGGCAAGAGCCTCAAGCGGCCGACCTACGATGACAAGACCCGCACCCTGACGCTGAATTATCCACAGGCCGATTACCGGGTGATCATGGACCTGCTGCGCAACGAGACGCTGTACGTGCAGTTCCTCAGTTATGCCAACGGCCATGTCTGGGCCGACCTGCACACTGGAACCGTACGTACGCGTTGAGGCGCATGGGCAGCCAGCGGTACACTGCCCGCCTTTGAAATGCCCGTGATGGCCCAGTTGGAGTCGGCAATGCGTAAAGACAAGAAGCAGGTTATCGGTGACGAGATCAGCGACGACTACATCAAGACGTTCCTTCAGTTCGAGCCGGCAGATGGCCTGACCTCGCCGTCGCACCACAAGCTGATCAAGGCCTACCGTGGCCTGCGCATCGATGACTTCGAGCGTTTCGTCGGCTTCTTCGTTGAAGCTGGATACGATGTCGATGGCAAGGACGAGCACGGCAAGACCTTCGCCGAGGTGATCGCCGACCAGCGCAACGCGCCCGAGTACATCGAGATCATCGCTAACGCCCGCGGCTGATCCTCGAGCCGGTTCTGCCCTTTTTGCGGGTAGGGATTCCAGGCACAAAAAAACGCCCCTCGGGGCGTTTTTTCGTTTCAGCCGTTTCAGGCGTAGTGCTTGGCCGGGCTGTTTTGTGCCAGGTCCAGGGCCACGTCGTTGTCGGCGCTGATCTTGTGGTACAGCGCGGCATCGGTGGCCAGTGTCTTCTCGCGAGCCGGGAAGATCTCCTTGAGCTTGGCAGCCCAGGCGCCTTTGGCCTGCTCGGGGAAGCAGCGCTCGATCAGCTCGAGCATGATCGAGACCGTCACCGACGCGCCCGGCGAGGCGCCAAGCAGCGCAGCCAGGCTGCCATCGGCGGCCGAGACCAGCTCGGTGCCGAACTGCAGGATGCCGCCTTTCTTCGGATCCTTCTTGATGATCTGCACGCGCTGACCGGCCACTTCCAGGCGCCAGTCCTCGGCTTTCGCTTCGGGGTAGAAGCGGCGAAGCGATTCCAGGCGCTGCTCCATCGACTGCATCACTTCGCTGACCAGGTACTTGGTCAGGTCCATGTTGTCGCGGGCCACCGCCAGCATCGGGCCGATGTTGCCCATGCGCACCGACAGCGGCAGGTCCATGAACGAGCCATGCTTGAGGAACTTGGTGGTGAAGCCGGCGTAAGGCCCGAACAGCAGGGATTTCTTGCCGTCGACCACGCGGGTGTCGAGGTGTGGCACCGACATTGGCGGGGCACCGACCGCGGCCTGGCTGTAGACCTTGGCCTGGTGCTGCTTGACGATCTCCGGATTGTCGCAGCGCAGCCACTGGCCGCTGACCGGGAAACCGCCGAACCCCTTGCTCTCCGGGATGCCCGACGCTTGCAGCAGCGGCAGCGCCGCGCCACCAGCGCCGAGGAAGACGAAGCGGGCGTCGACTTCACGGCTGTTGCCGCTGTTGACGTCCTTGATGCTCACGGTCCAGCCGTCGCCTTTACGGCGCAGGCCGGTGACCTTCTTGCTGTACTTGACCTGGGCATTGGGGCTGTCGCCCAGCAGCTTGAGCAGCTTGTTGGTCAGGGCGCCGAAGTTGACGTCGGTACCCTTGAGCACGCGGGTGGCCGCGATGTGCTGGTCGGCCGGGCGGCCAGGCATCATCAGCGGCATCCACTCGTTCATCAGCGCCTTGTCTTCGGTGTATTCCATCTCGGAGAACGCGTGGTGCTGCTTGAGCAGCTCGAAGCGCTTCTTGAGGAATTGCACGCCCTTGTCACCTTCGACATAGCTCAGGTGCGGCACGGGATTGATGAAGTCGCGCGGCGAGCCGAAGCCGCCCTTCTTGCTCAGGTAGGCCCAGAACTGGCGGGACACCTCGAACTGGGTATTGATGTGCACGGCCTTCTTGATGTCGATGCTGCCATCGGCGGCCTGGGGCGTATAGTTCAGCTCGCACAGGCCGGCGTGGCCGGTCCCGGCGTTGTTCCAGGGGTTGGAGCTTTCCGCGGCCCCGGAGTCCATCGCCTCGACGACTTCCAGCTTGATCGCAGGGTCCAGCTCCTTGAGCAGTACGGCCAGGGTGGCACTCATGATGCCCGCGCCTACCAGTACCACATCAACCGATTCGTTCTGCGCCATTAACGCGTCTCCACAATCTACAGCACCTAATTGACAGCATAGGACCCCTGGGTTGGCCAGGATCGCCATGTCCGACTCTTCGCAGTTCTTGCAACTTCCGCGGACACCGCCAATCAGTCTTGGGTGTTCGATAATTGAACGCCATTTGCCACGGGTGCGGCAATTCGACTTATGGTCAAGTGTTCCGTCGTGCGTTATGGACCGGCCTCAGGCTCCCATCCAGGATGAGCGCTTTTGCCGTCTGTTCAGGGCTGTTCGAGACGTATCTGCCGCTTTTGCACATGCCAGACTGTTCATTTGCTCGCCACACTCTCGTGAAGTTGTGAAAAACCGTTTTTTCACGCTCTTTTGGAGTCGTGAACCTCAAAAGTGGACTGCGCGGTGGCAACCCGCAGGTTCATGCGCAGCAGACGGCCAGAGACAGCAGGCACGACAGCCAATGCAAGACCTGAGTGGAAGGCTCTCTGTGGGCGAAGCGGTGAAGGTGCCGGGGTCAAGCGGCGAGTGCGGGGCCCGATCAGGAGACGTCCTTATAATCGGGGGGAGATTATAACGAGGTCGCGGGCAGAAAGGTCGTTCTTCTTGGGTTTTTATTGCAGCGTTTGTCAGGCGGGGAGGATGCGTTGCTGCCAACGGCGGCTTGCAGGTACGCAAATCCGGGCACTGTTGGGCAGCGGATGGCCCAGCCAGCCCAGGTGCGCTTCGCTGACCTGGACCCAGCCACTGCCGCTCGGTGCCTGGTGGCACTGCTTGAAGGCCAGGCATTTTCCATCGGCATCCAGGCGGGCGTAGGTGTTGTGGCGCGGGCGTTGGAAGAGCAGGGTCCAGAGCGAGGCCATGGCGGCGAGTCCTGTTTGATCGGGCTGGGGCAAGGATAACGCCGGGGCCATGAAACCATTGTGACAGCAGCTGCGGGCCGATGACTGGCTTGCTTCAGGCTGGGTATACTGTGTGCCTTTGCCGCTTTTTCTGGAGAAATGCGCATGCTGCAACGTCTGTTGTTCGGTTTGATGGCGGTGGCCACCCTGAGCCTGGTCGGCTGTGCACACAGCCCGCAGCAACTCAGCCCGCAACCCAAGCTCACCGCTCAGCTCAATCCGGTAGGTCGTGGCCAGCCGGTGGTCGTGCGGGTGGTCGACGGCCGTGCTTCGCAGTCGCTGGGCACGCGGGGTGGCATGTACCCCGAGACCAGCACCATTACCGTCAACGGCAATGACGTGGTGCCCAAGCTGCAGGCCCAGGCCGAAGCGGCAGTACGCCTGCTCGGCTTTACACCCACCTCGGGTGCCGGTAGCGCGCCACAGCTGACCGTGACCCTGGCCGAGCTGAAGTACCAGTCGCCCAAGGACAAGATGTACGTGACCGAGGCCACCATCGGTGCCACCTTCCGTGCCGACGTGTCCAACGCCAACCGTCGCTACAGCGGCCGCTATGGCGCCTCTCTCGACCAGCGCTTCGGCATGGCGCCGAACCAGGAGACCAACACCAAGCTGGTCAGTGACGTACTCAGCGATGCGCTGACCCGGCTGTTCAAGGACCCGACCATCGGTCAGGTGCTGGCTGAATAAGCACTCAGCGTGGATGAACAAAACCCGCTGCCTGGCGACAGGCAGCGGGTTTTTCTTTGGCTGGACCAGGGCTGAGGCTCGCTCAAACCCTGGTTGGTGCGGCACCTGGGGTCATCTCTCTGTGGGTGCGGGCAGGTCAAGCCGCCTCGATTCCAAAGTCCAGCACACTCAGCCCGGTGTCTTGATCCACTTCAGGCAGGTCCTGGTGCGCATGACCGCCCAGGGCGCAATACACCAGCCAGCGCTGGTCGTGGACGTTGATCGCGAATCCGTCGATCAGTGCCTGCTGCTCGTCGCTCTGCGAGACGAGGTAGAGACGGTCCTGGTTTTCGGCGTGCAGCATGACAAGCTCCGGTCTGGAAAGGCCGACAGGGTGGCCTGTCTGGATGACGAGCGTGTGACAGATGAAATTTAGTGACACTTGGTCGCAAAAAACGGGAGGTTGGGTGGAGCTTGGGTAGAATGCCGGGCTTTGCTTATCGTCGTTTCGAGGTTGCGCGATGTCCCTGCAAGTCCTCTGGGGGTTCCTGGCCGCCCATCCCGCCAAGCTGATCAATGTCCTGGCGCTGTTCATCACCTGCCCCGGCGGCCTGCTGCTGCACAGTGCGCGGCGTCGCCAGAGCGATGTGCGTGAAAGCCTGGCTGCCGAGGAAGGGCTGGTCGATGCGTTCGACCTGCGTGTACCGCGCTACTACTACATCCTGGGCTTCTCGTGCCTGGCGATGGCGCTGCTGTTGTCCTGGTTCAGCACCTGGATCTGAACAGCTTTTCTGCGGCACAAGGCCGCTCCTGCAGGGATGGCGCCGTTCATGAACGCGGCGGTGTTCCTGCGGGAGCGGCTTCGTCTCAAACCACCTCGGCCTGGCGCTTGACCTGGTACTGATTGCGCACCGGGGTCGCATACTGCTGCACCAGGTATGGCCGGTGCTCCGCAGGGCAGGCCTCCAGGCGACGCTGCCACTCCTCCTTGGCCCGTGCCAGCTCCTCGGCCGCAAACACCTTCTCTGCGGCGGGTACTTCCAGCGCCGCGTCCTGCCCGTCCCACATCGCATAGGCCAGGTAGTGGACCGGGAACAGCCGGTAGCCGCCGAGAATCTGCCGGTCGATGGCCAGGGCCAGTTGCTTGGTGTCCTCGTGGTACTCGGTCACCGGCGGGGCGAAGTTGATGTGCACCCGGCCTTTGTAGCCGGTGATGCCCTGGGCGATGCTGTTGTCGTCTTCACCAGGCACTTTCTTGTAGGTGCCAGTAGTGGCGCGGATATACAGCTCGCGCGCCTTGGCCTGGTCGCAGGGGTCGTATTCGTAGCTGATCGACACCGGGATCAGGTTCAGGCTCTGGATCACTGCGCCGAACGGCTCGTCCTTGCGGCTCATGTGGAACATCTTGAGGATCGCCGAATCGGTGCGATCGTCACCATCCTTGGCACGGCCTTCGGCCTGGGCAATCCAGATCGAGGCGCTGTCGTTGCGGATCGAATGGTTGATGTAGGCCGACAGCAGTTGGTAAGCCGCGAGCTTCTCGCGTCGACCACTGATCGAGCGGTGCACGATGAAGCTCTTGTTCAGACGCATCATGTCGCTGACGAACGGCTTTTGCAGCAGGTTGTCGCCGATGGCGATGCGTGGCGTCGGCAGGCCGGCGTGATAGACCGCATAGTTGACGAATGCCGGGTCCATGACGATGTCGCGGTGATTGGCCAGGAACAGGTAGGCACTGCCCGACTTGAGCTGCTCGACGCCGGTGTAGGTGACCCCGTCGGTGGCTCGGTCGATGGTGCGGTCGACGTAGTATTCGACCTTGTCCTGCAGGGTCGAGACGCTGGTCACGCCAGCGAACTCCTTGCGCAGGCGCCGGGCGATCAGCGGCTTGAGCAGCCAGCCGAAGGCGCCCGCGATACGCGGGAAACGGAAGTGGGTGAGGATATCGAGGAATGCCGGGTCGCTGAGCAGGCGTGCCAGCACGGCAGGCACTTCAGCGTCGTCGTAAGGTCGGATGGCATCGAATTCGCCCATCATGCTCTCTTGTTGGAAACGGCTAGAGTAATAAAGTAGGGGCGGGGCCGAAAAAAAACGGCTCGGACACACACGGACCCCGTAAACAGACCGGCAATTATACGCATAAGTCACTGCGCAGGCCCCCGATGCTCGAAATCGACTTTTATGACTGCCCTTATTGCGGTGAGCGTGTGGAAACCACGGTCGATATTTCCGGTGGCGACCAGCACTACACCGAGGACTGCCAGGTGTGCTGCCGGCCCATCGTGTTCATCCTGCAGGTGCATGGTGACGAATGGATGCTCGAAGTACGCCGCGAGGACGATGCCTGATGCGCCGCATCTACGAACCGGAGAGCCTGATGGAGGCGCAGATGCTGGTAGGCATGCTGGCCAGCGAAGGCGTCCAGGTGCACCTGATCGGCGGCGATCTGGTCGGCGCCATGGGCGATCTGCCGATGCAGGGCTTGCTGGCCCTGGCGGTTGCCGATGAACAGGCCGGGTACGCACGGCAGCTGATCGATGAGTACAATGCCGCCCAGCCCCTCGCCGGGGACGAGCCGGAGAGTATCCCCGGTACCCTGATCTGCTAGGTTTGCTGTCTTATGTGTGGACGTTACGCCCTCTTTCGCTGGTCCCAGGCTTTTGCCGCCCTGCCCGGATTTCCCGCCGACCAGCAGGCCCAATGGAACATCTCGCCTGGGGCGTCGGTGCTGATTCAACGCCGGCTCGACGGCCAGTTGCAACTGGCCAGGGCTCGCTGGGGCCTGACCCCGGCCTGGCTCACCGACCTGTCCCGCACCCCCGCCCATGCCCGCGCCGAGACCCTCGCCGAGCAGCCGATGTTTCGCGAAGCATTTCGCCAGCGCCGTTGCCTGATGCCGGCCAACGGCTTCTACGAGTGGCGCGGCACGGCGCGCAAGCGCCCGTACTGGGTCACGCCGGGGGAGGGCGCATCGCTGTTCTATGCCGCGGTGTGGGAGGCGTATCCGGTGCAGGAGCAGGTCTGGCTCAGTTGTGCGGTGGTCACTCAGGCGGCGATGAACCAGCGTCGGCCATTGATTCTCGATGAGGCCGGGCAGGCCGCCTGGCTGGATCCCGACACACCGCTGGCGCGCCTGCACGAGCTGCTGGCCAGCCCTCCCGCGGCGTTGCGCGAGCGGGCGCTGGCGCATCTGGTCAATGATCCGAAGCTCGATGGACCGGAGTGCCTGACTCCGGCTTGAGATTTATGGCGAGCATTTCGCGGGCAAGCCCACTCCTCACAGAGATGGGCTTGCCCGCGAAAAGAGCGACTCGGTATTTGAATCAAACCCTGAACTGATTGATCAACCGCCGCTGCTGCTCGGCCAGCTTGGTCAGCTCGGCACTGGCCTGGCTCGATTCGTCAGCCCCGCCGGCCACTTCGCCGGCCACCTGGCCGATGTTGATGACGTTGCGGTTGATGTCCTCTGCCACCGCGCTCTGCTGTTCGGCGGCGCTGGCGATCTGGGTGTTCATGTCGTTGATCACCGACACGGCCTCGGTGATGCTCTCCAGCGCTTCGGCAGCACGGCTGGCCTGCTGCACGCTGTCGTCGGTCTTGCCCTGGCTGTCTTCCATCACCTTGACCACATCGCGGGTGCCCTGCTGCAACTGCTGGATCATCTGCTGGATTTCCTGGGTCGCCTGCTGGGTCTTCTGCGCCAGGTTGCGCACCTCGTCGGCGACCACGGCGAAGCCGCGGCCCTGCTCTCCGGCGCGGGCCGCCTCGATGGCAGCGTTGAGCGCCAGCAGGTTGGTCTGTTCGGCGATGGCGCGGATGGTCACCAGGATGGCATTGATGTTCTCGCTGTCGCGGGCCAAGGTCTGCACCACGGTCACTGCACGGCCGATCTCGCTGGCCAGGATGCTGATCGACTGCGAGGTGTCCCGCACGATCTGCATGCCCTGGTTGGCAGCCTGGTCGGCATTGCTGGCGGCATGCGCGGCGTGGGTGGCATTGCGTGCCACGTCCTGGGCGGTGGCGGTCATCTCCTGCACGGCGGTGGCTACCTGGTCGATCTCGGCCATCTGCTTGTGCACGCCCTGGTTGGTGCGGATGGCGATGTCGGCGGTGTGCTCCGAGGAATCGCTGACTTTCTGCACCGAGGTCACCACCTGGCTGATCATCGCCTGCAGCTTGGCCAGGAAGGTGTTGAAGCCTTTGGCGATGGCGCCCAGCTCGTCGGCGCGATCACTCTGCAGGCGGCGGGTGAGGTCGCCTTCGCCCTGGGCGATGTCGTCGAGCATCGCCACCATCTGTTTCAGCGGACGGGCAATGCCATGGGCCAGCAGCCAGATCACCAGCAGGCCGAGGGCGGCGATGCCCAGGCCGACCAGGGTCATGCCGGCGATGTCGGTACGGCGCTGCTCGCCGAGGTCTTTCTGTAGCTGGTTGACGTCGGCCATGACCGTGCTCAGCGGCATTTCCAGCAGCAGGACCCAGCGCGCGTCGGTGCTGGCGACCTTGAACGGCAGGAACAGCTCGATACGGTCCTTGGCGGTGTCGACTTTATAGTGCAGGTCTTCGCCGCTGATACTGGCCAGGGTTGCGGCTTCGGCCGGGTCCAGCACGTCGCTGGCCTTCTCGCCGAACTTGGAGGCGTCCTTGGTATAGGCGACCAGGCGACCGTTGCTCGACACCAGTGCCAGTTCGCCGGCGCCGTTGTACAGCTGGCGGTCGGCGGCGTTGAGCAGGTCCTGGATGAAGTTCACCGACAGGTCGGCCCCGGCGATGCCCTGGAACTGACCGTTGACCATGATCGGCTCGACGAACGAAGCGAGCATCACCATCTTGTCGCCAACCTTGTAGGGCGCCGGGTCGATCACGCAGGCCTTCTTGGTTTCCTTCGGGCACAGGTAGTACTCACTGGCGCGTACCCCGGTCGACAGCACGGTGTGGTCGTTGACGTCCACCAGGCGGTCCTGGCCGAGACTGCCGTCGGCGTTGCGGAACCACCAGGGCAGGTAGCGTTCGCCATTGATGTCGGCGTGATCCAGTGCGTTCGGTTCCCAGCCCAGATACGCCCCGAGCACCGTCGGGTTGACCTCCACGGTGCGCTTGAGCAGGTTGTTCAGGTAGGCGCGGTCGATCTGCATCAGCGGTTTGCCGTCGGCGTCCTGCATGCCGAGCATGGCGTTGACCGTGGCCAGGCTGCGGCTGATCAGCAGCGGCGCTTCCAGGCCGCGCTGGATCTCGCTCACCTGGGTGCGGGCCAAGGCCGACAGGCGCTGTTCGATCACGCTTTCGAACTGCTGCTGGGTGCGCTGCTGTACCAGGTCCTGGGTGCGGGCCCCGGAGTACACGGCGTACAGCACCAGCGCCGCGACAATGCTCAATACAATGGCACCGGCCAGGGCCGCCACGGAAAACTGGATCGACTTGAACTTCATTACTGGAAAGCTCCACGCAAGGAGGTCGTTTTCTTTTGTTATCGGCGTGGTCGAGGGAAAGCATGAGGGGAGGATGAGAGAAATCTTCCCTGCGGCTCTGGCAGGGTCAGGCGAGTGAGCCTAGGATACGCGGCATGTAAAAAGGGAGTGTTTTCATGCGTAAGTCTTTCGTGATCAGCCTGTTGAGCGCCAGCGTTCTGCTGGGTGGTTGCCAGGCGGTCAATACCACCAGCGGCGGAGCGGTTGGCGTCGAGCGCAAGCAGTACATGTTCAGCATGCTGTCGACCGATGAGGTCAACCAGATGTATGCGCAGTCGTACCAGCAGACGCTCGGTGAAGCGTCGAGCAAGGGCGTGCTGGACAAGAGCAGTGCCGATGCCAAGCGTGTGCAGGTCATTGCCGACCGCCTGATTGCCCAGGCCCCGCAATTCCGGCCGGATGCCGCGCAATGGAAGTGGGAGGTCAACGTGATCAAGAGCGATGAGCTCAACGCCAACTGCGGCCCGGGCGGCAAGATCATCGTCTACACCGGGCTGATCGATCAGCTCAAGCTCACCGACGCTGAGCTGGCTGCGGTCATGGGCCATGAGATCGCCCACGCCCTGCGTGAGCATGGTCGCGAGGCGATGTCCAAGGCCTACGGTATCGAGATGGCGCGCCAGGGCGCCGGTGCGATCTTCGGCCTTGGCCAGGACAGCATGGCGCTGGCCGACACCGTGGTGAACTACTCCATGACTCTGCCCAACAGCCGGGCCAACGAGAACGAGGCCGACCTGATCGGCCTGGAACTGTCGGCACGGGCCGGTTACGACCCGAATGCGGCGATCACCCTGTGGAACAAGATGAGCAAGGCGTCCGAAGGCGCACCGCCTGAGTTCATGAGCACTCACCCGGCTTCGGCCAGCCGCATCGCGTCGCTGCAGGCCGCGATTCCGAAGGTGATGCCGCTGTACCAGGCGGCGAAGAAGTAACGCGCTCTGGGCTGTGGGGTAGTTGTCTGGTTCAACTATCCCGCGGCTGGAGCAATTCCTGTGGGAGCTGGCTGGTCCCGCTTTCACCGGCAAAGCCGGTGCCAGGTGCTGCGGTGTCTGGCACCGGCTTTGCCGGTGATCGCGGGACGAGCCCGCTCCCACAGGCCGATTTGTTCCCAGGAACCGGTTTGCTTCCAAAGGCCGGTCGGCTTCCACGGTTCCTGTCCTGAAGGCCCTAGCCAATCCAACCACTGGTCTTCATCGCCGAATACACCGCGACCGCTGCCAGCACGAAGAACGCTGCCGCCGCCAGTCGACGGATCAACGCCAGCGGCAGTTTGTCGGCCGCGAAGTTGCCCGCCAGGACCACTGGTACGTTGGCAATCAACATGCCCAGCGTAGTGCCGATGATGACCATGATCAGGTGCGGGTACTGCGCGGCCAGCATCACCGTGGCGACCTGGGTCTTGTCACCGATCTCCGCCAGGAAGAACGCGATCAACGTGGTCAGGAACGGGCCGAAGCGGCGTGCATTGCTGGTTTCGTCATCGTCCATCTTGTCCGGGACCAGGGTCCACAGGGCGGTGGCGGTGAAGCTCGCAGCCAGGATCCAGTGCAGCACGCTTTCGGTGAAGAACCCGCTGACCCAGGCCCCCACGGCGCCGGCGGCCGCATGGTTGGCGAGGGTGGCGGCGACGATGCCGGCGATGATCGGCCACGGCTTGCGAAAGCGCGCCGCGAGAATGAGCGCGAGCAATTGCGTCTTGTCGCCGATTTCGGCGAGCGCAACGATGGCGGTGGGAACGAGCAGGGATTCGAGCATCAGGCTTCCTACGGGGCGGGTCGACACGGCTATGACACGTACAACCTCCCCGCCCCGGGTAAGGTGTGCGTGTCATAGGTCTTGTCAAACCCCGGGCTCATCTGTGTGAGCCGTGAGGTCGCACGCGCCATGGCCTGTGGGCCAAGTGTGTTGACGCGTACCGGGCAAGCAGAGGGTGCTTGCGGGAGACTACTCCCCTAGGACGGAGCGGATTCTGCCTAGCCGGAACGGTTTGGGCAAGCGTTAATTTTTTAACCGCGTGTTGCCCTGTAGATCCGGAAGCCATCCGCTTCGGCGCGGATTTCGCAGTTGCCCAAGGCCTCCTGGAGCAGGGGTTGATAGCGCAGGAAACTATTGGCAACCAAGCGTATTTCGCCGCCTTCTTGCAGTATTTTGCTGCTTTTTCTCAGCAGGTTTTCCGCCGCCTGATAGTCGGTGTGCACCCCGGTATGGAACGGGGGATTGCTCAGGATCACGGTGAGATTATCGGGTGCTGCATCAATGCCATCACCGCTGATCACCTCGCCTTGCAGACCATTTGCAGCCAGGGTCAGTCGACTGGCGGCCACGGCGAAGGCATCGACATCGAGCAGGGTGACATCGCTTTGTGGATAACGTCGCTTGATGGTCGCGCCGAGTACGCCCGCGCCACAGCCAAAGTCCAGCACATGGCCGACCGGCAGTTGCTCCAGATGCTGCAGTAGCAGCGCGGTGCCGCGATCCAGGCGGCCGTGGCTGAACACGCCCGGGAGGCTGACCACCTGCAGCGGGCCATCCTCGAGCGCCAGCTCGAAGCGCTCCGCCAGGCTCTCCAGAGGCTTGGCCTCGGGCGCATTGTCCACGGTCACCTGCCATAGCTGGCAATGCCGGGCGCTGTCGAGCTTGCGCGGTTTGCCGAAGGCCTGCAGTTGCTTGGCCGCGCCCTCGATTCCGCCACGTTTCTCGCCGACCAGATACAGCTCGCGCCCGCCCAGGCGCGAGGCCAGGGCATTGAGCAGGTAGGCAGCAAGGTCGCGGGATTTGGGCAGGAACAGTACCGCCGCGTCGAACGGAACCTGTGGCACCTCCACGCCGTGGTGGCTGCGGCCAGTGAAACGCTGCTCCAGCAGCGCCTGATCACCGGCGTGCCAGGTCCAGGCGTGCGCGTGCGGCAGTTGCCCGAGCAGGCCATCGGCGGCGGCGCCGGCGATCAGCAGCGGGCCCTGGAACAGGTCCGCCTGGCGGAGCAACACTTCACTGCGCGGGTCCATCGGCGGACGCCTCCTGAAAAAGCGCGAAGTGTATCACTTGGCGTACCGGGACGCGGCGTGGTCGCTGCAGGAACAACTGCCGTGTTCAAGATCTAAAGGCCAGCCCAATCCCGCGTGGGAGCCACTGTCTTGCTCAAAATCTGTGGGAGCGGCGGTTCGCCGCTGCGACTTGCCCGCGAACACGGGCGTAGCCCGTGCCAGGCAGCGCAGTGCCTTTTTCGCGGGCAAGCCCGCTCCTACAGGTACCGCACCCGCGCTGAGGACCGTGCACGGGTTGGCAGTGGCGACCGAGCGGGTTTGCGCTTCAGGCCACCACCCGCCGTGGCTGACCGGCGAAGAACGCCTGGGCGTTTTCGGCCAGTTGCCCGACGATACGCTGGCGCGACTCCACCGCACCCCAGGCACTGTGCGGGGTGATGATCAGCCGCGGGATGTCTGCCGCCAGCAGCGGGTTGCCGTTTACCGGCGGCTCGACGCTCAGCACATCGGTCGCCGCACCGCCCAGGTGACCGCTGCGCAAGGCATCGGCCAGCGCCTGTTCATCGATCAGGCCGCCGCGGGCGGTGTTCACCACCAGGGCACCCGGCTTGAGCAAGGCCAGTTCACGAGCGCCGATCATGTGGCGGGTCTGCTCGTTCAGCGGGCAGTGCAGGGTCAGGGCATCGACTTGCGGCAGCAGTTCATCCAGCGCCAGGCGGTCGGCGCGCGCCGGTCGTCCGGGGATCTGCCCGCTCAGCACACGCATGCCGAACGCCTCGGCCAGGCGCGCCACCGCGCCGCCCAGCTCGCCGTGCCCCAACAGGCCCAGGGTCTTGCCTTCCAGCTCGACGATGGGGAAGTCCAGCAGGCAGAACTGGCTAGCCTTGGCCCATGCGCCGTCCTTTACTGCTTGCTGGTAGTCGCACAGCCGGGTGGCCAGTGCCAGCAGCAGCGCCAGGGTGTGCTGCGCCACCGAAGGTGTGCCGTAGCCCTGGCAGTTGCACACGGTGATGCCTTGGGCGCGGGCGGCGGCGAGGTCGACGTTGTTGGTGCCGGTGGCGGCCACCAGGATCAGTTTCACTTGTGGATTGGCCGCGAGCGCCGCAGCATCGAGCATCACCTTGTTGCTGATCACCACGCTGGCGCCCTGCAGGCGTTCGCTGACCTGTTCCGCTGCGCTGGCGGCATGCAGTTGCAGGCTGTCGAACTGCTGTTCGAGCGCAGAAAGGTCGAGATCTCCCAGGTCAAGGGAGTGATGGTCGAGAAAAACTGCATGACGCGACATTGGCGGCTCCGTCGGCAAAGGCCAGAGGTGGGGAGCGCATCGGCTCCGGATTCTGCGGCGCTGTAACGCCCTGTTCGCACATTGCCACTCATACTTTGCGACGCCAAATCATTCCTTCGGCTGATTTGACCGCCGCGTCACCGATCTACAGTAAATCCTTGAATATCCGGCACGCTTTTCAGAAAAGGGATACCCATGCTGCAGACCCGCCTCCTCAAGCCCGCCGACGGCGCCTACACTTACCCGCTGCTGATCAAACGCCTGCTGATGTCTGGCAGCCGCTACGAAAAGACCCGCGAAATCGTCTACCGCGACAAGGTGCGGCTGACCTATCCCGAACTCGGCGAGCGCATCGTCAGGCTGGCCAACGTGCTCACCGAAGCCGGGGTCAAGGCCGGTGACACGGTGGCGGTGATGGACTGGGACAGCCACCGCTATCTGGAATGCATGTTTGCCATCCCGATGATCGGCGCGGTGGTGCACACCATCAACGTGCGCCTGTCTCCCGAGCAGATCCTCTACACCATGAACCACGCCGAAGACCGCTTCGTGCTGGTCAACAGCGATTTCGTCGGCCTCTACCAGGCCATCGCCGGGCAACTGACCACGGTCGACAAGACCCTGCTGATCACCGATGGCCCGGACAAGACCGCCGAGCTGCCGAACCTGGTCGGTGAGTACGAGCAACTGCTCGCCGCCGCCAGCCCGCATTACGACTTCCCCGACTTCGACGAGAACTCGGTGGCCACCACCTTCTACACCACTGGTACCACCGGCAACCCCAAGGGCGTGTACTTCACCCACCGTCAACTGGTGCTGCACACCCTGGCCGAAACTTCGGTGCTCGGCAGCCTCGACAGCGTGCGCCTGCTCAGCACCAACGACGTCTACATGCCGATCACGCCGATGTTCCACGTGCATGCCTGGGGCATCCCCTATGCGGCGACCATGATGGGCATCAAGCAGGTGTATCCGGGGCGCTATGAGCCAGACATGCTGATCAAGCTGTGGCGCGAGGAAAAGGTCACCTTCTCCCACTGCGTGCCGACCATCCTGCAGATGCTGCTCAACTGCCCTTCAGCCAAGGGCCAGGACTTCGGTGGCTGGAAGGTGATCATCGGCGGCAGCGCGCTCAACCGGGCGCTGTACGAGGCTGCCCTGGCGCGGGGCATCCAGCTCACTGCGGCCTATGGCATGTCGGAAACCTGCCCGCTGATCTCCTGCGCGCACCTGAACGAAGAACTGCTGGCCGGTGGTGAAGACGAGCGCGTCAGCTACCGCATCAAGGCCGGCGTACCAGTACCCCTGGTGGAGGCGGCCATCGTCGACGACCACGGCAACTTCCTGCCCGCCGACGGCGAGGCCCAGGGCGAGCTGGTGCTGCGCGCCCCCTGGCTGACCATGGGCTATTTCAACGAACCGGAAAAGAGCAACGAGTTGTGGGCTGGCGGCTGGTTGCACACCGGCGATGTCGCCACGCTCGATGGCATGGGCTACATCGATATCCGCGACCGCATCAAGGATGTGATCAAGACCGGCGGTGAATGGATCTCCTCCCTCGATCTTGAAGACCTGATCAGCCGTCACGTTGCCGTGCGCGAGGTGGCGGTGGTCGGCGTGCCCGATCCGCAGTGGGGCGAGCGGCCATTCGCGCTGCTGGTGGTGCACGAAAGCCAGCAGCTGGACGCCAAGATGCTCAAGGAGCATCTCAAGCCGTTCGTCGAGTTGGGGCACATCAACAAGTGGGCGATTCCGAGCCAGATCGCCGTTGTTACTGAAATTCCCAAGACCAGCGTGGGCAAGCTCGACAAGAAGCGTATCCGCGTGGACGTCACCCAGTGGCAGGCCAGTAACAGTACCTTCCTCTCGACCCTGTAACACTTGCCCGGGTCACGCCTGTTCTGGCGTGACCCGCGTGTTAGAGGTATCGCGCCTTGTCAAACGACGAAATTGAGCCATGCTTCTGCACTGCCAGCGATCGAAGTGGCCATTTGCGATGCCTCTGCTTGCGAGACGCAAATCACACTTTAGAGGGATCAAGCGCGTGTGGCCGCTGGCTATAGTCGGGTCAGGGGATTTTCAGAAATGGGGGAGGGCGCACGCGCATGCCGTGCTGCCTCTGGCAGGAGCCTGCTCGCAGCGCTCGGGGCCGTTTCTGAAAGGACTCACTGCCATAACAAAAAAGTACATGGAGTAGCGTCGATGACATCTGCAAACCCGTTCTGGCGCCGGGCCAAGCTGCCCTTGGCCGTCAGCCTCGCTTCCACGCTCGCAAGTCCCGCATTCGGTGTGAGTTTCAACATCGGGGAAATCGAAGGTCAGTTCGACTCATCGCTCTCCATCGGGGCCAGCTGGTCGACTGCCAATCCCAACAAGAACCTGATCGGCGTCAACAACGGTGGCAAGGGCCTGTCCCAGACCTCCGACGATGGCCACCTGAACTTCAAGAAAGGCGAGACCTTCTCCAAGATCTTCAAGGGTATCCACGATCTCGAGCTCAAGTACGGCGACACCGGCGTCTTCGTCCGTGGCAAGTACTGGTACGACTTCGAGCTCAAGGACGAAGGCCGCGAGTTCAAGGATATCAGCGACTCGGGGCGCAAGTCGGGGGCCAAGTCCTCGGGCGCGCAATTGCTCGACGCGTTCATCTACCACAACTACGCCATCGCCGACATGCCGGGTTCGGTGCGCTTCGGCAAGCAGGTGGTGAGCTGGGGTGAAAGTACCTTCATCGGGGGCGGCATCAACTCGATCAACCCGATCGACGTCGCTGCCTTCCGCCGCCCAGGCGCCGAGATCAAGGAAGGCCTGATCCCGGTCAACATGTTCTACATCTCCCAGAGCCTGACCGACAACCTGTCGGCCGAAGCCTTCTACCAGCTCGAATGGGACCAGACCGTCACCGACAACTGCGGCACCTTCTTCTCCCAGCCCGACATCATCTCCGACGGCTGCACCGACAACCTGCGCGTGCTCAACAGCAGCCGCACGGTGCCAGGCGCAGCGCAGCAGTTCCTCGCCACCCGTGGCGTGAACATCAACGAAGAGGGCGTGATGGTGCGCCGTGGTCCGGACCGCGACGCGCGTGACAGCGGCCAGTTCGGCGTGGCGCTGCGCTACATGTTCGAACCGCTGGACACCGAGTTCGGTGCCTACTTCATGAACTACCACAGCCGTGCGCCGATCTTCAGCGCCACCGGCGCCTCGCCTGCGGTGTTCGCCGGCATTCCGTCGCTGCCAGCCAACTTGCGTCCGCTGGCGCCGCTGATCGTCGCGGGCAACTCGCAGTACTTCGTCGAGTACCCTGAAGACATCCGCCTGTACGGCCTGAGCTTCTCCACCACCCTGCCCACCGGCACGGCGTGGAGCGGTGAAATCAGCTACCGTCCCAACGCTCCTGTGCAGTTGAACACCACCGACATCCTGTTCGCCGGTGTGCGTCCACTGGGCGGCGCCCTGGCCAACGCTTCGCTGCTCAACGGTACCCCGGGTCAGGACCTGCACGGCTATCGCCGCAAGGAAATCACCCAGTTCCAGACCACCCTGACGCACTTCTTCGACCAGGTGATGGGCGCCAGCCGCATGACCGTGGTGGGCGAACTGGGCGTCACCCATGTGGGCGGCCTGGAGAGCGCACACGACACCCGTTACGGCCGTGACCCGGTATTCGGCCCAGGCCCGCTGCCGGCCACCGGCGGCGCCAACACCTGCCAGGCACTCAATGCCAGCACCATCGCCGGTGCCGGTGCAGGCGCCTCGACCACCAACCTCAACCGCAAGTGCGAGAACGACGGCTATACCACCAGCACCTCCTGGGGTTATCGCGCCCGGGTGATCTGGGACTACAACGACGTCTTCGCCGGGGTCAACCTCAAGCCCAACGTGGCCTGGTCCCACGACGTGTCCGGCTACTCGCCAGGCCCTGGTGGCAACTTCGAGGAAGGCCGCAAGGCGATCAGCCTGGGCCTGGACGCCGAGTACCAGAACACCTACACGGCGAGCCTGTCGTACACCAACTTCTTCGATGGCAAGTACAGCACCGTGGATGACCGCGACTTCGTCGCCCTCAGCTTCGGCGTGAACTTCTAAGAACTCTGATCCAGGACGACAACGATGAAGATGACCACAAGTCTGCTGAAAGCCGGTGTGCTGGGCATGTCCCTGCTGGCGACCAGCGTCATGGCTGCGGTTTCCGCCGATGAGGCGGCCAAGCTCGGTACCACGCTCACGCCGATGGGCGCGGAGAAGGCCGGTAACGCCGATGGCTCGATCGGCCCGTGGGAGCCGCTGGCCAAGACCGCCGGCAGTGTCGATGCCAGGGGCTTCCTGTCCGACCCGTACGGCAGCGAAAAGCCACTGTTCACCATCACCGCCGCGAACGCCGACCAGTACAAGGACAAGCTGGCCCCTGGCCAACTGGCGATGCTCAAGCGCTATCCGGACACCTACAAGCTGCCGGTGTACAAGACCCACCGCGGCGCCACCGTGCCGGATGCCGTGTACGCCGACATCAAGTCCAACGCCACCCAGACCACCCTGGTTGAAGGCGGCAACGGCCTGAACAACTTCCGCGGCGCGATCCCGTTCCCGATTCCCAAGAGCGGTGTCGAGGTGATCTGGAACCACATCACCCGTTATCGCGGTGGCAGTGTGTCGCGTCTGGTCACCCAGGCCACGCCGCAGCAGAACGGTTCCTATAGCCTGGTGTATTTCAACGACCAGTTCGTGTTCCGCGACAAGATGAAGGACTACGACCCGAACAACCCGGGCAACGTGCTGTTCTACTTCAAGCAGGAAGTGACTGCGCCGGCGCGTCTGGCCGGGACCGTGCTGCTGGTGCACGAGACCCTCGATCAGGTCAAGGAACCGCGCAAGGCCTGGATCTACAATGCCGGCCAGCGCCGTGTGCGCCAGGCGCCGCAGGTTTCCTACGACGGCCCGGGTACCGCCGCCGACGGCCTGCGCACCTCCGACAACCTGGACATGTACAACGGCGCGCCGGACCGCTACGACTGGAAGCTCGAAGGCAAGAAGGAGATGTACATCGCCTCCAACGCCTACAAGCTCGACGATCCGAAGCTCAAGTACGCCGACATCATCAAGGCCGGCCACATCAACCAGGACCTGGCCCGCTACGAGCTGCGCCGTGTGTGGCATGTGGTCGCGACCCTGAAGCCAGGCCAGCGCCACATCTACGCCAAGCGTGACTTCTACATCGACGAAGATACCTGGCAGGCTGCGGTGATCGACCAGTACGACGGGCGCAACCAGCTGTGGCGCGTGTCCGAGGCGCATGCCCAGCCGTACTACAACAACCAGGTGCCTTGGTACACCCTCGAAGCGATCTATGACCTGCAGTCGGGCCGTTACCTGGCACTGGGCATGAAGAACGAGGAGAAAAAATCCTACGACTTTAGCTTCAGCGCCAACAAGGCTGACTTCCAGCCTGCGGCCCTGCGTCAGAGTGGCGTGCGTTAAGCGTTCAAAAACCAACTCCGTGTCATCTCCCAGAACGCCCCGGCTTGCCGGGGCGTTTCTGTTTCGGTCGGTTCATCAGGCTGACCTCGGTCAACCCCGCTAAGCTTGAATCTTCCAGAATCAGCCTTATCTATTGGTCATCTCAGGCAGGTTCTTCATTACAGGTGCTGTCCATCGCTCCGCCTGCCCTTTAAAGGAAGGTATCCCCATGCGAATAGACCGACTGACAAGCAAGCTGCAACTGGCATTATCCGATTCCCAATCCCTGGCCGTTGGCATGGACCACCCGGCCATCGAACCTGTGCATCTGCTGCAGGCTCTGATCGAGCAGCAGGGCGGTTCGATCAAGCCCCTGCTGATGCAGGTAGGCTTCGACATCAGCAGCCTGCGCAAGGCGCTGACCAAAGAGCTCGACCAGCTGCCGAAAATCCAGAACCCCACGGGCGACGTGAACATGTCCCAGGACCTGGCGCGCCTGCTCAACCAGGCTGACCGCCTGGCCCAGCAGAAGGGCGACCAGTTCATTTCCAGCGAGCTGGTGCTGCTCGCCGCCATGGACGAGAACAGCAAGGTTGGCAAGCTGCTGCTTGGCCAGGGCGTGAGCAAGAAGGCTCTGGAGAACGCCATCAACAACCTGCGCGGCGGCGAGGCGGTCAATGATGCCAACGCCGAGGAATCGCGCCAGGCGCTGGACAAGTACACCGTCGACCTGACCAAGCGTGCCGAAGAAGGCAAGCTCGATCCGGTGATCGGCCGTGACGACGAGATTCGCCGCACCGTGCAGGTACTGCAGCGCCGCACCAAGAACAACCCCGTGCTGATCGGCGAGCCCGGCGTCGGCAAGACCGCCATCGCCGAAGGCCTGGCCCAGCGCATCATCAATGGCGAAGTGCCCGATGGCCTCAAGGGCAAGCGCCTGCTCGCCCTGGACATGGGCGCGCTGATCGCTGGCGCCAAGTATCGCGGCGAGTTCGAAGAGCGCCTCAAAGGCCTGCTCAACGAGCTGTCCAAGCAGGAAGGCCAGATCATCCTGTTCATCGACGAGCTGCACACCATGGTCGGCGCCGGCAAGGGCGAGGGCGCGATGGACGCCGGCAACATGCTCAAGCCGGCCCTGGCCCGTGGCGAGCTGCACTGCGTTGGCGCCACCACGCTCAACGAGTACCGCCAGTTCATCGAGAAGGACGCAGCGCTCGAGCGGCGTTTCCAGAAGGTGCTGGTCGAGGAGCCGAGCGAGGAAGACACCATTGCCATCCTGCGTGGCCTGAAAGAGCGCTATGAAGTGCACCACAAGGTGGCCATCACCGACGGTGCGATCATCGCTGCGGCCAAGCTCAGCCACCGCTACATCACCGACCGCCAGCTGCCGGACAAGGCCATCGACCTGATCGACGAGGCCGCCAGCCGCATCCGCATGGAAATCGACTCCAAGCCAGAGGTGCTCGACCGTCTTGATCGTCGCCTGATCCAACTGAAGGTGGAGTCCCAGGCCCTGAAGAAGGAAGAGGACGAAGCGGCGAAGAAGCGCCTGGAAAAACTCACCGAGGAAATCGAGCGCCTTGAGCGCGAATATTCCGATCTTGAGGAAATCTGGGCGTCGGAAAAGGCCGAGGTACAGGGCTCGGCGCAGATCCAGCAAAAGATCGAACAGGCTCGCCAGGAACTGGAGGCTGCTCGCCGCAAAGGCGACCTGAGTCGCATGGCGGAGTTGCAGTACGGGGTGATCCCCGACCTGGAGCGAAGCCTGCAGATGGTCGATCAGCACGGCAAGACCGAGAACCAGTTGCTGCGTAACAAGGTCACCGAGGAAGAGATCGCCGAGGTCGTCTCCAAGTGGACCGGCATCCCGGTGTCGAAGATGCTCGAAGGCGAGCGCGAGAAGCTGCTGAAGATGGAAGGCCTGCTGCACGAGCGGGTGATCGGTCAGGACGAGGCGGTCACTGCCGTGGCCAACGCCGTGCGCCGGTCGCGTGCCGGGTTGTCCGACCCGAATCGCCCGAGCGGCTCGTTCCTGTTCCTCGGCCCGACCGGCGTGGGCAAGACCGAGCTGTGCAAGGCGCTCGCCGAATTCCTCTTCGACACCGAGGAGGCCATGGTGCGCATCGACATGTCCGAGTTCATGGAGAAGCACTCCGTCGCTCGGCTGATCGGTGCACCACCAGGCTATGTGGGTTACGAGGAGGGCGGCTACCTGACCGAGGCGGTGCGTCGCAAGCCCTACTCGGTGGTATTGCTCGACGAGGTGGAGAAGGCGCACCCGGATGTGTTCAACGTGCTCCTGCAGGTGCTGGAGGACGGCCGCCTGACCGACAGCCACGGGCGTACCGTTGATTTCCGCAACACGGTCATCGTCATGACCTCCAATCTGGGCTCGGCGCAGATTCAGGAATTGGTCGGCGACCGTGAGGCGCAACGTGCAGCGGTGATGGATGCGGTGGGTTCGCACTTCCGTCCGGAGTTCATCAACCGGATCGACGAAGTGGTGGTGTTCGAGCCGCTGGGCCGCGAGCAGATCGCCGGTATTACCGAGATCCAGCTGGGCCGCCTGCGTGGTCGTCTGGCCGAGCGCGAGCTGTCGCTGAGCCTGAGCCCGGAAGCCCTCGACAAGCTGATTGCCGTTGGCTACGACCCGGTGTATGGCGCACGGCCGCTCAAGCGTGCGATCCAGCGCTGGATCGAGAACCCGCTGGCGCAACTGATCCTCGGTGGCCAGTTCGTGCCCGGTGCGGCGATCACGGCGAAGGTGGAAGGCGACGAAATCGTCTTCGCCTGACGAAGTTGCCATCGCGGGCTTGCCCCGCGATGGCACCTGCGCAACCCCGCAAACCCCTGATTTTTCGGCGCAGGATCTAACTCGCTGAAAATTTTGAAAAAAATGCTTGCACAAAAAAACGAGTGCCCCTAATATTCGCCCCGCTGTCAGGCACTACGCAGATCACCGGCGGTAAAGATGATCTGAAAACAACTTACAAATCAGTAAGTTGGGTAAAAAAAAGTGGTTGACAAGCAAAACGAAGAATGTAGAATAGCCGACCTCAGCAGCGACAACGCTAAAGAGATTGAAGCTAACACAAGCTTCGAAGCTGTAAGAGTTGTACGAAGTTCAGTTCCGCGATAGCTCAGTCGGTAGAGCAAATGACTGTTAATCATTGGGTCCCTGGTTCGAGTCCAGGTCGCGGAGCCAATTTCGGGGTGTAGCGCAGTCCGGTAGCGCGCCTGCTTTGGGAGCAGGATGTCAGGAGTTCGAATCCCCTCACCCCGACCATTTTCCGGGTCGTTAGCTCAGTTGGTAGAGCAGTTGGCTTTTAACCAATTGGTCGTAGGTTCGAATCCTACACGACCCACCATGTAAAAAGGGCATCTCGAATGAGATGCCCTTTTTCTTTTGTCTCGAGAAAATCATTTCGTAACTCGCGGGTGTTTTCCTGGGGTTGCATCTGTTCTGTTCAAAATCTGAAGGCCAGCCACAATCTCTGTGGCAGCGGCCGACTTGGCGTGCGAGGGGCTGCTGGATATCCTCCCAGCGATTATCATTCGACCAGCCTGCTGCTGCGGTCAATCTCGGCACCGCCGAGCACAGCGGCATCGGTTTGCCCCGTATCGTGCAAAGGGTCAGTGCTGGGAGGGTTGCATGACCGTGGCGATATCCGCGTCGGTGCGGCAGGTCTGGCGAGAAGCGAAGAGGGTGTACTGATGGCAGGCAGGTTGATTTACCTGATCGGGCCGTCCGGATCCGGCAAGGACAGCCTGCTGGACGCCGCCCGCGAACAACTGACAGCGCGTGGCTGTCGCATTGCCCGGCGGGTCATCACCCGGTCTGCCGAAGCGATGGGCGAAGCCGCCCTGGCGGTGAGCGCCGCACAGTTCGAGCAGATGCGCGAGGACGGCGCCTTTGCCCTGCACTGGCAGGCCAACGGCCTGCACTACGGCATTCCACGGGTCATCGACCAGTGGCTGGGGGAAGGGCACGACGTGCTGGTGAACGGCTCGCGTGGCTACCTGAACACGGCGCGGCAGCGTTATCCAGACTTGCAGGTGGTGCTGCTCAGTGTCGAACAGGACATCCTGCGCCAGCGCCTGCTGGCGCGGGGACGTGAGTCGCAGGAGGAAGTGGAGGCGCGCCTGGCGCGTAATGCCCGCTTTGCCAGCGAAGCGCGCGAGGCCGACCCCGGCTTGCTGGTGCTCGATAACTCCGGGCCACTGGCCGACACCGTCTCGCGTCTGCTCGCGCACCTGGAGCGGCCATGCAGCTGACCCAGCTTGGCACTCTGCCCTGCCGGGCACGCCAGAGCTTGCGGCACCTGCGCGGCGACGTGCTCGCAAAAAGGGCCGCAAAGCGGCCCTCGTGATCTCAGCTGATCAGTGCAGCTTCAGGCGCGGCTCGGTGCCGCGTCCGATCTTGCTGCCGATCATCAACATCGCCGTGCGGAACACCCCATACAGCGCCATCTGGTGCATGCGGTACAGCGACACATAGAACATCCGCGCCAGCCAACCCTCCAGCATCACGCTGCCGGTCAGGTTGCCCATCAAGTTGCCCACCGCCGAGAACCGCGACAGTGACACCAGCGAGCCGTAGTCCTTGTACGCGTAGGTTGGCAACGGCTTGTTCTCCAGCCGCGCCTTCAGGCTCTTGGCCAGCATCGAAGCCTGCTGGTGCGCCGCCTGCGCCCGTGGCGGCACATTGCGGTCGCTGCCTGGTTGAGGGCAGGCGGCGCAGTCGCCGAAGGCGAAGATGTCGTCATCCCGCGTGGTCTGCAGCGTAGGGCGTACCACCAACTGGTTGATCCGGTTGGTCTCCAGGCCGTCGATATCCTTGAGGAAGCCTGGCGCACGGATACCTGCCGCCCACACCTTCAGGCTCGCCTGGATCACTTCACCGGTCGCGGTTTTCAGGCCTTCTTCGGTCACTTCGCTGACCGCAGCGTTGGTCATCACCGTCACCCCGAGTTTCTCCAGGGTCTTGTGCACCGGCACGCTGATGCGCTCCGGCAGCGCTGGCAGCACGCGCGGGCCAGCCTCGATCAGGGTGATGTGCATGTCCTTGGGCTGGATGCGGTCCAGGCCGTAGGCCGCCAGTTCGTGGGCTGCGTTGTGCAGCTCCGCCGCCAGTTCCACCCCGGTAGCACCGGCGCCGACGATGGCCACGCTGATCTGCTCGCTGGCCTGATCGCCCGCGTGGGCGCGCAGGTAGTGGTTGAGCAGTTGCTGGTGGAAGCGCTCGGCCTGCTTGCGGCTGTCGAGGAACAGGCAGTGCTGCGCCGCGCCCAGGGTGCCGAAGTCGTTGGTGTTGCTGCCTACGGCGATCACCAGCGTGTCGTAGCCCAGGGTGCGCGCCGGCAGCAGCTCGCGGCCTTCTTCGTCGAGGGTCGCGGCCAGCTGGATCTGCTTGCCTTCACGGTCCAGGCCGCTCATGCGCCCCAGCTGGAAGTTGAAGTGGTTCCACTTGGCCTGGGCCACGTAGTTCAGCTCGTCTTCCGAGGAGTTCAGCGAACCGGCAGCCACTTCGTGCAGCAGCGGTTTCCAGATGTGCGTCAGGTTGGCGTCGACCAGAGTGATCTCGGCGCGCTTGCGCTTGCCGAGGCTCTTACCCAGGCGGGTCGCCAGTTCCACGCCGCCGGCGCCGCCGCCGACAATCACGATGCGATGAGTCATGGGGATATCTCACAAGTTTTACGGAATTCTTGGACACAAGGTCCGGCCGCTGCGTGCGAGAGAGGAGGGCGAGCGCAAGGCAGCTCATAGCACCAGTCCACTCAGCAAGCGGCTCAACAGGCCCAGACCAATGGTCACGATCACCACCAGGGCAAGGAGCAGCCAGGGCCTGAAAGGCTTGCGCTCGACTTGATGCTGGGGGGCTCGCAGATACTCATCGACGCGACGCTGATCTTCCGGATTCAGGCGGCTGGTCATGGTGGGCCTCGTGGGTAGACGCTTGGGATGACGAGAACGCTACAACCTTTCCTGCAGCGTTATCGCAAGCACGTGAAACAAATGATAATACCTTTCATCTCCGCCGCCGAGTGTACGCCATCGCAAAGACACCCGGCACGCGATCAAAGACTGATACCGACATCGAACAGAATACTGCGCCCCAGGTTGCCGCGCAGGAAATCCGGCGCGTCCGGGTGGGCGAACAGCACCCGGGCGAAGGTCGGCCCCACCAGCGACAACGAGCGCCAGCCCTGGCGCAGGTATTCGGTGGGCGGTGGGAAATGGCTGTTGAGGTCGAGCACCTCGCGCTTGAGGCTGGCGAAGGCGATGATGTCCAGCTCGCCCAAGTCCAGCCCGCGCTCGCGGTAGTTGTGCGCCTTCTTGCGCAGGGTCGGGGCCAGGCGCGCGAGCAGCTCCTGTGCGCTGATTCGCCGGGGGCGCGCCTCGCGGCGCACCAGTTGGGCCAGGGAGAAGGCACTGCGCCGACGCTGCAGCTCCTCGCGCCATTCGTCGTTGAGCCGACGCCCTTCGTCGAGGACGAAGAACACCTCGAACGCCGCATCGCGAAACAGCACGTCAGGCGGCTCCTGGCCGGCCGGGGTGAAGTCCTCGCTGCGGTAGGGAATGTTCAACCCTTGCAGCAGGCGCTGGCAGACCCAACGCTCACGCTCCCATTTGCGGGCATTGGACAGGAACGCGTTGGCTTGTTCGGCCTGGATGGTAAGCAGGCGCAGGTAGTCTGAGTCATCCATGGGAACAAGCTTAGCCTGCAATTGTGAAGGATAAGGGCTTGTTTGTTCGTGGGAATCGTCATCAGGGAATGGGTGTAGACTCGAAAGCATCCGACATGCACGCGAGGTCGCGGTGATCAGCGCACAGGTCCTGTCCTCCACCAGTCTCACGCTTGGCTGGCTGGCCTATGTTCCCCTGTTGATCTGGGCGGCCAGCCGCACTCGCTGGGTCGAGCTGGTCAGCGACCCGCGCCGCCAGCACCTGCTGTTCGGCACCGTGTTCGGCCTGTTCGCGCTGTGGCTGGTGCGGCGCGATTTCGACACCGGCGTGTCCTACCACTTCATCGGCATGACCGCCGTGACCCTGCTGCTGGATTGGCCGCTGGCCATACTGGGCGGTTTTCTTGCCCAGATCGGCCTGCTCGCCCTCGGCCGCCAGGACCTGGCAGCGCTGGGCGTCAACGGCCTGTTGATCATCGGCTTGCCGGTGCTGGTCACCGAGGTGTGCGCGATCCTGGTCGAACGCGCCCAGCCGCGTAACCTGTTCGTCTATATCTTCTGTTCGGGATTCTTCGCTGCCGCCCTGGCGACCTTGTTGTGCCTGATGGCCGCGCTGGGTGTGCTATGGCTGGACGGGCTGTTCGCCATGCCCGAGTGGCTCAGCGATTTCGTCGGCTACCTGTGGCTGATGATATTCCCCGAGGCCTTCATCAACGGCACCGTGATCAGCGCCCTGGTGGTGTTCTGCCCCGAGTGGCTGGAAACCTTCAACCGCACCCGCTACCTGCAGGCCCCGTGGAAGGATGAAGAGGGCGAGGGGAAGGACTGAATCGCCTCTAAAAACGCCTGTAGAAACCCTCTGCGGGAATGGCACCAGCAAAGCCTGGGCCATCCCCACCCCCTCATCAAATCAATGCCGAGGCTCAAGATCCCCCGAATACAGCTCATCCTCCGACTCCGGCGCCGCTGGAATCTTGTGTTCCTCGGCCGCCCAGGCCCCCAGGTCGATCAGCTTGCAGCGATCCGAGCAGAACGGCCGGTTCGGGCTCTTCTCGCTCCATTCCACAGGTGCGCCACAGGTCGGGCAATCGACGGTCATTGGCTGGCTCAAGGCTGGCCTCCTCGCAAAGTCAGGTAAAAGGCATGCAACTGGTCGATCTGCTCATGCAACCATGGCAGGTCGCGGTCATTGACCACCACATCGTCGGCATGGCGCAGGCGCTCTTCCCGCGCCAACTGCGCCTTGAGAATCGCCTGCACCTGCTCCTCGCTGGTGTTGTCACGCTGCAGCGTGCGCGCGATCTGCAGCGCTTGCGGCACATCGATCACCAGGATGCGCTGGGTCTTCTGGTACTGCCCCGACTCGATCAGCAGCGGCGACACATACACCGCATAGGGCGACTCGGCCTTGGCCAGGTAGCTGAAGATCTCCTGCCCGATCAGCGGGTGCAGCAGTTGCTCAAGCCAGCGCCGCTGCGCAGGGTCGGCAAAGATCTGCTGGCGCAGCGCCGAGCGATCAAGGGTGCCGTCATCCAGCAGCACGCCCGCACCAAAGCGCTCGACGATGCTCGCCAGCGCCGGCCGACCCGGCTCGACCACCCAGCGCGCCGCCTGGTCGGCATCCACCAGGTGCACGCCAAGCTCGACGAAGCGCTCGGCGGCGGCGCTCTTGCCGCTGCCGATGCCGCCAGTCAGTCCGAGAATCCAGGGGGTAAATGCAGCAGTGGTCATCAGTATCCGAGCAGTTGCATGTAGGAAGCGTATATTTCATCACCCCAGAGCCATGCGATCCAGCCCGCAATTGCCAGATAGGGCCCAAAAGGCATCGTCGTCCCCAGCGAAGCCTTGCGCAGCCGCAGCAGACACAGCCCGATCACCGCCCCCACTACCGACGACAGCAACAGTGTCAGCGGCAGCACCTGCCAGCCGCCCCAGGCGCCCAGCAGCGCCAGCAGCTTGAAATCGCCATAGCCCAGGCCCTCCTTGCCGGTGACCAGCCGAAACAGCCAATACACCGACCAAAGGCTCAGGTAACCGACCACCGCCCCCCACAGCGCATCGGCCAACGGCACGAACACCCCGAAGGCATTGACCACCAGCCCCAGCCACAGCGTCGGCAGCACCAGCACATCCGGCAGCAATTGATGCTCCGCATCGATCAGGCTCAGGGCCAGCAGGCACCACGTCAGCACCAGCGCCAACAGCGCCTGCACGCTCACCCCGAAATGCCAGGCCACCACCAGCGACAGCCCCGCGCAGGCCAGCTCCACCAGCGGATAACGCAGGCTGATCCGCCCCTTGCACGCCGAGCAGCGCCCACGCAGGGCCAGGTAACTCACGACCGGAATGTTTTCCCACGCCCGAATCCGATGCCCGCAGCCCGGGCAGTGCGAGGCCGGCAGGCACAGGTCGAAACGCTCATGCGCCTCCACCGGCATCCCCAGCACCTCACGCGCCTCGTTCTGCCACTGGCGTTCGAACATCACCGGCAACCGATGCACCAGCACATTCAGAAAACTGCCCACCAGCAGCCCGAGCACGGCTGCACTCACCAGGAAGAACCCTGGCTGGTCGGCAAGAAAAGTCCACAGATTCATGTCAGATCAGGCTACCCAACTGGAAGATCGGCAAGTACATGGCCACCACCAGGCCACCCACCAGAACACCGAGGATCAGCACGATGGCTGGCTCCAGCAGGCTGGTCAACTGCTCCAGCGCCTGCCCAACCTGTTCCTCGTAATGACAAGCCGCCTTGTTCAGCATCGCTTCCAGCGTGCCGCTCGACTCGCCGATCGCCGTCAACTGCACCAGCAGCGGCGCGAACAACGGCTCCAGCGCCATCGCCTGATGCAGCCCCAAGCCATTGGCCATGCCTTGGCGCAACTGGCGGATCGCCCGCTCGTGCAAGGCATCGCCGCTCGCCGCCGCCACCGTTTCCAGCGCATCGAGCAACACCACCCCCGAACCATAGGCTGTCCCAAGGCTACGTGCGAAGCGCGCCAACGCCGCATGGCTCAACAAGCGCCCGAACACCGGCACCCGCAGCGCCTGGCGAATCATCCAAAGCCGCCCCGGCAAGTGCTCCCGATACAGCTTGCGCACCGCCAGCCCCGCCACACCGAATATCCCCAGCACAGCCAGCAGATGCCGCCCCAGCGCGTCAGACAATTCGATAACCCACCGGGTAAAGGCTGGCAACTCCTTGCCCACCCCCGCAAACATCCCCTCGAAGCGTGGCACCACCTCCAGCAACAGCAACGCCGACACCCCGAGCCCCGTGAGCAGCAGAATCAGCGGATACAGCATTGCCTTGCGCACCCTGCGCCGCAGCGCCTGGCGCCGTTCCAGCAGGTCTGCCAACTGCTCCAGTTGCCTATCCAGCGTCCCCGACTGCTCCCCGACTCGCACCAGGTTGCAGTACAACGCATCGAACCAACGGGGGTGCCGCTGCAGCGCATCCGCCAGCCCCAACCCTGCAGAAACATCCTGCTGCAAGCGCCCCAGCAACCGCACCATCCCAGCGTCTGCACCACTGCGCCCCATCACCTCGAACGCCTGCAACAGCGGTACCCCCGCTTTCAACAGCGTCGCCAACTGACGCGAAAACCCCGGCGCATCCACCTTCTCCCGCTGCACCGGCAGCTTCCAACCCCGCGCACCCGCCGGCCACACCCGCGCGCCCTTGATCCCCTGGCGCAACAACCCCGCCTGCACGAATGCCGGGCTGCGCCCCTGCATCTGCCCACTGACCCGCGCCCCCTGCGCATCCACGCCTCGCCACGCATACAACCGAGTCGAATCCTTCATTCGCCAGCTCCTTGCCACACCCGACAAGCCCCGTAACAGCTTACCGCGCCCATCCCAGGGCAGAAATTCCAGACGCTCACTAGAGTAGTTGAGCGGACACGACGTCCAGCCACGCAGGGGTGACAAAAGGTGTCCATTGGGCTCTACTGCGCCCCAGCCGACCCCGACCTGCCCAGCGGCTCGAGGCCTGACCGAATCGACAAGGAACCTGTTATGAAAGGGCAACGCGGTATCACCCTCATCGAACTGATGATCGTCGTCGCGATCATCGGCATCCTCGCGACCATCGCGATCCCCATGTACACCAACCACCAGGCCCGCACCAAAGCAGCGGCCGGCCTGCTGGAAATCTCCGCGCTCAAGACCCCGATGGACCTGCGCCTGAACGAAGGCAAGGACGTCGCCGACGTTGCCGCGCTAGGCGGACAACCCACGACCAACCACTGCGCCATCGTCGCCAGCGGCAACGCCGCTGCAGGCACCGGTAGCATCGTCTGCACCCTCGCGGATGCGCCTGCGAACGTCGTGGGCAAGCGCCTGACACTGACCCGCGCGGCGACCGGGTGGACGTGCAGCACCGACATCGAAGAGGATCTTGCGCCCAGCGGCTGTGCAGGTTCGCCGGGGCAGGGTGGGGCGCAGGGTAATAAGTGAAGGGAAACAGGGGTTTGCGTATGGATGGCGGCGGTGGTAGCTTTGCGGACACGCCGGTGTAGCTCAGTCGGTAGAGCAGCGCACTCGTAACGCGAAGGTCGCAGGTTCGATTCCTGTCTCCGGCACCAGTCAATAGGTTCATGCAGTGCCAAGCAGTCGCATGAAACCCCTCATAAGCCCGCCTAGTGCGGGCTTTCTGTTTCATGCAGTGCCATCCGATTCCATCCCAGCCCTTGCTATCTGAGTACCCCTGCGAGTACCTTTGCGCTGTTCAATAATCTATGGGTACTCGCATGCCTTTGACAGCGCTGCAAGTGAAGAACGCTGCACCCCGTGAAAAGGACTTTGGCCTCGCTGACGGAGGTGGCTTATTCCTCTGGGTTCGAGCCGCCGGCGGCAAGTCTTGGCGCTTCCGATTCAGGCTGGACGGTAAGCAGTCACACATTTCTTTGGGCACTATCGACAACGTGACGTTGGCGCAGGCTCGCCAGCTTGCGTTTGATGCACGCCAGCTGGTTTCACAGGGGCGGCATCCAGGCCTTGAGAGAAAGGTCGCTCGGGCCCAGGCGGCAATTTCTCGTGCCAATACCTTCAAAAGTCTCGCACTGGAGTGGCATCAGCATAAGTCTGCACGCTGGTCAGAAGGGTATGCGACTGACGTCATCGAGGCTTTTGAGCTGGACATCTTTCCGCAGGTTGGAAGCTTGCCTCTGTCGGAGATCAAGCCTATGCAGTGGTTACAGGTCTTCCGCCGCATAGAGTCGCGTGGGGCTTTAGAAAAGCTACGCAAGGTTCGACAGCGCTGCCAAGAGGTGTACCGCTTTGCGATTGCCACCGGCAGGGTCGAGTACAACCCCATTGCAGATATCGGAGGGGCACTTCAAACGCCTACCTCCCGGCACTACCCCTTCCTTCCTATCGCGGAAATCCCGGATCTGATTCGAGGCTTCCAGGCGTGCCCAGGGCATGACGTGGTGAAAATTGCTACCCGTTTGCTAATTCTCACGGGTGTACGGACTGCAGAGCTCAGAGGGGCGCCGTGGTCTGAGTTTGACCTCGAAAATGCCCTTTGGACGATTCCGGCTCAGCGGATGAAAATGCGCCGGGCCCATCTGGTTCCTCTGCCGAAACAAGCTGTGTCTGCACTGCGTGAGCTAGAAAGCATCACCGGTGGCTACACGCTCGCATTTCCTGGTCGGAATGACCCCGCTAAGCCGATGAGCGAGGCCGCCATCAATCAGCTGCTGAAACGCTCGGGTTACGACGGCAGAGCCACAGGGCATGGATTCCGTCACACAATGTCCACCACCCTGCATGAGCAGGGGTACCGCAGCGAGTGGGTGGAAACCCAACTGGCTCATGTGGACAAGAACAGTATTCGAGGAACCTATAATCACGCTCAGTACCTTGAAGGGCGTCGTGAAATGCTTCAGTGGTATGCCAACCATTTAGATGCTTTGTCGTGTGGGGCTGCCGAGATTTCTATTAAAGGAAGAGAGTGTGCACAGTGAGTGATGATTTTATGCGCCTGTGTGATCTGGTGCCGAGATACGCTCGATTCCACAAAATTAGCCCGCAAGAAGCTGCATACGCGCTGTATGAACTGATTGAGAGATTATATGTTGAGTACGGTGTAAATCGATTTCTTCCCAATTCGGTTAATGATGTTTTTTGGGTTGGTTGTTTTGGAAGTCATGACCGATCCCCCAGAACTCATGTGATCTATTTTCAGGAGTTGAGCAAGTATTTTTACGAGCTTTTTTGCTCGCCGAGCAAGGGTGATAAAAATAAACTGAGCTGTTATTGTGAGGAGGCACAGCGGTCGATAGATGTTCCTGATAGCGTAGTTTGTTTTTCAGGGTCCGTCTTAGTAGAGTGGATTTTTAATGCAGGGTTTGAAAGTCCAGATTTTCTGTTAAGTACTAATTTAGCTGAGAAAGCTAAGGGTAGGAGCGATGGCGGGCTCAACGAGCAGGAGTTGGGCACTGTCATCAAGATTGTAAATGGTCTGGTTGATATAATAAAGGCAGTTGATAAGGCTCATCGCGAGTCGCCGACTAATTATGATGATAAGGTTAGCTCAAGTAATATCAAACGTTATGCCTGTACGCTCAGTAACCCGCCGCGTAAGAATTCTGATGTGTGCTCTACCTTGATAGCTCTCGCGGAGGAGGCTGGAGTTGACATGCCTTCATATCATGGAACCATGCGAAAATATATGGGTATCCAGTCCAAGTCCGATACAAAGGCGTGACTTATCCTTAGCGAAAATCTTGAGGAACCCTATGAGAATTTGAGGTTCCTCATGACTCCTCTACTGCGGTGCCATTGAATGCCTAGCCATCCAATCCGGCCTCAGGAGGCCCTGTAGATGGCTAACCAATCTGTTTCACCTTTGTTGCTTCGCCTGCCGGGAGTCTGTGCCCTAGTAGGGCTAAGCAAGTCTCAGATCTACCGTTTGATTCGAGCCGGCGAGTTTCCGCCTGGAATCTCTCTCGGAGCGAATTCTGTAGC
Organism: Pseudomonas sp. NY15374; assembly: GCF_048068255.1. Taxonomy (NCBI): domain Bacteria; kingdom Pseudomonadati; phylum Pseudomonadota; class Gammaproteobacteria; order Pseudomonadales; family Pseudomonadaceae; genus Pseudomonas; species Pseudomonas sp. NY15374. The sequence continues at coordinate 140,963 of NZ_JBLUPZ010000007.1, forward strand.
ATGGCCTGCCGAGCAGGTACAGGCTTGGGTAGCGGATAAAATCAGTTCCTCTGTTCGTTGACGATGGCTACAAATCCGCCACTTCCACCACGCGTAAATATCAAGATAGAGGAGCTTAGAAAGAGCTCCATTGCTAGGCGTAAAGAAAAAGATAAGCACGTTGAGGTCGAGGTTGAAGCCAAGCGAGAATCACTACCAAACTGGTCCGACTCAGTTAGGCGTGTACCTAATGTGGCTCTTAGATCGGCGTTGTTTGGGGCCATGAGGAAGGGCGCGCGTCCTTATGTTGAACAAATGGAGGTCAATGCGCTAGGTAGTGTCAGTATCCTCTATACAGGTGCTCTCCTTGATCAAGGTGATTTGGACGTTTGGGCAGCAGTTCTACATTTGGCGCGAATGCAAGAGTTGGGAGTGGAGTGCAGAATTACTGCCTACCGCCTTTTAAAAGTTTTGGGGAAAACCGATTCGGGTAAAAATCGACGTGTCTTGGACCTGAGCATCAGCCGCTTGAAAGCCACGGCTTTGCAGGTGAAGGTTGGTCGGTACGCATATGAAGGCAGCTTGATTCATGAGGTTTATCGCGATCATCATGAGCGAAGTGAACGAATTTATGTCGTACGATTAAATCCGAAGCTCGGAGTGTTCTTTCGTGAAGATCAATTCACCGATGTAGATTTGTCAATAAGGTATGCGCTGCGCGGTAAGCCGCTTGCACAGTGGCTACATGGATTCTATTCCAGTCACGCACGGCCATATGATCTTAAAGTCGAAACTTTGCATAGGTTGTGCAGAAGTCGTGCAAGCTCCTTGATTGATTTTAAAAAGGACTTGCTGAAGTCTCTTGAGGCAGTAAAGCAAGCAAGTGCCAATGTTGGTAGACCGTTTAGCTATCTTGTTGAAGCTCATTTGGTCCAAGTTAAGACGACTCCTAGCGCCTCTCAAAAGCGGCACCTAGATAAGAAACGTTGATACCGTCCCAGTCCCGCTGGTACCGTTTCAGCACTCCTGCTCGTAACGTACCAGCCTTCTACTATAAAGTTCCAGCTCGCCTGCCGATGCCGTTCCAGCACTCCTGCCGATGCCGTTCCAGCGCTCCTGTCGATACCGTTCCAGCACTCCTGCCGATGCCGTTCCAGCGCTCCTGTCGATACCGTTCCAGCACCCCTGCCGATGCCGTTCCAGCGCTCCTGTCGATACCGTTCCAGCACTCCTGCCGATGCCGTTCCAGCGCTCCTGTCGATACCGTTCCAGCACCCCTGCCGATGCCGTTCCAGCACTCCTGCCGATACCGTTCCAGCACTCCTGCCGATGCCGTTCCAGCACCCCTGAATACCGTTCTAGCACCCTTAGAATACCGTTCTGACACCCCCGCCATTACCGTTCCAGCACCCCTTGGACGACTTGAAAAATCGCGCTCCAGCCCAGTAGGAATAGGGTGTCGGCCGTACCACGGGAGGCTGCTAATCTCTTACTAATCAAATCTAATCGCTGCTTTGCAGTTGGGTGCTAATAACTGACTATGAGAAGAGATTACGATCCCTCTGGAGGGCTTGTTTCACGACTGCGGCCGTCGCATCGTCGCCAGTAGCCCATGTCTCCATCAGCACGTTTAGGTAAGCGATGCGGTCGTGCATCAACTTGACCTGTCTCTGATCGTCAGAGGCGGCCTTAATCGCGGCGTCTCGCTCTTGGTCTGCGATACCGAGAATCTGCATAAGGCTAGCTACCTCACGTCGATGATGCGTTGCAGTTGCAGCTAAGCGCTCAAGGTGCAGCTGTTCGAGAGCTTCAATTTCTTCGCCTTGTTCTCTGTGCAGAGCTAGCTGTCGCTGAGTGCTGGCATCCAGCAATGTTTCAGTTTGCGATATAGCTTTTTTGCTCTCGATAAGTAGGAGGAGGAGCAGGACAATTAGAATGAGCGAAGCACCTAAAACGAAGAGAAGGCAGCTGTGAATCAGGGTTGGATCGACGGTGGTGCTCAACGTAGATAGACCTCGGTAATCTCAGGGCGGAAGTGGCCCAGTTCCTGTGAGACCACTTCCAAGGCTTGTTTCCGTGGGAGATGACGTTGTAGTGAAGCCATTCGCTCTTGAGCGTACGTGTGCCGTAATCCATGTGCGCCATTTGACCAGCCGAGAGCTTCCTTCGAGGCAGTGCTGACGCTTTTGCTCCAAGGCTGGCCGCCGCCTATTGCATAGAATTGCTGGTAGTTGATGCCGCGATCCGTTACGACCCGTGGTGCCGCCAGCCGGGTCCTCTCTAATCGTTGAGCCAGCGGAATCGGGATACGCACCTCACGAACCAGTCCACCTTTACCGTGAACGGTGTAGCTGATCGTGGTTTCCCGAATTCCCGCAAATTTCATCCCATGCGTTGGACGTTCATCCGCTACACGGCGATGAGTTCTTTGGAGGCTCAGCAATTCATGTGCACGGAGACCCGCTGCGTATGCAATCTCTGTCGCAAGCGAGTTGTGAGGCGCTTGCCGAGAGGCGATCAGCCTCATCTGCTCGCGGTTATATGTTCGTGTTTGGTTGGCCAAACGGCGACCCAAAGTCGGATGCTCCTTCGTGCTCGTGCGAGCGGTCGCGCTGCTCTTGATTACTTCTAGAGTCTGGCCTAGCGGCAGTTTTAGGGTGACGTGCTGCATCATGGCCTGGAGAGCCTGACGCTCCATATCCAGGGTTTTCTGGCCCACGGTCGTCGCTCTTTGCTGCAGGTAGCTAATAGCGCGATCAGGAGTCATTTCACGAAGGCTGCCTAAGCGATGCTCCTGTAGGTAAGCGGTGATGCGTACCAACCGCTGCTCGTAGTTACGGACAGTGCCCACGGATCGAATGTGGGTGCCCTGGAGCTTTTTCATCACGGATGCAGCTTGCTTTGTAGGCTTGGCAAACTTAGCCACTCAGGCGATTCCGATGTAGCCATCGGTTCACTGTAGAGCGCTGAATCTTGATACCTTTTTCCGCTACCCAGCGTTGCAGTTCAGTGCCATTGCAGCCTGCGGAATCAAGCTGCAACAGCTCGTACTTATAGTTATCCAGCAATGAGCGACGTTGGGCATAGGTTCGGGGTTTTCTCCGAATCCTAGATTCGGCCTTGAGGCGTGCAGTAATGCTCTGCGCATCGAATTCGCTCATGGGATTCTCTCTATCAGGTGTAAGAACTCCTGACCGTTGCCGGTTCAGCGACACACCATCCGTAGATGGTTCGTTGTGTGCCTGTTCGCCCCCCTTAGCAATTGATGCAGGCGGGGACTGTTCACGCCTACTCGGATTCTCCGAGTGAGTTCCTGAGTGTCCGCTCAGGTTCGGCTGCCATTGGGTCTGGCTGACCATGTTGGGTTGTCTTCTCTCCTCAAGTGATTGGTCGTTGATGGTCCCGATATGTAGTCGGCGTTGGGCCGGGCACACACGCGATGACGCAGGTGTGGCCGATGGGCTAATGCCCGCGATGACGCAGGCCGAGCCCCCTGCCACTGTCCCAACCCATGAATCACATGGGTAACGAGACTGCCGGGCAGTGCGGTTTGGTTCGTGATCAGCTTACGAAAATGGGGGAGGGCAAACAACGCAACTGCGCTGCGTTGTATTTGTTGCGCGAAATCAAACCGTTCGATGGTGCCCGCTATGTGGCGCGACGTTTAGGAGCGTTACATAGCGGGCGCGGGGCGCGAGCAGAACCAGTAGCAGTAACTACATAGGGTTCGGTAGAACCGCAGCCAGTGGATTCATAGGATCGATACGTATCCTTTATCACTGGAGTGATGTGACGATGAAAATCGCGATTTTCTTGGACTGGGTTCAGATGCGTATGCCATTCCTTACCAGGTGGGCGGGTCGACTGGGATTGCTCCTAGGCCCCGTTCTTTGCGTTCTACATCTGATCGCCGCATCAATTTTTCCACCATATGGGAAACTCGTACTCGCCCAATATGATGCGGTCCAGCTCACCGGAAGCCTCCTAGCCGCTCCGACTGCGCAGTATTTCATTCTGTTGGGCGCGGTCTTCGGTGTCCTCTGGGTGTTCCTTTGGGCTGTCCGGTGTGGCTTGGCTCTGCGTAGTTGGATCATCTGTCGGCGGGCGGCCTGATGAGCATTGGCACGGCTGAGGATTTCGCCGGATTCAATTGGGTATTCGGGCTGTGGGAAAACGTTGCGTTGACGATCCTGACTGCCACCGAGCCGCTATTTGTCGCATTCAACGAAACCAGCAACGCGCTTATCGTTGCGGTTGGATTTGGATGGATGCTGCTCGTTGCATTGCGCGTGGGTCAAGGAGCTGCGCGTACGGTGTTGTCAGGATTTATGATTTTTCTCGTTGTGGCGTACGGAATGAGACCCGTGACCGTGACTCTTCCAAGCGGAGCAACGGTCCGGCTGGTCGAAGCTCAGGCGGTGCCGCTCAGTTTCGTGATGACGATTCACAAAATCTACAGAGAGGCTTTTGATCAGGTCCTGAGTGATCAAACAGTGGCCGGGACAATCGTCCCTGCGCAGTCCGCGATTGACAACATGGTAGGTCGATCAGCCGAAGTGTTTGCCGGCAGTGATTTGGCCCGGCTGATTAGAGATTACAACGCCAGTTGTGCCCCGGCGCCGGCTGAGCTTGCCGGTCCCGAGCACGCGGCCAAAGTGGAAGCTTTGCAGGCTATCGGGCTGCTCGGCGGTGGTGGCTTGGGGATACCGGATGAAGAAGTCGGCGTGATAGCACAAGCACGCACGGCTATTGGCGGCGCGTGGACGTATGTTTTCGGTTCAGCCGAAGAAAATGGTGGTTGGGGAGCTTATCTGTTAGGCGGCGGGGCTGCCCGGACTAGTCTGGGTCAAGTGCTTGACCAGAGAGCTATCCAGTCGCGTCGTGAGGCCGGTATTCGTGCACTTGAAGCTGCCGGGCCGTTCATGGGGGACCGCTATGCGCTGCCAACGCAAGCGCATTGGGCCGCCAAACTTGCAGGGGAATCTCAGGCTACGCCGTCTTACTTGTCGATCAGCACAGTGCCAGGGCAGGAGTCGGCTATCGTCGGCGACGATCAAGGAATAATGTTTCGACCCACCAGCTGCATCGAGGCATACAAAATTGCCCAGATGGGCGCTGAGCAGGCGTATCAGGCGTTGCGCGAGTCGGGTGCCGTTATAGCAAGTGGGCAGCGAGTAAGCGCTGAGGTGGGGGCTGTAAGTACAGCGACAGCTTGGCAGCGATTCATGGCTGGTTCGTTGCAGAAAACGGCGGGCCTCTCTCGTGGGGATAGTGAGGTTGCTGGAAGCTTCTTAGCCGCGGCTCAGATGTGGAAGAATTTCAGCGGGTGGCTTGATCTGCAAACGCTGTTACCTGGTTATGTGATCATGTCAGCCTGGTTGTTTTGGATTGTGTTACTCCTCGCGCCGTTCTTTTTGATGCTCGCACCTCTCAGGGGCGGTAGGATGTTGACCAATTGGCTGTCGCTGCTGATGCTGCCGGTCATCTCCGTTATGACCGCACAGATGATCACTGTTGCGGTGTCCCAGACTGTGGCGGCTGTTGCGGTTGCCCAAGCGGGGGCTGCTAGTGGGTGGTCAGGCGTCGGGGCGGACTATGACGGTCTTCGTGGGTTGATGTCAGCTATTGCAGCTGTATCACTGGGCATTTCCACCTGGATCACTTCGAGTATGCTAGGTGTATCGTTGGGAGGTTTGGCTGGTAGCCTGTCCGGCGCTGTGGCAACTGCCAGCGATGTAGGACGCCTAGGTATGAAAGCGGTTGGTTTTGCCATGATGGGCTCCCGAATTGCTAGCATAGCGGGAGCGGCCTCGACTGGGCGTAGGCGTGGCTCTAAAACTCAGTCGGGCAACGAAACCCCTCCATCCATGCCACCGTCAGCCAATCCGGTTGGGCCTAGCTCGATTCCCACATTTCGGCCCGGTAGCCCTGGTGTGAGATCGCTAAACCCACCGAAAGCTAGACGTTAGAGTTCGGGCAAGGGGGGCGGCGCTGACCGCCCTGGTACAGATGATGACGTCGCTATTTGCGGGGCTCATCTGTACAAGCCCTCCATTTCCGAAAGAAGCCAACAGATGCATTTGCGGCGCCCTAAAAACTCAATTGGGGGCACCGCTTTTGCGTTGCCGAAGCAGTTGGCCGCACAAGCTCGCAACTGCCGTTCCAGTGACTCACCTTTAAGGCTCCTCTGAGATGAGTCTCTGGTTCTTCGCCCTGCCATTGGCATGGCGTCGCCAGACCCAATCAAGCCTGCGCCACACCAGTGGCTATCCAGCGAAAATCTCCGAAAAACCACTGAGAATCATCGGCGCACCCTCTCGTGCTTTTGGGGGGCTGTTGATACACCCCGGCTTACCTTTGAGATCCGCCAAGAACTCCTCGATTCCCACTTGGGGTAGTGAGCATTTTTTTCCGGGGCCCGATGACACCATGCCAAGTGGTGTTTTGCTTCCTCCTCTACTGGGAGTGGAGATAAGCATGAAGACTCTTTTGATCACGGTTATATGCGCTGGGGGAGGGTATTGGCTGGGAACGAATCGCTTAGTACCTCCTTGGCTGGTAATCGGGTTGGCAATTTTGGGCGTGGGGTTATGGGCCATTGCCGAGTGGATTGAGCTCCGGGAAGGGAATGACGAGGGCAAACCATGATGTATGCCGATATGAAGGATCTTGCTGTGCTATCTGCAATGTTTCCTTCCTGGAGTTGGAGATTGGTGGTGAGACGACGGGTATTTGTGGCGTCGGAAGGACCGGTCATCCGACTCTACTGGATGCCAGCCCTTTTGAGCCTTGACGAGTTTCGTGCCCAGCTTTTTGTGAGCGAGCTCAATGCCTTAGGAGCGTCTGGTGGCTCAAGACAGGGGGAGTGGTGATAATGGCAAATTGTTATCAAGGAGTGTGCTGTGTGAAAAAATGGAAACTGGTGATGCTGGCCGTGGCATCCGCCTCCCTTGCCGGGTGCTGGCAGAGCGATTACGCCTTTGAGGGGAAATACTTCGCGGCGGAGGGAGAAGGGTGTGCGACCCCTACTAGCGCCTCGGATCGCGAGCAATATCTTCTGGATATCACCAAGCAGGTCCACGATGGTAAAGCCTTGTACTCGGCCAGATTCCCAATCGCTGCGAAGCTGGGAGCTCCTCTCACCAGCGAACAGAGCGTGGCTGCAACAGACGATAATGAGCTGATTTTCCGGTTCACTAAACCTGAGGTCTCTGGAGTGTTTTCAGGAAGCCCGGCAGTGGAAATCGTGCTCACCGTCGTGCCTAACAAGAGCAGGAAAGATCATCTCTGGATGAAAAAAGCGACGTTCACCAGCGTTCGAGACGGGAAGGTCACTGAGCGAGATTTCCTAACAGGGTTGAGAGCTGCCAACAAGGTAGGCGAGTCCGGTGCTTGTCTGAAGAAGGAGCGCGCCGCTCCCTGATCGGCTAAGCATCGCGCTGCCATACGCGCAAGGGTGGGGCACCTTCTCGTTAGGAGCTCGACCTTTGGTTCCGCTAGGGTTAGTCGTCGTTCTGGCACTACTAGACGCGGGGTTGTGGGTCGCAAAGACAAGTCACGCCCCGTGAACATTGGATGCTACCCTTCCGGCACTCTGCTACCGGCAACCAACGGTCGCCTTGCGAAGAGGCAAGAATAGAAGTTGACCTGCACTGTGCCGCATGGTGCAAGGCGCCGTCCTATCCGGTCTGGTAGGGTATGCGGGGCTGCGTGGGACCCTGCTCCCCAACCGTTGCGATACAGTGAATCAGGAGTTGTCACGAGTGACGAACTCGCATCTTACTCAATAGACCAGACACCAACCACGTGAGAACAAAAGGAGATCGATACCATGGAATACAATTCGGCACGTGCTTTGGAGCTCCTGCGGTTAGGTTCGGGGCGCCCCGATGCCACCTTCCGAGAAGGTCAGGAAGACGCTATACGCCATATTGTGGAGGGTAGGGGGCGTTTGTTAGTCGTTCAAAAAACTGGTTGGGGCAAGAGCTTCGTTTACTTCATCGCTACGAGGCTACTGAGAGAAGCTGGTGCTGGACCCGCCTTATTGATTTCCCCGCTACTGGCTCTGATGCGAAACCAGGTTGCAGCAGCAGAACGAATGGGTGTCCGAGCCGCCACGATCAACTCAGACAACACGCAGGACTGGGCAGAAATCGAGCGCCAGCTTGTTAGCGGTAGCATTGATATCCTTTTGATTTCACCTGAGCGTCTGGCTAATGAGCGTTTCCGTACCCAAGTCTTGGCGCTCATCGCAGGGCAAATCTCCCTTTTGGTCATTGACGAGGCGCATTGCATCTCAGATTGGGGGCACGATTTCCGTCCACACTATCGATTGCTGGAGCGGATGGTTAAAATTATGCCTTCCAACCTTCGCTTGCTGGCTACCACAGCCACCGCGAACAATCGGGTTATGGAAGACTTGAAGGCAGTGCTTGGTCCCAAGATTGACGTTGTCTGTGGAGACCTCACTCGTGCATCGCTGTCTTTACAGACAATTCGTCTTCCACGTCAGGAAGAGCGCCTTGCATGGCTTGCAGAGCGATTGGCAGCATTGGATGGACACGGCATCATCTACACTTTGACCGTGCGGGATGCCCTTATGGTTTCGGCATGGTTGAAAGGTCTAGGCTTTGTTGTCGAAGCCTATACAGGGCAGACTGGTGATCGTCGGGAGGAGTTTGAGCAAGCCCTCTCTAACAACAAAATCAAGGCTCTTGTCGCAACGCAGGCATTAGGAATGGGATACGACAAGCCCGATCTGGCGTTTGTGATCCACTACCAAATGCCAGGCTCTGTAGTCGCCTACTACCAACAAGTTGGTCGAGCGGGACGCGCGTTGGACGCCGCATATGGTGTTCTGCTCAGTGGTGACGAGGAAGCCGAAATAACTGACTGGTTTATCCGTAGCGCATTCCCGACCAAAGCTGAGGTCGCTAAAATTTTAGAGGCGCTTGAAAGTTCACCGCTTGGCTTGTCTATTCCGGAGCTTCTCAGCAAAGTGAATCTGAGTAAGGGGCGGGTCGAAAAAACTGTAGCACTACTTTCACTGGAAGCGCCAGCACCTATCGCGAAGCAAGGTGCTAAGTGGCAACTTACAGCAGCAAATTTGAGTCAAGGGTTTTGGGAGCGCGCGGAGCGGCTTACTGCGTTGCGACAGGACGAACATCAACAGATGAAGGACTATGCCCGATTGCCATTCGGGCAACATATGGCGTTTCTGATTGATGCGCTGGATGGGGCTCCTGGCAAGGTCAACATGCCTGTTCTACCTCCGTTACCTGAGACGGTGAATCCTGAACTAGTCAAAGCTGCTGTCGCATTCTTGCGGCGAACAAGTCTCCCCATCGAACCTCGCAAGAAGTGGCCTGACGGGGGGATGCCGATATATGACGTGAGGGGGTTTATTCCTGTTAATCGTCAAGCTCGTCCCGGAAAAGCTCTCTGCATATGGGGAGACGCTGGATGGGGCAGTATTGTGCGAGATAATAGGTATCTCCACGGCTATTTCTCCGATGAACTGGTTCAGGCATGTGTGGAAATGATAAAAAGCTGGGGGCCGAATCCCGCTCCAGAATGGGTTGCTGCTATTCCCTCTCTTAAGCATCCAGAAATCGTCCCAAATTTTGCGCAAAGGCTAGCCAGTGCGTTAGGTCTGCCATTTTACAACGCTCTCGCGAAGACGGAGGACAGGCCAGAGCAAAAAACCATGGCCAACTCTACTCAGCAAGCGCGTAATATTGATGGCTCTCTTAAAGTTGATTTGATAATTCCTAGTGGGCCTGTTCTTTTGGTTGACGATATTGTAAATTCTCGATGGACTTTAACTGTCGCGGCTTGGCTCTTGCAAGAGGCTGGTTGCGAAGCTGTGTGGCCTATGGCTCTTTCACTTACTGGCCATGATGAATGATGCCATACATTTCCCCTAACACTCAGGCGATATTATTGCTAACCGCGCCTTTGATTGTTGGTCGCGGTTTGCAGTCACCGGACTTGTTATCGCCTGCCGAATATAAGCGCTTGGCTAGTCATCTGCATAAAAACCAGAGGCAACCTGCCGACCTTATTGGCGAGGAGTCCCTGGAGGTCCTTCGGGTGTGTCGACCCGTGGTCGATGAAACTAGACTACAACGGCTGTTGGGGCGGGGTTTTTTGTTAAGTCAAGCAGTCGAGCGGTGGCAGGCACGGGCTATCTGGGTCATCAGTCGTGCTGATTCAGAGTATCCGAAACGTCTCAAAGCTCGTCTCCGTACTGATGCTCCAGCATTGCTGTACGGTTGTGGAGACATCTCTTTACTTGAAACTGGTGGGTTGGCTGTCGTTGGGTCAAGAAAGATCGATGATGGACTTGTCGATTACACTGCGTCTATAGGCCGACTAGCAGCATATGCTAATAGAACAATCATATCAGGGGGGGCAAAGGGGGTAGATCTGGCTGCGATGCGGGGAGCATTGCAGGCGGGCGGAAACGTTATTGGCGTTCTTGCTGAGAACTTAGAGCGAACTGCTATGAATCGCGAAGAAAGAAATTCTTTGCGAGAAGGTAAGTTGGTTCTTGTTTCTGCATATGATCCTAATGCTGGGTTCAATGTTGGGCACGCTATGCAGCGTAATAAGCTTATTTATGCGCTGGCTGATGCATCCTTGGTTGTTATTGCTGAAGTTAATAAAGGCGGAACTTGGGCGGGGGCTGTCGAGCAGTTGGATAAGCTTCACTACGTACCTTTGTTTATCCGCTCCACCGGTGAACCTTCGGCTGGCCTTGATGCTTTGCGTGATCGCGGAGCGATTCTTTGGCCAAATCCGCAGGATTCCGAATCGCTAGATCAAGTGTTCGCTACTAAATTTTTGATGTCAGAGGAGCCTCAACAGCCTGAGCTACTATTGACACCCTCTGAGTCAGCTGATGATGTCTTGGCAGAATCGCAGACATTGCTTAAAGCTTCTCATCCGCTCCAGGTGTCTGACAGTTTTGGCCGTCAAAGAGACGCAGCTAATCCAGTAATCAAGGAGGCCGATAAAAGAACGGATCTTGAGTCTGAGATGAAGATAGATTACTCGGAGCTGCTTTTCGTGACAGTTAGAGATTTGCTTGGGAAGCTACTTGAATCCCCAGCTAAAGACACTGATGTAGCTGCGGCCTTAAACATAACAATCGCACAGGCTAAGGTATGGCTTCAGCGTCTCGTTGAGGAGGGGGTTATCGAAAAGCAGAAGAAACCGTTGGGGTACGTCGTTAAGAAATCGCAGTAAGTAGAGTATACAGATGGTTGGACCGTCTCAGGGGCGCTCAGCGATCAGTTCAATCTCTTCAAGGGAAGCGCTCACCTTGCGATGAAAAGGGCTCGGATGTGAGTCTTGGGGTTCACTTGGTGGGGGATGCGCATATGGGCCGATTTGACGATGCTGTCGTCATCACGAATGACTCGGTCCTTACAGAGCCTCTCCCAATCGTCGTCCAGGATGCAAAGCGGCCTCTTATGCTGCTAAGCCCGAAGCAAAACCTGCGCAGAGTCTGCGTGAGCTGGCAACACATGTTTGCTATCTACAAGGTCATTTGGGTGCAGCTCAGTTCCCTGATCCGGGGATGGATCAAAACGGGGTGAGAGACTAACGGATTGGTGATGCGTCAGCACAGCGCCGGCGATCTTGCTAGTTGTGGTTGTCACGTCCCGATTCGATTCCGGTCATTTCGGCATCCGGCCACGACCACATTCTGATGTGGCAGCGCAAGGCGAGTACCTAATTGAGTACCCGTATTAATTTTTGATTTTCAATAGGTCCCGATTTTTCTGGGTTGAGTGTTGCGGATTCGATTCCTGTCTCCGGCACCAGTAAATTCGGGCCCTACGAAGTCCTTTTTTCAGTGATCTAACTGACCGTCACACCAGCCTGACAGCAAAAAAAGCCCCGCGCAGTTTTTCCTGGTGGGGCTTTTTTCATTATTAGATTCAACGACATCAAAGTGAATCCGGGATGAGAAATCCTTATGCCTTTGGCTTTTGGTGCCTAGCCGCTACGCTTTTGCTGCTCACTGCAGCAATTGGCGTCAGCCGCGATTAGCGCTGCCGAGATGCAGGACATAATTGCGGCTGGTGGGCACCTGGTCCACCGCGGCACAAGCCATCACCTCTCTAGCGCTAGTCATTTTTGCTGTGCTGGGCTTCAACACCTGCAAGCGCCAAGTACGAAAAGGGATGAACGTGGTTTGGACTGTGATGGCTGCGCTCCACAGGGGCGACGTTAGCTTTCAGCGCGTGGCTACCGAGCTACTCGTGACAGGCACCCCTGTTGACTTCGACGTCGTAAGGTATCGAAACGACATGGATACCCTTTTTCTCGACCGCGCGTAGCGCTGGCTCGCGGCGGGAGGGCTACCTAACCACTCACTCTCTTCTTATCCAGATTGATCAGGCTGGTGCCATTAATTAGCTGCTTAGCAGAGTCAGCAATCATCAACACACTACCTGCCAGCATCAACACATCCTTCAAGACCAAGCGTCCAGCTCCAGAAAGGTACGGGAAGCCGAATTGAGCATCTCCTAGATTCGCTACCCACGCTTCAGGCGTTGTGATCAGGAACGACAGCGTCACGATGGGTGTGAGGAAAGCGAGCACAGCTCCCGCGAGCCCCAGCTTCGGTGAGACAAGGTAAGCCAATACCAAAAACCCTATGCTCATCTCGACCACGCCCAGTCCATTTGAGAAGGCATAGGTATGGTTGGCAACTTGCCAAGCACGCTGCGCTAGGTCGAGCTGGCCTTCATGCGTGAAGTGCTCCCGATAGGCCTCTGGGTGTGCATAGAGGAACGAGAAGAATGGGCTGTTTGCCACAAATGGAGTGATGCTGTCAGCCTCGTAGGGCACGAATTTCAACGCACCAATCCACAGGAAAACAATGGCCACGCCAAAGCGAACGAGATGAATTCCAAGCTTATCCAGGCGGCTTGCAATGACCAGCAGTTGAAAGGGACTCATGGTGTGATTCCTTGTGGTTTCAAGATGAGTCCATCCTAAGAAGATTCCGCTTCGCGCTTTTGCCGGATGCGCTCCGCCTTTTTGCCAATCGTCTCAATCATCGCCTTTGGCGACTGCGCTTTCCCCTGGGTTGGTTTAAATTGCGCCCGGATAGCCTTCTGAAGAGATGACCATGACGACGTTAGACAAACTCATCACGCTTGCTGATGTGCGCGGCAGCATGGATCTGCGTTGCCATTTTGCGGGGCGTTGGTCGATTGACCATCAGCCGGATGAGCTCGGTACTGCGCGTTACCACATCGTCCTCTCAGGCCGCTGCCAATTACGCTTGCCTGACCACAGCCTTATAGAACTCAACGCGGGCGACATCCTGTTGCTCCCACACGGCACCGGCCACTTGCTTCAAAGTGATTCGGATGTTGATCAGCCAAATCGTCCGGTGGTCGTTCGCGAGGGGCTTTTACCTTTGCATCGGTTAAAAGGCGAAGGTGAGCCCTTGGATCTGCTATGTGGGAGGTTTATTTACCAGCCAGGCTCATCACTTTTCGAGGCGCTGCCTGAGTACATCCATGTCAGCTTGAGTTCGACACAGTCCGCTTCTGCGCTCTCTGCAATGACTGGACTGATTCGTAGCGAAGCCGAAGCCAACCACCATGGAGCTCGGTCTATAGTTGATGCCCTGACTACCGCGCTGTTCACAATGGTTCTGCGGTCATGGCTGGATACCAGCCCACCTGTTGAAAGTAGCATCGGTCTTCTGGCCGACCGGCGTCTTTCCAAAGTATGGCGTGCGTTGTTAGAGGATCCCTCAGATGCCTGGACCGTTGAGCGCATGGCAGAAATGGCCAACATGTCGCGCGCCAGCTTTATGAGGGCCTTTACGCGCATAGCAGGTTGTCCTCCGGGAACCTTGCTGGTTCGAATCAGGATGGAAATCGCATGCTTGCTGTTGGCAAAGACGGACTCTGGTTTGAGTGATATCGCTTTGGAGGTGGGTTACCAAACGCAGGCGTCATTCAGCAAAGTCTTCAAGGATGTGCTGGGGCAGACCCCTGGACAATATCGGCGAGAGCGAAAGCTGGGTGAATTGGAGGCTAGGCTCGCTAAGGATGCGGTGTGAATTCGCGGTGGGCCCGGCGCATAGCGACGGGCCAATCACCAAATCGTATATCAGCTGTCTTGGTGAGTTTCAGCGACGCGTTTGTAGTAAAGGTCGTGCTCTACCCCCGCGTGATCACGGTACACCAGCTTCACCGTTTCCAGCGCCTGTGAAGTTTCGGACTGAACCACAACGTCTTGCGAGACTACTTTATCCACGTCAATCACGTCACCGTAGCGGTACTGGTGAGCGTCTGTGTCCGGATTGTTGCCTTGTGCTACCGCGAAAGCGGCCGGGGTCATTAAGGCGAGGGCAACAATGAATTTTTTCATGATCATCTCCAATTTGTTTGCATGAGCGGCGTGTCGCTCGTTTGTTGGCGGGATCTATTCGACTCCCTTGATGACCATGCTATTGGCGAAGCTGCACGAGCTCTTTCGCTTTCGGCTCAGGTTCTTGTCCAATCATCTCAGGTAGCTCAGCGCACCGTTTTGCCGATAAATCCGACCTTCCGGAGTGCGATGCTTGCCAGGGCAGACGTTAGGAGTAAGGCTGCTCCTACCCTTGAACGCGCGGGCTACATCCAGGAGCAACAAAGGGACTTTCGTCAATTTGTTGAAACTGTTTCGCTACCCTTTGGGTTTCACGTGCTAGTGGAAGTGATCAAGCTAAGGTATCAACAAACTGGGTGCTCGCCATGACTAGTACGATTACCGTTGTAGCGCATATCACCGCAGATCCATCATCAGTAGCTGAGGTTCACAGCGCTCTGCTAATAGCTGTCGAAGCGACGCAGTCAGAGCACGGGTGTCTTCATTATCGTCTTTTTGAAAACATGGACACTCAAGGCCACTGGACCATGCTTGAGCTTTGGCAAAATGATGATGCGCTGACTCAACATACACTCGGTGAGGCGTTTAAAAATTTAAGCGCGGCTATCGACGGCAAAGCGAGTGTCCAGGTTTTTCGCTTGGCTCCAGCTGCTTCTGCTGTACAGGTGGAGACTGTTGTAAACCCAAACTTCTGGCTTGGAAACGGTTTGCCATGAGCTCTAAGCTAACGTAGCGTCTCAGTTTGGTTTCGGACTTTTCAGGTTCTCAGGTGAGACATAAGTTAGTGGAGGCCAGAACTTTTAAGTGTTCTTGGCGGTGGCTGAAGCCAGTCATTTTACTAGCGCCACATTTTCCCTAAATATTGCCGTCCCAACGCTGAGTCGATGGATCAAGGAAATGGAGGAAGAGTTCACTCCTCGGTTGAGGAGCGAAAGATAGAACGAACGTTAGTTATTGCTCGCTGAAGTGCGCCCTCTCAAGTGATTCGTGGGCAGTGCAGTCGTATATTTAACTTGGCTAAGTGCGAAACTCGATTTGATGCTTGCCACAACGGGTATGGTCGTCAAACAGTCAAGCAGTAGCGTCTGATACTTTGTCAGGTCTTCGCTTACCACCCTCAGCATAAAGTCCGCCTCGCCGCTCATCAAATAGCACTCCATCACCTCTGGGCGCTCCCTGATCGCGTTCGTAAATACTTCTAAAGACTGCTTGTCCTGGAGTTTGAGCGACACGTGTACGAATACATTTATTGCAAGGCCGAGCGCTGCAGGATCAACTAGCGTAACGGCGCCTCGCAAGACCCCACTTTCCTTCATCTCTGAGACACGTCGCCAGCACGGCGAAGTTGAAAGCCCTACCATTTCAGCGAGTTCGGCATTGCTTAACTCCGCGTTTTCTTGGAGTGCATCAAGGATACGCAGGCTAGCGTCATCGAGCTTTGAGCGGCTCATGGTAAATTTTTCCTCTGCATGAGAGCTTTCCAATGAAATGTACCGGTATTTCTACTTCTGAGGAAGAGATAGGTACGTTTTTTCGCGTGCTCAAAAATATCATGGTGCTACGTAACTAGATTGCAACGAGGTGGCACCATGCGCGCTTCAACTCAGCAAGTGTTTAAGACTCGCTCCAAGAATTTCGGGATATCTTCAACTTACGTTTGGCTTGGTGTCATGGTGCTTCTGTGGGGAAGTAGCTGGCCGGTTACTAAGCTTGCATTGCATGACGTACCTCCGCTCTGGCTGGCTACCATTCGTTTCGCCAGTGCCGCGGTTTGTCTTGTTGCTTATCTGGTCGCGAGAGGACAGCTCAAGCTTCCCGTTAGAGGGGATATGCCAATCATCGCAAGCGTGGGTTTGTTGCAGATGATGGCTTTCACAGGTCTGGGTATGGTGGCGATGGTTCATGTCGATACTAGCCGCGCTGTGCTCTTGGCATACACAACGCCACTGTGGTGTGTGGTTGTCGCCTGGGTCATGTTCCGTGAAATGCCCTCTCGGTTGCAGATTGCAGGGCTTGTCATAGGGATGTCAGGGATCGCGGCTGTGTGCTCCCCAGGAGAGCTCGAATGGACAAACCGGGAAACAGTGTTGGGGGCAATATTCCTGCTTCTTGCAGCGGTCAGTTGGGCAATTGTCATCCTTCACGTGAAACGTCATCGGTGGGTGACCCCGCCTCTGGCGCTTGCCCCGTGGCAGATGCTCTTGGCTACCATACCGTTGGCGATTGCAGCATATGTCAGCGAAGGCCCACCGACATCCCTTGTCTTGGATAGGAAACTGGCTGAGGAATTGTTTTTCATTGGTCCGATTGCGACATCGGCGTGCTTTGTGATCTCTGCGGAGTACGGACGGCGAATTTCGACGTTTGGCATGTCAAATTTCACCCTTGGGGTACCCCTCATTGGAACAGTGTTCTCTTGCTTGGCTTTCGGTGCGACCGTTTCCACCATGTTCCTTGCCGGGCTCGGCCTGGTGGTTTTGGGGGTCGTGGTTTCTGCATTAGCTTCGCGCTCCCGCCGGACCTAAACCATAAAGGTTGGCGGAGGCTTTTCGATAAACCCGTTTCAGAGCTCGCAATGCACAAGGCATCAGCTCTGAAACGGGTGCAGTGAGGTTACTTAGGGTCTATACGATAGACGCTCAGTGGTCGCTCGACCTTCGATGCGCCATTGTTGAACAAGCCTACTCGATCAACTTGTGCTGCCGGCAAGTACAATCTGCCCTGGTTGTCGAACGCCGGTGCATCGACCCAGTGCAGGCGACTGTCCTGTGCAATGGTTTGAATGGTGCCGTCAGTGGCGATTCGCTTGACGCTATCTTCAGCCAGGTCACTGAAGTAGAAATTGCCCTTGCTGTCCATGACTGTTCCACCGACCGGCGGCAGGTCTCGCCAGAACTCGACATGTTTGATGAGCTCAGCTTCAGGCAGGTTGGCGTCATCCAGCCAGCGCGTTTCAATCTTGTGCCAAGGGCCTTCCAACGGTGCAAAGTAGAGCCATTTCCCATCCGGGGATACTTCAAGGGGATCGGAGTGCACCCTCAATGCTGTCCCATCTGGCGCTCTGACTACTTTGCCGCTCAGGATAATGTCGCGGTTCGTGGGTGCGCGTACAGCAGGACTGGTCGTTAAGACGCGCCGGGCTTTGTTGGTTTCGAAGTCCAAGACAACGATGCCAGGAACGCCAGCGTCCGTCAGGTAGGCATGCTTGCCATTGAGGCGGATATCGTCGATGTAGCTATGTTCTTGAGCGATGCTGCTGTCGAATGGGATGACCTTGATCACTTCGCCGCTTTTTAGGTCAACGACCACGACCTTTGCACCACCTGGAATGACTTTACCGCCGAAGTCAGTTACGCCTGCATCGACAATCCACAGCCGGCTATTGTCATCGACACGCATTGCATTGACATTGACGAAGCGCTGTTCGGCCGGAATGGTTGCGTCATTGCTATTCCAGCGCTCATTTGGAAAGGGATGGGGCTGGCCTGCTGGGTCTAGCTTCGATACGGATGGCCCCGCTGAGCCAGTCCATTTTGGGCCCGATACGTATAGGCTTCCGGCGCTGTCCACAGCCACCGCATTCCATACGGCATTTGCCGATTGGGCTACCACGTGAAGGGTTGGCGGCACTTCGGCGTGGGCTACACCGATCAAGCCTGCCATCACAGCTGTTAGTACAAATCGTTTAGAGAAGGTCATTGCAAGTTCCTGTTTGAAGGGCTGGGCAATGATCATTTTTCCCATTACGCTGAAAAACCTCGCCATCACGTAAAGAATTTCGTCAAAGTGAAGAAAATCATACGAATCGATGATCTGCAGGTCTTCGTATCGACGGCTGCTGCGGGTAGTTTCTCCGCCGCGGCGCGGTTGCTTGACATCTCGCCCGCCTTGGCGAGCGGTGCCATTCAGCGTCTGGAAAGCAACTTGGGCGCGAGATTGTTTGTTCGCTCGACGCGTCGGTTGAGATTATCCGATGATGGCGAACGCTACTTGCCGCACGCGCGGCAAGCCTTGGAAGCACTTGATAATGGTGAGGTAGCGTTGACCCAGGGCCGTGACGAGATCGCTGGCACTATTCGTTTGTCGATGCCATCTGATATCGGCAGGAACGTGTTGCTCCCATGGCTAGATGAGTTTCAGCAAACGCACCCCATGGTACGTCTGCAATTGCGGGTTAGTGATCAGGTGGCTGATCTGGTGGGGGAACATCTGGACGCTAGTATCAGGTATGGACAGTTGAGTGACTCGGGCCTGGTGTCCTTAGCGCTCGCACCGATGAACCGCAGAACAGTCTGCGCCTCGCCGGCGTATCTCGCGCGTCATGGTATGCCGGAATCTCCTGAGGCGTTGAGTGAGCATAATTGCCTGAGATATGTAATGGGCGAGCAAACTTACGAGCGTTGGAGCTTCAATTTTCCACAGGGAGTGCGGACGGTTCAGGTGACGGGGGATCGAATCAGCGATGATGCCGACATTGTTCGACGCTGGGCTGTCGCCGGATTGGGGATCGTTTACAAGTCCAGGCTCGATGTTGCTGAGGATCTTCGTAGCGGCCGCCTGGTTGAGCTATTCCCGGAAAGCTATGGGCAGCCGGCGCCGCTTCAGCTGGTATGTGCCCATCGCACATCGCTTACGCCGGCCATCCAATCGCTTAGAGCCTTTCTAGCAAAACGTTTCGAAAGTTAGTCGGGGCTCAGTGGCGGGGCACGGGGCCCTGCTACTGATTCAAGCTCCCGCCGGTGCCGACTGACGTGCGAGCCAGATGTCTGCAGCTTCCAAGGCTGAAAGCTTTTTGTGACGGATAAGAAAATCAAGCTCACTGACCGCGGCATTGCCAGGTTGTAGCGAGATTAGGTCCTCAATCAGTTCTTTCGGCATCTCTTGCACAACGTCACTGGCGGCAATGAGCGTTGCTTGATCTTCACCACCCAACAGCCCGAGCGGTTCATCTAGGGCTCGGATTTGATAGGCATGGTGCAAATATTGAGGATGCCACAGCGGCACGACAAACCATTCCCGCTCGGCATAGGATTGCTCATAACGATTGAAGCAATCAGCCTCGGTGCCTTGCGCAAAAAAGTAGCCTTCAGCATCCAACGCGTATTGCGTCACCATGGCTTTGGAAAAGCGACTGATACCAGCACCAGGGTTTATGCCTTGGATGCGGCGGCTCATCCGCTGGGCAACATCCGGCCTCAACAGGTCTGCAATCGTAGCGACCTGATCCTCCGGTACATAATCAGGCACACCCCAAATGCAGAATGGGTTGTATAGAACTCCAAGGGAAGTGCTCGGTTTCTTGCAAGCTGCCAGGTAGGCACCGTGGCTGGCTGGCAGCCAGGCTGATACGAGCATCTCTACCTGTCCTTCGCTGTACAACCGGAACATTTCCTCATGAGGCGCTGTGCTGACTTCCACCAGATAACCATGTCGCTCTAGCGTGCGCTGCACAAGCGCTGCGCTAGCGGCATGGAAGCTGAGGTCGATGTAGCCCAAGCGAATGTGCTTTTGCATGTCATTTCCTTATCAATGCGTTTGCGCAGGCTTGGCGTCGATCTTGACGCGCATAAGGCTGTAAGGTTTCACCCGTTTGTCTTGGCCATCGTTGAAGCCAGGTGAGCGGTGCAGCTGGTTGGCAGTGAAGTACAGATATCCGTCTGGGCCGATCGACAAGGTATCCGGCCAAAGGACTCGCGAATCCTCAACCACGGTTTGCCAAGTGCCATCGGCAAGGCGTTTGCGGATGGAGTTGTGCTCATAATCCCCCGCATAGACTGCTCCGTTAGCATCAGCCTCAAGACCGTCGGAGGCGCCTTTTTCACCAAGGTCAACAACTGCTTGTTCAAGTTCGGCTTCGCTTACATTGGGGTCTCGCAACAAAGCCGTTGGAACCGAATACAGGTGTCGACTCGAAAGCGGACAGAAATACAGTGTCTTACCATCGCTCGACAGGGCGATGCCGTCCGAGGCTACGGTCAGCAATCCTGATTTACCCTGCGCGTCGCGTGTGATGAGTGCTGGTTTCCCTTCGATGACAGGTCGGAACTCAGGGTCTACGGAAGTCGATTTGGCCCCGCTGAGGCGGCGGGTTGCCGTACCGCTGGCCAGGTCCAGCACGATGATTCCACCTGGCCCTTTTACCGACGAATCGGTGACGTAAGCGGTACCTTCCTTACCTACGCGAAAATCAAAACGTACGTCATTCACATAGGTAGTTGGCAGAATCACTTCACGCGGGAACACAACTGTTTTCACGATCTTGTTGGTGTTCAAGTCGATTGCGATCAGCTTGGCTCCACCTGCCTTGGGTTCGGAGAAGGCGGGAGCGGCTGTATCCAATACCCAGACACGCCCTTGACCGTCAGCTACGACGCTCTGCACGCTGATGAACCCGGCGGCCGGATCCTTGGCGTTTTCCACATTCGTTTTCAGGTCCGGGTAAGGAACCAGATGGCCCTGTTTAATCTCCGCCACGGTGTAGGGTACTTCATCTCCCCAACGAGGGAAGTTGATGAAGATCCGACCCGTTTCGGTGACGGTCACGCCTGTAGGCATGGCGCCATTGAAAGCGAAAACACGTTCGGGGTTGGTGCCTGTGCCCGAGGCGGTATCGGCCATGGCCATTGCACTGAGCGAGACCGCGACAGCCAGGCCAGTGGCTTGGAAGAAAGCTTTCATATGCTTGTCCTTGAGCGTATCAGCGGGTTAGAAGCCTTCGAGAACGATCTTGCCTTTGGCTTTACCGCTCTCGATCAGAGCATGGGCGCGCTTCAGGTTATCTGAGCCGATTTTGCCGAAGTGTTCCCCAATGGTGGTCTGGATGACGCCGTTATCGACCAGCTCGGAAATTCTGTTCAGCAACTCATGCTGTTTGATCATGTCTGCGGTTTGATACAGAGAGCGCGTGAACATGAGTTCCCAATGCAGCGAAAGCGATTTGCGCTTGAGTGGCATGACGTCCAGTTGTGCTGGGTCATCAATCAGCGCCAGTTTGCCTTGCGGGCGAAGCACCTCAACGATCTGGTGCAGGTAGGTTTCGGTGTGGGTCAGGCTGATAACGTAGTCGACCGGGTTGAGTTTCAGGTTTTCAAGCTGCAGCGGGATCGAGGCGGAGTGATCAATCACATGGTGGGCGCCCAGTTCTTGTACCCAAGACTGGGTCTCTGGCCGCGACGCTGTACCGATGACGGTGAGTTGGGTAAGTTTGCGGGCCAGCTGGACCAGGATCGAGCCAACCCCGCCACCGGCGCCGATGACCAGCAGGCTTTGTCCTTTACCACCGTTCTCCTGAACGCCCAGTCGATCGAACAACAGCTCCCAGGCAGTAATGGAGGTCAGCGGCAAGGCTGCGGCACTGGCATTGTCCAGGCTACGTGGTTTTTGGCCGACGATGCGCTCATCCACCAAGTGAAATTCGCTGTAGCTACCAGGACGATCGATCGCGCCGGCGTAAAAAACTTCGTCGCCAACTTTGAACAATGAAACGTCGCTGCCGACTTCACGGACGACACCAACGGTATCCCAACCCAGCACTTGGACCTCTTGGCTGGTACTGCGGGCTCGCACCTTCGTATCTACCGGGTTCACCGCAATCGCCTTCACTTCGACAAGCAGATCTCGAGCACCTGGGGTGGGCTTCGGCAGGTCCGTTTCGAACAGGGAACGAGCGTTTTGGATCGGCAAACCAGCTTCTTGGAAAACTACGGCTTTCATATGAGGTTGTCCTTTACAGGTCAGAGAGTGATGTCAGGCTAACTCCCTTCGTAAGCCTCAAAAACTAGCTAACCCGAGGAAGACTTTCGCCGTTTCGCTGAAGGTTGAGGCGATCAGCCATTCACGGAATGGCTGATCGTTTTAGGAGGCGCGCACACGTCGCTTAAGTTAGGTGTCCGATCAGATCGCTTTCGGTGGGAAATCGATATCTGTTTTCGCCACGTTGTTCAGGTAGTTCGTCAATGTCAGCAGCGAGACCTGCGCGATGACATCGACGATTTTTGCATCGCTGTTCAGGCGACAGGGATAGGGTTTGCGGCCAGTGCCTCGTTGAACTGGTTGATCAGTTCATGCTCGTTTGGCCCTTGGTTGGCTCGTATTGGTACGACGCGGTCAACCAGGACTTCGGTTGTCGCTGTCTCCAGTTTTTCCAGGGTCTCTTGAATGAATTCGTCCAGCGGCATGGCGCGTTCATCACCACTTTTGTGAATCAGATCGGTGTCGACCCATGGCGGTGCGATTTCCAGAACCTTGACGCTGGTATCGCGCAGGGCAAAACGTTGCGATAGTGAGTAGGAGTGAATCGCCGCTTTGGTCGCTGAATAGAGGGCTGTCGCGGCCAGTGGCAGATAGGCCAGTACCGAGCTGTTGTTGATGATGTAGGCATCGGGTTGGCGCTTGAGATGTTCTACAAACGCTGCGCTAACACGCACCGGGCCCAGCAGGTTGGTTTGCAGCAGCCCTACCGCCTGCTCATCGTCATAATCGCCAGAGCCTGGGTTGTCGAAAGGCATGATGCCGGCATTGTTGATGATGACGTTCAGCGAGGGATGGCGACGGATAACCTCTTGTGCGACATCCTTGATCTGCTGGGGATCATTGATATCAAGCTGAACGGTGTCGATGCCGGGATTGGAGCTGGCGATTTCATCCAGCAGCGATTGGCGTCGGCCCGCGATGATGACTTTGTTTCCACGCTGGTGGAACGCTTCGGCCAGAGCGCGGCCGATGCCCGAGGTGCCGCCAGTAATGAAGATGGTGTTCGCGCTAGTTTTCATGATTTGTATCCTTTCAATTGATTGATTAAACGCCGTAACGCGGAGCGAGTTTGTTGCTGGAGAGATGTCCGAACAGCGCCTTGCGGCTGCTTTCGTACAGCTCGAAATGCTGTATGTCCTGCATGGAGGGGATGGAGATCAGGACACCGTTGTCGAAGTCTTGAAGGGCGCCATCCACCAGATCGGTTGCTGACATCACGATGTTGGGATCAAGGTTCTCGACGGGCAGTCCCCCGATTTCCCAGAAATCGGTAGCCGTAGCTCCTGGCAGTACCGCCTGAATCTTGATGCCCTGTTCTGTCAGCTCCTTGTGCAGCGACTGAGTGAAGGCCGTGACGTAGGCTTTGCTTGCGCCATACACGCCATTCAGAATTTCCGGTGCCAGGCTGACGATTGATGAGATATTGATGATTGCGCCCTGTTGGCGAGCGATGAAGCCCGGAACTGCGGCGTAGGTCAGTCGAGTGAGTGCCGTGACGTTGAGGCTAATCATCTCGGCCATTCGCTCCACATCGCTGTCCAGCAAACGGGTGTGAGTACCGATGCCTGCGTTGTTAACCAACAGATTGATGCTGGCGTCTTCGCGCAATTTGCGTTCCACTCGCGCCAGGTCCGCTGCGTTGGCCAGGTCTGCGGGGAAGACTTCAACGCTCTGCTGAGTCTCGTTGGTGATGCGGCTCGCAAGAGCGTTCAGGCGATCACGATTGCGGGCGACCAGAATCAGGTCATAACCACGTTGAGCCAGGCGGTCTGCGAAAATTGCGCCGATGCCGGTGGATGCGCCTGTGATCAGGGCGGTGCCTTTGTATTCCTGAGTCATGGTCCAGCTCCGTTGTTTGGGTGTGGAGCCATGATGCAAAAAAATAGATTTGTCTTAAACGACGCATATGGTCATGTTTTAGGACGTCGCAATCGGAGCACAGTTATGCATCGAATCGGCTACTTGGTCACGGATGGATTTCAGGTGATGTCTCTGGCCACCCAGGCGGTTTTTGAATTCGCGAACATGGTCGCGGGCGAGCCTGTGTACCGGATTCAGAACTACTCGGTGTCAGGAGGGACCATTCGATCATCCTTGGGTATGCACATCGATACGCTGGCTTTGGATGATCCAGGGCTTGCAGATAGCTGGATGATCACAGGGACACTCACTCCGCTTACGCCTCCCGCTGCAGAGGTTCTGTCCAGCGTGCAGGGATTTGCCCAGAGCTCTAGGCGCATCGCGGGCATCTGCACAGGAGCGTTCGTCTTAGCTCAAGCGGGTGTCCTCGATAACCGACGTGCGACTACTCATTGGGCATATGCCAAGACTCTTCAAAGCATGCACCCGAGCATTGAGGTGGAAGAGGATCGAATCTTCATTGTGGACGGCCCTGTTTGGACCTCTGCAGGAATGACCGCGGGCCTCGACATGGCATTGGGGATGGTGGAGAAGGATTTGGGAACGGAGCTTGCGAAATCGGTGGCCCATAAGCTCGTAATGCACCAACGCCGATCAGGAGGGCAGTCTCAGCACTCTGAATTGCTTGCTCTGGCGCCCAAGTCTGATCGCATTCAGAGCGCTTTGGATTATGCACGTAAGCATTTGAACAGGGCACTGAGTGTTGAAGAGCTCGCGGAAGTTGTTCATCTGAGCCCAAGGCAATTCACGCGCGTCTTCACTGCCGAAACCGGTCAATCACCTGCGAAAGCGGTGGAGAGTCTACGACTAGAGGCAGCTCGGCTAATGATCGAGCAGAGTCGCCATAGCCTGGACACGGTAGCAAGGGAAACCGGGTTCAGGGATCGTCGACACATGCGCGAGGTCTTCATCCGAGGTTTTGGGGTTCCCCCGCAAGCCGTTCGCCGCGATGCTAGGCGAGTCGGATAGAAATCGCTTTCCTATCCAACCGAACGGTTCGATACTGGGATCATGTCGACCGTTTAGGTACCGAAAATGGGACGCCCTCGAAAATTCAATCGTGAGACGGTTCTGGAGAAGGCACTGCCCGTGTTCTGGCAGTACGGCTACTCCGGCACCTCTCTTCATCATCTTGAGCAGGCTACGGGCGTGAATAAGTCAGGCCTGTATTCAGAATTCAAGGATAAGGATGATCTGTTTCTGAGCGCTTTGGCGTATTACTACGCAAACCGCGGAGCACCAGAAATCCTGATTGCTCAGCCGCAAGGATGGGCAAATATCGAGCGTTTTCTTCGGCTTGGCGACCCTCAAGATAACGGGTGTATGGGCTGCTTTTCGGTCAATGCGCTACGTGAGTTTCCCGTGCTTTCCGATCAGGTCCGTCAACTGCTCGTGGATTGTCATCGTCGCCTGCTCCCGCAAATCGCTGACAACGTAAGGGCTGAGAAGACCCGACTGGCTCCAGAGATTGTTGCGGACATCATCATGGTGTTTTTCTCTGGGGTGTGCGTTGAAAGCTGCTTGCCTGCTGATGGGACTGGCGATCGGGTCAGCCACTTCATGGAAGCGTTGCGGGCTCTCTGAGCAACACCTATCACCTTTTTGAACCGAATGGTTTTTTTCTCTTGCGCCTGAGTTTGGGTCGCCCTATATTGAACCGATCGGTTCTTAATGGGGCAGTGCAAGACGGTACTTACCCGTCCTGACGGTCTGTCTTAACCCAAGCGTCGCCTGCAAGGAGAATCACCATGGCACTGAAGATCCATCCTATTAACCTCGGAAACATGCAGATGGATTCGAGCGGTCTGGTCATGTTCCGGAACCCCGGCGAGCACGTCACCATCCCGGTTCTGGGTTTTCTTATTACTGGAGGGGAGGAACCGATCCTGGTCGATACGGGGTCACGCAATGCCCAGCAGTATGAAGATTATGGACTGACGTACGAAGTGACGCCGCAAATGACGCTTGAATACCATCTGGCCCAGCATGGGTTGCGGATGAAAGACATCCGGCACATCGTCCACACGCATGCTCATATCGATCATGTCGGCATGACTGATCTCTTCCCGATGGCGACTACTGTCGGCATCTCCCGTCGTGAGCTGGAGTTCGCTGCATCCGGCATCATGGGACCGCTCATGTACACCGCGGCTGATACCAAGCATTTGATTGATCGTCTCCACACTCGAGGCGCAATTCGCCTGTTCGATGTCGACGGCACGTTCGAAGAAGAGGTTATCCCTGGCGTAGCAGTTCGACTGTCAGGGGGACACACGCCAGGCTCGATATCGGTCCTGGTCGAAACTGACGAAGGAATGGCGAATATCTGCGGCGACATCGCCTATGACATCCACGACCAATTGATTGAGCCCATTCTCGATCAAGCGTCCCATGAGCCGACGATTACAGCGAATCGTGCCATGTCCACACTGGATGAAAAGAGAGCTCTCAAGAGGGCGCTTGCAGACAGCAAATTCCTGCTTCCAAGTCACGACGCCCCTGCCTTGATCAAGGGCGGAAAAGTCGTAGGGCGTATGCTCGATGCGATTTCTAATCCACAAGCTGACGCTACAAAAGCGATCAACTATTCGCTTTTGGCTTCAGTGTGACGCATGGCTTTCATCACCTTTGCACGCGCTCGCCCTTGGCGAGCCGTGCGCTTCGGGACGGGAACACTGGTATTTGCGATGGGCGTATGCCTGTTGATCAACCGCTTACTGTGAGCACAAGTCATGGACCAGATTCTGATAACCCCTGGAATAAGCATTGCCAATGACGACAAGCAGCGTCTTGGCCCGCGGACTCGTTTTGGGCTGCTTGCTTCCATCACAGTGACTTTCCTGGCTGGATCCAGCGTACCTACGCCGTTGTATCCGATC
The DNA here is from genome assembly GCF_048068255.1 of Pseudomonas sp. NY15374. Taxonomy (NCBI): domain Bacteria; kingdom Pseudomonadati; phylum Pseudomonadota; class Gammaproteobacteria; order Pseudomonadales; family Pseudomonadaceae; genus Pseudomonas; species Pseudomonas sp. NY15374. The sequence goes on from NZ_JBLUPZ010000007.1 coordinate 167,899, forward strand.
TATCAGGACCAGTGGCATTTCACTGCGATGGGCATCAGCTTTATCTTCAGTATTTATGCCATATCAGTACTCGCCGGACTGCTAGTGTTTGGACGGCTGTCCGACTATGTCGGTCGTCGATCAGTACTGTTGTGGACGACTGTTTTGCAATTGGTGGCCATGTACATGCTGGGTGTCGCTGATGGCTTCACGGATCTAGTGCTTGGCAGGCTGATTCAAGGCGTGTCGACAGGAGCTGCTGTTCCAGCGGTAGGCGCAGCCTTGATTGACCTCAACCACAAGCGCGGCGCGGTCGTGAATGCCCTCACTCCTGCCATCGGCAGCGCTGTTGGCGCTCTGATGGGTAGCGTATTCGCACAGGCATTACCGTACCCCACTCATACCGTGTTCGCGGCGCTAGCTTTTATTTTGGCCATTCAGGGCGTTGGTCTACTCATCATGAGGGATGTCCGCGCAAGAATACCTGGGGCTGCCCGGTCACTGATGCCTCAATTCAGCATACCCGTGCATGTGCGCGGACCAATGATCATTGCATCGTCGCTGTTCGTTGCTGGCTGGGCTGTCGCCGGTTTCTTTGCTTCGATGGGGCCACGGCTAATTGAGCAGCTCTTTGCGCTACCCGCGTCATGGGCAGGAGGATTGGTGTTGGCGGCTTTCGCTGGAGGTGGGGTAGCTGCTATCGGGACATTCGTTAATCGGTCAATGCATACCCTCTCCTGGATTGGTGCACTGGGGCTGCTGACCGGTATGGCTATGGTCTTGGCCTCATTGATCACCGGTTCGCTCACACCCTTTATCTTTGGCGTTGTGATTTCCGGAGCTGGCTTTGGTGCTGGTTTTCAAGGTGGCATCAGACTGGTTTTATCCAAGTCACGTGCCGAGGAGGTCGCGGGTGTATTGTCCGTTGTCTTCCTCTGTTGCTACCTCGGTATGGGTGTTCCGGCGATGATCGCTGGGTACGCGGTAGCTAGCGGATACGGCGTCTTCGATACCGCAATAGTCTTCGCCATTCTAGTAATGAGTCTTTCATTCGTAGCGGTTTACAGGATGATGAATGGTGGCGGTAAGGTATGACGCTAGTAGAAAAGTAGAAAAGGCCACATTAAGTGGCCTTTTCTATGTGCAGCTTCTGGTTAGCGACTCCGCGACGAATGCCCCGATGTGCCTGGCAGCGGCGATGGGGTATTGCATGTGGGGGCCGTGCCCGGCATTCGGCAAGCTGAGTTCTACGGGAAATACCGGGTTCTCCGGAGCGTCGCCGAGTTGCTCTGCGGCCCAGGCAGTTGGCACCTGCGGACGAATTCAGTCCCTTTCGTGTTGGTACGACTCCTGGCTCCCGCACCAGGCCCACCCTTTCACCCTCCCAGGCGCATCTCCGAACTTCCTCACCTTCTGTTAGCGCTTAGCTTCCTTGAAGGTTGGCGCGAGCCCACTGCTCGGCGGTCGTGACGTGAATCGCCTGCTGTTCATTAAAGGTGCCCGCTTTCGGCCAGGCCACGCCTCGGCCCTGGGCAAACACGGCCCGGTACTTCTTGATGTGATGAGTCGGGTCTTTTTCCAGTTCGTCCATCAGATACGGAACCGTCCATTCGTTACGTTTGAAAGGTCGTCCAAGGACACGTTCGAGCAGCCCAGCAACTTCATCGTAAGTAACCGTGTCGCCCGAGAGGTACACGATTTCGTTGCGCAAGCGGGGCTCGAAGAAAACGATTTCTGCTGTCAGCGCTCCGATGTCATCGGGTGTGGTCAGGGTGACGCTGTTATCCAGGCCGCCCAGCGCGTTCACCGTGTCATTCTCGAAGTCCACCACTTCAAAAATGGGCTCAAACATGAAGCTGGTGAACATGCCCGTCGAGATGATGACCCACTCAGTCTTGTCTTGAGCCCTCAGCAACTCGCGGACGTCAAGCTGGGCATCGAAAAGGTCCTGCGGGCTTCCGCGTCCAATCACCTCAAAATCCACGCCGAACTGCCACGGGAAATAGCGCTTGACGCCGGATTTCAGAGCCGCAGTGGCAAGCTTCATCGGAGTTTCTCGGCCTGCAACCATCCCTGCGCAGCCAATGACGGTATCGAATTGAGCGAATACCGCCGCCAGCTGGTCGATGGAGTCGCTCACCAGATCGGCAGCGACCATCTGAATGCCGAGGCTACGAAGTTCATCGATTTCGGCCTTTTTTGCCGGGACTTGGGTGTTGATGGTGGATTCGCGCAGTAGCACGCTGACCGTTGAGCCTGGGGCTCGTTCTGCAACCCGAGCAAGGTTGCGAAGCACGGGCAGCCCAAGCTCTCCTGCGCCTAATACGAGGATCGATTGAGGGGTTGGCTGGGTGGGATGGGTCATGATTTGTCCTGGTTAAAGTTGCCTGTAAGATGGACAAATGCTTGCACGACTATGCAGCGCTCGTAAGAAGGCACACGCGTGATACCAGGGGGAAGCATGGCCGATCATGAAGCTTTGAGGCAGGCGCAAGCCATCTGCCAGACGCTTAGAGAGGATGACGATGGGGTCAGGCGTGAGGTACTTGCACATGCGGGCAGTCGCTGGTCTCTGGGCATTCTGCATGCGCTAGGTGTCTACGGCACGATGCGCCACGCCGATATCAAACGGCAGTTGCGTGGCATTACACAGCGCATGCTGACCAAGACACTGCGATCACTTGAGCGGGATGGCTTGGTCAGCCGACACGAGTTCCAAGAGATTCCGCCCCGTGTTGAATATGACCTGACTGCACTGGGGATGCAGCTGCTGGTCCGCATGTCGCCTATTTGGACGTGGGTGGTTGAAAACGTGGAGCAGATCCGCGAGGCCCGCCACAGGTTCGACAGTCAGGACGGAAAGACACCGTTCTGGCAAGAGCCTGTCCCGATGCCTGCGAGTTCGGTTACTGGCTATGACAGCCCGCTGATAGAGCAGGCTATAACAGCGAAGAGAGACAAATGATTGTTGCGGACACATCGAGAGCTCGCCTCGAAAGTGTCTGGCCCGCGATACCCTCATGGCGGCTAACGCTTCCGCTTACAACGTCCACAGCCACGTCCTGTCCACATGGCGGGGCTTAGCGCTGTAACCTGTAGATCGGATCTGTGCTCGACCAACAAGCAGATCGAGCACCTGAATTTGGTCTTCATCGGAACCCGCCCGTCCCGAAATCAGCTCGAACGGCGCCTCGTTCAATAATCCGCGGGCTATGTCCAGGCGTATCGCGTATGGTGGCCCACGTGTGCCTGTGCTGGCACAACAGTCACGTTCAACCGCTGCGCAAACCACAGTCGTACCCCGCTTGTCCCATGACTCACCTAATCTTTCGGTAGATTGGGCGGTCATTCGCTACTAATCGCCAACTACCCAGGATTTTTATGACCCTGCAGAAGCGTAACAACGTGCATATTGCTGGGGACGGAGGGGCAACCTTGATCCTGGCGCATGGGTTTGGCTGTGACCAGAGCATGTGGCGGTTGCTGGTGCCACATTTCTCCGAGAGCTTTCGCGTTGTCACCTACGATCTGACCGGCGCCGGACAGTCTGACCTGGGGGCGTACGATCATGGCAGGCACGCGTCGCTGTGGGGGCACGCAGCGGATCTTAACGAGATCATCAACGAATTTGCGAAAGGCCCCGTGATCCTGGTCGGGCACTCGGTCAGCGCGATGATTTGTGCCTTGGCCACTGTGCAGTCGCCAGAGCGGATTGCTGCACTGGTGATGATCGGCGGTTCGCCTTGCTACGTAGACAAGGGTGACTACACCGGCGGATTCTCGCCGGATGAAGTGCTGCAAATGCTGGCCACCATCGACGACAATTATCTCGGATGGGCCGGGACCATGGCGCCTGTCTTGATGGGGGCACCTGGGCAGCCGGGGCTTCACGAAGAGCTGCTGGAAAACTTTGCCCGCACCAACGCCTTTATCGCCAGGCATTTTGCCCGTGTGATTTTCCTGTCCGATCACCGGCAGGACATTTGCGGGCTGTCGACACCCACGTTGATCCTGCAATGTCCCGGCGACGTGGTCGTGCCAATGGGGGTTGGCGATTATCTGCACCGCGTGCTGCCCGACAGTCAGTTGAGCATCATCAACAACATTGGCCATTACCCGCAGTTGAGCGCGCCCAGTGCTTGCACGGCTGCAATGGATGCTTTCTTCGTAGAACGTGGGTTCAGTGATGGATGACGCCGTGCAGTTGTTCACAGCATCGTATTTCGAGAATGCCCCGTGCGGACTGGTTGTCATGGCCGTGGATGGCGCCATCATCCGCGCCAACCAGACGTTCTGCGATTGGCTGGGATACGACGCGACGCTGATGCACGCGTGCAGTTTCGACCAGTTGCTGACGGTGGCTGGGCGTGTGTTCCAAAGCACACACTGGAAGCCATTGATGGACATGCAGGGCTCTGTTGCGGAGGTTAAGGTCGACCTGCAACACCGCAATGGAACAGCCGTTGCCATGTTGCTGAATGGTGTACGGCAGGCAAGTGAAGACGGTGTCGTCTACCAGTTGGCGTTGTTCGGCATTAGCCAGCGAGACCGCAATGAGCGGGGGATATTCTTGGCAATGCAGCGCGCCGAGGAACTGCTGGCGCAGAAGGCCGCCGCCGAATCGGCTTTGCAACGCGCCCAAGTCGAGTTGGCCGCGGCCTATGAAGATGTGCAGCATCGGGCACTGCTCGCTGAACGAATGGTCGCTGTGGCTAGTCATGACCTGAAGAATCCGATGACGGCCATCAAGATGGCTACAGAGTTGCTTGCACGCGATGTCCAATCCGACCGGGGGCGTCGCCTGCTGGGCAGCATTGGCACTTCTGCCGAAAGAGCGCAGCGCATGATCGTCGATCTTCTGGATTTCGCGTCGATCAAACTCGGGCAGGGCATCGGCATCCGTCGCCAACAAGTTGATCTTCTGAAGGCCATGGACCAATCCGTGAGTGAGCTCAGGATTGTTTTTGGCAATGCAAGCATTCGTCATCTATCTCGTGGGCAAGGGACACTCGAGGTGGACCAGGACAGGTTGCAGCAGATGATCGGTAACCTGGTCGCCAACAGTGCGGCATATGGGGACCTTCGCTATCCCATCACGCTTACTACCGAGTTCTGCGGCAACGGTGTGGTTTTGGGCGTTCACAACCACGGCCCTGCCATCGCCGAGGAACTGGTGCCGAAGTTATTCGAGCCGATGACGCGTGGTAGCGACCGGCAAGATGCGCTGCGTTCGCTCGGGCTTGGTTTGTTCATCGTCAAGCAGATCGCCGAAGCTCATGGTGGCCGGGTTACCGTGACGTCCAACCCAATCTATGGCACCACCTTCATCATCCACTTGCCCTATTGATCTGGCGGCACTGCTGCACATTCCTTCATGGATTCAGCATCACCCCAAAGCCTCAGTCGTCAGTCAAACCTTTCCCCATCGCTGTGTATTCAAGCGTATGGCGCTGGCCTTTGGAGTCTTCGTAGATCATGCGCGCGGGCACCAATTCGCGCACGTCGGGCACTTCGCTCACGGAGATCACTCGGGCAATGTCCAGGTGCTGCGAGTAGTTGTACCGCTCAACCGGCGGCTGCTTGAAATCCTGCGCCACTTCATTGGCCATTGCCGTGCTGCAAAGGCCGCCAAACACCAATGCCACTAACGCTTTCATTTTCAAGTTACCTGTCTGTCGTGAAGGGGGCTTGGGGCGCCGCGAGCGCCGAGTTGCACCCAGTGTTCTGCAGGCGGATTAGTTGAGGGTTAACAGACCAGGGGCGACGTCTCAACGCGTATGTCGGACTGTTCCCAAAATGCGGCTCACGACTTCTTCTGGCTTCGCCGCGCCTTGCACTGATGCCCCGTTAGGCATAAATTCCCCCAGTCGCGGCAACCTCCGCGACCGGGTTTGGCGACCCGTACGAAAAGGCGCATCGGCGCCCCGATCACGATTGCAGGCGCTTTTTTTTGTGTCCGCAGTTTCGTGCAATGGCGGCTGTGCGTGGGAGACCTTCGGGTCTGCCGGGTTCCTTTTCCTCGGTTCGCCAACCTGCGTACAGCTGCCACCCAATCGTTTGGCGACGATTGACGTGGTGCTTCAACTGAAAAGGATCTCATGCATGTTTATCGCTATCCCTTACAGGATCCTCGCATCCGCTCTCCGCCGCTTGTCGCCGACTCCGGTCTCTCGACCTCATCGCATTTTCCCTATCCACAGTCAGTCCACCCGCGAACTGAGACAGGTGTCCCATGGCTGACCACGAGCGCCTTTCCACAAATCCAGTCCTATGCCTGGACCCTCGAGCTCCTGGGCGAGGCACTGGCTCAATACGATGAACTGCTTGAGTGTGAGCACAACCCGCAGTTGAGCGGTCGAGGTGCGGCGGGGATTCATCAGGCCATCCGCATCATCGGCCGGATGACGGCGGAGGAGTGTGGGAGGTTGATTGATTTGGCGGGGGAGGCGGGGTAGCTGTTGGAGGTGTTGTTGGCCCTCGATTGCTGGGGCCGCTTTGCGGCCCTTTCGCGGCACGAGGCCGCTCCCACACGGATTGGGTTTGAACTACCGACGGAGCTTTTCATAGGCGATCCATTCCTCACGCATTCGCCGGATCACTTGAAGTCTTTTGCACATTTGGCGGTATCTGCGGCTGTTGTAGCAGGCGAGGGCTAATGCTGCCGAGAGCATGCCTATTAGCGAAACGAGTCTCATACCCTGTTCGAAGTAACCTATTCCGCTAGCTACGAGGCACATCACCAGCATTCCAATGATCCAGCAAGTGCCCCTTGATCTACCGCGAGCCACGGAATACTGAGCATTCCCCAGGACAATTGAACACACCATCATCAAAGCGAACATGTATTCAATTTGATTGGGGTGCCTGCGAAAGCAGAGATCGGCTGCCACTCCACACGCGAATGCGATGGCGATCATCGTAAGGAGCGCACCTAACGCTTTAATAAGAAAAAAGCGTTTTATGAACTTGCCCCATGGGATTGTGAGAAACATCATTCCATTATCTCCTCAACCAATGTTATCGCCAGGTTCCGAATTTTCTCACTGCTGGCAAGGCCAATACCGTTATTGATGGATTCTCTAATAAGCTCTGTAGTCGCTTTCTGCATCTGTACGGATGTATAGCGCTTGGGCAAAACACCAAGGCGCTGCTGGAGTTTAAGCTGTTTGCTCGTTAATGATGGATGCCGAATGGAAAGTATCTCTGTCATCAGCTTTTTGCGTTGCTGGCGGCTCAGGCTTCTGCTTGATGCAAACCATCCCAGGCCAGACGCTCGCTTGCGAACTTGGAGATATTTGATCGTATTTAAAGAGGAAGCGGCAATTCCAAGCAGGGCTATAGTGTCGAGAAGAGGAGAAACAATCTTGAACCATGTTTGACCGTCTAGTTCATCATTGTCTTTTGGTTGTTTAAGCTCCAGATACACTCGAGATGCACTTATTACACACTGGAAACCGGAAGCAACTACAGCTGCACGACCAGCTACAGTTATCACAATCCCCATGCCGCCAGTGAAAACACTCACCGCTCCGCCTGACACTATCAGTAGCACCCCAATTATCAATCCTGCACATGCCAATCCCGCATCCGAAATATCCGAAATCAGCCTGGACTGCCGCGGATCCTTCACCTGCTGCTCAAGATACTGTTCAGCCGTAACCGGCCTAGGCAGTTCCTGCAACACCACCCTTTTCGGCAGCACACTGCAAATAGGCTGAAACGCCCGCAAGGTAACCGCGTTGTAATGAGTATCGATGAATACCACCCCCGCCCCAACGATGGCGGGATCGCGGTCGATTGCGGCATACAGTTTGGAAAGATCAATCGAACTTTCGATCCGCTCTCGGGCGAAAGGCTTGAACGGGTTGCCACCTAATTCCGTGATGGGCGGGCGAGGCATGACGGGTCCTGAGCGGGGCGTCAGGAGAGACCGTTGGGTCAGCCGCTAGCCCGCGAGTGAGGGACTCGCGAGCATAAGAATGCGGCATTGGTGGGTATGTCGGACTGGTCCGAAACAGCTGTCGGAGGTGGCTTGTATCGGTTTCTCGGTATTCGCAGAGACAGGGCCTAGCCCGAACGCTTACCCTCGAAACTCACCTGCGCCGCCTCCTTCAGCATTTCCCCCGCCAACACCCGGAACCTCTGGGTCAGCAGATTTTCAGGACGGTCGGATGACAGCAGCAAGTAGGTATAAAAACGTAATTCCGGTGTAAACGGTCGAATGTCGATACCGGTATGCAAGTACTCGGTCGCCACCAGCGGGCTGACCACGCTGATCCCTAGGCCCCGGCCTACCAGCGAGCACACCGTGGCGGCGTGCGTGGCGTCCAGATTCAGCACGCGTGGGTCTTCTTCGGCAAAGAGGCGGTCGAGCCGCGTGCGAGAGCCGTCCGTGTGGGAAAGCGAGATGAACTCCTCGCCCTTGAGGTCCGCCGAGGTCACCACGTCCAAGGCGCTGAGACGATGCCCCCTGGGGAAGATGCACACGCCGGGCACGTCGCAGATGATTTCGGAATGCACCCCGGCCATGTCTTCGGCCACGTAGGACACCAGGCACACATCGCAGAAACGCGTGGCTGCCCAGTGGGCCACGTTCGGAGAGTCATTGGTGTGGATGGAAATGTGGACGTGCGGGTTCTGCTGGCGAAAGCGCTGGATGATGGCCGGTAGCAGGCCGTGAGTCAGGGAGGGCACTGCACCGATGCGCAACCGGCCAGTGCCGCCACGCTTGAGGTTCTGCGCGGAGGTTTCCAGGCTTTGCAGCCCGATGAAGGCACGCTCCACGTCGGCGAAGAACTGTGCACCTTCGTCGGTAGGCACCAATCGGCCACCCACCCTCTCGAACAATTTGAAGCCATTGGTCCGTTCGAGTTGCGCGATCAGGCGGCTGACGTTCGGCTGCGAGGTATGCAACGCCTGTGCAGCGGCCGTCATTGAGCCGCTGAGCATCACTGCCCGAAAAGTCTCGATCTGCTTGAAGTTCATGGCCATATCATTTCTGCATGATGGGTTGACGTATTGTCATTTGATTGCATGGTTCGGAAATTTTATAACTAGAACCACATCGACGTCTGCCCCGACGCAGCGCGATGCACGTCGAGCACATAACGGCAAAAACACAACAAAGCCGGTGCTCCAGCCACTTTTCAGTTCTGCCCTTGTACTCATCGTTTCGCCGCACGCTTGTGCGGCGATGCAGCCAGGTAATCAGGAGGCATCATGTCGTTCTCGTATAAGAAACTAAGCGCTGCACTGGCAGTGTCGTGCATGTCGTTGGTGGCGGTGTCCGCTGCTCAAGCCGTCGATATGCCCGCCGTGCCTGCAGCTATCAAAGAGGCGGGCCACCTGCGTGTTGGCGTGCGCTGCGACCAGCCGCCCTATGGCTACCAAGACGAAAAGGGCGACTTCGCTGGCGTCGAGGTGGAAATGGCAAAACAAGTGTCGTTGTGGGCCCTGGGCGCCAAGGACAAGGTTAGCTTTACCTGCGTCACCGCGGAAAACCGCGTGCCGCAACTGCTGGGCCGTAAGGTGGACTTCCTGATCGCAACCCTCGGCGTCACCCCCGAGCGTCAACGCGTGATCGACTTCACCACGCCCTACCGCTGGGGCGCGAGTGATGTGGTTGTCAAGAAAGACAGCCCGGTGCAGAAAATTTCCGATCTCAAGGGCAAGACGCTAGCCACCCTCAAAGGCTCGGTGCAGGCCAAGTGGTTCGAAGACCACATGCCTGATGTGAAGACCCTGCGCATGAACAGCGCCGCCGATGCCTTGCAGGCCTTCCGTCAGGGCCGGGCCGATGCCTACACCCACGACGCCGCCACTCTGGTGGTGGTTGCCGACAATGACAAGGATGCCCGCCGAATCGGCGAACCGTTCCAGATCTCCGATGCCGCCATCGGGGTGCGCAAGAACGACGAGCAGTGGCGCGACTATCTGAACGCTGCGGTACTGCGTATGCGCGAAGAGCACCTGTTCCGCGGCTGGGTCGAGCAGTTCGTACCGCAGAATATCCAAAGCTATTACATCAGTGTCTTCGAGCAGGCCAAACCTGCCGAAACGCTCTGACCGGCCGCCATCATGAGTTTCGACATCCATTACTTGATGGCGCAGTGGCCCGCGTTGCTTGACGGTGTGTTGATGACACTGAAGATCACGGCGTTGGCCATCCTCTTCTCGCTGTTGATCGGTGTGCTGGGCGGCGCGGTGCGGGTCATGAAGGTGCCGGTGCTGTCGCAGGCCGTGGTGTTGTATGTAGAACTGATCCGCAATACGCCGATCCTGGTGCAGCTGTTCTTCATCTTCTACGGCTTACCCGCCGTAGGCCTGGGGTTGTCATTGTTCTGGTCGGGGGTGCTGTGCCTGTCGATCTGGGCAGGGGCTTACCAGATCGAAAATATCCGCGGCGGCCTGGCTACCGTGGAGCGCGGCATGCGTGAGGCGAGCCTGGCCCTGAGCCTCACGCCGGTGCAGTACTTCGCGCTGGTGGCCCTGCCGATCGCTTTTCGCACCAGCCTGCCCGCGATGCTCAATACCGCGATCTCGCTGCTGAAGAACTCCTCGTACTTGCAGGCCATCGGCTTGGCGGAGTTGACCTTCGTTGCGGTGGACCGAATCGCCACGGATTTTCGCGCCATCGAGATGTTCACGGCCATTTGCGTCATGTACCTGGTGCTGGTGGGTGTGCTGGCGCTGTTGACGGGGCGCTTGTCTGCCCACCTGCAGCGACCTTTCAGGCAGTGAGGCGACCATGAACTTCATTCTCGAAAACTGGGGCTTTGTTTCCAAAGGGTTGTTGATGACCCTGCGCCTGGCGCTGGTGGTGCTGTTGTTCACCACGCTGATCTCGGCCGTGCTAGGCGTGCTGGCCACGGTCAGGAACCGCGTGCTGTGGTGGACCATCCATGCCTATGTGGAGCTGTTTCGCTCCATTCCATTGATCGTCAACGTGTTCTTCATCTTCTTCGGTGCGCCGATGCTTGGCCTGGACCTGAGCCCGTTCGCTGCGGTCACCGTGGGCTTGACCTTATGGGGCAGCGCCAACGGCATCGAGATCGTGCGCGGCGGGCTGGAATCGGTGTCCCGGCATCAGTGGAAAAGCGCTTGGGCCTTGGGCCTGCGCCCGTGGCAGATCTACCTGCACGTGATCGTGCCGCAGTCGATGAAAGCCATTCTGCCGGCCTACACCGGGCTGCTGACCATCTTGGTACAAGCCACGTCGCTGGGCGCACTGGTAGGGGTAGGCGAATTCCTCAAGGTCGGCCAGATCATCATCGAGCGCGAAACCGTCATGACCGGTGTCAGCCCGGCATTCACCGTCTACGGCGTTGTGCTGCTCGTGTACTTCGTCATCTGTTCGGCTCTCACCTGGCTTAGCCGCTATCTCGAACGTCGTCTGGGTCGCCCGGCGGTACGTACTTCTATTGGAGAGGTTTCAAAATGCAAGAATCCAAAGTCAGTCGGCGCCTGAAGGAAAGCACCGCACCGGAAGTCAACGAGTACATCTATCGCCCGCGCCTTGAAGGCTTCGCCAGTGGTTTTGCGAACCTTGGCAACGTCAACAAGGCGCACATCCTGATGCTTGCCGAACAGGGCCTGATTCGTGGTGAACACGCCAGTGTGCTGGCCAAGGGTGTGCTGGACATGGAGCAGGCAGGGCCGGATGCGGTCGAGCTGGACCCATCCCGCGAAGACGCCTATTTCAACTACGAAGCGCACCTGATCGAGCAGATCGGTGCCGACATCGGCGGCCGCCTGCACACCGGCCGCAGCCGTAACGACATCCTCGCTACGCTGGATCGTCTGCGGTGCCGCGACCTGCTGATGGACCTGATCGACGAATTGATGACTGTGCGTGCAACGGCCATTCGCTGCGCCGAGATGTACGCCGAAGTGGTGATGCCCGGCTACACCCACCTGCAACCGGCGCAGCCGATCACCTACGGTTATTACTTGAGCGCGGTGGAGCAGGCACTGGAGCGAGACAGCAAGCGCCTGGTCCAGACCCTGGAATCCATGAACCAGTGCCCACTCGGCGCGGCCGCTTTCGCCGGTACGCCGTTCGACATCGACCGCTCGCGTACCGCCGAGTTGCTCGGCTTCGACGGTTACCTGGACAACGCGCTGGATGCCATCGGCTCGCGGGACTTCCTGTTCGAAAGCCTGTCGCACCTGAGCAACCTGGCGGTGTTCTGGAGCCGCGTCGCGCAGGACTACTTCGTCTGGAGCACCAATGAGTTCAACCTCATCGACTTCCCCGACAGTGTCGCCGCCACGTCCAGCATCATGCCGCAAAAGAAAAACCCGACCGTGCTGGAATACCTCAAGGGCCGAAGTGGACACATCGTCGGCTTGATGATGGGGGCCAGCGTTACGATCAAAGGCACCAACTTCTCGCACACTGGCGATGCCAACCGCGAAGGCACGCGTGGCTTCTGGGAAGCTGCCGAGGAAAGCCTGCGCTGCCTGAAACTGCTGGACCTGGTGTTGCGTACCGCGACGCCGAATATCGACCTGGCGGTGCGCCGTGCCGGTGAAGATTTCTCCACGGCCACGGGCCTGGCCGACCTGATGGTCCGTGAAGTCGACCTGTCGTTTCGCGAAGCTCACCACGTGGTCGGCGGTGTGGTGCGCATGGCCATGGATCAGGGCCTGCTGGCGAACCAGATCACCACGCAGATGGTCGATGCCTGCGCCATCGAGCAACTGGGCCATGCACTGAACCTGCCCGAGCAGAAAGTGCGCGACTGTCTGGACCCGGTCAGCAACGTGCAAGGGCGTACCTCCGCCGGCGGCCCCTCGCTGGCTTCGCTGAGGCCGAGCCTGGCGCGCGCCAGCGAGCGGTTGACCACAGAGCGCGCCGCCAACCAGCAGCGCCGCGAGCGACTGAGCGCGGCTCACCTAAATCTGCAAGCCCTGACACGGGCACAGGCGGGCTTATGAGCACGATCCTGACGGTGCGCGACCTGCACAAAAGCTTTGGCCAGCACCAGGTGGTCAAGGGCGTGGACATGGAGGTTCGCCAAGGCGAAGTGGTGGTCATCATCGGCCCTAGCGGCTCGGGCAAGTCCACCTTCATTCGCTGCCTCAACAGCCTGGAGGAGCCGTCCTTGGGGACGGTGGTTATCGGCAGTGGCGACTCGGCCAACGCCGGTGACCGCAAGGCCCTGGCCAAGTTGCGTGAAGAGGTGGGCATGGTGTTCCAGGATTACACACTGTTTCCGCACATGACGGTGCTAGCGAACATGATGCTTGCGCCGGTGAAGCTCAAACGCTCGACCAGGCAGCAAGCACAGACTCACGCGCTGGCGTTGCTCGATCGGGTCGGCCTGCGGCACAAGGCCGAGCATTATCCGGCGCAGCTGTCAGGCGGCCAGCAACAGCGAGTAGCGATCGTTCGGGCGTTGGCCATGAGGCCCAAGTTGATGCTGTTCGACGAGCCCACCTCTGCGCTGGACCCGGAAACCGTCGGCGATGTGCTGAATGTGATGAAGGGCTTGGCCGCCGAAGGCATGACCATGATTGTCGTGACCCACGAAATGGGCTTTGCCCGCGAAGTGGCCGACCGGGTGGTGTTCTTCGACGGCGGCAAGATCATCGAGATGGGCCCGCCATCGGAGGTGTTCAGCGCACCGAAGGAGCCGCGCACCCGGCAGTTCCTGGAAAGCGTCCTGCACTGATCCATACTGCATCTTCACACCCTTTTCCCACAACGGATGTGCGCCTGCCCTCAGGAAGGCGCGCCCGAGCTCCGGCAAGGAGTTTCAAATGCGTGAAGCGATCCGCAACCCCCTGGATTCACCAGGTCCACAGACCATGATCCAGATGGAAGGCGTCAACAAGTGGTACGGCAGTTTCCAGGTCCTCAAGAACATCAACCTCACCGTGCATCAGGGTGAACGCATTGTGCTGTGCGGCCCCTCGGGCTCGGGAAAATCGACCACCATTCGTTGCCTGAACCGCCTTGAGGATCACCAGGAAGGCCGGATCATGGTCCAAGGCACTGAGCTGACCCGTGACCTCCGGCAGATCGAAACCATCCGCCGTGAAGTCGGCATGGTGTTCCAGCACTTCAATCTGTTCCCGCACCTGACCATCCTGCAGAACTGCACGCTCGCACCGATCTGGGCGCGCAAGATGTCTCGTCGACGCGCCGAGGAAGTGGCGATGCATTACCTGGAAAGGGTGCGCATTCCGGAGCAGGCCCACAAATTCCCCGGCCAGCTGTCCGGTGGACAGCAACAACGCGTCGCGATCGCGCGGGCGCTGTGCATGAAGCCCAAGATCATGCTGTTCGACGAACCGACCTCGGCGCTGGATCCGGAAATGGTCAAGGAAGTGCTCGACACCATGGTCAGCCTTGCGCAAGACGGCATGACCATGCTCTGCGTGACGCATGAAATGGGCTTCGCTCGTACCGTGGCGCACCGGGTGGTGTTCATGGACCAGGGCGAGATCGTCGAGCAGGCTACGCCGCAGGCGTTCTTCGAAAGCCCGCAGAATGAGCGGAGCCGATTGTTCTTGAGCCAGGTGCTGCATTGATCCAGGGTTGTTGACGGAAGAGGCCTGCACAGGGGCTGCTGGTCAGCCCCGCTGAAGTCTGCGTAACCAGGTATCCCATGACTCCACCCGGATGGGTGGGTTGAAGGTCCTTTCGAAGTCATGCCTTTTCGTGCTCTCTGCGCGGTCATCTACCGTCCTGCCGCCGATCAGAATCGTCCGGATATTGATGTCTTTTTCCGGATCTACTTCAAGCTTGTGGCAAGGCCCCAGGAAGGCGTTGTGAACATGTTCACCTCGCTCGACACGCTGTCTGATCGCATGCACGTGCTGCCTGAACGGTTCCGGGTCTCGATAAAGCTTCCCGAGTCGATCGCGTATCTGATCAGCGGCTTGATTGATCTTGTGATTGAAGGCCTTGTAGTGATCGGCGTTCAGAAGGTTGAAATCAGCGCCTTTGACCTCGATCAGAATGACATCCATACGCGACCTGCCTGTGAAAACGACAAAATCGACTTGCCCATTATCCAGTGGAAATTCGGAGAAACAGAGATATTCGCTATCAGGCTTTGCGTAGGCTTCACCGAAGACGGACAAGTCTCGTTTGAGCAAGCGCTGGATGTCTCGCTCGCCAGCGCCTTCGACGATGAGTGCTTCGATATCTGCTTTCGAAAGCATGCCGTCTTCGATTTCAAGCCGGCGTTTGATCGTGGCGGGGTGGGGTTGCCAGGGGGAATCCACGAAAGGGTCGCGTCGAAAGCGCAGTTGGTCTGCTCGGCAAATGACTCGGCTGTTCGAAGCGCTTCTGTTATCCAACTCGTCTGAGCTACCGTCGATCATGGACAGAACTTCGGTCCGGGGGATGCTCTGCCACTGAACGCCTTGGCGAGAGCCTACTGTGACGATATCGAAGCTGTCCCGAGCAGGGTCTTCCCGTTCGTAGTGTTCGATGTAGGTTGCAGGTGGCAGGACGATCCCCAGTTCGTGGAGCGATTTGATGATGTGCTCGACGGCATTGGTGACGGACATACCATCATTTTTTTCGTCCAGGTCGGTCAGCAACACGGTGGTGTCGGTTGCTGTCCTGAAGATTCTTACCCGGCATAGGCCTCTGCGAAGCCTGGAGCTTCCTTGGGCGTAGTCATGCACGATGTCGATAATTTTCATGATGCGTCCTTGTACAGGTGATCCATGGAATTTGCTTGGCACTTCCATACGCAGGCGACTGGCAATACGCGTGCGGACGGTGGGTAGCAGTGCGTCCCCCGTGAATTCTAGAAACTCCCCTTTAGACGTATATCGGACCGCTCCCATATTGCGACTCACGGCGTCTTCCGGCATCGGGGAGTACGTCGGACTAGTCCGAGATGGTTGTCGGAGGAGGCTGGCCCCGGCTTTGCCGGTGTTCTCTGGCGAGCTCGCTCTCACAGAGATCGCGTCAGCCTACCGTCACTCACTTCAGCGATCTCGTCATACGCCTTCTGAAACTGGCCCCGGTCGCGCCTGATCAGCAGGATTGCTTGCCGACGGTCTTGGCGAAAGCCGTCGGTCCGGAGGCTACCTCACCACCTGGGCCAGGTTGCTGATGAACTGCCGCAACCATTCATGATGCGGTTTGTTGTGCCGGGCAATGTCCCAGACCATGAAGCAGCGGAACGACGGCACCGGGAAGGGCACCGGGCTCACGGTCAGGTCGGTCATGGCGGCATAGCTCTCGGCGGCGAAGCTTGGGATCGTGGCTATCACTTCGCTGTTCATCAAGGTGCTCAGTGCACCGCTGAAATGGGTGAACGAGGCGGTGACATGCCGCGCATAGCCTGCCGCCTCGAACATGTCGTCGATGAAGCCGCGGCGGCCATCGTAGGAAATTCGCACATGATTGGCGGCGAAATAGTCTTCCAGGGCGATGGGTTCGTTTGCCGCGCCATTGCGTGGGCGGTAGAGGCAGGCGTAGGACGAGGAAAACAGCACCTGTGAGGAATAGCTGGTGTTGAAGTCCTTGGGTTCGGCGCAGATCACCAGGTCCATGTCGGGGTCTTGCAGCGACTGTTTCCACAGCGAGCTGTTGCTCTGGTGGAAGGCGAAGGTCACGCCCAGGCCTTCGGCCGCTGCGGCGTTGACGATGCGCGGCGCCAGGCAGGCCTCGATATCGTCAGACAGGCCGATATTGAAGACATAGCTGGAATCATGCGGCGAAAAGTCGGGTTCTGTGCCCAGCAGGCCGGATATGGAGGTCAGGGCTTCGGTGATCTTCGGCGCCAGCTCCATGGCCTTGCGCGTGGGCTGCATGCCCGAGGCGGTGCGGATGAACAACTCGTCGCCGAAGTGCTCGCGCAGGCGGCGCAAGGCCGAGCTCACCGCGCCCTGGGTCACGTGCAGCATGGCCGAGGCGCGGGTGGCGCTGCGTTCGGTCATCAGGCAGTGAAAGGTCAGCAGCAGGTTCAGGTCGATCCGAGAAATATTACGTACGTTAATCCGGCTCATATTTCCTAATCGTTTGCCCCGTGGTCGGTGGTGTTTCTAGTCTGGTGCCCACAACAGATAACAACACATAGGTGGATCCGGTGGGCACGATTTCGCATAGCGTGGGTGAAAGCAATACCCATACCAGGGGTGGGCAGGTCGATATCCGCAAGCGCGCCATCGCGGTGGGGATCGGCAACTTCATGGAGTGGTTCGACTTCGCCGTGTACGGCTATTTCGCGGCGGTGATCGGAATGCTGTTCTTCCCGTCCAGCGCGCCTGGCGTGTCGCTGCTGTCGTCGCTGGCGGTATTCGCGGTGGGCTTTCTTTCGCGGCCTTTCGGGGCGCTGATCCTGGGGCCGATCGGTGACCGTTTCGGCCGGCGGGCGGTGCTGATCATCACGGTGTTCGGCATGGGCGTGTGTACCACGATCATCGGGTTGTTACCCACCTACGAGGCGATCGGTATCGCCGCGCCCGTGCTGTTGATCGCCATGCGCTTCGTGCAGGGGATGATGGTCGGCGGCGAGTGGTCGAGCGCAGGCATTTACATCGTCGAGAGCGCGCCGGCGAATCGCCGCGCCACGGCGGCCAGTGTGATCACCGGGACTGCCGGGCTGGCATTCCTGTTCGGCACCTTCGTCGCCGCGACCATTACCACCACGCTCAGCGACGCGCAACTGACGGCCTGGGGCTGGCGCCTGCCGTTCGTGGCCTCGATCGTCATGACCGGCATCGCCATCTTCATCCGCCGCAAGCTGGGCGATACCCCGGTGTACGAAGAGATGGTGCGCCAGCGCGATTCGGCGCAGGCGCCGAGCAAGGCCGTGCGGCGCCGGGCATTCATCACCACCTTTGCCTTTTCGGCACTGTTCGGGGTGTCGCTGTACTACTTCGTCACCTACGCCAACAACCACCTGGTCACCACCGTGGGGCTGCCGCGCAGCACGGCGCTGTGGCTGTGCAGCATCGCGCTGGTGGTGTACGTGATCGTCAACCCGCTGATTGGTCGGCTCAGTGACCGCATCGGTCGACGCAAGCTGTTACTGGGCGCCGCGGCGGCGCTGACGGTGCTGGCGTTTCCGATTTTCCTGTTGATCAACAGCGGCAACAGCGCGGCGATCCTGCTCGGCTTGATCATCCTGGGTGTGCTGGTGGCGGTCACGGCAGTGATGGACGTGGTGCTGCTGGTGGAGGTCTTCCCGGCTTCGATCCGCTCCACTGGCGCGGCGCTGGGCCACAACCTGGCACTGGCGATCCTGGCAGGCCCGGGGCCGTTCATCGCCGCGGCGCTGATCCGCATGACCGGCGACGCCAACCTGCCCGCTGCCTACCTCGCCGGAGTCTCGCTGCTGTGCCTGCTGGTGCTGTGCAAGACCTTGCCGGAAACCCGTGACAACGACATCAGCCGTTTCTAACCACAGACAGGAGTCATCATGACCCGTGTAGCAATCATCCAGGCCGCTTCCGTTCCTTATGACGCAATGGCCAGTGTCGAGAAGGCCGCCGGCATCCTGCGGCGGGTGGCGGAGCAGGGCGCACAACTTGCGGTGTTCCCCGAGGCGTTCATTGGCGGTTATCCCAAGGGCGCGGCGTTCGGCAGCGTGGTGGGCAATCGCAGTGCTGCCGGGCGCGCGCTGTACCAACGCTACGTCGAGGGTGCGGTGGCCCTCGACGGCCCGGAGCTTGCGGCGTTTGCCGAAAGCGTCGAGCAGACCGGCGTGACTGCCGTGGTCGGCATCATCGAGCGTCATGGCCGGACCCTGTATTGCACCGCTGTCACTCTGGCGCCGGGCCGTGGCATTGCCGGTTATCACCGCAAGCTCATGCCGACCGGGCAGGAGCGCCTGATCTGGGGCTTCGGCGATGGCTCGACCATTGAGCCGGTGCAGACCGACTTCGGTGTGCTCGGCAGCGTGATCTGCTGGGAGAACTACATGCCGGCGCTGCGCCAGGCCATGTATGCACAAGGAGTGCAACTGTACTGCGCACCGACTGCCGACGATCGACCGTCGTGGGCCAGTTCCATGGTGCATGTGGCGCTGGAAGGCCGAGTGTTCGTGCTCTCTGCCTGCCAGGCGATTCGCCTGGGCGAGTATCCGCAGCAACATCGTGAAGCGTTCGGGCTGGACTTCGCCGACGACGACTACGTGATGCGCGGAGGGAGCATGATCGTCAGTCCGCTGGGTGAGGTACTGGCGGGGCCGGTGTTCGATTGCGAGACCGAGTTGTACGCGGATCTGGACATGAGCCAGTTGAGCCAGGGCAACCTCGACTTCGATGTGGTGGGCCATTATGCGCGGCCGGATGTGTTCGAGCTGAAGGTCAATACCGCGCCGTTGCGGGCGGTGAGTTTCGACCGCTGAGATCGCCGGCGCCGCTTTGCGGCCCAATCGCGGGACAAGCCCGCTCCCAGAGATACGTGCGCTGAATCCAGTGTCAGCGCACGTATCTGTGGGAGCGGGCTCGTCCCGCGATTGGCCGCGATTGTATCGCCCTGTATCCCATCCCTGATCCTGCGTACTTGCATACAAATCCCTCCCTCCCCGGATACGCCCCCGATACACGCTGACGTTCAAATGGCTCCACCCGAACGAACGGGGCCAGGTGCCCGGTTCATCGGCTCTCGCCCTAGGGGCAATGAACCCAGCGGTACGACCGCACTGACATCCGGAGAAATGCCATGTCCCATACCCCGATTTCCACCAAGGCTCGCATCGGCCTGTTCGCCATCGCCCTGGCAGGCGGTATCAACGTCACCAGTTCCGCTTTCGCTGTTGAAGCACTGCCGCAGGGCTACCAGCTTGCGGCCAACGAGAAGGCCCCTGAAGGCAAGTGCGGGGAAGGCAAATGTGGCGCCCAGGGCAAGGCCACCCAGGCCGAAGGCAAGTGTGGCGAAGGCAAGTGCGGTGGCCAGGCGAAAGCCACTGGAGCCGAGGGCAAGTGTGGTGAAGGCAAATGCGGCGATGCCTCCTTCGCCCGCACCGACACCGACCACGATGGTCGCGTTTCGCGTGCCGAGCTGCTGGCCGTGGCGCCGAAGGCTAACGCCGAATTCGATGCGATCGATGCCAACCACGATGGCTACCTGTCCGAGGCGGAGGTGTATCAGTTCCGCAAGCATCAGTTCGACGCCAACGGCAAGCCGTTCCCATCCGACCTTTACAGCCGCCTGAGCCAGGCCAAGCAGTAACGGCCATTCGCGCCCTTCCCGCACCCTTGGTCGGGGAGGGCCGTGCGCAACGTCCTGATCGCCCAGAAGGAGATGCACCGTGATTACCCCTCTGACAACCACGCTCTACACCGCCCGTACTCACACCAGCGGCGGCCGCGACGGCCGCGGTCGCTCCAGTGATGGTGCGCTGGACCTGCCGCTGAGCCCGCCCGGCTCCGGACGTCCAGGCACCAACCCCGAGCAATTGTTTGCCATCGGCTGGTCGGCCTGCTTCATCGGCGCATTGCGTCGTGCGGGGCAGAAGTTCGACATCCGCCTGCCCGAGGGCGTGGCGGTGGAGGCTGATGTGGCGCTGGGCAATACCGCCGATGGCGGCTTTGCCCTGGCCGCTCAGTTGACGGTGCACTTGCCCGGGCTTGCCCAGGAGGACAAGCAGAAGATGGTGGCCGAGGCGCACCAGATCTGCCCGTACTCCAAGGCGACGCGGGGCAACATCGAGGTGGGGTTCGTGATTGTGTGAGGTGGTCGGAGCCCGTCAGGTGCGTACCACTGCCGGCACCACCCGCACGTAGATCAGTTCGCTCACCAGTTCTACCAGTGTCTGGGTAATCACCGCCGCTGCCGCCAGCACCCGCAAGTCTTCCGGCAAGGCCAGCGCCAGCGGCAGTACCACCAGCGAATTGCGGGTCGCGGCGCTGAACGTCACCGCTCGTGCTTCGCGCGCCTGCAGTCGGAACAGCCGCGCCGAGAGCAGCCCCAGCAGCGGTGCCAGCAGCGCGAACCCGACATACACCGGAATTACCGGCAACAGGCGCTGGAAGTCGCCCAGCACCACGGCGATCTGCGAGCCGATCACGGCAATCAGCACCAGGGCCATGGCCGGCACCGGCATCCACGCCCAGGCGTCGTTCCAGCGGGCGATGGCCTGCGAGCGGCGCGCGCCGGCGCTGGTGAGCACGGCCATCAGCATCGGTACCGCGATCAGCAGCACGAACGCCTCCACGAACGGCTCGATGGACAGTGCCACCGGGTTGTGCGTGCCGAGCATCAGGGCCAGGTACAGCGGCAGCAGCGCCAGTTGCACCAGCAACAGCACTGGCGTGGCGGCGAGGATCAGGCGCGAGTCACCTTTGCCGATGTGGGTGAACACCACCACATAGTCGATGCAGGGCGTGAGCAGCACCAGCAGTGCACCGATCAGGATCGCCGGATGCTCGACCAGTCCGCGCGTGGCCGCCCACACCAGCATCGGTACCAGCACGAAGTTGGCAAGCAACAGCGCGCCCATGAAGCGGCGGTTGCCCAGCCCCTGACGCAGGTCGAGAAAGGGGATCTGCAAAAACATCGCGTACATCAGCACCGCAATCGCTGGGGTCACCAGCGCTTGCAGGTGGCTGGCGGTGTCGGGGGCGAGCAGGCCTGCAGCGATGGCCAGGACCACGGCAGCGAAGTAGAGGGGGATCTGCTGGGTTTCAAGTTGCTCTCGGGTCACGCGGCGGTCCTGTGGGCGAGTATGGGGCGATGGCCGCTCAGGATAGAGGCTGTCGGGCCCCCTGTGCCAGGGCTTGCCGGGTCGCGCCTACAGGTCCGCGATCTCGGGTTGTGGGCGCTTGGCACGCGCTGCGGGTTGCACTGGGGTGGGCTCGGCGAACCAGAGCGGCCAGGAGCTTTGCTGGCGCCCACTGACCTCGACGCAGGGGATCAGCTTTTCGCTGAGCACGTGCGTCTGCCCGACCGACACCGCCGTGCGGTATTTGCGGCTGTGGATGCATTCACGGTCGCCGAACTCGCAGCGGTTCAGTTGCGTGCCGCCGCAGGGCCCATTGGCCAGGCCCTTGGGGCAGGTTTCCGGGCAGATGTACAAGGTGTCTTCGAGCCGGCATTGCCCGCAGGTGTCGCAACCGACCAGCGGCCGCTTGAGGCTGCGCTCCACGCTGTGCAGCACGCGCGCCGCTGCCGGTGTCGACCACAGCGCGCGGCGCACGCTCCAGCCGAATGCCTGGCTCAACAGCGTTTCGCGGCTGAACAGTTGATGGTGCATGGCCGACAGCAAATGGTAGCGAGCCTTTTCCGTAAACGACGCCTGGACCTGGCGCTGGCCCTGCTGCCAGTGATACCCGGGCGGGTGGAAAGTGACCGGTGCCATGCCGGGCATCCGCCAGGCGGCGTCCCAGGCGCTGCGCCATTGCTCGAGGCTGTTGATGCGTGGCAGCCAGTCTTCCAGGGCTTGTTCCAGTTCGAGAAACTGTTCGAGTTCGTGCACGCCGGAGAGGTTGATCCCTGCGTAACCCAGCAGGCGCAGGCCGATGATCTGCAGGGCCAGGCGCTCGGTGGCGCGCTGCCGGGCGTGGGCCTTGGACACCGCTGCCTCGGCGGCGAGCAGCGCGCGCATCGCGGGGCTTACGGTGACACCCGCCACATGCTCGAGCATCCCGGCACGGCCATCGGTCAGCCCCATGATGCAGGCGAGCATAGGCCGAGGCGTGGGCTGGCGCTGCATCCAGTGCATGGCCTCGCGGTATTTCTGGAAGTCGAAGCCCAGTTGCAGGATGAAGAAGTCGACGCCGGCGGCGAGCTTCTTTTCGGCCTTGAAGTACTGCGCGCCGCCTTCTTCCTCGCGGTATTTGAACGGGTTCAGTGCTGCACCGAGTAGCCAGTCGGGGCGCGCCTGGCGCACGATCTGCAGGGCTGCGACGGATTCGAGGTAACGCACCGGACGCTGGCCCGGCATGTGGCCGGGCAGGCGGTCGCCGGTCAGCAACAGGAGCTGGTCCAGGCCAGCGGCGTCCATGCGCGGCAACTGGGCGAGCAGGTCCTGGCGCTCGCGGTCCTTGCCGGAGAAATGCAGCAGGGTCGGGACCGGTGTATCGAAGCTGCGGCAGGCATCGAGCGGCGACATGTCGAGCGCACTGCCGACCCGATCGGCGATGGACACCGCCAGTGGCCAACCGCACAACTGCGCACGCGCCATGATGCTCTCCAGTGCCGCGAAGCGCTGGGCAGAAGGCTTGGGGACGAACTCCATGATGCAGACGAAGGATTGGTCGTTCAGGGCTTGTCTGAGCAGGCTCATGGCGGGTACCGGGTGCGGGCAGGATGGCAGTGTGGCTGGATTGGGGCGCAGTGGGTTGTCTGCAAGCGTACGGCATTGATCTGAAACAGACACGCGGCGCGGTTTACATCTGGATACAAGCCGGGCTTTGTCATCGAGCTGGTGGGCTGCTTGGATGCTGCGCTCTGTGGAGCGAATCTGGTTTTGGCGGTGACCTTTTCGCGGGCAAGCCCGCTCCTACAGGCCCCGCGGCCCTGAAGACTGTGGAGTACCTGTGGGAGCGGGCTTGCCCGCGAAAAGGTCACCGCTGTCCCGGCCTCTTTCCCCAAACCTCGATAAATGGAGTTATTGATGAAAACCCTGGTAATCGGCGCCAGCAAAGGGCTGGGCAAGGCTTTGATGCAAGGCCTGGGCAACCCCGGTGACACCCTGATCGGCGTCGCCCGCGCCATCCCCCCGCATGTCCCCGTCGTCGCTGGTATCGACACCCGCTGGATCGAAGCCGACCTCGCTCACCCCGCAGCCGCCATCGCCACCATCACCGAGGCTGTGGCTGATCAAGGCATCGACACCCTGATCTACAACCTGGGCATCTGGGAGCCCCTGGCCTTCGACCCTGCCTACGATTTTCTCGACGACCAGGACGCTCAGATTGAAACCATGATCGGTTGCAACATCACCGCGACCATCCTGCTGATCAAACGTCTGCTGCCTCTGTTGCTGCAAAGCCAGCACCCACGCATCCTGCTGACGGGCTCGACTTCGGGCCTGCCGCGCAGCGGGCGCCCGGAGGTGACGTTCGGTGCCAGCAAGTTCGCCCTGCAAGGCATCGCCGACGCCCTGCGTGAGGGCTACCGCGATCGGCGTCTTGGGGTGACCTGCCTGAACCTGGGCTATCTCAATACCGAGGATGGCCTGGAGGTGCCGGTTGCAGACGCTGCGCAGCGTGGCGAGGGGGCACTGATACCGGTGCACGATGTGGTGCAGGTGGTCAGGATGGTCCTGTCACTGTCGCCGGCCAGCTTTGTCAGGGAGCTGAGCTTGCCGGCGATTCTGGATGACAGATTCTGAGATTAGCGGTGAGTGCTTCGCGGGCTCGCCTGCGCAGAACTCACCACTGACTCATCGCTCGATCGTCAACGCGACACCTTGGCCACCACCGATGCACAGCGTCGCCAGGCCCTTCTTCGCATCGCGCTTGATCATCTCGTGCAGCAGGGTCACCAGCACCCGGCAACCCGAGGCGCCGATCGGGTGGCCAAGGGCGATGGCGCCGCCGTTGACGTTGACCTTCGCCGCATCCCACGCCAGCTCCTTGCCCACAGCCAGGGCCTGGGCAGCGAAGGCCTCGTTGGCCTCGATCAGGTCCAGGTCGGCCAGCTGCCAGCCAGCCTTCTGCAGGCAGCGTTGGGTCGCCGAGACCGGGCCGATGCCCATGATCGCCGGGTCCACACCGGCACTGGCGTAGCCGGTGATCTTGGCCAGCACTGGCAGGCCCAGGGCCTTGGCCTTGTCGACGCTCATCAGCAGCACGGCAGCGGCGCCGTCGTTGAGGCTCGAGGCGTTGCCGGCGGTGACGCTGCCGTCTTTCTTGAAAGCTGCGCGCAGCTTGCCCAGCGATTCGGCGCTGGTGCCCGGGCGAGGTTGCTCGTCGGTGTCGAACACCAGCGCATCGCCTTTTTTCTGCGGGATGTGAATCGGGGTGATCTCATCCTTGAACCGACCGCCTTCGATAGCGGCCACCGCCTTGCGCTGGGACTCGGCGGCAAAGGCATCCTGCTGTTCGCGGGTGATGGCGTACTTGTCGACCAGGTTCTCGGCGGTGATGCCCATGTGATAGTCGTTGAAGGCGTCCCACAGGCCGTCGGTGATCATGGTATCGACCAGTTGGCCGTGGCCCATGCGCTGGCCGGTGCGGGCCGACGGCAGCACGTAGGGCGCCAGGCTCATGCTCTCCTGGCCGCCGGCGATCACCACCTCGGCGTCGCCGCAGCGGATTGCCTGGGCCGCCAGATGCAGGGCCTTGAGGCCCGAGCCGCAGACCTTGTTCAGGGTCAGCGCCGGCACCGCGTGGGGCAGGCCGGCCTTGACCGCGGCCTGGCGGGCGGGGTTCTGGCCGGCGCCTGCGGTCAGCACCTGGCCGAGGATCACCTCGTCGACTTGCGCGGGGTCAAGGCCGGTCTGCTCCAGCAGGCGCTTGATCACCGCAGCGCCGAGGTCGATGGCCGAGACATTGGCCAGGGAGCCCTGGAAACTGCCGATGGCAGTGCGGGTGGCGGCGACGATGGCGACTTCGTTCATTGTTGTTCTCCGGAAGGCGAAGTGGATCGCGACAGCATCACTGCCCGGGGCTCATTTGAGAAGTTTGTTTTTCTTTGTGATTGATCGGGTTTGCAAATGAATAGGGTGTCTGTGCCGGCCTCATCGCGGGGCAAGCCCGCTCCCACAGCCCCCGATGTATTCGGGGGCAGCGACGTACTTGTGGGAGCGGGCTTGCCCCGCGAAAAGCACACCGCGGTGCCTGGCACGGGCTACGCCCGTGTTCGCGGGCAAGCCCGCTCCTGCAAGAAGCGAGTCGCTTTCGGATTCGGGTTTTGCTCGGGCCCTTGACCCCGTAATATGTGTCGGATGACTTGCGGGGGTAGTCTCACCCTCTGATCAATCGGAATCGCCCCTGCGGCGTTTCCCCAGCATAAACCTGACGAGGTACAGACATTGGCCATCATTCATCCCAAGGTACGCGGTTTCATCTGCACCACGACTCACCCGAAGGGCTGCGAGCTCAACGTCCGTGACCAGATCGAAGCCACCCGCAAGCTGGGCGTGCGCGAGGATGGTCCGAAGAAAGTCCTGGTGATCGGCGCCTCCAGCGGCTACGGCCTGGCAGCACGCATCACCGCCGCCTTCGGCTTCAAGGCCGACACCCTGGGCGTGTTCTTCGAGAAGCCGGGCACCGAGACCAAGGCCGGCACTGCAGGCTGGTACAACGCCGCCGCCTTCGACAAGTTCGCCAAGGCCGAGGGGCTGTACAGCAAGTCGATCAACGGTGACGCCTTCTCCGACGAAGCCCGCGCCAAGGTGATCGAGCTGATCAAGAACGAGATGGGTGGCAAGGTCGACCTGGTCATCTACTCCCTGGCCTCGCCCGTACGCAAGCTGCCGCAGACCGGCGAGCTGATCCGCTCGGCGCTCAAGCCGATCGGCCAGCCGTACAAGTCGACCGCCATCGACACCAACAAGGACACCATCATCGAGGCCAGCATCGAGCCGGCCACCGAGCAGGAAATCGCCGACACCGTCACCGTCATGGGTGGCCAGGACTGGCAGCTGTGGATCGACGCCCTGGCCGGCGCCGACGTGCTCGCCGAAGGCGCGCGCACCGTGGCCTTCAGCTACATCGGCACCGAAATCACCTGGCCGATCTACTGGCACGGCGCCCTGGGCCAGGCCAAGCAGGACCTGGACGAAACCGCCCTGCGCCTGGACAAGAAGCTGGCCGATGAAGTGAAGGGCGGCGCCAACGTCGCCGTGCTCAAGTCGGTGGTCACCCAGGCCAGCTCGGCCATTCCGGTGATGCCGCTGTACCTGTCGATGGTCTTCAAGATCATGCAGGAGAAAGGCGTTCACGAAGGCACCCAGGACCAGCTGGACCGCATGTTCCGCGACCGCATGTACCGCGCCGATGGTGCTCCGGCCGAAGTGGACGAAAAGGCTCGCCTGCGTCTGGATGACTGGGAACTGCGCGACGACGTGCAGGACGCCTGCAAGGCCATGTGGCCCAAGGTCACCACCGAGAACCTGTTCGAACTGACCGACTACGCCGGTTACAAGAAGCAGTTCCTCAACCTGTTCGGTTTCGAGCGCGCTGACGTCAACTACGACGAAGACGTGGCCACCGACGTACGGTTCGACTGCGTCGAGCTGTAAGCAAGCCCTTGACCGCGCAGCCGTTTGTCCCGGTTGCGCGGTTCCCTCCGTGGGCTTGTTAACATTCTGCAACAAATCCTCAGCTGGCTCTTTGCTATGGCCGCTTTCTCCCTGATCTATACAGCAGCTATTGGTCCGGCAATCTCGCCTGGGCCGGGGAGGCAGCATGCGCGCATTGCAAAAACTACAAGAACGGATCCGCCAGAAGGGTCTCAAGCGTACTTTCAAGACCCTGGTCGAACGCTACGTATTCTTCCACTGGGAATTGCTGTGGATGGAACGCGACTTGGTCACTCCCGTGCCGCCTCACAAACTCAAGGAACATCCGCCGGTCACCTTGGTGGAAATCACCACCGCCAATGCCGACGCCTTTGCGCGCTATTTCGGCGATCGCGTGGAAACCATGCGCGAACTGGCCGCTGATGGCCATACCGGGCACATGTACCTGGACGAGCACGGTGACGCGGTGGCCTTCATCTGGGCGAGCGTGGTCGACTACCACGACAAGCACTATTACGGCTGCACCTTCCCGGTGAAGCCTGGCGAGTTCTTCGAGTTCGGCGGCGAGATGACCCGGCGCTACTTTGGCAGCGAGTTGTCGGTCACCGCTCAGGTCGAGCTGTGGAACGCCATGCATGCCAAGGGCTGCCGCAAGGTGGTGGATGTGGTGGAGACGCACAACGTGCCGGCCATGAAGCTGCACCTGCGCATGGGCTATCACGAGCAGGGGCGGGTGATGCATGTGTATGGCCTGTTCGGGCGCTGGAAGCTGTTCCGCGAAACGCGTTATGAAGGTTCGCGGCTGGAGGTGCTGCGCAAGCCTGGAGTGGCGCGGGCGTTGCCGATCACCTGAGGCCGGTACAGCCAGCGAAAAATTTGCTAGCGTGGGCGGATGACAAAAAATGCCGCCCGCCTCCCGGCGCGACGGCGCAGGGAGCCCACCATGAGCAGCCTGACCCAACCTGCGACTGCCTTTCGCCATGAAGCCGCCGACGGCTACAGCCTCGGCGGTTTCCAGTGGCGCCACGCCGAGCCCGACCCCCAGCGCCCGCTGGTGATCATCAACGCGGCCACCTCGGTGCGCTGCCGCTACTACGCTCGCTTTGCCGACTACCTGTTCGCCCACGGCTTCGATGTGCTGAGCTACGACTACCGTGGTATCGGCGAGTCTCGCCCGGCATCGTTGCGTGGTTTCCAGGCGTCGTGGAGCGACTGGGGCTGCCTGGACTTCGAGGCCATCCTGCAGCGCGCCACCAGCGAATTCCCCGGGCAGCCGGTGAATGTGGTGGGGCACAGCTTCGGTGGCTGGGCAACCGGCCTGGCGCCCTCGGCCGGGCAGGTGCGGCGGCTGGTGATGGTCGGGGCACAGTTTGCCTACTGGCGTGACTATGCGGCCGAAGGGCGCTGGCGGATGGTGGGCAAGTGGCATGTGGTGATGCCATTGCTGACCCGGCTACTGGGCTATTTCCCCGGCAAGCGCCTGGGTTGGATGGAAGACACCCCGGCCGGGGTGGTGCGTGACTGGAGCACGCCGGCACCGCGCTATGAACATCGGCCCAGTGGACGGCTGCTGCAGGCGCGGCC
This sequence comes from Pseudomonas sp. NY15374, assembly GCF_048068255.1. Taxonomy (NCBI): domain Bacteria; kingdom Pseudomonadati; phylum Pseudomonadota; class Gammaproteobacteria; order Pseudomonadales; family Pseudomonadaceae; genus Pseudomonas; species Pseudomonas sp. NY15374. The sequence continues at coordinate 196,575 of NZ_JBLUPZ010000007.1, forward strand.
CTTCGCCCAGGTTCAGGCTGCGGCCCTGGCGGTGAGCCTGAGCGACGATCCCTTCGGCACCGTGGCGGCGACGGAGCGGTTGCTGGGCTATCTGGACCATGCCCAACCTCGCCATCTGCGCGTATCGCCTGTTGATATCGGCGAGCAGGAGGTCGGGCATTTTGCGTTTTTCCATGATCGCTTTCGGGCGAGCCTGTGGCCGATAGCGCTGGAGTGGTTGCGTGATGGTGTGCTGTCGGAGGGGATGCCGGGGCAACGCCTGAGCTGATCGGGCTCAGATCACATGCCCGTACAACACCGCCAGCAGACCTGCCAGGGCGCAGGCAATCAGCACTTCCAGCATACTCCTGCGCAACACCAGTAGCCCCACCGCCGCTAGCAGCGCGATCCCCAGCGCCAGCCCGTCGATCCCGGCAGCGAACCCATGCGGCCAGAACACGTGATAGGCGAAGAACAACGCGAGGTTCAGGATCACCCCCACCACGGCGGCGCTGATCGCCGTCAGCGGCGCAGTGAAGTGCAATTGCCTGCGTGTGCGCTCCACCAGGGGGGCACCGATCAGGATGAACAGGAACGAGGGCAGGAAGGTGAACCAGGTGACCAGGCATGCCGCCAGGGCTCCAGCCAGGAATGCCTGGTCGGCACCGAACTGTGCCTGCACGTAGCCGCCGACGAAGCCGACGAACGCCACCAGCATGATCAGCGGGCCGGGTGTGCTTTCGCCTAATGCCAGGCCGTCGATCATCTGTGTGGGCGTCAGCCAGCCGTAATGATCGACAGCCCCCTGATACACGTAGGGCAGCACCGCGTAGGCTCCGCCGAAGGTGAGCAGTGCTGCCTTGGTGAAGAACCATGCCATTTGAGTGAAGCTGCCTTGCCAGCCGAACAGCAGCGTCAGTGCGGCCATCGGCAGGCACCACAGCGCTGCACCGCAGGCCAGCAGCCCGAACAGGCGCGGCCAGTGCAGGCGGGTATGGGCTGGCTGGGCCAGTGGGGCTTCGTCGTTGGGGGTTTCAGTGTTGGCACGAGTGGTCTGAAACAGCTGCGGCCGCCAGCGTCCGCCGAGATAGCCGACCAGCCCCGCGCCCAGCACGATCAGCGGAAACGGCAGGCCCAGCCCGAACAGGGCGACGAAGGCTGCCAGCGCGATGCCCCACAATGCCGCGTTGTGCAGCACCCGGGAGCCGATGCGCCAGGTCGCCTGCACGACAATGGCGGTGATCGCGGGCTTGAGGCCATAGAACAGGCCGACGACCAGAGGTTGCTGCCCCTGGGTGATATAGACCCAGGACAGGCCAATCAGAATGAACAGCGAAGGCAGGATGAACAGTGTCCCGGCAATGATCCCGCCCCAGGTGCGGTGCATCAGCCAGCCAAGGTAGGTGGCCAGTTGCTGGGCCTCGGGGCCTGGCAGCAGCATGCAGTAGTTCAGGGCGTGGAGAAACCGCGACTCGCTGAGCCAGCGGCGGCGTTCGACGATTTCCCGGTGCATCAGGGCGATCTGCCCGGCCGGGCCGCCGAATCCGATGAAACCGAGCTTGAGCCAGAACAGCATGGCCTGACGGAAGGGGATGCTAGGCGCTGGAGGCATTCGGGCAAGTCCTTCGGGCAACAAAAGGGCGGTCGGCGAAATCATGCTGGGCGCTGCTTTGCAGTACAAGGCCGCGCCGGCATCGTCTAGCTGCCGGAGCGGCCCTGGCGTCGTGAAGCGGGCGAAAATCAGTCGAGCGAACGCTCGCCGACCCCGGCGGCCGCTTCGCGAGCAGCCTTGCTTCAGGCGTTGCGGGTCAGCGGCTGCCCTGCGAACTGCACGCCAGCCAGGCCGTGCTTGATCAGCGCGCGAATGTTGCCATGGTCGCTGCCCTCGGGGGTGGCGAGCACGCTGCGGTAGTGTTCGCCAAAGGCCAGCAGCGCTTCCTCATCGCTCAGCCCTTCCAGCAGGGCCAGGCCCAGGGTCTTGCACGAACCTTCGTTTTGCCCGGCTGCGTTTTCCACGCCGCCGTTGTTGAAGGCTTGGGGCTGGTAGCTGTAGTTGGCGGCGATGAAGCCCAGGGTGTCGGCAAAAACGTGTTCGCCGCTGGCGAGGCTGTTGCGCAGGGTGTTCAGGTCAGTCACGGGGTTTTCCTTGTTCGAACGCCGCTTGCTGCTCGGCGCTGGCTTCTTTCTGGTATTGGGCTTTCCACTCGGCGTAGGGCATGCCGTACACCGCTTCGCGGGCGTCGTCCAGGCTCAGCTCGACCTGGCGCTCGTCAGCGGCGGCCTTGTACCACTTGGACAGGCAGTTGCGGCAGAAGCCGGAGAGGTTCATCAGGTCGATGTTCTGCACGTCGGTACGCTTTTGCAGGTGATCGACCAGGCGCCGGAACGCGGCGGCTTCGAGTTCGAGCTGTTGTTGCTCAGTCATGGGGCTTACCTCAGGTCATGCGGTTCTTCAGATGGCGGCCACCGTTGATGACTACCTGGCTGCCGGTGCTGTACTGGCTTTGCAGCAGGAACATCACCGCCTCGATCAGCGGCTGCGCACCCGGTTCGAATTCCAGCAGGGCCTTTTTCAGGGTCTGCCGGCGGTACTGTTCGTCGCCGCCTTCCTTCAGGATCAGCAGGCCCGGCAGGATACCGTTGACGCGCACCTTGGGCGCGTACTTTTCGGCGAACGACAGCACCATGTTCTGTAGCGCGGCCTTGGTTGCGGCATAGCCGATATGGCTCTTGCTGCCGCGTGAGGAGGTTTCGTCGCAGATGTGGATGATGTCGGCCTTCTCGACCTTGGCCAGGTGTTCGCCCAGCGCCAGGTTGAGGTGGTAGGGCGCCTCGACGTGCAGGCGGAACATGGTGTCGAGGCTCTGCAGGTCGTCGTCCAGCCACAGCGAGGCGTTGTGGATGATCGCGCGCAGGCCATCATAGTTGTGCTGCAGGTGTTCGATCAGCGCCAGGCGGTCGGCCTCGCGGGTGAGGTCGGCCTGGAACTGGATGATGTTCGGGTGTGCGGCCTGCGCATGAAGGCTACGGCTGGCGCTGACCACCTGATGGCCGGCCTTGGCCAGCGCCTGGGCCAGGGCCAGCCCGACGCGCTGGCTGGCTCCGGTGATGAGGATAGGGCTGTTCATGTTCGGGGCAGTCTGTTCGTCTGTTCGTTCGTGCCCCAGCATACCCGAACTGCGCGGGCTTGCGAGCCCGCTCCTCAGCGGCTGCGCAACCCTTCGCGGCGCCGTGACGCCGGGCGTGCCGGGGGATTGAGCCAGCCGGCCAGCAGGCGGGTGGACAACGGAATGAACAGGTAAACCATCAGCGGCGTCAGCACCAGGGTGCTCAGCAGTACCCGGGGCAGCAGGTCCAGCGGTGCCAGCCAGTGGCCGAACAACAGGTTGAACAGCAGCGACACCGGGAAGAACGCCAGCCAGATGGCGGTAGCCTGCTTCCAGCGCGGCGGTTTATGCACCGTTTCGGTGCCGAACCAGGCGTCGATGCCGCTGAAGCGCCGCTCTTCGGGGCGCTCGAACAGGCCATCGCCACGCTGCAGCCAGGCGCGTCGCGAGGCGGAATGTTCCCAGGCGTGTAGGGTCCGTTCGTCGTTGAAGCGAAAGATGATCTGGAAGGCATCGCTGTCAGCGGGCGGCGCGAGGATGCCCGAGCCCAGGTAGCCGGGGAAGTCGGTGGCCAGTTGCTCGCCTTCATGGAGCCAGGCCAGCAGGTCCTGGTAGCGTCCATTGGCGGCGCGGCGCGACACCATCAGGGTGACGGGTGCGGTAGACATCGTGTATCTCCTTACGACGGGGCTGGCGGGTAGCCGGCCCCTTGGCCTGTGCCCGGGGTGGTGGGCGACGCAGGCGTGGATGCAAGAATCGGGCGCGGATTATCGCGTATATTTCGTGACCGGTCAGTGTTGTGACCGCAAGGTTGCGCTGACCCCTGGCCGATACCGGCGTAGAATGGCCGTCACATATCTACGAGACAGAGTTGTCACGCTCATGAAAGAGCCACAAGCGAGTGCCCTGATCGCACATGGGCTGGTGCATCAGGAGCTGTTTCCGATCCGCGAAGTGTCGCGCCTGACTGGCGTCAACCCGGTGACTCTGCGTGCCTGGGAGCGCCGCTATGGGCTGATCCAGCCGACCCGCACCGAGAGTGGCCATCGTCTGTATTCGCAGGCCGACATCGACGCCATCGACAGTATCCTGGGCTGGCTGCGCCGTGGCGTCGCGGTGAGCAAGGTCGGCAGTATCCTGGCGCGTAGCCAGGGTCCGGCGGAGGGGGCCTGGGCCGGAAGCACGGTCGGCGACCGCTCACGCTGGCAGGCCCAGGTGCGCGAGGCCGTGCGCCAGTTCGATGCCGCGCAGTTGGGGCGGTTGTTCGAGCAGGTGTTTGCCAGCCATGCGCTGGAGCAGGTCTTCGGTGAGGTGTTCATGCCGGTATGGCAGGCCCTGCGCGCCAGCCAGGCGGGGTATGGGCAGGCCAGCGAGTGGTTGTTCCTCGACCAGTTCCTGCGCGCGCGGGTGCTGTTGCGCCTGCAACTGGCACGTGCGCCCAAGAGCCGCCGGATACTGCTGTCACCGTTGTCGGCAGAATGCCAGGAACTCGAGTTGCTGGTGGCGGGGCTGCTGCTGAGCAGTGACGAGGTGGCGGTCACGGTGCTGGCGTCGGGGCAGCCTGTCGAAGAGCTGGCGTTGGTCTGCGAGCGGTTGGCGCCGGATGCACTGGTGCTGTTCGACAACCATCGCCCGGCCAATGACCTGGACAAGCGCCTGGCACGCCTGGCGCAGCGGGTGAACTGCCCGCTGTTCCTGGCGGGCGAGACCGCCGAAATGGCTCAGGACAATCTAGAGGGCGGGCCGGTAGGCTGTCTGGGCGCCCACGGGGTGTCGATGAAACAGCGGTTGCGCCAGTTCCTCGCCGGTCAGATCGATACCTGAGCGTGCAACTCTGGGTGCGCCTTGCGGTGGGCCTGGAGAATGTACTCACGCAGGCGGTCGATTTCGTCGTCTGGGCTGTGGCTGAGGTCGTAGGCCGCCAGGTCCGGACCGATGCGGCGGCGCAGCCTGCCGTGCAGCCCGATCGGCTCGATGCCCGGTGGGGCGAAGAACAGCTCGAAGTGGCTGGGCGCCTGGGCCTGGCCGTTCACTTGCAGCAGTACCCCTTTGAACGAGATATCGCGCACCCACAGCTCGCTCTGGGTGCCGCGGGCGTCGACCAGTGCGGCCGGCTGGTCCAGCGAGAGGCGCCAGGGCCGCAGCATCGGGCCGTCTTCGTAGATTTCCGGTGAGCCCAGTTGCAGGTGCAGGGCGTGGAACTCGTCTTCTACCAGTTGCAGGGGAATGCTGATCTGCTGGTTGTTGAATTGCGCCTGCAGGGTGACCTGCTCGTTGGCCACCAGGCGGGTGAGCAATTGCTGCAGACGACGGTCGCCATTGACCAGCAGGCTCGAGGTGGGGTCGGCCAGGTTCAATTGGGGCGTGTGCTGCATGTCCTGAATGAAATCCAGCTCATCCTGAGTAAGGAGGGCGTCTGCTTGCATGATCGGACTCGGGTCGGGCGTCGTCGGTGGGTTCTTCATTGCCATGGACTGTGCCCGGGGCGTTTGGTTCAGGTCATTGGACGGATGGTTGCCCGGCCAGTCGGGTGTGTGCGTCGGCCAGCTCGCGTTCGAGTTCGACCTGACGGCTGACATCCTTCTGGATGCCGATGAAATAGGTGCGTTGATCAGCCTCGTTGTACACCGGGGTGATCGACAGTTCGTTCCAGAACCCACTGCCGTCCTTGCGGTAGTTGCGCAGTACCTCGCGACACGGCCGGCCTTCGGCCAGGGCCTTGCGGATGCGGGCGCGGCCCAGTTGGTCGCGATCGTCGCCCTGGAGGAAGCGGCAGTCCTGGTAGAGGATCTCGTCGCGCGCGTATCCGGTGAGGCGTTCGAAGCCTGCGTTCACGTAGATCAGGATGGTGTCGTCACCTTCCTGTTCGGCGACCACGATGCCGTCGTTCGACGCGTCGATCATGGCGTGTAGCAGTTGCGCGTTGATCATGTTCCTTGCCATGGGAGTCAAGTGGAGCGGCCTTTTGCCACTGTTGAATGGTAGTATCCTACGTTTTCACTCAGTTTCGGAATCCTCTCCTGATGAAAGTCGCCATTATTTCAGGCTCGGTGTATGGCACCGCCGAAGAAGTCGCCCGTCATGCCGAATCCTTGCTCAAGGCTGCCGGGTTCGACGCCTGGCATGCGGCGCGTGCCACCCTTGAGGATCTGCGCGGTTTTGCGCCGCAGGCGCTGCTGGCGGTGACCTCGACCACCGGGATGGGTGAGCTGCCCGACAACCTCATGCCGCTGTACAGCACGATTCGCGATGTACTGCCGGGCGAGTGGCGCGGTTTGCCGGGCGCGGTGCTGGCCCTGGGCGATTCGAGCTATGGCGACACCTATTGCGGCGGGGGCGAGCAGATGCGCGAGCTGTTTGCCGAGCTCGGCGTGCGGGAAGTGCAGCCGATGCTGCGACTGGATGCCAGCGAGACCGTGACCCCGGAAACGGACGCAGAGCCCTGGCTGGCAGAGCTGGCGCAGCTGCTCAAGGCGTAAGCCGCGGGGGCTGCGCGATCTTCTTGCGAGCAAGGTTTCTTCCAGGGGGGGGAGTGGCGATTCGCCGCTCACCCTCCTTTGCGCTCCTGCACCAACGCCAGCCACGCCTGCGCCGCTCGCGACAGGTACGCTCCGCGCCGCCAGATGAACGCGATGTCCCAGCGCAGGTGGCCAGGCTCCACCAGCGGCACTCTCACCACCCCATCACGCTCCAGCCCACGTGCCACCACGCTGGGCAGCAGTACCACGCCCTGTCCTGCGGCCACCAGTGCGGTGAGGAAATCCGCCTGGCCGCTGCGCCCGCCCTCCTTTGGGGTGAAACCTGCCTGCTCGCAGGCGCTGAGCAGTTTGTCGTTGAGCATGAAGCTGCGGTGGTACAGCAGGAACGGCGTATCGGCCAGCTGGCGCAGGGTCACTCCGTCGCGTTCGGCCAAGGGGTGGTTGTCTGGGAGCAATGCATCGAGCGGTTCGTTGCAGAAGGGTTGATAGTCGAAGGCCGGGTCGCTCGGGGTGACGCTGCCACCCAATTCGAGCTCGCCACTCCTGACTCCCTGTTCGACGATCCGGCTGCCGCCTTCGACCAGGTGCACGGTGATGTTCGGATAGCGCCGCCGGTATTCGGCGAACAGGCTGGCGAACAGGGCCTCGCCGCCGACCACCGGCAAACCCAGGCGCAGTTCGCCGCGGGCCATCTGGCTCAGGTCGTCGAGTTCGGTCAGCAACTCATGGCGCTGGCGCAGCAGGGCCTCGCCGCGTTCGAGCACGATGCGTCCGGCGGCGGTGAGATGCAGATGCGAGCCCTGGCGCTCGAGCAGGGGTTGGCCGAGGTCTTCCTCGAGCTGGGCCACTTGCTTGCTCACCGCCGACTGGCTGATGTGCAGCGTGTGTGCGGCCTGGGTGAATCCCCCTCGATGAACCACTTCGATGAAGCTGCGCAGTTGCTTGAATTCCATTGACTGAATTCCAGATTGGAATGGATGGCAGTCTAACAATTCGCTTTTGGCCTTGGCAGCGGCTTTTTAAAATGGGCCCATCCCGAGGACACCCATCATGAAAGCCATCGTATCGAATGCGTTGCCCCGCCTGCTCGCCGAGCTGTGCGTGCTGTTTGTGCTGTATCTGGTTGGCGGCCAACTCGTCGCCTGGCTTGGCTGGCCGATCCCGGCCGGGGTCATGGGCATGGCGCTGTTGCTGGTGCTGTTTGCCGTGGGAGCCGTGAAACCGGGCACGTTGCAACGTGGCGCCGGTTGGTTGATGGCGCAGATGCTGCTGTTCTTCATCCCGGCGCTGATGAGCCTGCTGGACTACGGCAGCCTGATGCGCAGCGAGGGGTGGCGCATCCTGCTGGTGATCGCCTTGAGCACCCTGGTGGTGATGGTGGTCACGGCGCTCACGGTCGAACTGGTCTGCCGCTGGAGCCTGCGCCATGAAGCTTGAACCGATGTCGCTGTTCTGGCTTGCGCTGACGGTGGCGGCCTATCTGTTCAGCCGCTGGCTGTATGGGCGCACTGGCCGTTATCTGCTGTCGCCGCTGGTGCTGGTCCCGGCGCTGCTGCTGGCGGTGGCGGTTCCGCTGCACACCGCCTACGCCGAGTATGCCCGCAACACCCATTGGCTGATCGGCGTGCTGGGGCCGGTCACCGTGGCCTTCGCCGTGCCGATCTGGCAGCAGCGGGCGATGCTGGCGCGACATTGGCCGGCGCTGTTGCTGGGGATGCTGGCGGGCAGCCTGGCGTCGATCTCCAGTTCCTGGGGGCTGGCGCACCTGCTGGCGCTGGATGAGTCGGTCAGCCTGTCACTGGTGCCGCGCTCGATCACCACGCCGTTCGCCATGCCGCTGGCCCACGACCTGGGCGGTGTGCCCGAGCTGACCGCGGTGTTCGTGATGTTCACCGGTGTGCTGGGGGCTGTGTTCGGCGGCCTGCTGTTGCGGGTGTTGCCGCTGCGTACGTCACTGGCGCGCGGCGCACTGTTTGGAGTCGGTGCCCATGGCGCCGGCGTCAGCCGCGCCCATGAAGTGGGCGGGGAGGAAGGCTCGGTGGCGGGGCTGGTGATGGTGCTGACCGGCCTGCTCAACCTGTTCGCCGCGCCATTGCTCGCCTGCCTGCTATGACCGTTCGTGCCAGTGTCCTGCAAGGTCATCAAGCTGGCTGCCAAGGTAAGTTCCGCCGTTCAAGGCGCTGACTAGACTCAGCCTCGACATAGAGAGCACATGCAAGTGCCGAGGTGACATGCAATGAGCGCAGCCTTGCCCTATACCGTCAACACCTGATCAGCGGGACGATTCCGATGCCTTTGGCCGAAATTCCATTGTGCGTCTGGCGTACCCGGGGACAGAGTTTTTCCTTCCGGGGCCAGAGCATCCGTTACTGGACAGCAGGGCAAGGAGAGCCCTTGCTGCTGTTACATGGCTTCCCTACCGCCAGCTGGGACTGGCACTACCTGTGGGCACCCTTGGCGCAGCGCTTTCGCGTCGTGGCCTGCGACATGCTCGGCTTCGGCGATTCGGCCAAGCCTGCCGACCACGAGTACAGCCTGATGGAGCAGGCCGATCTGCAACAGGCGCTGCTTGACCACCTGAGAATCGAACAGCCGGTGCACCTGCTGGCCCACGACTACGGTGGCAGCGTCGCCCAGGAGTTGCTCGCGCGCCATCACGAAGGGCGTGCCGACATTGCCAGTTGTGCGTTTCTCAACAGCGCGCTGTTCCCCGAGCTGTGTCCGTTGCTGCTGGTGCAGAAGCTGCTGCTCAGCCCGCTGGGCTGGCTGGTGGCGCGTTCGTTCGGGCGGGATGATCTGGTGCGCAATGTCAGCCAGGTCTACGGCCCTTGCACCCACCCCAGCGAAAGCGCGCTGGACGATTGCTGGAGCCTGATGGTGTCAAACCGCGGGACGCGCATCCTGCACAAGTTGATGGCCTATGTGCCGGAGCGTCAGGCACAGCGGCAACGCTGGATTGGTGCACTGCAGACGGAGGGCGTGCCGTTGCGCCTGATCAATGGCGCGGTGGATCCGCTGTCGGGGGCGCACATGGTCGAGCGCTACCGGCAACTGGTGCCTGACCCCGATACCGTGGTGTTGCAGGGGATCGGCCACTATCCGCACACCGAAGCGCCGGTGCAGGTGCTGCGTCATTACCTGGCGTTTCGCGAGCAGCCCCTGAGCTATATACCGCAGCGGGTTGCCTGGTCCTGAACGCGGCGATCATCGCCTTGTGTTATCGCCTGCCATTCAGCGTCACTGCGCTTGATTGTCCGCTGCCGATGGCTGGCGGACACTCCAGGTATCCCAATTCTTGCCTGGAGCCTTGAGCATGAGCGAGCCGGTAAATCTGCAAGACCGCGTAGTGATCGTCACGGGGGCCGGCGGTGGCCTGGGGCGGGCCCACGCGCTGCTGTTCGCGGCCCGTGGTGCACGTGTGGTGGTCAACGACCTGGGCGGCTCGACCCATGGCGAAGGCGCCAGCGCATCGGCGGCCGACCGGGTGGTGGAGGAGATCCGCGCCGCAGGCGGTACCGCGGTGGCCAACCATGATTCGGTGGCCGAGGGGGCGCGTATCGTCGAGCAGGCGCTGGACAGTTTCGGGCGGGTCGATGTGCTGGTGAACAACGCCGGCATCCTGCGCGACAAGACCTTCCACAAGATGGAGGACGCCGATTGGGACCAGGTCTACCGGGTCCATGTCGAAGGCGCCTACAAGGTGACCCGCGCCGCCTGGTCGCACCTGCGCGAGCAGAACTGGGGACGGGTGATCTTCACCGCCTCCACGTCCGGCATCTACGGCAATTTCGGCCAGGCCAACTATGGCATGGCCAAGCTCGGCCTCTATGGGCTGACCCGCACCCTGGCCATCGAAGGCCGCAAGCATGGGATTCTGGTCAACGCCATCGCGCCCACAGGGGGCACGCGCATGACAGAAGGCCTGATCCCGCCGCAGGTGTTCGAACGTCTCAAGCCTGAGCTGATCAGCCCGGTGGTGGTGTACCTGGGCAGCGAGCAGTGCCAGGACACGGGGCAGTTGTATGAAGTGGGCGGTGGCTGGGTCGGCAAGGTCCGATGGGAGCGAAGCCTTGGCGTTGGATTCGACCCCAATGGCGGGTTCACGCCGGAACAGGTGGCCGAGCATTGGGCGCAGATCGGCGACTTCGAGGGGGCGACTCATCCGCAGGATACGTTGCAGGCTTTGCAGCAGATGATGGCGAATCTGCAGAAGCACCCGCTGGGATAGTGGGTTTCGAGCGCAAAAAAAGGCCGCTGCATCGGCAGCGGCCAATCGAGACGTCAGATCAAGGAGCTTCAAAATCAACGTCGTTCACACGTGGCGGCCCGAACGACGGGGGAGTGCCTTTCGCGCCAGCCAGTGAAGACAGAATAAGCCGCTGATCCCATGGGAAAAATAGCCCTGGGTGACATTCACCTTTACGTTTCGGGTAAAAGTGCGCCAAAAACAGTCAGGCCGCATCACGACAGTGCAGGGCCTTGAAACCCCGGTCCATCTCAGGCTTCGTAGCCCATCCGCCAACTGACGGTGCGCGCCGCGCTCAGCAATTGCCGGGCGGCCGGGCCATCTTCATCGGCATGGAAGATCGACGTCGGGCCAACGACCGTCATCACCGCTGCAATCTGGCCCATGGCGTTGAACACCGGCGCCGACAACGCATCCACCCCCGGCATCAGCAAACCGTGAACATGGTGCAGGCCGCGTGTGCGGATCTGCGTGAACAGGTCCACGTAGTGCTCGACCTGTTGCCCCCGTGCGGCCAGTTCGCGGTCGCGCAACTCGATGGTTTCCCGCTCTGGCAGGTGAGCGGCGAATACCAGCCCGGTGGATGAACTCAGCAGTGGCAGCACCGAGCCGATCTGGGTCACTACCGTCACGGCGCGCACTGCAGGCTCGATGTTCACCACCGTTGCGCCCTGGTTACCCCACACGGCGATGAAGCAGCTCTCGTTGAGCGCGTCGCGCAGTTGCGATAGCGGCAGGGCCGCGACCTTCAGCACATCGATGCTGCCCAGCGCCGCCATCCCCACGCGCAAGGCTTCGCGCCCGAGCCCGTAGTGATTGGTCGCCGCATCCTGCTCGGCGAAACCACTGGCGATCAAGGCCTGCAGGTAGCGATGAACCTTGCTGGCGGGCATCTGCACATGTTCGGCCAGGCGCGACAGCGAGGTGGAGGGCGACAGTTCGGCCAGCGCCTTGAGGATGTCGGTGCCGACTTCAGCGGAACGGACCTTCTGTTTGCTGTTGTCAGCTGCAGTTTTGTCTCTGGACATCGTAAGACGCTTCCGGGATTCATTCTGGCCGACTTTATAGCTTGACGCCTCTTGCCGAGCAAATTACGTTACTCGTAATCGGATTACGATAAATATAAATTCAGATGTGCTGTGTGTCCCCTGGCAGTGGTCGGTCCATCCGCCGATTCGGGGCTGCAGCTCTCTGCCGTCAATGGCTCCACCGAGCCTGGAGGCCCCGATGACCCGCGACACCTCCCCCGAACTCAGCTACCTGAGCGGCTTCGGTAACGAATTCGCCAGTGAAGCCTTGCCCGGTGCGCTGCCGGTCGGGCAGAACTCTCCACAGAAAGCACCCTATGGGCTATACGCCGAGTTGCTGTCGGGTACCGCCTTCACCATGGCGCGCAGCGAACTGAGGCGCACCTGGCTGTACCGTATCCGCCCCTCTGCGTTGCATCCACGCTTCGAGCGCCTGGCGCGTCAGCCCCTGGCCGGCCCGCTCGCTGCGGCGAACCCCAATCGCCTGCGCTGGAACCCGCAGCCAATCCCTTCCGACCCGACCGACTTCATCGAGGGCTGGTTGCCCATGGTGGCCAATGCGGCCGCTGACAAACCGGCCGGGGTGAGCATCTATATCTACGGCGCCAATCGCTCCATGGAGCGGGTGTTCTTCAATGCCGACGGCGAGTTGCTGCTGGTGCCACAGCAGGGGCGACTGCGCATTGCCACCGAACTGGGCGTGCTGCAGGTCGGGCCGCTGGAGATCGCGGTGATTCCGCGCGGCATGAAGTTCCGCGTCGAGCTGCCTGATGGCCAGGCACGCGGCTACATCGCCGAGAACCACGGCGCGCCGCTACGCCTCCCTGACCTGGGCCCGATCGGCAGCAATGGCCTGGCCAACCCGCGCGATTTCCTCACCCCGGTCGCGCACTACGAAGAACCCCAAGGCCCGGTGCAGTTGGTGCAGAAGTTCCTTGGCGAGCACTGGGCCTGCCAACTGCAGCATTCGCCGCTGGACGTGGTGGCCTGGCACGGCAGCAACGTGCCGTACAAGTACGACCTGCGCCGCTTCAACACCCTCGGCACGGTCAGCTTCGACCATCCGGATCCCTCGATCTTCACCGTGCTGACCTCGCCCACCAGCGTGCACGGCCTGGCCAACATGGACTTCGTGATCTTCCCGCCGCGCTGGATGGTGGCCGAGAACACCTTCCGTCCCCCGTGGTTCCACCGCAACTTGATGAACGAGTTCATGGGCCTGATCGACGGCGCCTACGATGCCAAGGCCGAGGGCTTCCTGCCGGGTGGCGCATCGCTGCATGGGGTGATGAGCGCCCATGGGCCAGACGCCGAAACCTGCGACAAGGCGATCGCCGCCGAGCTGGCGCCGCACAAGATCGACCACACCATGGCCTTCATGTTCGAGACCAGCCAGGTGCTGCGTCCGAGCCAGCAGGCCCTCGAGAGCCCGCAACTGCAGGCCGACTACGACAGTTGCTGGGCAACGCTGCCAAGCACCTTCAATCCGAACCGGAGATGACCGATGAACCAGACCGCCATTGCCCGTAGCTGGGTCGAACACGCCAACGGGCACCGCGACTTCCCGCTGCAGAACCTGCCGCTGGGCATCTTCAGTCGCCCGGGCCAGGCACCACGCTGCGGCGTGGCCATCGGCGACGCCATCCTCGACCTGGAGGCCGCACTCGCCGCCGGTGTGTTCGAGGGCGCGGCCAAGGCTGCTGTCGAGGCTACCCGCGGCGGCGCCCTGAACGCCTTCTTCGCCCTCGGCCGCCCCGCCCGGGTGGCCCTGCGTGAGCGCTTGCAGGTTCTGCTCGGCGAGCACAGCGAGCATCGGGCCGTGTTGCAAGCGGCGTTGCATCCGGCTGGCGAATGCACCCTGCACCTGCCGGCCCGGGTCGGTGACTACACGGACTTCTACGTCGGTATCGAGCACGCCAGGAACGTCGGCAAGCTGTTCCGCCCAGACAATCCGCTGCTGCCCAACTACAAGCACGTGCCGATCGCCTACCACGGCCGCGCCTCGACCTTGCGCCCGTCCGGCACCGATGTGCGCCGCCCCAAGGGCCAGACGCTCCCGGCCGGGCAGACCGAGCCGAGTTTCGGCCCGTGTGCGCGGCTGGACTACGAGCTGGAGCTGGGTATCTGGATCGGTCAGGGCAATGACATGGGGCAGCCGATCGCGATCGGTGATGCAGCCGAGCACGTGGCCGGCTTCTGCCTGCTCAACGACTGGTCGGCGCGTGATATCCAGGCCTGGGAGTACCAGCCGCTGGGGCCGTTCCTGTCCAAGAGCTTCATCACCAGCGTCTCGCCGTGGGTGGTGACCGCCGAGGCGCTGGAGCCGTTCCGCTGTGCGCAACCCGCACGCCCGGAAGGCGATCCGCAGCCCTTGTCTTACCTGCTCGACAAACGTGACCAGGCCGGCGGCGCCTTCGACATCGAACTGGAAGTGCTGTTGCTGACCGAGCGCATGCGTGATGAGGGCGTGCCGGCGCACCGCCTCACCCTGAGCAACACCCGCAGCATGTACTGGACCGTGGCACAGATGGTGGCGCACCACAGTGTCAACGGTTGCCAGTTGCAAGCCGGTGACCTGTTCGGCTCGGGCACGCTGTCCGGGGCTGTGCCGGGTTCGTTCGGCAGCCTGTTGGAGATCACCGAAGGCGGCAAGCAACCGGTGCAACTGGCCAATGGTGAGGTGCGCAAGTTCCTCGAGGACGGCGACGAAATCATCCTGCGTGCGCGTTGCGTGCGCGATGGTGTTGCCAGCATCGGTTTCGGCGAATGCCGTGGCACGGTGGTCGGGGCCAACTGAGGGGGCAGGGCGATGGAGCTGTTCACCTACTTCCGTTCCACCTCCTCTTACCGGGTGCGCATCGCCTTGGCACTCAAGGGCCTGGATTATCAGGCCCGGCCGGTCAACCTGCTCAAGGGCGAGCACCGTGCTGCGGACTACCTGGCGCTCAACCCCCAGGGGCGGGTGCCCGCGCTGCGCACGGACAGCGGCGAATTGCTGGTGCAGTCGCTGGCGATCATCGAGTACCTGGAAGAGCGCTTCCCCGACACGCCGCTTTTGCCCCAGGGCGAGCACGCTCGGGCACAGGTGCGTGGGGTCGCGGCGATCATCGGTTGCGACGTGCATCCACTGCACAACGTCAGCGTGCTCAACCAGTTGCGTCAGCTGGGGCACGATGAAACCCAGGTCAACCAGTGGATCGCCCACTGGATCGGCCAGGGGCTGGCGGCAGTGGAGCAACTGATCGGCGACCAGGGTTTCTGCTTTGGCGATACGCCGGGGCTGGCGGATGTGTACCTGATGCCGCAGTTGTACGCGGCCGAACGGTTCAATGTGGATCTGGACGACTACCCGCGTATTCGTAGGGTCGCCGCCCTGGCTGGGCAGCATCCAGCCTTCGTCAAAGCGCACCCGGCGAACCAGCCGGATACGCCCTGAGCACGGCGTCGGCCTTTTTGCGGGCAATCCCGTTCCCACTGCGCCGACGCTGCTTCGCACCCCTACAACAAAAACAACCCGGTACCTTGCGATGCACAACCAGATAGCCAGCTTTCGCGCGGCCCTCGATGGGCGTCCTGTGTCTTCCTACCAATGGCGCCTGCTGGCGCTGCTGATCCTGTTGTTGGTGACCGACGGTTATGACGCCCAGGTGCTGGGTTACGTGATTCCGGCCCTGGCCCAGGACTGGGGCCTGGAGAAGGCGGCGTTCGGACCGGTGTTCAGCGCCAACCTGCTGGGGCTGACACTGGGCTCGCTCGCCGTCACCCCACTGGCCGATCGCTTCGGCGTGCGCAGGGTGCTGCTCTGGTGCGTGCTGCTGTACGCGAGCCTGACCCTGCTGATGGTGTTTTCCACCTCGTTGAACAGCCTGATGCTGGCGCGCTTTTTGTGCGGTATCGGCATGGGCGGGGCGATGCCCAGTGCAATGGCGCTGATGGCCGACTATGCGCCGCCGCGCCTGCGTACCTTGATGGTGACCCTCGCGGCCTGCGGTTTCTCCCTCGGCGGCGCGGCGGGTGGCTTCGTCGCGGCAGGCTTCATCGACAGGTTCGGTTGGGAGGCGGTGTTTCTGGCCGGTGGCGTGGCGCCGCTGCTGTTGTTCCCCTTCCTGGTGATGTTCCTGCCCGAGTCCTTGCCCCGGCTGTTGCGTGATGCACCTCCCTACGCCCGTCTGCAACGCCTGGCAGCGCGCGTGCTACCCGGCTGGCAAGTGCCTGCGGCACAGCGTGCAGTGGATGAGCCGGCGGCAGACAAACTGACCGTATTGGGCTTGTTCCGCGATGGCTTCGCCCGGCCGACGCTGCTCATCTGGGGGACCTTCTTCGTCAGCCTGATCCTGCTGTATTTCATGATCAGCTGGCTGCCGTCGCTGTTGCTGGAGAGCGGGCTGGCGCTCAAGCAAGCCAACCTGGTGACTTCGCTGTTCCTGTTCGCCGGGACCTTCGGCGCGATCTGCCTGGCCTGGTGCGCCGATCGCATGGCCAACAAGGCCAGGTTACTGGCGGCGGTCCTGGTGGGCGCTGCGGTCTTTAGCGTGCTGGTGGGCTTGAACCACGCCGATCCGCGCTGGCTGGTGCCGAGCGTGTTCGCTGCAGGTTTCTGCATCATCGGCGGACAACTGACACTCAATGCCTTCGTCAGCAACTTCTACCCGGCTCAGGTTCGTGCGACCGGCGCCGGCTGGGCGCTGGGCGTCGGGCGCTTCGGTTCGATCCTCGGGCCGTTGTTCGGCAGCCTGCTGCTGGCCATGCACATGCCGGTGGAGTGGATTTTCTTCTTCTGTGCGATTCCGGCAGTGATCGCGGCCCTGCTGATCAGCCAGGTGCGTGCGCCGGGCAAGCAGGCCGATGCGCAGGCGGCCAAGGTCGATGCACTAGTGGATTGAACGGTTTGTCGAAGGCAATTGGGCGAGGCGCTCGCCCAGCTTGAGGCGTTGCACCGGATCGTCGCTCAACAGCAGTGCGTGCTCCAGGTCGAAGCGTTCGGCCTGGGGGCAGTCCAGGTGCTGGTAGAGGGTGGCGCGGGCCAGGTAGTCGGAGACCTGCACTGGCCCCAGTTGCATCACCCGTTCTGCATCGATCAGCGCAGCCAGATCGTTGTCGTTGCTGCTGTGCAGTTGGCGCAGGTTGCGCGACAGGCGCTGCAGCATCTGCATCGGGCTGGCGCTGTGCAGGTGTTCAGCGGTCAGGGTCATGTGCGGGCCGTATTGGCGGTTGAGTAGTTCGCGGCAATCCGCGGGGTACAGGCGTCGACCGCCGCAGGGGTCGAGCAGGTGATCGGCGCCCGGTACGCGCAACAGGAAGTGGCCAGGGAAGTTCACCCCCTCAAGTGGGATCGACAGGCGTTGGGCCATCTCCAGTGCGAGGATCGCCAGCAGCAGCGGCTGGCCTCGACGGCGCTGCAGCACCTTGTCCATCAGCGCCGCTTGCGGACGTAGCGGATGGTATTCGTCTTGCTGGAAACCCAGGGCGTTGAGTTGGCGCAGCAGTGGCTGGGCGAGTTCGCCGACGGGCAGCATTGGGAGGCGCGCATTGATTTCCCGGTGCAGGTCGTGCAATTGCGCAAGACAGGCGGCGGGATCGACCTCGCGATCATGCTCGGCGGCGATCCAGAGGGTGGCTTCCAACAGGGCGACCGGAATGCGGTCGAGGCAGGCCAGGCAGGCTTTACGTGGGTTCATCGGACTTCTCCACACACACTAGATTTTTAGCCCCGGCGCACCGATTCGTCCAGTGGTCCGCCCAGGCCCTGGACAGTCGCCGGCTGCCTATACTGATGTGAGCACCTTGTGGGGAGCCCGTCGATGTTCGCGCTCATGCAAAGCACACGTACCCAGTCCCTGCACCTGTGGAACGACCCCGCCACTGGCTTGAAAGCCGTGGTGGCGATTCATAGCGAGCAACTGGGGCCAGCCATGGGGGGCTGTCGCTACTTGCCGTACGCCGACGATGAAAGTGCGATGAGCGATGCCATTCACCTGGCCCAAGGCATGAGCTACAAGGCTGCCCTGGCCGGGCTGGCGCTGGGCGGTGGCAAGGCGGTGATCGTGCGCAACCCCCATGTGGAAAACCGCGCGGCGCTGTTCGAGGCGTTCGGGCGTTTCGTCGACGGCCTGCAAGGGCGTTTCATCACTGCCGTGGACAGCGGCACCTCGACACTGGACATGGACTGCATCGCCCAGTCCACCCCTCATGTCACCAGCACCACCGCCTCGGGCGATCCCTCGCCGCACGCGGCCATGGGCGTGTTCGCCGGTATTCGCGCCACCTCGATGGCACGGCTGGGTAGCGACAATCTCGAAGGGTTGCGCGTGGCGGTGCAAGGGCTGGGCAATGTGGGTTATGCACTGGCCGAGCAGTTGCATGCGGCAGGGGCAGAGTTGCTGGTCAGCGACCTTGACCCGGGGCGGGTGAGGCTGGCGGTGGAGCAGTTCGGGGCACATCCGGTGACCAACGATGCGCTGATCAGCACGCCCTGCGATATCTTCGCGCCCTGTGGGGTAGGGCCGGTGCTCAACGGCCAGAGCGTGATGAAGTTGCGTTGCGCGGCGGTGGCCGGCGCCGCCAATCATCAGTTGACCACCTTGCAGGTGGCCGATCAGCTCGAGAGCCGCGGTATTCTGTATGCCCCGGACTACGTGATCAATGCCGGTGGGCTGATCTACGTGGCGTTGACCCACCGAGGCGCTGACCTGAGCACCATCACCGCGCATCTGGCGCGTATCCCTACGCGTCTGACCGAGGTATTCGCCCATGCCCAGGCCGAGAAGCGCTCGCCTGCGCGTGTGGCGCAGATGCTGGCGGAGCGGCTGTTGTACGGTTGAGCGAGCGCTGACTCCAGCATCCACGCCCCGATGTACAGGAGCCGCAGACGCTGCAGCAGGTGCCTTATTCCGCTGTCTCGCCTTCGAGCAGCTCGGCCAGCGCATCGGGCTGGCTCTTGAATGCCCGGGCGAACACGTCGCGGTTCTTGGCCATGTAGATGCCCGCTTCTTCGACTTGCTGCTCGCTCAGCGACGGCACGGCCTTTTGCAGTACTTCGGCCAGCCGTTCGGCCAGCTCGAGCATCTTGTCGTGACGGTCTGCTTCGGCCTTATCCATGAACAAGCGCTCCGGGTCGCGGCTGCTGCGGTACACCACTTCGACGGCCATTCATCACCTCTGTGCCTTTTGTGTATGTGGGTTGGACGACAACTGTATCTTTATACAGTGTCGAGCATAGCGGATTCTTTGGCAATCGGATAGTGGCGTTATGATTTACCCCGATGCACGCGCCGAAGCTTAGGCTCTGCCTGAAAAGCCTTGATACTCGGTGATGCTGCGTTGAAAACAGCCTCGGAATGCTCATTTACAACCCGTAAACTCCGCTTCCTCGGCTGTTTTCGCCTTGCCTGACCTTCGTCTCAAGACTTTTCAGACAGAGCCTAGCCCATAGGTGCCTTGCGGCAATCGGTCGCCTTCCAAGTACAGGGCCTGGCCCTTTAACTGCATGTCACAAGCGTCACATCGGTGGCGCATCATCCTTCATGTCGTATCGAGGAATCCTGCATCGTGAAATCCAAATGGCCAGAAAAGCGGCGCAAGGGCCTGCATGCGCCCGCCGACGCACTGGGAAATCTGTTCGTCGAGTCGTTCCACTACCTGGCCCTGTTCGGCATCGGTGCGATCACGGCCTATGCCGCCGTGGCGACCTTCATCGAGATGCTGGAGAAGGGTGGCATCAGCGTCGATGACATCCTGCTGCTGTTCATCTACCTCGAGCTGGGAGCCATGGTGGGGATCTACTTCAAGACCAACCACATGCCGATCCGCTTTCTGCTGTACGTGGCGATCACCGCGCTGACACGCTTGCTGATCGGCGATGTCTCGCACCACAAGGCGCCGGATGTTGGCTTGCTGTACGTGTGTGGCGGCATCCTGCTGCTGGCCTTCGCGATCCTGGTGGTGCGCTTTGCCTCGTACCGCTACCCGTCGACACGGGCGATCGATGCCAACGGCAAGGATATGGACGACGGCAAGGTCTGACCCATCCGGCAGCGACTTGGGCAAGCGGTGGCGGCTTGCCCTGCCTTATGGATAAATATTTAGTTGAAAGGGGTTTTGATAACCAATCGTTCTGCAAGATTTCTCCGCGTCACGCCACAAGCCTATACCGGAGATCACGCAGGACGCCGCAATGCCCCATTACCTCGACGATGCCCAGCGCGAAGACGTGCAGCATCTTCAGTGCACCTTCACCGGCCGTACCGAATGGCCGACCTGGCTGTTGCTGGCGGTGGTGTATGGCGGCTGGACGGCGCTGCTGCCGCTCAGCCATGCGCTGGGCGTGTGGCCGACCACCCTGTTGCTGATCCCGCTACTGGTGCTGTGGCTGTCGTTGCAGCACGAGTTGCTGCACGGGCACCCGACCCGTTTTCCCTGGCTGAACAAGTTGCTCGGCTACGCGCCCTTTGCCCTCTGGTATCCCTACACCCTGTATCGCGACAGCCACCTGATTCATCACCGCGATCACGACCTCACCTTGCCGGGCCTGGATCCTGAAAGCCGCTACCTGAGCGACCGGCACTGGCAGCGCAGCACCCGGTGGCACAGAGGGGTGCTGTGGCTGGGCAAGACGGTCCCCGGACGTGTGCTGGTCGGCGCGCCGCTGGGTCTGTTCGGGCTGGCCCGGAAGGAGCTGGCGCGGCTGGGGCGCGGTGATCGCCAGGCCTGGCTGATGTGGCTGACCCACGGCCTGTGCAGCGTATTGCTGATGATGTTGGTTGCGCGGTTCAGCGCACTGTCGGTGCTGCACTACGTGTTCCTGGTCAGCGTGCCGGCCGTTGGCCTGGCGATGCTGCGTTCGTTCTACGAGCATCGGCCGCACCCGCTGCCAGAGCAGCGCACGGTGATCAACGAGGCCGGGCGCCTCTGGTCGCTGCTGTTCCTGAACAACAACCTGCACCTGGTGCACCACGATCTTCCGGGCCTGCCCTGGTACTTCATCCCGCGTGTCTACCAGCGTCATCGCGCGCAGTGGCTGGTGCGCAGCGGGCACTTCCTGGTGCCGGGCTATGGGGCGCTGCTGCGTCGCCACGGCCTTGCGCCGATCGACAGCCCACGTCACCCCTTCGCCTGAACAGGAGCCATGCCATGACCCAGGGATTCGTCGACCTGTCGATGTACGTCGCCCCTGAGCGTATCAACCAGGCCAGCGCGGCCTGGCTGCAGCGCATTCTGTTGCTGCTCGATGCGCGGGGTGAAGCGGTGGGTGCGCAGCCGTTGCTGCAGGTCTGGCGCTCGCCGCAATTGCTGCTCAGCCAGACCTGCGGCTACCCGTTGATGACCGCGCTGCGTGGGCAGGTACGAGTGGTCGGGCAGCCACGCTATCGCCTGCCATATGTGCGCGAAGGTCAGCACTGCAGCCTGCTGCTGGTGCGCGAGGATGATCCGCGCCAGGACCTGGCGGCGTTCTTCGACAGCCACGGGCTGGTCAACGGCCCGGACTCCAACTCCGGCATGAATCTGCTGCGCCACGTGCTGGCACCCTTGCAGCGTGAAGGGCGGTTTTTCTCGCAGGTCAGCCATACCGGTGGGCACCGCAACAGCATGCGCGCCCTGCGCGAGGGCCAAGGCGATCTGGCGGCCATCGACAGCGTCACCTACGGCTACCTGGCACGCGATCACAGTGAAGAGGTCGAGGGCCTGCGCATCCTCGGCCAGACCGCCTGGGGGCCGAGCCTGCCGTACATCACTGCCGGTTGGCGCAGTGCCGAAGAGGCCGAGTGGATTCGCCGCGCGATGAACCAGGCCCTGGCCGAGTTGCCGGCGGTGGCCGAGGCCCTGGCCATCGACCAGGTGCTACCGGCCGCGACGAACGATTACCAAATGCTGCTGGATTACGAGCACGAAGCGAAGCGGCTTGGTTTAGTCACGCTCGAATAATGAAAACGGAATATAAAAATCACTTTTAAGTATTTTTAAAGCATAAGCGGCCAGACTAGGATGCGCTCACCGGACGACCGGACCTCATTGTATCCACTCCTGGATGGAAGCCTCATGTCCGGTCGCGAAAACCCTCATGGCGAATATGTCGGCAGTCTGTTCCGCAGCCACTACCCCTGGCTGTGCGGACGCCTGCGCCGACACCTGGGTGACGGTGCCGCCGAGGACATCGCCGCCGACACCTTCGTGCAACTGCTCAGTGCGCCGGTCCCGGAGCCGATCCGCCAGCCGCGCGCGCTGCTGACCACCATCGCCCAGCGCCTGATGTACCAGCTGTGGCGCCGCCGCGACCTGGAGCGCGCCTACCTCGATGCCTTGCTCGAGGATGACGACCATCTGGCGCCATCGCCCGAAGCTCATGCGCAGATGATCGAGGCGTTGCAAGCCATCGACACCTTGCTCGACGGCCTGCCGGCCAAGGTCAAGGCGACCTTCCTGCTGTCGCAACTCAACGGCCTGACCTATCCGCAGATCGCCCTTGAACTGGGGATCTCCCAGCGCTCGGTGAGCGACTACATGGCCAAGGCTTTCAACCGTTGCCTGAAACTTTCCCTGGACTGACATGCGCGACCCCGATGAGCAGCAACACCTGATCGAGCAGGCGACCCAGTGGCTGGTGCTGCTGCGTTCGGGCCAGGCCGAGGCGCGTGATCACCTGGCGTTCCAGGCCTGGCGTCGCGCCGACCCGCGGCATGAGCAACTGTGCCAGCGCCTGGAGAACACTCTCGGGGTGTTCCACGTGCCGCGTAGCCAGGGCGTCGACGGCCGTGTGGTGCAGCGCGCCCTGGCCGCGCCTTCGGGGCGTCGGCGTTTCCTCCAGCGTGCCTTGCTCGGGGCCGGTGTGGTGGTGGGTGCGGGCTTGGTCGGCAACCCGATGTCTGGCCTGCATCTGGGGGCCGATCTGAGCACCAGTACGGGTGAACGTCAGACCTTGAGCCTGCCCGATGGCAGCCAGTTGGTGCTCAACGCCCAGAGCCAGGCCGACGTGCGCTTCGACAGCCAACTGCGTGTGCTCGAATGGCGCGGTGGCGAGGGGTTGCTGACCGTGGTCGATGAGTCGCGGCCGTTTCTGGTGCGTATCGAGGGCAGTACGGTCAGTGCGCGATCGGCGCGCTTGCTGGTGGCAGAGCGTGCCGGGCAGTGCCGGGTCTGCGCACTGGCCGGGGTGCTGGAGATCAGCAGCCAGGGTGGTGATCGGGTGCAGTTGCGCAAGGGGCATGCGGTGAATTTCGACCGGGTGAGCATTGCCTCGGTTGAGCTGTTGCGGCCAGGCGAAGGGGCGTGGGTCGATGGTCTGCTGGAAGTGCGCGACAGCCCGTTGAGCGAGGTGGTCGATGCATTGCGGCCCTATCGACGCGGCGTGCTGCGCCTGGATCCTGCGGTGGCCGGATTGCGCGTGAGTGGATTGTTTCGGCTCGACCAGAGCGAGCTGGTGTTCGAGGCGCTGGCGCGGACCTTGCCGATCCGTGTGAGCCGGCATGGGGAGTATTGGCTGAGTATCGGGGCGGTGTGAGCCAGGATCGCGGGCGGCCTTTTCCAGGTTCTAACGACATAACCAATCGATCTGCAAGATTCTGCGCGCCCGCGCCACACCACTGCTGTAAACGCTGCCGAGGGGGGCAGCGTCATGGATTCCTTGGGGGGAATCGTTGTGCGCCGTATCCAGAAGAAGACCACTGCTACTCACTCGCGCTTCAAGCGCAATGCCCTGGCCCTCGGCCCGTTGCTTGGCCTGCTGATCAGCACCGCCCAGGCCGCCGAGCCGGTACAGGCCTACCACATCAAGTCCGGTCCGCTCGACCAGGTGCTGCTCGACATCAGCCGCCAGAGCGGCCAGGTGATCTCCTTCACCCCGGAGGTCGAGCGCTTCTCGTCCTCGGCGGTGGAGGGCGACCTGACCACCCAGCAAGCCATCGACGCTGCGCTGCGCGGCACCGGCTTGCAGCTTCAGGTCAGCCCGGGCGGCGCCTTCATCATCAAGGACGAGACCGCCGCCGCCAGCGCCCGGCGCGCGCCCAGCGGACCGGTCGGGCAAGCCAGCGCTGCTGCGGCACCCACCCTTGACCGCGTGATTGCCCTTGGCACCCGGCGCAGCGACGCCACCGCGCTGACCAGCGCCGCGCCGGTCGATGTGATCGACAGCCAGGAGCTGGTCAAGACTGGCGCCACCACCTTGAACCAGGCGCTGTTCCAGTTGCTGCCCTCGTTCAACTTCCCGCAGAACCAGAGCGCCACCCGTGGCCAGAACCCCAAGGGCGCCTCGCTGCGCGGCCTGTCGCCGGACCAGACCCTGGTGCTGGTCAATGGCAAGCGCCGGCATGCCTCGGCGGTGGTGAACATCTCCGGTGGCGTGCCGTTCATTGGTGCCCAGCCGGTCGACCTGGACATGATCCCGATCAGCGCCATCGACCATGTCGAGGTGCTGCGCGATGGCGCTTCGGCGCAGTACGGCTCGGACGCAGTGGCCGGGGTGATCAACATCGTGCTCAAGGAGCGCGACAGCGGCGGGCAGATCAACACGCAACTGGGCAAGTACGGGCAGGGCGACGGCTTTCGCAAGAACGTCGATGGCTGGTATGGCCTGGGTCTGCCGGGCGACGGCTTCCTGACCCTGAGCTTCAATGGCGTCAACACCAAGCCCACCGACATCGGCGACAAGTACGTCGCCGACGGCCAGTTGCAGGAGCACCGTTGGGGCGGAGCCAGCCGCGACAAGTTCAACCTGGCAGCCAACGCCGAGGTCGGCCTGAACGACCAGTGGCGGCTGTACAGCTTCGCCACCTATGGCCAGGACAAGTCGATCAACAACACCCCGCCGCTGTTGCGCGACAACCCCAACAACGTGCAGGCGCTGTACCCCGAGGGCACCATCCCCAAGTACCGCTTCCGCTACGAGGACGCCTCGGTCACCGTCGGCTCGCGCTTCGAGGACGAGGCCATCGGACGCCTGGACATCAGCGCCACCTATGGCCGCGACAAGCATGACGAAGTGGCGTTCGACACGCTCAACCCCAGCTATGGCGTGAACAGCCCGACCAAGTTCGACATTGCCACGCTGATCAACAGCCAGACCAACCTGGCCGTCGACTACGCCCGTGACGTGGGCGTGGCCTGGTCGACCCATCCGCTGACCGTGTCGGCGGGCGTGGCCTACCGTCGCGAGCAGTACGAACTGCAACCGGGCGATTTCAGCTCCTACTCGTTCGGCGGCATCGACGGCGTGCAGGTGGGTGGGGTGCAGGCTTCGGGCCTGACGCCGGACGATGCCGGCACCTACAAACGTGAGGTGGGCGGGGTGTATTTCGGCCTGGAAAACCAGGTCACCGACAAATTCCAGGTAGGCCTGGCCGGGCGCAGCGAACATTACTCAGACTTCGGTTCGGCCACCACCGGCAAGCTTTCGGCGCGTTACGAGTTCACCCCGCAGGTCGGCCTGCGCGGCACCCTCAACAGCGCCTACCGTGCGCCGACCCTCGGCCAGATCGGCACCTCATGGACCACCACCACCAACGTCGACGTCAATGGCAATCCGGTGCTGACCCGCATCCTGCCGGTCGACCATCCGGCGGCCCAGGCCCTGGGCGCGCAGTCGCTCAAACCGGAAAAATCCACCAACTACTCGCTGGGCCTGGTGCTGCGCCCGACCGAGCAGGCGTCGCTGACCATCGATGCCTACCAGATCGATATCCGCGACCGCCTGCTCTACAGCGGCGGCATTTCCGGCCCGGACGCCGAACGCATCCTCACCGCTGCAGGCTTCGGCCAGTACAGCTGGGCGCAGTTCATGACCAACGCCGCCAACACCCGCACACGTGGCGTGGACATCGTCGGCAAGTACAACCTGGGCCTGGACCGCTATGGTGACCTTGCGCTGACCGCCGGCTACACCAAGGCGCGCACCACCATCGAGAAGATCCATGGCAACCCCTTCGGTTTCGACGTGCTGACCCGCGAGGCCCAGGGCTTCCTCGAACATGGCTACCCCGAGGACAAGCTGATCCTTGGCGCCACGCACACCTACGGCCCATGGACCGTCAGCCTGACCCAGACCCGCTACGGCGAGTACCGCAAGTACGCAGCCTCGGCGACCAACGCACAGTATGACCAGACCTTCTCGGCCCAGTGGATCACCGACCTGGACGTCAATTATGCGTTCACCAAGCAACTGCGCGTTTCGGTAGGCGCCAACAACCTGTTCGACAGCAAGCCGGATGACTTCAACACCCGCCTGCGCCAGACCCCGGGCCAGCAGTACAGCTACCTGGCGCCGTCGGCACCGGAAGGGGCGTTCTACTACACCCGGCTCAGCTACGACTTCTGATCGACAACGAGACTGCACATGACTGCGATGAAGAAACTCCTGGGCGGCGCGCTGCTCGCCCTGGGCCTGGCCAGCCAGCCGTTGCTGGCGGCCAGCCCACCAGCCCCGATCCATTTCGGCGCGCTCACCTGGGAAAGCGGCAGCCTGATCACCGAGATCCTGCGTACGCTGGTCGAGAAGGGCTACGGTTATCCGACCGACATCCTGCCGGGCAGCACGGTCAGCCTGGAGGCGGCCCTGGCCAAGGATGACATCCAGGTGATCGGCGAAGAGTGGGCCGGGCGCAGTCCGCTGTGGATCAAGTCCGAAGCCGAAGGCAAGGTGATCGCCCTCGGTGACACGGTCAAGGGCGCCAGCGAAGGTTGGTGGGTGCCGGAATACGTGATCAATGGCGATCCTGAGCGCCGTATCGAGGCCGTGGCGCCGGGGCTGAAGTCGGTGACCGACCTTGTTCGCTACAAGGATGTGTTCCGTGACCCCGAGTCGCCGCAACAGGGGCGCTTCCTGAACAGCCCGACCGGCTGGACCTCGGAGATCGTCAACAGCCAGAAGCTCAAGGCCTATGGCCTGGCCGACAGTTTCGTCAACTTCCGCTCCGGCTCCAGTGCTGCACTGGATGCCGAAGTGTCCGCACAGATCCGTCGCGGCAAGCCGGTGCTGTTCTACTACTGGTCGCCGACTCCGCTGCTGGGCCGCTACAAACTGGTCCAACTGGAAGAGCCGGCCTTCGATGCCGAGGCCTGGAAGACCCTGTCCAACCCGAACGAGGCGCACCCCAGAGGTACGCGCTCGCTGCCGGCGCGCCTGTCGACCGGCGTCTCGGCGCCGTTCCATACGCGTTACCCGGAGCTGGTGCAGTTCTTCGACAAGGTCGATCTGCCACTGGCGTTGCTCAACCAGACCCTCGCCCACATGGCCGAGAAGCGCCTGGATCCGCGTGTGGTCGCCGAAGCGTTCCTGCGTGAACAGCCCCAGGTGTGGAGCGCCTGGTTACCGGCCGATGTGGCCGCCAAGGTCAAGGAGAACCTGAAATGATCGTGCGTATGCTTGTCACCCTGTTGCTGGCGCTGGGCACCACCCTGGCCCTCGCGGCGGATCCGCAGGTGCTGCGTATCGGCTACCAGAAGAGTTCGGTGAACATGGTCCTGGCCCGCGAGCATCGCCTGCTCGAACAGGCGTTGCCTGGCACCCAGGTGCAGTGGATCGAGTTCCCAGGGGGGCCGCAACTGATCGAGGCGCTCAACGGTGGCAGCCTGGACGTGGGCAACATTGGTGACATTCCGCCGATTTTCGCCCAGGCGGCGGGTATTCCGTTGCGCTACATCGGTATCGAGCCCAGCGACGGTCGCAGCGAGGCGATCATCGTGCCGAGCAGCAGCCCGGCCAAGACACTGGCGGATCTCAAGGGCAAGCGTATCGCTTTGCAGAAAGGCTCCAGTGCCCACAGTCTGCTGCTCAAGAGCCTGATCAAGGCGGGCTTGCAGCTGAGCGATGTCGAGCTGGTCTACCTGCCGGCCGCCGATGCCCGCCCGGCCTTCGAGCAGGGCAAGCTGGATGCCTGGGTGATCTGGGATCCTTACTACGCAGCCGCCTTGCTCGATGGTAGCGCCCGCACCCTGAGCACCGGTGAGGACGTGCACCCCAGCGGCACCTACTACATTGCCAGTCGGCCGTTCACCGAGCAGTACGGTGCGACCATCGACAAGGTGCTGGAGGTGTTGCGCCAGGCGCAGAAGATTTCGGTCGAGCAGCATGAGCAAAGCATCGACGGCATGACCAAGGTGCTGGGGCTCAAGCGTGAAGTGGTGGAGCTGTATTTCGAGCATCGCTACAACGCGCCGATCCGCCCGCTGGATGCCGCGGCGATCGAAACCCAGCAGCGGATTGCCGATCTGTTCTTTGCGAACCGCTTGATCCCGCGTGCGGTGCAGGTGCGGGAGATTGTCTATCCGCAGTGATGAGGCGTGTGTTGATCTCTTCGCTCATTTCTTGTGGGAGCGAAGAGATCGACACTGGCCTATCGAGCGATCCCGGCCCCCCGCCAGACCCGATCGCGTCCGGCGCTGTCGGTCATCGCCGCCAGCACCTGCAGGGCATCTTCCCCTTGTTCGATGGCCAGCCCCAGGCGAATGCTGTCCACCACTCGGCGCAGGCGTACAGGGTCGTTGCGTTGGGCGGCGCTGATCAGTCGCTTGGCGACCACGCCGGTATCGTTGGAGAGGGTCAGCATGATGCTGCCGTCGAGCCGCTCGATGCTCAGGTTGACCCGGTAGTACGGGGCGAAGGCGTCGCTGATGAGGTCGAAGGGATTGGTCATGGGCTGGCATCTGCAAAGAATGTTCACCGATTGACCGGGAGACTGTGGAGATGGTTCAGCGACGTTGATCAAATGATGAGTTGTGTGGCCTGCCCCGGCCTGAAACCCTGGAAACGAAAACGCCCGGTGCCAGGCACCGGGCGTCTGTGTGTCACCGATCACTCTTCTTCAGTGTGCTGCACCACGCTGCGCTTGCTGCGCAGCTTGCCGTAGAAATGTTCCAGCGCATTGTTCAGCTTGCTGGCCGCACCGTCGATCGCATGGTCCAGCGAGGTGGCGGTATGGCTGACGGAAATCGGTTGATGACCTTTGGGGCGAGCCTCCATTTGGCAGCGTTTGTCATGCGGGCCGGGCTTGTCGCCGTTCTCGTCACGCAAGTGGACCTCGATGCGGGTGAGGTCGTCTTCGTAGCGCTGCAGCGTGCTTTCCAGCGTACTGCGGACCCATTCGTTCAGACGGCTGCTGCTGTCGATATGGTTGCTGCTGTTGACCTGGATTTGCATGATTCAATCCTTATTCAGCTTGCTCGCGTGGAGGCGTGCCTAGGCCCTTGAGGCCCTTGGGGAAAGCTTCGCCTCTTGACTCTAAGGTCAGGGATTGGCGCGCCGAATTCAAGCCCCTTTTTCGATAAATTTTTTGTAGCAATTCGCAGGGTTGACGCTGTTGCTGCAGGAGCGACTGTCTTATTCAAAATCTACAGACCAGCCCAATCCCCCTGTGGGAGCGAGCTTGTCCCGCGAATACGGGCGCAGCCCGTGCCAGACAGCGCGGTGTCTTTTTCGCGGGCAAGCCCGCTCCTACAGGTACCGTACCGATGCCGAGGACCGTGCACGGGCTGGTAGCGCACAAGGCCGCTCCCAAGTGTCCATCCTCAGAATGCTACCGAAGTCTGCACATACAGCGTGCGCGGCTCGCCCACGTACTTGCCCTTGTTGTTGTCGTCGAACGAACGGGTGTAGTACTCGCGGTTGAACAGGTTCTTCACCCCCACCGCCACCTTCAGGTTCGACAGCTGCGGCCCGAAGTCATACCCGGCGCGGGTGCTGACCAGCATGTAGCCCGGAATCCGTCCGGTGCTGCCATCGGCGCTTTCGCTGGCGGTGTTGGCGTTGTCGGCGTACTGGCTGCTCTGGAAGCTGCCATCCAGGTTCAACTGCCATGGTCCTTCGGTGTAACCAAGCCCCAGCGTGCCCTTGTGGCGCGAGGAGAACGGCACCTGGTTGCCCTTGTTCGGGCCGTCTTCGCGGATGGTGGCGTCGACGAAGGCGTAGCTGGCGTGCACATCGAAACCGGCCAGCGTCGGGCTCAGGCCGTCGAGGGCGTAGCGCACGCTGGTCTCGATACCCTGGTGGCGGGTTTCGCCGCGGGCGATCACCGAGTCGTTGGTCTGGTTGCTTTCGTACTGGTTGTCGAAGTTGATCAGGAAGGCGCCGATCTCTGCCTGCAGGTCGCCGCTGTCGTAGCGGGTACCGACTTCCCAGGTGCGCGCCTTTTCCGGCTTCACTTCGCCGCTGCTGACGCGGTTGGGCATCTGGCTGTACTGCACGCTGCCGAACGAGCCCTCGGTGTTGGCGTAGAGGTTCCAGGTGTCGGTCAGGTGGTACATGACATTCAGTGCCGGCAATGCGGTGTTGTAGCTGCCCTGGTAACGCTGGTTGCTGAGCTTGTTGCTTTGCTCGGAGTCGATCATCTCGTAGCGGATGCCGGGGGTGATGGTCCAGCGGCCGATGTCGATGCGGTCGTCCAGGTAGATCGCGTGGGCTTCGGTGGCGCCACGGGTGTCGCGGTCGTTGCGGCTGGCGGTGGTCGGCAGGTTGCCGGTCACCGGTTCACGGAAGCGCAGTTCGTGGCCGGCCTCGTTGATGTAGCGGTAGCCCACGCCCAGTTCGTGCCAGCTGTCGCCCAGTGCCACACCTTGCGAGAAGCGGGTCTCGATGCCACGTACCCAGTATTCGCGTGGCGACAGCGAGACGAAGCTGCCCTGGTCGAGGTAGCCGCTGCGCAGGGTCTTGGTGAAGAAGCTGTTGACGCTGAACTGGCGATCGTCCTGCTTGTAGTCGTAGCCGACGTTGACCAGGGTGCGACGGCCCCAGAACTTGTCCTTCAGGCGGGTCGACTGGTACGGGTCTTCATCGAACGCCGCCTTGCTCAGGCCGCCGGGCATGTCGGCCTCGCCCTCGTAGTACTGGGCCATGGCGTGCAGGCTGTTGGCTTCGTCCAGTTGCAGCTTGCCCTTGAGGATCAGGTCGTCGATCTGCGTGTCGCTGTGTTCGCGCCAGTCGCCGCCGCGGGTGCCGGAGTAGAGCAGGGCGCCGCCGAGGCCGTTGTCGTTGGTGCCGCCGACCAGCAGGTTGGCGCTGTTCTTGAAGCCGTCGTGGCTGGACGAGGGGCTGATCTGGTTCTGCATGGCGGCCTTGAAGGTCGCTTCCTCGGGGATGGCACGGGTGACGAAGTTGACGATGCCGCCGACGTTCTGCGGGCCGTAGCGCACTGCGCCGCCGCCGCGTACCACATCCACCGCATCCATGTTGCCCAGGCTCAGCGGGGCCAGTGACAGCTGTGGCTGGCCGTAGGGGGCGAAGGGCACCGGGATGCCGTCCATCAGCACCGTGGAGCGCGAGGCCAGGCGCGGGTTGAGGCCGCGAATGCCGAAGTTCAGTGCCAGGTCGTGGCTGCCGGTGCCGTTGTTTTCCGGGGCATTGACGCCGGGGATGCGGTTGAGCACCTCACGGGCGCTGTTGGCACCGCTGCGCTCGAACTCCTCGCGGCGGATCACGTCACGTGCGCCGGGATGCTCGAAGACGTTGTCCTGGCGCGCCTCGGCCAGCCAGTCGCCAACCACGCTAGAGGCACCCAGCTCGATCGCCGCATCACTGCTGGAGGCGGCAAGCGGTTGCAGGCTGTAGGCATTGTCAGCCTCCTGACGTGCCTGCAGGCCGCTGCCACGCAGCAAAGCCTGCAGCCCTTGCTGTACGTCGTACTGGCCTTCCAGCCCGGCGCTGCGCAAGCCTTGGGTGACGCTGGAACCGAACGAAATCAGCGCCCCGCTTTCACGGCCAAATTGGTTGAGAGCGTCTTCCAGGGTGCCGGGGGCGATGTGGTAGGCGCGCGGTTCGCCAGCCTGGGCGAAGTTCAGGCTGGTGGCGAACAGCAGGGCGATGGCGAGAGGCGTGGGGCGCAGGGGCATGGGGTCGGGTCCTGTAAGGAGGGTTCTGCCTGCTCTGTCACGCGAGGGAAGCGAAATGGCTCAGGTTGGAAGAAAAATCGTTGTCGGCACAGGCTCAAACCGCCTCGACCTTGACCCAGTACCGGGTGAATCGCCGCACCCGTACCGGCAAGGCGACTTCCAGCATCTCCAGGATCCGCTCACTGTCATCCAGTGGGTACGACCCGGAAATCCGCAGCCCGGCGACCTGCTCGCTGCAGCCCAGTTGTCCGTGGCGATAGCGTGAAAGCTCGGCGAGAAACTCGCCCAGGCGCATCTGCGAGACCACCAGCATTCCATCGACCCAGGCGCCGATGTTGCGATCCAGCGCGCCGATACCTTGCCAATGGCCCGCTGCCAGGCGGGCTTGCTGACCGGCGAGCAACACCTGGCCCTGTAGCCGAGCCATGCCGCTGAACACCGAGACCAGGCTGTAGCCCTCGAACTGACGCACGTTGAAGCGGCCGCTGTCGAGGTGCAGGCTGCCATCGTCGCTGCGCAACACCAGCGGGCGGGTATCGCGGGCGACGTCTAGCGACAACTCACCCTCGAGCAGGCGCACGTAACGTTGCTGCCCATCGAACCGCACATCGGCGGCGCTGCGGGTGTTCAGTCGCAACAGGCTGCCGTCGTCCAGCGGCAGGCGTCGGCGCTGGCCCACGGGGCTGCGGTAGTCGGCCATCAGCCCTGGCAACGGATTGTGTGATTGCAATCCGAGCCCGGTGGCACTGGCCACGCCCGCCAGCAGTAACGCCTTGAGCGCGCGACGCCGGGCCGGGGAGGGCGGTGCCTGCAAGGTGGCGTGCACCACGGGCGAGGTCGCACCACGCAGCCGCTGGTTGACCTGCTGGATGTGCGCCCAGGCGCGCTGGTGTTCGCCGTCAGCCTGCAACCAGTGTTCGAATGCCTGCTGCTGGGCCGGGTCGAAATCGGCCCCCTGTGATTCGATCAGCCAGTGCACCGCCTGCTCGGCAACCTGGGGTGAGATGCCTGTGCTCACAGGGCGAAATAGCAGCGCAGGGCTGCTTTGTGCAGGTAGCGTTTGACTGTCGCCAGGGAGATACCCAGTTCACGGCCGATCTCGGCTTGGCCCAGGCCATCGACCTGGGCCAGCAGAAACGCGCGCTTGACCAGCGGCGGCAGGTCATCGAGCAGGCGGTCGAGTTCGAGCAGGGTTTCGAAGATCAGCGCCTTGTCTTCCTCGCTTGGTGCCAGGCGTTCGGGCACCTGAGCCAGGGCTTCGAGGTAGGCGCGCTCCAGCTCCTGACGGCGAAAATGGTTGCACAGCACGCGCTTGGCGACGGTGGCGAGAAAGGCCCGAGGTTCGATCAACTGTGGCGCTTCGCGGGCCTGGAGCAAGCGTACGTAGGTGTCCTGTGCCAGGTCGGCGGCGCTCTGCGGGCAGCCCAGGCGACGGCGCAGCCAACCGGTCAGCCAGTTGTGGTGAGCGTGGTAGAGGCCTTCGACGGTGGAGGAGAGGGCACTGGACACCGAGGTGACTCCGGCGTCCAAAGACGCGACTGGGAGTAAGAATTGTTCGCATTGTATTCCGGGTGGCAGGGTGTAGCAATCCTGTTCGACCTGCGGGGTATTCGGGGGCAAACCCGGCTACGCAGGGATCGCAGCAGCTCATCTCCAATCTTTGCTTATGAGAATTGAAATCATTACTATTGCACCCTCTTGACCTTGTCCCGGACCGTCGCCCCATGAAAAGCAAAGCCGCCGGCCTGCCCCTGAGCTACCGCCTGGCTGTGACCTCGCGCAGCCTGGCTGCGTTGTTGGGCGGCTACCTGTTGGCCTCGGCGGCCAGCGTCTGTGTCAGCCTGCTGATGCCCGGCGCCCAGGTCGATGCGGCACTGACCGGGATGATGCTGTCGTTCGTGTTCTACCTGCTCGCCTTCATCTGGTGCTTCGCCTGCCGCAGCGCATTGCGCGCCTGGCTGGGCGTATTGCTGCCGAGCCTGGTGCTGGGCGCGATCGGCGGGCTGGCTTACTGGATGAAGAACCCATGAAAGAGGGCTTCCGCCAGGCCATGGCCTGGCTGCATACCTGGACCGGCCTGATCTTCGGCTGGCTGTTGTTCGCCATCTTCCTCACCGGCACGCTTGCCTACTTCAAGGAAGAGATCAACCACTGGACCAAACCGGAAATCCACAGCCATCCGCTGAATCCGGCGGCCAGCCTGGAGATGGCGCAGCGCTACCTGCAAGCCAACGCCGCCGATGCCAGCACCTGGTTCATCCGCCTGCCCAGCGAGCGCGAGGCGGCGCTGAGTGTCGGCTATCGCGATCCCAACGCCGGTGGCCGACGCGGCTTCACCAGCAAGGAGCTGGACGCGGCCAGCGGCGAGGTGGTCGAGGGCCGCGACAGCCGTGGCGGCGACTTCTTCTACCGTTTCCATTTCCAGTTGGAGATGCCCCACCCCTGGGGGCGCTGGCTGTCGACCTTCTGTGCCTTCATCATGCTGCTGGGGCTGGTGACCGGGATCATCACGCACAAGAAGATCTTCAAGGAGTTCTTCACCTTCCGTCCCGGCAAGGGCCAGCGCTCATGGCTCGATGGCCACAACGCCATTGGCGTGCTGGTACTGCCCTTCCACCTGATGATCAGCTACAGCAGCCTGGTGATCTTCATGTACATGGTCATGCCGGCCGGAATCATGGCCAGCTATGGCAGCCCCAACGGTTATTTCAACGACCTGTTCGGCCGTGACGAGGTGCCGAAGGTGGCCGGGGTGGCCACGCCGCTGGTCCCACTGTCGAGCCTGTACGCCAAGGTCCAGGAGCAAGCGCCAGGCGCACGCATGGGCTTCATTCAGGTGCAGAATCCTGGCGACCAGAATGCCCGTGTCACCTTGAACCGTGCCTCGGCCGACAGTGTCGCGTACAAGCGCAGCGCCAACTGGACCTTCGACGGTGCCACCGGTGCACTGCTTACCCAAGGTGCGCCGGAAAGCGCCGCAATGATGACCTCCTTTACCTTTGTCGGCCTGCACATGGGCAATTTCGCCGGGCCATGGCTGCGCTGGTTGTACTTCGTCTTCGGTGTCGCCGGCACGGCGGTGATCGGCACTGGCCTTGTGATGTGGCTGGGCAAGCGTCAGCTCAAGCATGCCAAGAGCGAGCGTATGCCTGCGGAGCTGCGCCTGGTCGAGGTCCTCAACATCGCCAGCATGAGCGGCCTGCTGCTGGGCGTGGCGGCGTTCTTCTGGGCCAATCGCCTGCTGCCGATCGGGCTGCAAGGGCGCGCCGACTGGGAGGTCAATGCGTTCTTCATGGTCTGGGCACTGTCGCTGCTTCACGCCATGCTGCGCCCCGGTCGTCGAGCCTGGGGCGAGCAGTTGGCGCTGGGTGCCGTGGTGTTCGCTGCGTTGCCGCTGCTCAATGCCGTGACCACAGGCCAAGGCCTGGACCATTCGCTGATCGCCGGTGACTGGGCGATGGCCGGCTTCGATCTCACGGCCCTGGCCACCGGGCTGTTCCTCGGCTGGGCGGCCGGCAAGATGCTGCGCGCGCCCAAGCCAGTCGCCAAGCGCTCGGCCAAGGTCAAGGCCCGCACCGAAACCGTGGAGGCGAGTTGATGCTGAGCCTGGCCCTGTCTACCTTTGCCGGCCTGGCTGCCTTGTGCCTGGCCATGGAAAAACACTTCACCGACCTGCTGGGTCGCAAGCCG
Source organism: Pseudomonas sp. NY15374 (assembly GCF_048068255.1). Taxonomy (NCBI): domain Bacteria; kingdom Pseudomonadati; phylum Pseudomonadota; class Gammaproteobacteria; order Pseudomonadales; family Pseudomonadaceae; genus Pseudomonas; species Pseudomonas sp. NY15374. The sequence goes on from NZ_JBLUPZ010000007.1 coordinate 231,910, forward strand.
CGGCAGGCCCAGTTGCGTGTCTTGCGCATCGCCGGCTGGCTGCTGCTGGTGCTGTCGGCGGTACTGGCCGTGCACTTGCGTGGCTGGGCGCTGGGGCTGGTGGAGTGGACGGCCGTGTTGATGGCCGGGCTGACCCTCTGGGTATTCGGCCTGCCGTACCAACCCCGCCTGCTGCTGAGCCTGGCGGCGGCGAGCCTGGTGTTGGCGCCGGTCGTGGCGGTGTTCGGCGCGTGAGCGAGCCCGACCTCGACGAGGCCGGTGGCCGGGCGCGCTTCCTGCAGGTGTTCCTGGCCCAGCGCGGGCGCATGGAGGCGCTGGTCAGCCGGCGCGTTGGCTGTCGTGCCACGGCCTCGGACCTGGTCCAGGAACTGTTCCTGCGCTTCTGGCGTCGGCCTGCGGTCAAGGTCGAGGCGCTCGACACCTACCTCTTGCGCTGCGCCGGCAACCTGGCGATCGACCACCTGCGCAGCGAAGGCAGTCGCGGTCGGGTCACCGAAGGGCTGTCGATCAGCGACGAGGCGCTCTCGGCCCAGGCGCCAGAGCAGGCGCTGGAGGTCGATCACGATCTGCGCCGCATCGAGCAGGCCCTGCGCGCCTTGCCGGAACGTACGCGACAGATCTTCCTGCTCAACCGCATCCACGGCTGCAAGTACGGCGAGATCGCCAAGGCCATGCAGGTGTCCCAGAGTGCGGTGGAAAAGCATATGATGCGCGCCCTCGAAGCGTGCAAGGCGAGTGTCGCCGAGCCCGCTACCCCATTGCGCAGGCCAGGGAGCGACCGTCGATGAGCCAGCCCTATCCGATCACCGCCGAACAGTCGCGCATGGCCCTGGGCTGGCTGAGCCGCATCAACGAGCATCCTCCGGCAGCCGAAGGCGCTGAGTTCAAGCGCTGGTTGTTGGCCGATCCGGCGCACCGCGCCGCCTATGCCGCGGCCCAGGCCCTGTGGCAACAGAGCGAAGCGCCCGCCGCGCGTCTGGCCGCAGAGGAACGCGAGGGCCTCGAGCACTACCTGCAGGCCATGCGCCGACCGAAAGCCCGCTGGGGGCGGCGTGGCGGAGCACTGGCGGCAGCGGCCTGTCTGGTGCTGGCGCTGGGCAGCCTGGCCGGTTGGCAGCCGCAATACTGGTTGCAGGACCTGCGCGCCGACTATCGCAGTGACGAGCATGTGCGCCAGGTCACCCTGGCCGACCAGTCACGCCTGACCTTGGATGCCAACAGCGCCGTGGTCGTGGATTTCGACCATGGCGAGCGGCGCGTACGCCTGCTGCGCGGCGCGGCGTTCTTCGAGGTGACCCACACCGGCGCGCCGTTCCTGGTCGATGCGGCGGGTGGCGAAGTGCGAGTGCTGGGCACTCAGTTCGAGGTACGCGGGCAGGGCGACGGCGCCCAGGTTACCGTGCGCAGTGGACGGGTGGCGGTGACACCGATTACCGGCGCCGTGGCGCGTGAGCTGACCGCCAACCAGCAACTGGACTATGCCCAGGGCGTGGCGGGGGCGATCAGTGCCGTGGACAGTGAAAGTCGCCTGGCCTGGCGCCAGGGCTGGCTGAACTATTACCAGGTGCCGCTGGCGCAGGTGGTCGAGGACCTGGGACGGTATTACCCGGGGCGTATCCTGTTGCTCGACGAGGCCTTGGCGCAACGCAAGGTCAGCGGCAGTTTCCCGGTGGAGGAGCCCATGCTGGCGCTGGCGTCGTTGGGCAAGGTGATGGGCTTCGTGCCGCAGACACTGTTCGGGCGGGTGACGGTGGTGCGCTGAAATCACCTGTACCCCCACAGACACCCTGGTGTCTGCGGGGGGAGAGGCGGAGCTTCAGTTACCCGCTTTGATGCTGGTCCAGAGCCGCGTGCGAATGCGGTCGATCTTCGCCGGCATCGCTTCCAGGGCGAACAGCTTGCCCATCACATCCGCGCTTGGGTAGATCATGGTGTTCTGCTTGAGCGCGGGATCGACCAGAGCATCGGCCTTGGCGTTGCCGTTGGCGTACTGCACCGAGTTACTGATGCCGGCCATTACCTCAGGCTGCAGCAGGTAGTTCATGTAGGCGTAGCCTGCCTTCTCGTCCGGAGCGTCGGCCGGCATGGCGACCATGTCGAACCACAGCGGTGCACCCTCCTTGGGAATCGAGTAACCCACCTTCACCCCGTTCTTCGCATCGTCGGCGCTGTTCTTGGCCTGCAGCACGTCGCCGGAGAAACCGACCACCACGCAGATGTTGCCATTGGCCAGGTCGCCGGTGTACTTCGAGGAGTGGAAGTAGCTGATGTACGGACGTACTTTCATCAGCAGTGCCTGGGCTTTCTTGTAGTCATCGGGATTCTGACTGTGCGGCGGCAGGCCCAGATAGTTCAGGGCGATCGGCAGCAACTCCGGGCCGTTGTCGAGCATGGCCACGCCACACGTCTTGAGCTTTTCCATGTTCTCGGGCTTGAACACCAGGTCCCACGAATCGACCGGTGCCTTGTCGCCTAGCACGGCCTTGACCTTGTCGATGTTGTAGCCGATGCCGGTGCTGCCCCACAGGTACGGGAAGCCGTACTGGTTGCCGGGGTCGTTCACCTCCAGCGCCTTGAGCAGCACCGGGTTGAGGTTCTGCCAGTTCGGCAGCTGGCTCTTGTCGAGCTTCTTCAGGGCCTTGCCCTGGATCTGCCGGGCCATGAAGTGGTTGGAGGGGAAGACCACGTCGTAACCGGAGTTGCCGGTCATCAGCTTGCCGTCGAGGGTTTCGTTGCTGTCGTAGACATCGTAGGTGGGCACGATGCCGGTGGCTTTCTGGAAGTTCTGCAGCGTGTCGGGTGCGATGTAGCTGGACCAGTTGTAGATCTTCACCGAGTCGGCGGCACTGGCGACGCCAGCAGCCAGCATCAGGGGGGCGAGGAGGAGTTTGCGCATGTCCGGTTTACCTTGCTTTGTCTGTTGTTATCGAAGAACGGCAGGCGATCAGCGGATCAGAAAATCAGTACGTAGGTCTTGCGCACGGTTTCCTGGATATCCCAGATCCCGGTGCTGTTGGCCGGTAGCATCAGTGCGTCTCCGGCTTCTATGACCAGGGGCTCGCCACCGTCGGGGGTGAAGGTGCAGCGGCCCTTGATGAAATGGCAGAACTCCTGTTGCACGATCTGCCGGCGCCAGCGCCCGGGCGTACATTCCCAGATACCGGTTTCGACGCCATCGTTGCGTTCGACGCAAGTGACCGAGGTCACTGCGACGGGTTCTCCGAGGGGGACGGCGACCGGGCTGGAGGTTTCCAGCGCGGCGCTGTCGGTGTGCTTGAACTGGGTGATGCTCATGACTGCAGGATCTCTTGTGGTAGTGGGTGCAACTCAGTGCATGAAACCTTCCATGAATCCGGCCAGGCCGCTGGCCAGGCGCCGCCGCCAGGCCGGGCTGGCCGGGTTGGCGAGGGTGCGGTCCTCGTGGACGAAACTCTGGATGATCGCGTTGTAGCCTAGCCAGCGGCAGGGCTCGGGCGGCCAACTGGCCAGGCTCGACAGCGGGCGGTTGTCGTGGACCCAGGGCTGGGCTGTCAGTTCGTTGTGCTGGCCGAGAATCAGTGCTGCGAGCGTGCGCCCGCCCAGGTTGGTGGCGCCGACACCTTCGCCGCCATAGCCACCCGACAGCGCCAGGCCGCGTTGACGATCGCACAGCATGTGCGGACGGAAACGCCGCGCCATCCCCAGGTTGCCGCCCCAGGAGTGGGTGATGCGCACGTTCTTCAGGTGTGGGAACAGCTCGCCGAACAGATAGCGGCGCAGCTCGATCTCGGCGTCGCTGAGGCTGAAGTCCTCGCGCAGGCGGCCACCGAAGCGATACCCGCCGCGGGCGCCGAACACCAGGCGGTTGTCGGTGGTGCGCTGACCGTAGGTGACCTGGCGGCTGCCTTCGCTGAAGGCCTGGCCCTGGCTCAGGCCGATCTGCTCCCAGGCCGATTCCGGAAGCGGCTCGGTGGCCACCAGCAGGCTTTGCACGGGCAGTTGATGGCGACCCAGCGGCGGCAGGCTGGCGGCGTAGCCTTCGACCGCCGGCACGACCCATTGGCAACGGACCTTGGCCTGGGCGGTGTGCACCTCACCGGTCTGCCAGTCGCTGGCCGGGGTGTTTTCGTAGATGGGCACGCCCATGCCCTCGACCACGCGTGCCAGGCCGCGCACCAGCTTGGCGGGCTGGATGGTCGCGACGTGGGGGCTGAAGATCGCGCCGTAGGCATTGCTGACCCGCAGTTGGCCGGCCAGTTGTTCGGGCTTGAGCCAGCGGTAGTCGTCTTCGTTCATGCCCTGGCGGTACAGGTCGTCGAGATAGGCACGCAGGCTGCGCTCCTGCTCCGGGTAGCGGGCGGCGCAGTAGATGACCCCACCCTTGCGGTAGTCGCAGTCGATGCCTTCGCGTTGCAGCACGCCGTGCACTTCGTCGGGGATGGCGTGCAGCAGGTCGACGCTGGCGCGGCGCTGCTGTGGGGAAAGGGTGGCCAGCAGACGGTCTTCGCCCAGCAGGTTGCCCATCAGCCAGCCGCCGTTGCGCCCGGAGGCGCCGAAGCCTGCGGTGTTGGCCTCGAGGATGGCGATGCGCAGGTGCGGGGCCTGGCGCTTGAGGTAGTAGGCTGTCCACAGGCCGGTATAGCCGGCGCCGATGATGCACACGTCGACATCCAGGTCCTGCTGCAGCGACGGGCGAGCGTCGAGCGGCTCGTCGAGCTGGTCCATCCAGAGGCTGATCGTGCGCCAGGCTTGCATCAGGTACTGCTCCCACTTCCGTTCAAGGTTCTGGGAGCGATGCTAGTAGTGCGGGCGCTTCGCTGTCTTACGTGCGTGCACGCAGAGAAATCTGCTTCACGTAGGCCTTGGGCGAGAGCCCGGTGTGTTCGCGGAAGCACTTGTAGAAAGCCGACAGCGAATTGAAGCCGGCGTCGAAAGCCAGTTCGTCGATGGGGGCTCGGCAGCCTGCGCTTTCGAGCCCGGCCAGAAGATGCTGCAGGCGGGCCTGGTTGACGTAGCGGTAGAAACTCTGGCCGAGCACCTGGTTGAGCAGGTAGGAAATCTGGTTGCGGCTATAGCCGCTTTCTTCTGCCACCTGCTGGAGGTCCAGCTCAGGGTCAAGGTAGGGGCGTTGGGCCTGGAAATAGTGTTCGAGGTCCTGGGCCATGGTGCTCAACTGGCGGGGCGAAAGACCCAGGCGGCTGGTGGCGGGACGCGGCCCGGACGCGCTGGCGCCCTTGCCGTCGCGGCGGATCAGCGTGCCGTATTCATTGACCCGCCAGATCAGGTTGTCCTTGACCGTGATCGCCTCGCTGGACTGGAAAGCCACCAGGCCTTCACCGCCCTGGACCGTTACCTGGTACTGGATGAAGGCTGTGCAACCGTCGACCCGGATGCGGTCGCTGTGGACAATGTCTTCCCCCGCTTCGTGCGGCAACGAGACGCGCACGTACTCGCGCAGCTCGTCGAAGCCGAGCACACGGTTCTGGAAAAAGTCATGGTATTGGATTTCCGGGTGATACAGCGCCATGACCCCATCCAGGTCACGATGCTTCCAGCACAAGTGGTAGCGCATGACGACTTCCGCAGTGAGCGGGGTCTGGGCGGGGCCGTCTGGAAGGAGGGTGGCGGTCATGGGCCGATAATGCATCGGGCTGCTTCAGCCGACAAGGGCGTGCAGTCTGACCGTTGAGGCCCGAGGGCTGTGGATACTGCATAACGCCCTGTTCAACTGGGTGGGTTCGGGCGATTCGCACGATCCTAGGAAATGGTTTTTGCCTAACTGATTGATTTAGCTGGGATTCATTTTTTGTCACAACTGGCACGCGCGCTGCACCAATCGAGTGGCAAACAAAACGGAAGTTTTGCTCACCCTCATAAGGCGCCGAATCATGATTACCACTGCCGATCTGCCAACTGCTGTCTCCGAGGCCCCGAACCGCTCGGGCGTTTCCTGGGCTGCCATCTTCGCCGGTGCCGCTGCTGCGGCTGCGTTGTCGTTGATCCTCGTGATATTGGGTGCGGGCCTTGGCTTTGCCGCCTCCTCGCCTTGGGCCAACGAAGGTGCCAGCGCCAAGGCGCTGGGGATATCCACCATCGTCTGGCTGCTGATTACCCAGATCCTCGCCTCCGGGCTGGGCGGGTACATGGCTGGCCGCTTGCGAGTGAAGTGGGCCAACCTGCACGGTGACGAGGTGTATTTCCGCGATACCGCCCATGGTTTCCTGTCCTGGGCCATCGCGACCCTGGTCACGGTGTTGATGGTCGTGTCTTCGGCAGGGGGGCTTGCCAGTGCTGGTGCTTCGGCGGGTGCTGCTGCCGCCTCGGGTGCCGTGGCCAGCGTTTCCATGAACGATGACAACAGCAAGCCTTCAGGCGCCGCCGACCCTATGGGCTACTACGTAGATCGTCTACTCCGTGGCGACGGCCCGGTCGCGGTAAGCGAGGATGCGGCCAATGGCGTGGCCAGCCGGATCCTGATCCGCGGCCTGGCTGCCGATGGCGGGATGGCTGCCGAGGATCGCACCTACCTGGCGCAACTGGTGGCCCAGCGTACTCGCCTGACCCAGGCCGAAGCCCAGGCCCGCGTCGAGCAAGTCTATGAAGAGGCGCGTCAGGATGCCGCGCAGGCCAAGCAGGCTGCGCAGGAAGCTGCCGAGACAGCAGCGAAGGTTGCGGCCTGGACCGCCATCTGGACCTTCATCGCCCTGCTGTGCGGTGCGTTCTTCGCAAGCTTCGCAGCCTTGTTCGGTGGTCGCCTGCGTGACCGTGCTCGTTGGGTCGAAGAAGACCCGCGTGCCCTGCATGCTTCGACCACTGTTGTCCGTTAATTCGAATTCACGACTGGAGGAACCATCATGCGCTCGATTCTGCTCTGGATGCTTGGGGTGCCAATCCCGGTGATCATTCTGATCGCGATCTTCATGCACTAATAGAAAAGGGCCGCTAATGCGGCCCTTTTCGCAACTGTACAACCCGCAGAAGCGGCTTTATGCCGCTTTACAGGAACTGCTCAGCATAGTGACACGCCACCTGCCGCGTCCCGACCTGCCTGAACGCCGGAATCTCCTTGCCACAACGCTCGGTGGCATAGGGGCAGCGCTTGTGGAAGGCGCAGCCATCAGGCGGGTTCAGCGGGTTGGGCAGCTCACCGGCGATGCGGATCTTCGGCTTCAGCGGGTCGGGGTGAATGGCCGGAGTCGCCGAGAGCAGTGCCTGGGTGTAGGGATGCAGCGGCTTCTCGTAGATATCTTCCTTCGGCCCCATTTCCGCCGGGCGCCCCAGGTACATCACCAGCACCTGGTCAGCGACATGCCGCACCACCGCGAGGTTGTGCGAGATGAACACATAGGCGGTGTTGAACTCTTTCTGCAGGTCCATGAACAGGTTCAGGACCTGGGCCTGGATCGACACATCGAGCGCCGAGGTGGGTTCGTCCGCAACCAGCACCTTGGGCTGCAGCATCATGGCCCGGGCCAGGGCGATACGCTGGCGCTGACCGCCGGAGAACATGTGCGGGTAGCGCTGGTAGTGCTCGGGGCGCAGGCCGACCTGCTGCATCATCTTCTGCACTTTGTCGCGGCGCTCGGTCTTGCTCAGCGAGGTATTGATCAGCAGCGGCTCGGCCAGTTGGTCGCCGATCTTCTGCCGCGGATTGAGTGAGGCATAGGGGCTCTGGAAGACCATCTGCACATCACGGCGCAGTTGCTTGCGCTGGGCCTTGTCGGCGCCGTTGACCTCGGTGCCGGCAATTTGCAGCGAGCCTGAGGACGGCTCTTCGATCAGGGTCAGGGCACGGGCGAGGGTGGACTTGCCGCAGCCGGACTCGCCGACCACGGCCAGGGTCTTGCCGGCCTCCAGTTCGAACGACACGCCATTGAGCGCGCGCACCAGTGCATGGCCCTTGAACAGGCCGCGGGAGACTTCGTAGTGACGGGTCAGTTCACGGGCGGACAGAACGACAGTCATCACGCCACCTCCTGGTTCAACGGGTAGAAGCAGCGCACCAAGCTGTGGGCCTGGGGATCGAGGGCCGGACGCTGTGCCCGGCAGTTGTCACGTACATAGGGGCAGCGCGGCGACAGCAGGCAACCCTGGGGGCGGTCATAGCGCCCAGGCACGATGCCGGGCAGTGTGGCCAGCCGTTCGGCGCCGATGCTGTGCTCGGGGATCGCCGCCAGCAGCGCTTCGCTGTAAGGGTGTGCGGGGATGTCGAACAGTTCCGGCACCTGGCCCACTTCCACTGCCTGTCCTGCATACATCACGCACACACGCCTGGCGGTTTCGGCGACCACTGCCAGGTCGTGGGTGATCAGGATGAGCGCCATGTTGCGCTCCTTCTGCAGGTTGACCAGCAGTTCCATGATCTGTGCCTGAATGGTCACATCGAGGGCGGTGGTCGGTTCGTCGGCGATCAGCAGCTTGGGTTCGCCAGCAATCGCCATGGCGATCGCGACGCGCTGGCTCATGCCGCCGGAGAGCTGGTGCGGGTAAGCGTCAAGGCGGCTTTCGGCGGCCGGGATCTCGACTTTCTTGAGCAGCTCCAGCGCGCGCTGGCGCGCCGCCTTGCCCTTCAGACCGAGGTGTTGGCGCAGCACTTCCTCGATCTGGTAGCCCACGGTGTAGCTGGGATTGAGTGCGGTCATCGGGTCCTGGAAGACCATGGCGATGTCCTTGCCCACCACCTTGCGCCGTTGACGACCGCTGAGCTTGAGCATGTCGGTGCCGTCGAAGGTGAGGCTGTCGGCGGTGATGCGGCCGGGGGCGTCGATCAGGCCCATCAGGGCCATCATGGTCACCGACTTGCCGGAGCCGGACTCGCCGACGATGGCGAGGATCTCGCCGGCGTCCACCGACAGGTCGAGGCCGTCTACCACAGGTACGGCATTAGCGTCGCCGAAGCGCACGTTCAGGTTGTTGATCTGCAACAGTGACATGGCGCTCTCCTCAGGCGGCGTTCTTGAGTTTCGGGTCCAGCGCATCGCGCAGGCCGTCGCCCATCAGGTTGATTGCCAGCACGCTGAGCAGGATCGTCAGGCCAGGCAGGCTCACCACCCACCAGGCGCGCTCGATGTAGTCGCGGGCAGAGGCCAGCATGGTGCCCCACTCAGGCGTGGGCGGCTGGACGCCAAGGCCGAGGAAGCCCAGGGCAGCGGCGTCGAGGATCGCCGAGGAGAAGCTCAAGGTAGCCTGCACGATCAGCGGTGCCATGCAGTTGGGCAGTACGGTGACGAACATCAGGCGCGGCAGGCTGGCACCGGCCAGACGTGCGGCGGTGACGTAGTCACGGTTCAGCTCGCCCATCACCGCGGCACGGGTCAGGCGTACGTAGGAGGGCAGCGACACCACGGCAATGGCGATCACGGTGTTGATCAGGCCAGGGCCGAGGATGGCGACGATGGCCACGGCCAGCAGCAGCGAAGGCAGGGCCAGCATCACGTCCATCAGGCGCATGATCGACGGGCCGAGCAGACGCGGGAAGAAACCGGCGAACAAGCCCAGCAGGATGCCGGGGATCAGCGATATCACCACCGATGACAGGCCGATCAGCAGCGACAGGCGTGCGCCCTGAATCAGGCGCGAGAGCAGGTCGCGGCCCAGTTCGTCGGTGCCGAGGATGAACTGCCAGGTGCCGCCCTCGAGCCAGACCGGCGGGGTCAGCAGGAAGTCGCGGTATTGCTCGCTGGGGTTGTGTGGCGCGACCCAGGGGGCGAACAGCGCACAGAACACGATCAGGCACATGAAGACCAGGCCTGCCACTGCGCCCTTGTTGCGCGAGAAGGCCTGCCAGAACTCCTTGTACGGGGAGGGGTAGAGCTGGCTGTGGTCGGCGGTGGGAGCCTGGGTCACAGCGTTGGAAGTCGGGTTAGTCATGGCGGGGCCCTCAGCGCTGATGACGGATGCGTGGGTTGGCCAGGCCGTAGAGGATATCCACGACGAAGTTGACCAGGATCACCAGGCAGGCGATCAACAGGATGCCGTTCTGGACCACGGGGTAGTCACGGGCGCCGATGGCTTCGATCAGCCATTTGCCAATGCCCGGCCAGGAGAAGATGGTTTCGGTGAGCACGGCACCGGCGAGCAAGGTGCCGACCTGCAGGCCGAACACCGTCAACACCGGGATCAGCGCATTGCGCAGGCCGTGCACGAATACCACGCGGGCCGGCGACAGGCCCTTGGCGCGGGCGGTACGGATGTAGTCTTCGCGCAGCACTTCGAGCATCGAGGAGCGGGTCATGCGGGCGATCACCGCCAGCGGGATGGTCCCGAGCACGATGGTCGGCAGGATCAGGTGCATGAACGCATCCTTGAACGAGCCTTCATCGCCCACCAGCAGCGTGTCGATCAACATGAAGCCGGTCACCGGCTCGACGTCGTACAACGGGTCGATGCGCCCGGACACGGGCGTCCAGCCCATGCTCACCGACGAGAACATGATGAGGATCAGGCCCCACCAGAAAATGGGCATGGAATAGCCGGCGAGCGAGACGCCCATCACCCCATGGTCGAACAACGATCCGCGCTTGAGCGCCGCGATCACCCCGGCCAACAGACCGAAGACCCCGGCGAAGATCAATGCGCAGAACGCCAACTCCAGCGTCGCGGGGAACAGCGTGGTGAACTCGTTCCACACGCTCTCGCGCGAGCGCAGCGATTCGCCGAGATCGCCCTGGGCGAGCTTGCCGATGTAATCCATGTACTGGGCTGGCAGGGGTTTGTTCAGGCCAAGGCGTTCCATGGCTTGGGCGTGCATTTCAGGGTCGACCCTGCGCTCGCCCATCATCACTTCCACCGGGTCGCCGGGGATCAGGCGTATGAGCGCGAAGGTCAGCAGGGTGATACCGAAGAAGGTCGGTATCAGCAGGCCCAGGCGCCGGGCAATAAAACTCAACATCGTCGGAGGTACCTCATCGGCCGGTCAAGGCAGCCGCCGGCCCTTGCAGAGGCCGGCGGTCATGTTTTTCTTCTACTTCACCTTGGTGGTGGCGAAGTTGTTATTGGTCAGAGGGTTGATGACATATCCCTCTACGTTGTCGCGCATGGCCGTGAACATCTTCGGGTGGGCCATGCTGATCCACGGTTGATCCTCATCGTACACCGCCAGCGCCTCGCTATAGAGCTTGGCACGCTCATCGTTGTCGATGATCTCGCGGGCACGGGTGATCAGTTCCTGGAACTTAGGGTTGCACCAGCGCGCATAGTTCTCGCCGGTCTTGGCGGCATCACAGCTGAGCATGGGTGTCAGGAAGTTGTCCGGGTCACCGTTGTCGCCGGCCCAGCCGGCGGAGACCAGGTCCGCCTCGCCCTTCTTGGCGCGGCGCAGCATCTCGGCCCACTCCATCACGCGGATGTCGAGCTTGAGCCCGATCCTGGCAAGGTCGGCCTGCAGCATCTCTGCCGACAAACGCGGATTGGGGTTGGTCGGGCCGCCACCGTTGCGGGTGAACAGGGTGATGGCGGTGCCCTCGGGGACGCCGGCTTCCTTGAGCAGGGCGCGGGCCTTGTCGAGGTCGCGCGGCGGGTTCTTGTTGGCGGTGTTGTAGCCGATCATGGTCGGCGGGTAGGGGTTGACCCCGACCAGCGCGTTGCCCTTGCCGAACAACTGGTCGACGTGGGTCTGGCGGTCGAAGGCGATGTTGATCGCCTTGCGCACGCGCACGTCGCTCAGGTACTTGTGCTCGGTGTTCATGGCGATGTAGCCGGTGACCAGGGCCTCGATCTCGGCGACCTTGAGCTTGGGATCGGTCTTGATCGCCGGGACGTCGTCGGGTTTGGGGTACAGGGCGATCTGGCATTCGTTGGCCCGCAGTTTCTGCAGGCGCACGTTGTTGTCGGTGGCGATGGCGAACACCAGCGTTTCGCTGGGCGGCTTGCCGCGGAAATAGTCGGGGTTGGCCTTGAAGCGGACCTGGGCGTCCTTGTTGTAGCGCTGGAACACGAATGGCCCGGTGCCGATCGGCTTGCTGTTCAGGTCGCCGGTCTTGCCGGCCTTGAGCAACTGGTCGCCGTATTCGGCGGAGTAGATCGAGGTGAAGGCCATGGCCAGGTCACGCAGGAACGGCGCTTCGGGGCGGGTCAGGGTGATCACCACGGTGTGGTCGTCGGTCTTGCTCACCGACTTGAGCAGTTGCCCGAAGGCCATGCTCTCGAAATAGGGGTAACCGACGCTGGTCTTGTCGTGCCACGGATGCTTGGCATCGAACTGACGGTTCAGGCTCCACAGCACGTCATCGGCATTGAAGTCGCGGGTGGGGGTGAAGTAGTCGGTGGTGTGGAACTTCACACCCTGGCGCAGGTGGAAGGTGTAAGTCAGGCCGTCGGCGCTGATTTCCCAGCTGTCGGCCAGGGCCGGCTGGATATCGGTGGTGCCGGGCTTGAAGTCGACCAGGCGGTTGAACACGGTCTCGGCCGAGGCGTCGGCGGTGACCGCAGTGGTGTACTGGACGATATCGAAACCTTCGGGGCTGGCTTCGGTGCACACCACCAGGGGCTTGGCCGCGAGGTTGCCGGCAGCGCCCAGGATGATCGCTGCCAGGGCAGCGCGTAGCGGTAGCGATTTCATGGAACCTCCCTGCGAATGACTCCAGCGTAGACGTCACGGCCCGGATAGCCCGGGCCGTGGCGTTGGCGGTCAGAGAATGTTGAACGGAATGGTGGTGACGATGCGCAGCTCGTCCAGGCTGCCATCGGCCTGGGCCTTGCTGGCGCGGTGAGCGGTATAGGTGGCGCGGATGCTGGTGTCCTTCAGCATGCCGCTCTGCACCGCATAGCTGGTGCCGATGCCCCACTCGTAGTGGGTCTCGCCATCCATGCCACGCACGTCGTAGGCGGTACCGCGGTAGTGGGTACCGTCGATGCCCCAGCCGCGGGCGTTGTACAGGTTGAACTTCAGGCCTGGTACGCCGTACTGGGCCATGTTCAGCACGTAGGAAATCTGCAGGGATTTCTCGTTCGGGCCGTTGAAGTCCGACAGCAGGGAGTTGGCCAGGTAGATACCGTTGGTTTCGTGCAGGTAGTCGAAGTACTCGTTGCCGTTGACCTGCTGCCAGGAGGCGGTGAGCGTGTGCGCCTGGTGGGTGAGACCGAACGACAGGCTGTAGGTATCGTTGTCGATATCGCCCATCTTCTTGCTGCCGGCATCGACCGTCTTGTAGTAGTTCAGGCCGGTGGTCAGGCTCAGCACCGCGCTGTCACCCAACACGTGGTTGGCACCGAAGTAGTACTGGTTCCAGAAGTCGTCGACCTTGGTGGCGTACAGGCTGGTGGTCAGGCTCTTGAACGGCTGGTAGTTGATCCCGGCGGTGCTGGCACGGTCGGTTTCCACGCCTGTGGCGCTGTACTCGGTGCGGAACTTGCTCAGGCTCTGTTCGGTACGCGGCGAGACGCGGTCGAAGGTGCCGATGTCGAACGACAGGTTGTCGAACTCGGCGCTGTGCAACGCCACGCCCTGGAAGCTCGAAGGCAGGGCACGGTTGCCGATGTAGGCGATCATCGGCGTGTCCAGGGACTGGCGGCCGACGGTGAGGGTGGTGTTGGAGATGCGCGCCTTGACGTTGGCCAGGCCCGCCTTGCTCCACTGGCCGACAGGGTCGCCATCGCTATGGGTCAGGGTGCGGTTGTTCGGCCCGGCAATCGCTGCGCGACCACGCTCGAGGGCGATGGCGTTGTAGGCGGCGACTTCGGTGGCGAAGCCCACGGTGCCCTGCGTAAAGCCCGAACTGTAGTTGAGGATGGTGCCCTGTACCCAGTTGTCACGGCTGTGGGTGTCGTGGCGGGTGCCGTCGCTCTTGTAGTACTTCCACAGCGGCGCACGGGTGGCGCGTTCGCGGGCGTACCAGTTGCGGGTGCTGCCACTCAGGCTCTGGCCTTCGAAGAAGCCCGAGGCATCGGCCTGCTCGCTGGCCGACTTGAGGCTCAGCGGGTAGAAGTCCTGGCTGACAGGTTCTGCCTGGGCGGCGGCGCAGAAGGCGCCGATGGACAGGGCCAGCGCGGTTTTGGTGGTTCGTTTCAAGGTTAAAGCTCCCTTTCTATTCTTATATCTGTGGCCCGATCTTGTGGGTCGGGCTTGGCTCGGTGACGCGGTACTGCGGGTGTTCACCTGGGATTGCCAGGCAAATCCGGGCTGCACGCGGTCGCGGGAGTGGGGCACTCCCGGTCTGGCGATACAGGGTCAATCGATGCTGACGCCGGAGAAAACGTTGCGTCCGAAGGGGCTGACCTTGAAGTCTTTCACACTGATGCTGAGAGGTTGGTTGACCGTCGAATGGGCCACCGGGGTAATCGGTACCTGCTGCTTGAGGCGTTGCTGGGCCTGCTGGTAGAGGTGGGTGCGCTGTTCGCGGTCGGTGACCTGCTTGGCCTTCTTGACCAGTTCGTCGTACTGGCTGTCGCACCACTGCGAGTAGTTGTTGCTGCCAATGGCATCGCAACTGAACAGGGTTCCAAGCCAGTTGTCCGGATCGCCGTTGTCGCCGGTCCAACCGATCAGGGCGATGTCGTGTTCGCCATTTTTCATGCGCTTGAGGTATTCGCCCCATTCGTAGCTGACGATACGGACCTTGAAACCGAGCTTGCTCCAGTCGGCCTGGAGCATTTCGGCCATGAGCTTGGCATTGGGGTTGTAAGGGCGTTGCACCGGCATGGCCCAGAGGGTGATTTCCGTGCCTGGCTTGACCCCGGCCTGCTCCAGCACCTGCTTGGCCTTTTGCGGATCGAACGGCGCGTCCTTGAGCGTATCGTCGTAGGACCATTGGGTGGGAGGCATGGCGTTGACTGCCGTTTGCCCGGCGTCCTGGTAGACCGCCTGGATGATCGCCTGCTTGTTGACCGCCATGTCCATCGCCTGGCGCACTTCAAGTCGATCGAACGGTGGGTGCTGGGTGTTGTAGGCGATGTAGCCGAGGTTGAAGCCGGGCTGCGTCATGACCTGTAGCTTGCTGTCCTGCTTGAGCGCAGGCAGATCGGCCGGGCGTGGGTGAAGGGTGACCTGGCACTCGTTGCGGCGCAGCTTCTGGATGCGCACCGAAGGGTCGATGTTGATCGAGAACACCAGGTTGTCGATCTTCACCCGGTCAGGCGCCCAGTAGTTCTTGTTGCCCTTGAAGCGGATCTGCGAGTCCTTCTGGTAGCGCTGGAACACGAACGGGCCGGTGCCGATCGGCTTCTGGTTGATGTCGCTGGGCCTGCCGCTGGCCAGCAGGTGCTCGGCGTATTCGGCGGAGAGTATGGAGGCGAAGGCCATGGCGATGTTCTGGATGAACGCGGCATCGACCGTGTTGAGGGTGAAGACCACCGTGAGCGGGTCGGTTTTCTCGACCTTGGCGATGTTCTTGTCCAGGCCCATGCTGATGAAGTAGGGGAACTCGGTCGGGTAGGCCTTGCGGAACGGATGGTCCTTGTCGAGCATGCGGTTGAAGGTGAACAGCACGTCGTCGGCGTTGAAGTCGCGGGTGGGCTTGAAGTCCTTGTTGTGGTGGAACTTCACCCCGGGCCGCAGGTGGAAGGTGTAGCGCAAGCCGTCTTCGGAGACCTGCCAGTCGGTGGCCAGGCCTGGCTGCACAGCGGTGCCCCCACGCTCGAACTCGACCAGGCGGTTGTAGATCGGTTCGGCGGCATCGTTGTCGGTGGCCGAGGTGTATTGAGCGGTGTCGAAGCCCGCTGGGCTGCCTTCGGAGCAGAACACCAGGTTATTGGCCTGGGCAGGGAGGGCCTGGCTGAGCAGTCCCAGACCCAGCACGGTGCCGAGCAGTGTGGTATGGCGCATGGCGATCCTTTCCTCATCCGTTTGCGCTGCCGCACACTGAACGGGCGGCAACAGAAGCCCGTTCCTGACGTTAGCGGCATCAGGAAGGGCGAGACAGGTAATGAATATGTCTAGTGGCGTAAGAAATTTCGGAAGTTTGCCGAGAAATTTCGGCGCCCCGCCGTGCTCACGCCAGCCCCGACAAATGACGAGGCTGGCTGGGCGCTATTTCTCCACGCTTACGCCATAGAAGGAGTTCAGTCCGAACGGGCTGATCTTGAAGTCCTTCACTTTCGCACTCATCGGCTGATAGACAGTAGAGTGAGCGATAGGGGTCATCGGCACCTGCTCCTTGATGATGTGCTGCGCCTGCTTGTACAGCTCCGTGCGCTTGGCCTGGTCGGAGGTGGCCTTGGCCTGCTTGATGATGTCGTCGTACGGCTTGTAGCACCACTTGGAGAAGTTGTTACCCTCCAGCGCGTCGCAACCGAACAGGGTGCCGAGCCAGTTGTCCGGGTCACCGTTGTCGCCGCTCCAGCCGATCAGCATGGCGCCGTTTTCGCCGCCCTTGGAGCGCTTGATGTACTCGCCCCATTCGTAGCTGACGATCTTGGCCTTGATGCCGATCTTGGACCAGTCCGACTGCAGCATCTCGGCCATCAGCTTGGCGTTGGGGTTGTAGGGGCGTTGCACCGGCATGGCCCACAGGGTGATCTCGGTGCCTTCCTTGACGCCGGCCTCCTTGAGCAACTGCCTGGCTTTTTCCGGATCGTACTTGGCGTCCTTGATGGTGGTGTCGTAGGACCACTGGGTCGGTGGCATGGCATTGACTGCCAGCTGGCCGGCACCCTGGTACACCGAATCGATGATCTGCTGCTTGTTCACCGCCATGTCCAGCGCCTCGCGCACCTTGAGCTGGGCCATGGGGTTGGGCTCGTTGCTGCCCTTGATCTTGTCCATCACGTTGTAGGCGATGTAGCCGAGGTTGAAGCCGGCCTGTTCAGGCATCTGCAGCTTCGGATCCTTCTTCAGCGGCTCGATATCGGCTGGGCGTGGGAACAGCGTGACCTGGCACTCGTCGCGCTTGAGCTTCTGCATGCGCACCGAGGCGTCGGTGCTGATGGCGAAGACCAGGTTGTCGATCTTCACGTCGTCCGGTTTCCAGTAGTCCTTGTTGCCCTTGTAGCGGATCAGCGCGTCCTTCTGGTACCTGCTGAACACGAATGGACCGGTGCCGATCGGCTTCTGGTTGATGTCGGCGGCCTTGCCCTGCTTGAGCAGCTGGTCGGCGTACTCGGCGGACTGGATCGAGGCGAAGCTCATCGCCAGGTTCTGGATGAACGCGGCGTCCACTTCGTTGAGGGTGAAGCGTACGGTGTGTTCGTCGACCTTCTCGAGCTTGGCGATGTTCTTGTCCATGCCCATGTCGGTGAAGTACGGGAATTCGGTGGGGTAGGCCTTGCGGAACGGCATGTCCTTGTCGAGCATGCGGTTGAAGGTGAACAGCACGTCGTCGGCGTTGAATTCACGGCTTGGCTTGAAGTAGTCGGTGGTGTGGAACTTGACCCCTTCACGCAGGTGGAAGGTATAGGTCTTGCCGTCGTCGGAAACGTCCCATTTGGTGGCCAGACCGGGGACGACGGCGGTGCCGCCACGTTCGAACTGGGTCAGGCGGTTGAAGATCGTTTCGGCCGAGGCGTCGAAGTCGGTTCCGGTGGTGTATTGGCCCGGGTCGAAACCGGCGGGGCTGCCTTCGGAGCAGAACACCAGGTTGGACGCGGCGAGGGCGGCAGGGGCGCCAGCCAGCAGGCCTGCGCCTACCAGGAACGGAATGACTGCGTGTTTGAGCATGGTGGCCTCATTGTTGTCATTTTTGATTTGAGGTGGCCTCGTGAGCCGACCTGCGGATACTTATGCAGGGGGTGTACCCATTGCAACACTCAACAGGATAGTCGGCGCCAGAAATGTGGCACGGTCGTACATGGATGTCGCATTCATGTAAATTTTGCGTAGGTTGAACGTTTGCGCAAGAAAAAAGCTGGCATTTTGCGACATGTTTCGAAACGTTGAGGGATGTAGGATGCACTTTAAGGGTGCGTAGGAATATTCATCTGAAGAGCTGCGGTATGGGCTTCGCCGCTGTCATTGCGACAGGTGCGGCGAGATGGGGAGGGAAGGGGCCGTCCTGGCGGCGGCCCCGGTCGCTCAATCGAGCGCAGCCGCGATCACGGCATCTGTACTTCGATCAGCCCGTCGGCATTCATGCTGACTTCGCTGGTGCCCGCTTCGATATCCGGCGAGGCCGCTTCATCCGCAGCCATGGCTTTCATCGCCATCGGTGCGCTGCGCATGTAAGGGCGCGGGTAGCCGCTGCTGTTGAGGTTCAGGCTGACCACTTTGTAGCCTTTGCCGCCGAGGGCCTCGGTAGCCAGTTGGGCGCGGGCCTTGAAGGCGTTGACTGCATCCTTGAGCAGCTCGTCTTCACTGGCCTTGCGGGTGGCCGGGGCGATGGAGAAGTCCATGCCGCCCATCTTCAGTTCCTGCAGCAGTTCACCGGTGAGCTTGGACAGGGCAGGGAAGTCGGCGCTTTCCAGGCGCAGTTCGGCGCGCTCGCGCCAGCCGGTGATCTTCTGGCCCTTGGTGTCGTAGACCGGATAGCTGTTACGGCTGCCTTGGCTGATCTTCACGTCCTTGACTTCGCGGGCCTGCTGGACCGCCTTGTTCATGGTCTCGGTGATCTGCTTGGCGAGCTTGCCCGGGTCGGTGTTCTGCGCTTCGCTGTAAAGGGTGACGACCATCAGGTCGCGGGCCACTTCCTTGCTGACCTCGGCGCGCAGCGAAACCTGGTTGTAGCGTGGCTCGTCTGCGGCCAGGGCCGGCAGGCTGGCGAGCATGCCACAAGACAGGACGAACGCGGCGCTGCGACGGGAAATGTGCATGTATGACTCCTTCAAATAGAAAGCGTGGGGATGATGTCCATTCCACGCATGGCCAATCAGACCGGAAACAGTGGAGTGGGTTCAACAATGCCATCATGACTTTGTGACAGAGTGTGGCGCTTTGCCGCATTGCTGCAGCGGGGGCCATGGCTTCGGTATACTCCAGCCGATTGTCCTGGAGCACTCATCAGGAGAGCTCATGCTCGCCCCCGCACACCCAATGTCCGCCACTCGCCAGAACCTCTGGCGCCTGACCATCATTCGCATCCTGGTCCTGGCCGCCCAGGCCGGCTCCGTGGGCGTGGCCTACTGGACCGAGCTGCTGCCGCTGCCATGGCTGTCGCTGGTGGCAACCCTGGCGCTATCGTCGCTGCTGTGTGCCTTCACCGCCTTGCGGCTGCGTCTGACCTTGCCGGTCACGGAGATGGAGTACGCCCTGCAACTGGCCTGTGACCTGCTGATCCACAGTGCCTTGCTGTACTACTCGGGGGGCTCGACCAACCCCTTCGTGTCCTATTACCTGGTGCCGCTGGCGATTGCTGCCGTGACCCTGCCGTGGATCTATTCACTGGTGTTGTCGGGCATTGCGCTGGTCGCCTACAGCCTGCTGCTGGTGCAGTTCTACCCGCTGGAGACGCTGCCGCTGGCGCGCGACACCATGCAGGTTTATGGCATGTGGCTGAGCATCGCCCTGGCCGCTGCTGTCATTACCTTCTTCGCCGCGCGCATGGCCGAAGAGCTGCGCCGCCAGGAGCAGATGCGTGCCGAGCGGCGCGAGGAAAGCCTGCGCGATGAACAGTTGCTGGCCGTGGCCACCCAGGCGGCTGGGGCCGCCCACGAGCTGGGCACGCCGTTGGCGACCATGAGCGTGCTGATCAACGAGATGCGCCAGGACCATACCGATCCGCAGTTGCAGGAAGACCTTGCGGTACTGCAGGACCAGGTCAAGCTGTGCAAGCAGACGCTGCAGCAACTGGTGCGTGCCGCCGAAGCCAACCGGCGCATGAATGTGCAGGAGCAGGAGGTCACCGCCTGGCTCGACGAGGCGCTCAACCGCTGGCACCTGATGCGCCCTGAAGCCAGTTACCGCTTCCAGCGCCTGCGCGATGGCGAGGTGCCGCGGCTGATTCCGCCACCCGACCTCACCCAGGCGCTGCTCAACCTGCTGAACAACGCCGCCGATGCCTGTCCGAATGACCTCGAAGTGCGTCTGGACTGGGATGCCCAGGATATCCTGATCAGCATCCGCGACCATGGCGCCGGCGTACCGGTGGCCATCGCCGAGGCGATCGGCAAACCTTTCTTTACCACCAAGGGCAAAGGCTTCGGCCTGGGCCTGTTCCTGAGCAAGGCCAGCGTGACCCGCGCGGGGGGCTCGGTGAAACTCTATAGTCATGAAGAGGGCGGCACCCTGACCGAGCTGCGCCTGCCCCATGGCAAGCGAGGAGATGAACGATGAGCGACGAGAACCAGATCGAAGGCGAAGAGCTGCCGCACTTGCTGCTGGTGGATGATGACGCCACCTTTACCCGGGTGATGGCCCGTGCCATGAGCCGCCGCGGTTTTCGGGTGAGCACCGCCGCCAGCGCCGAAGAGGGATTGATCCTGGCCCAGCAGGACTTGCCGGACTACGCCACGCTGGACTTGAAGATGGAGGGCGACTCGGGCCTGGTCCTGTTGCCCAAGCTGCTGGAACTGGACCCGGAGATGCGCGTGCTGATCCTGACCGGCTATTCGAGCATCGCCACTGCGGTTGAGGCGATCAAGCGCGGTGCTTGCAACTACCTGTGCAAGCCGGCCGACGCCGACGATGTGCTGGCGGCGCTGCTGTCCGAACATGCCGACCTCGATACCCTGGTGCCGGAAAACCCGATGTCGGTGGACCGCCTGCAGTGGGAACACATCCAGCGCGTGTTGACCGAGCACGAGGGCAATATCTCCGCCACGGCGCGGGCGCTGGGCATGCACCGGCGCACCTTGCAGCGCAAGCTGCAGAAGCGCCCGGTGCGGCGCTGATCCATCGGTAGACCGCGGCGTCTGCTCCGACTTGCCCGTGAAGCAGGCGCCGCGAAGATCAGCCCCCGATCACCGCCCGATCCATTCGCACCGCCAGCGCACCTGTGCCTGGCTCGACCGCGAACGACACCTCCCCATCCCGCGCCACCTGCGCCCGCCCGACCACTTGCCCATCGCGCAGCAACTCCAGCGGCATCCCTTGCAGCGACTGGCCTGAAGCCAGTTCCAGTTTGATCCTGATGTTCATCGGTGACCTCCTTGTCACGCGTTACGGTCGATATAGGTGGTGGCCTGCCCGTCGAGGCGAGCGATCAGCTCTGGTGCGCCATCGCGAAACTGGCGGAACAGGTTGCGCCCACGGCGTTGGGCATCGAGCGGTAGTTGCACGGTCGGGTGGAACTGCTCGCCCAGCTCGCTATAGGGATTCCAAGGGCCGATATAGGATTCGTTGATGCCATCGTCGACACTGAAGGCATAGCGCACGGCGTTACCCCGACGCCAGTTCAGGCCATCCGGCTCGCGGCGTTGCCAACCGTTGGCAACGATGGCTGGCGAGGCTGTCGGGGCATCGATGAAGCCCGTCGGGCGGTTGGGCTTGTAGTCCTTGAGCAGCAGGTAAGTGCTCCAGCCCCACCAATCACCGGTGTACTGGCCGTCGTTGAGGTCGGCCACATTCTTGCGTCGCAGCACCGTCGAGCCTTGCTGGCGGTAGAGCGGAGCGAAATTGCCGGGCACCAGGTCCTGTTCGGCTGCCTGCAGGTCTGGCGTCAGGCGCAGGGCGGCGTACTGCTCCGGCGACGTGGCCTGCCCCTTGTCGAAGGCTTGGAACACTTCGTCGGCCGAACGCTGTACCGCGCGGCCGACCTGGCGTCGGTTGGCCACATCGACGCTGTCGAAATAACGCTTGTCGCCATAGGCCCGCCATTGCTCGCCTTCGGCATTGCGTACGCGCAGGCCATACTTGCTGTCCTCGTCATGCATGAAGCGCGACACCAGCGAGCCGATATCGCTCGGCGTGACCGTGTCGGCCAGGGCCTTGCGCGGTACGCGCAGGTGGCCGGCGGAGAACAGGTCGGTAAGGAAGTGGTCGGCGAAGGCGTTCATGGCATAGGCCAGTTGCAGGTCGCGTTCGTCGCCGCTGTCACGGGCGCGCAGTGCCTGCTGCAGTGCTGCGCCGTGGCCGGCCTGGTAAGCCAGCAGGGCCGACCGGCCGAAATGGTCCCAGTTGCTGGCGGCCAGTTTCAGGTAGCGGCCCAGTGGCAGTAGATCCGAAGCCACGCTGCCGCCTCCGGTGATGCGATTCCAGCGCGCCGACAGGCTGTCGCCCAGTGCGTCATAGGCTTCATGGGGTTGACGGCCGTCCTTGATGGCGCGATTGGCCGCCGAGATCTCTTCCTGCATGACCGCCAGAATGTCCTGGGCTTCGGCACGGGAGGCCGGCAGGCGGGCCAAGGAGTCGAAAGCCTGGAGGAAACGTTCGATGCGCTCGGAGGGTGTTGCTCCATCGGCGATGGGGCGTTCGGGCACACCATAGAAGTCACCGCCCAGAGCCACCACTTGGCCGTAGGTCAGGCTCAGGCCATTGGGCAACGGCAGGGGTGACTGGTGCGCCACGACCGGTGGTTGGTTGGCGGCAAAGCGCAGCAGGACGTTGTCGCCGATGGCGGTGTGTTCGCCGCCTTCGAAACGCAGCTCGGGCCCGCTGGGCTTCGGTGTGTCGAGTGGCGGTAGGCGGTGATATTTGACGGTGTGATGGCCGTCCACCACCAGCACCAGATGCGTGTGCGCTCCCTCCAGGGGGACGCCCTCAGGGTCGAACAAGCGGTCGAGGTCTGCGACCAGCAGATTGGCCTGGCCGGTTGCGGGCAGTGATTGCATTTCTGACATTGTTTGCTCCATGCGATGTCTGAAAAATTCCAATTAACTGTACGTATATACAGTTGTTTTGATAATAGGATGGAAATTTCCTACGTCAAGATCTGTTTGTGGACAGATCCTTCATCCATGGCGGACGCAATCACCTGGCACTGACGTATGATTAGCCCCCTATCGGCAACCTTCTCCAGGATCGCGCGCAATGCTCGCCCTTCTTATCCAGACGTTGAACATCACGGCCCCGGTTTTCGCCATGCTGTTCATGGGCGTGCTCCTCAAGCGCATCCGCTTGATCGACGACAACTTCATCAAGGTCGCGTCCTCGCTGGTGTTCAACACCTGCATGCCGGCGCTGCTGTTCCTGGGTATCTATCACGCCGACCTGTCGACGGCGGTCAAACCCGGGGTCATCCTCTACTTCATCCTCGCGACCCTGGTGTGCTTTGCGCTCTCCTGGGGGCTGGCGATCTGGCGCAGCCCGCCAGAGGACCGCGGCATCTACACGCAAGGTGCGTTCCGCGGCAACAACGGAGTGATCGGCCTGGCACTGGCGGCCAGCCTCTATGGCGACTACGGGATTTCCCTCGGTGCGGTACTCGCCGGGCTGGTAATCCTGCTCTACAACTCGCTGTCGACGGTGGTGTTGGCGGTGTACAGCCCGAGCTTGAAATCCGACCCGTGGAGCCTGTGCAAGAGCATCTTCAGCAACCCGCTGATCATCAGCGTGCTGGCAGCGACGCCCATGGCGTATGGGCAGGTGCCCCTGCCCAACTGGTTGCTGACCTCGGGTGACTACCTGGCGCAGATGACCCTGCCACTGGCGCTGATCTGCATCGGCGGCACCCTGTCGCTGGCAGCCCTGCGCGACAGCGGCAAGCTCGCGGTGGATGCCAGCCTGGTGAAGATGGTCTGGCTGCCGCTGGTGGCCACCCTGGGCGCCTGGCTGTGCGGGTTTCGCGGCGCGGAGCTGGGGATCCTGTTTCTCTACATTGGCAGCCCGACGGCGGCGGCCAGTTATGTCATGGCCCGCGCAGCCAATGGCAATCACGAGCTGGCTGCGTCTATCATCGTGATCACGACGCTAATGGCGGCGATCACCACCAATATCGGCATATTCATCTTGCAATGGGGCGGGTGGATCTAGATGCTGGCCGCCACAACACAACAACACTGCCTCCTGAACTAAAGGACACTTCATGCAAGACCAGAGCACGCCCGCGGGGTTGCAACGCGGGCTGAAGAATCGCCATATCCAGTTGATTGCGCTGGGCGGTGCCATCGGCACCGGTCTGTTCCTGGGGATCGCCCAGACCATCCAGTTGGCCGGCCCTTCGGTACTGCTGGGCTATGCGATCGCTGGCCTGATGGCTTTCCTGATCATGCGCCAGCTGGGTGAAATGGTGGTCGAGGAGCCGGTTGCCGGCAGCTTCAGCCACTTCGCCCATCAATACTGGAGCGAGTTCGCTGGCTTCGTCTCGGGCTGGAACTACTGGGTCGTCTACGTATTGGTTGGCATGGCCGAACTGACGGCCGTGGGTATCTACGTGCAGTACTGGTGGCCGGAGTTTCCGACCTGGGCCACGGCGGCGATCTTCTTCGTGGTGATCAACGCCATCAACCTGACCCAGGTGAAGGTCTACGGTGAGATGGAGTTCTGGTTCGCCCTGGTCAAGGTAGTGGCAATCGTCAGCATGATCGGCTTCGGCGCCTGGCTGCTGGGCAGCGGTCATGGTGGCCCGGATGCCAGCGTGGCCAACCTGTGGCAGTACGGTGGCTTCTTCCCCAATGGCATCACCGGGCTGATCATGGCGCTGGCGGTGATCATGTTCTCCTTTGGCGGCCTGGAGTTGGTGGGTATCACCGCTGCCGAGGCGGACAATCCGCGCCAGAGCATCCCCAAGGCCACCAACCAGGTGGTCTACCGCATCCTGATCTTCTATATCGGCGCGCTTGCCGTGCTGCTGGCGCTGTACCCGTGGCAGAAGGTGGTGCAGGGCGGTAGCCCGTTCGTGATGATCTTCCATGAGCTGGACAGCGACGTGGTCGCTACCGTGCTCAACGTCGTGGTGCTGACCGCCGCGCTGTCGGTCTACAACAGCTGCGTCTACGCCAACAGCCGCATGCTGTTCGGCCTGGCCAGCCAGGGCGATGCACCGCGCCAGTTGCTCAAGGTCAGCCGCAGCGGTGTGCCGTTGGTGGCACTGGGCGTTTCGGCGCTGGCGACGGGTTTGTGCGTGGTGATCAACTACCTGATGCCGGGCGAGGCGTTCGGTTTGCTGATGGCCCTGGCGGTATCGGCGCTGGTGATCAACTGGGCGAGCATCAGCATCACCCACCTCAAGTTCCGCAAGGCCAAGCTGGCCGCGGGCATCACGCCGTTCTACCGCAGTTGGGGGCATCCGCTGACCAACTATCTGTGCCTGGCGTTCATAGCGCTGATCCTGGTGGTGATGTACCTCACCCCGCCAGTGCGCATCTCGGTGATGCTGATTCCGCTGTGGATCGCAGCGCTGTGGGTGGCGTTCCGGGTGAAGAAGGCGCGTCAGGCCAACGGATGAATCTGCGCTGATGCGTTGCTCTTTTCGCGGGTAAACCCGCTCCCCCAGAGTCCGCACAGCGGCGTGCCTGTGGGAGCGGGTTTACCCACGAAGAGGCCGGTGCGACCTCAGGCCTGGTAACTGTCGATCACTTCCTGTGCCGCGCGGAACGCATCGATCGCCGCCGGCACCCCTGCGTACACTGCGCAATGCAGCAGCGCTTCGCGAATCTCCTCCACCGTGCAGCCGTTGTTCAATGCCCCGCGAACATGACCCTTGAGCTCCTGTGGGCACTTCAGTGCGGTCAGCGCCGCCAGGGTGATCAGGCTGCGAGTCTTCAATGGCAGCCCCTCGCGGGACCAGACGCTGCCCCAGGCATGCTCGTTGACGAAGTCCTGCAGGGGCTGGGTGAATTCGGTGGCATTGCCCAGGGCGCGATCCACGAAAGCGTCCCCCATCACCTGGCGCCGAACCTGCTCACCGGCGTTCTTGTTGTCGGTCATTGCGTTTTCCTCAGTGTTGGCGGCGCCAGGCGCGAAGCGTGGTGTATAGCAGTACCACCGCCAGCACCGGCATGACGTAGAACAGCATCAGGCGCTCCAGGCGCCCGGCCAGTGGCATGCCGGTGGTGAAGGCCACCACGTGCAGGCCGTAAGCCAGGTAGAGCGCGAGGAACACCAGCCCTTCGGCGCGGGTGATCCGGTAGCCGGAATAAAACACGGGCAGGCTAAGGACGGCGACCCCGAGCATCACCGGCAGGTCGAACGCCAGGGCGTTGGGTGAGATGGTCAGCGGTTCGGGCGTGGTCAAGGCAGTAAGCCCCAGCACTGCCAGGAGGTTGAACAGGTTGCTGCCGATCACCGTACCCACGGCGATCTCGCGCTCGCCCCGCAGGGCGGCGATCAGCGCGGCGGCCAGTTCCGGTAGCGAAGTGCAGACGGCGACCACGGTCAGGCCGATGATCCGCTCGGACAGGCCCAGGTCGGTGGCGACCTCGACCGCCGCCTCCAGCAGCAAGTGCCCGCCGAGGCTGAGCAGCACCAGCCCGAACAGGGTCTGCAGCACCACGGTACTCCAGAAGCGGCCCGGGCTGCGGCGAGCGGCGTCGGGCGCAGGATAGGTGCGGGAATAGTGGCGGGACTGATGCCAGAGCATGCCCAGGTAGCCCAGCAGGCCCAGCAGCAACAGCGCGCCCTCGAGCCTGCCCAGTTCGCCGTTGGCCGCCAGCAGGTAGACCACTGCACTGGCCGCGATCATCAACGGGATGTCCAGGCGTACCAGTTGCCGCGAAACGCGCAGCGGGATGATCAGTGCAGCAAGCCCGAGGATCACCAGCACATTGAAGATATTGCTGCCGATCACACTGCCCACCGCCACGTCCGGCGCGCCCTGGTAGGCCGCCTGCAGGCTGACTGTCAGTTGTGGCGCGGTACTGCCGAAGGCCACCAGGCTCAGGCCGATGATCAGCGGCCGCACGTGCAGGCGCGTGGCCAGGCGCAGGGCGGCGCGTACCAGCAGTTCGGCGCCGATGACCAACAGCACCAGGCCCAGGCCCAGTTGCAGGAGGCTGAAGGTGGGGAGGGTGGCGAGGTCGAAAATGGCAGGGCTCCAGTCAGGTCAGTCGCTCAGACCTTGTACCCGGACTCGCGCCGTTCCGCTACGGAGCATGCCGATTTTTTCTGCGGCAGCGCGTGACAGGTCGATCAGTCGGCCACGGGTGTGGGGGCCGCGGTCGTTGATACGCACCACCACGCTGCGCTGGTTGGACAGGTTGGTCACCAGTACCTGGCTGCCGAACGGCAACGTGCGATGGGCGGCGGTGAGGCCGTGCTGGTTGAAGGCTTCGCCGCTGGCAGTGCGTTTGCCGTGGTGGCGGGAACCGTAATAGGAGGCGGTGCCGGTTTCGTCGTAGCCGCGTGGGTCGATGTCATGGCTGGCACAGCCGGCCAAGGCAGAGAAAAGAGCCAGGGCGGCGAGGTTTTTTTTCAGCAAGGCAGGTGCTCTCCGGTGCTTCCATTCGCGGGCAAGTCGGAGCGCCGAACCGCCGCTCCGACTTGCCCGCGAACGAGGGCGTTCAGGTCACCCTTCGAGCTTGGCCTTGAGCAATTGGTTCACCTGCCCCGGGTTGGCCTTGCCTTTGGAAGCCTTCATCGCCTGGCCGACGAAGAAACCGAACATCTTGCCGCGCTTGGCTTCATCGGCGGCGCGGTACTGTTCGACCTGCTCGGCGTTGGCGGCCAGCACTTCATCGAGCATCTTGTCGATCGCGCCGGTGTCGGTCACCTGCTTGAGGCCCTTGCTCTCGATGATGCTGTCGGCATCGCCTTCACCGGCAGCCATGGCCTCGAACACGGTCTTGGCAATCTTGCCGCTGATGGTGTTGTCGCGAATACGCTGCAGCATGCCGCCGAGCAGCTCGGCACTGACCGGCGACTGGTCGATTTCGACACCCAGCTTGTTCAGCAGGCTGCCCAGCTCGACCATGACCCAGTTGGCCGCCAGCTTGGCGTCGCCGCCGATGCTGGCCACCTGCTCGAAGTAGTCGGCCTGTTCGCGGCTGCTAGCGAGCACGTTGGCGTCGTAGGCCGACAGGCCGTACTGGCTCTGGAAGCGCTCGACCTTCTGCGTTGGCAGTTCGGGCAGCGAGGCGCGGACGGTTTCGAGGAAGCTTGGCTCGATGACCACCGGCAGCAGGTCCGGATCGGGGAAGTAGCGGTAGTCGTTGGCTTCCTCCTTGCTGCGCATGGAACGGGTCTCGTCCTTGTTCGGGTCGTACAGGCGGGTTTCCTGGACCACCTTGCCGCCGTCCTCGATCAGGTCGATCTGGCGCTGGATCTCGCTGTTGATCGCCCGTTCGATGAAGCGGAACGAGTTGACGTTCTTGATCTCGCAGCGGGTACCGAACTCGACCTGGCCTTTCGGGCGAACCGAGACGTTGCAGTCGCAACGCAGCGAGCCTTCGGCCATGTTGCCGTCGCAGATGCCCAGGTAGCGCACCAGGGCGTGGATGGCCTTGACGTAGGCCACCGCCTCTTTTGCGCTGCGCATGTCCGGCTCGGAAACGATTTCCAGCAGCGGTGTGCCTGCGCGGTTCAAATCGATCCCGGTGGCGCCGTTGAAATCTTCGTGCAGGCTCTTGCCGGCATCTTCCTCAAGGTGTGCGCGGGTGACGCCGATGCGCTTGAGGGTGCCGTCTTCCAGGGCGATGTCCAGGTGGCCCTTGCCAACGATCGGCAGGTCCATCTGGCTGATCTGGTAGCCCTTGGGCAGGTCGGGGTAGAAGTAGTTCTTGCGCGCGAACACGTTGCGCGGCCCGATCTCGGCATCGATGGCCAGGCCGAACATGCAGGCCATGCGTACGGCCTCCTGGTTCAGCACCGGCAGTACGCCGGGCATGCCCAGGTCGACCAGGCTGGCCTGGGTGTTCGGCTCGGAGCCGAAGGTGGTGGCGCTGCCGGAGAAGATCTTCGACTGGGTGGCGAGCTGGGTATGAATCTCCAGCCCGATCACAACTTCCCATTGCATGTGTGAATTCCTCAGAAGCCGTTGGGGGCGCGGGTGTGCCAGTCGGTGACTTGCTGGTAGCGGTGCGCGACGTTGAGCAGGCGGCCTTCCTGGAAGTACGGGGCCAGCAGTTGCACGCCCACCGGCAGGCCATCGACGAAGCCGGCCGGCATCGACAGGCCGGGCAGGCCCGCGAGGTTGGCGGTGATGGTGTAGACGTCCTCGAGGTAGGCGGCGACCGGGTCGGCGTTCTTCGAGCCGAGTTTCCAGGCCGGGTTCGGCGTGGTCGGGCCGAGGATGACGTCGACCTGTTCGAAGGCGGCCATGAAGTCGTTCTTGATCAGGCGGCGGATCTGCTGGGCCTTGACGTAGTAGGCGTCGTAGTAGCCGGCCGACAGGGCGTAGGTGCCGACCATGATCCGGCGCTGTACTTCAACGCCGAAGCCTTCGCCACGCGAGCGCTTGTACAGGTCGGTGAGGTCTTTCGGGTCTTCGCAGCGGTAGCCGAAGCGCACGCCGTCGAAGCGCGAGAGGTTGGAGGAGGCTTCGGCCGGGGCGATCACATAGTACGCCGGGATGGCGTGCTGCATGTTCGGCAGGCTGATTTCCTTGACCACCGCGCCGAGCTTCTCCAGTTCCTTGACGCTGGCCTGGACCAGTTCGGCGATGCGCGGATCGAGCCCGGCGCCGAAGTACTCCTTCGGCAGGCCGATGCGCAGGCCCTGCAGCGAGGCGTTGAGGTTGGCGCTGTAGTCGGGCACCGATTCGTCGACGCTGGTCGAATCCTTGGCGTCGAAACCGGCCATGCCTTGCAGCAGCAGGGCGCAGTCTTCGGCGGTGCGGGCCATCGGGCCGCCCTGGTCGAGGCTCGAGGCGTAGGCGATCATGCCCCAGCGCGAGACGCGGCCGTAGGTGGGCTTGAGGCCGGTGAGGTTGGTCAGTGCGGCTGGCTGGCGGATCGAGCCGCCGGTGTCGGTGCCGGTGGCGACCGGCAGCAGGCGCGCTGCCACGGCTGCGGCGGAGCCACCCGACGAGCCGCCTGGCACGTGCTCGAGGTTCCAGGGGTTCTTCACCGCGCCGTAGTGGCTGGATTCGTTGGCCGAACCCATGGCGAATTCGTCCATGTTGGTCTTGCCGAGAGTGACCATGCCGGCTTCGGCGAGCTTGGCGACAACGGTGGCGTCGTAGGGGGCGGTGAAGCTGTCGAGCATCTTCGAGCCGCAGCTGGTGCGTACGCCCTGGGTGCAGAACAGGTCCTTGTGGGCAATCGGTGCGCCCAGCAGTGCGCCGGTTTCGCCATTGGCGCGACGGGCGTCGGCAGCGCGGGCCTGTTCCAGCGCCTGCGCTTCGGTGACGCTGATGAAGCTGTTGATCTGTGGGTCGAGCTGCTTGATGCGCGACAGCAACGCGCCGGTCAGCTCTTCGGAGGAAAACGACTTGTCGGCGAGTCCGCGGGCGATCTCGGCCAGAGTGAGTTGATGCATGGCAGGCTCTATCCCTTACTCGATGACTTTCGGAACCAGGTACAGACCGTTCTCGGTCGAGGGTGCCACCGCCTGGTAGCGATCGCGCTGGTTGCTTTCGGTCACCTGGTCGGGACGCAGGCGCTGGGTGGCTTCGAGCGGGTGGGCGAGGGGCTCGATGCCGGTGGTGTCGACGGCTTGCATCTGGTCGACCAGCCCGAGAATACTGTTCAAGGCATCGGTAATGCGTGGCAGTTCGCCTTCATTGAGGCCCAGACGGGCCAGATGGGCGATCTTTTCCACGTCACAGCGTTGAAGCGCCATGGGGATCTCCAGGAAAAACAGAAACAGAATGCTTCCGTAATGAGGAACATGCCGGGATTCTGGCGGTCATACGGCCGCGATCATCGGCTGGCGTGCTCGGAAAAACTGCCAATTTAACATATTGGCTCCTTGCCCAAAATCCCTGCCATTGTTAGAGTTTGCCGCACTTTTTTACCCACGCTTTCCCCAGGGTCACTTTCCCATGTTCAAGAAACTGCGTGGCATGTTTTCCAGCGATCTGTCCATCGACCTGGGTACTGCCAACACCCTTATTTACGTGCGTGAGCGCGGTATCGTCCTGAATGAGCCCTCGGTTGTTGCCATCCGTACCCACGGCAACCAGAAAAGCGTCGTGGCCGTCGGTACCGAAGCCAAGCGCATGCTCGGCCGCACTCCCGGCAACATCGCTGCCATTCGTCCGATGAAGGATGGCGTGATCGCCGACTTCAGCGTCTGCGAGAAGATGCTGCAGTACTTCATCAACAAAGTGCACGAAAACAGCTTCCTGCAGCCCAGCCCGCGCGTGCTGATCTGCGTACCGTGCAAGTCGACCCAGGTCGAGCGCCGTGCCATCCGTGAATCGGCGCTGGGCGCCGGTGCCCGCGAAGTGTTCCTGATCGAAGAGCCCATGGCCGCCGCCATCGGTGCCGGCCTGCCGGTCGAGGAAGCCCGCGGTTCGATGGTCGTCGACATCGGTGGTGGTACCACCGAAATCGCCCTGATCTCGCTCAACGGCGTGGTCTACGCCGAATCCGTACGTGTGGGTGGCGACCGTTTCGACGAAGCCATCGTCACCTACGTGCGCCGTAACTACGGCAGCCTGATCGGTGAATCCACCGCCGAGCGCATCAAGCAGGAAATCGGTACCGCCTACCCGGGTGGCGAAGTCCGCGAAGTCGACGTGCGCGGTCGCAACCTGGCCGAGGGCGTACCGCGTGCCTTCACCCTGAATTCCAACGAAGTGCTCGAGGCGCTGCAGGAATCGCTGGCGACCATCGTCCAGGCGGTCAAGAGTGCCCTGGAACAGTCGCCGCCGGAGCTGGCGTCCGACATCGCCGAGCGTGGCCTGGTGCTGACCGGCGGTGGCGCGCTGCTGCGTGACCTCGACAAGCTGCTGGCCCAGGAAACCGGCCTGCCGGTGATCGTTGCCGAAGACCCGCTGACCTGCGTCGCCCGTGGCGGTGGTCGTGCGCTGGAGATGATGGACAAGCACGCCATGGACCTGCTCTCCAGCGAGTGAGTCCTGGCGCTGTCCAGCCGTCGCTGAAGATCGCCTGGTTTACAGGTGGCACGCACAGTGCTACCTGTATGCGCTGTTGACGTCCGTCGGGCGTCGTTTCCGTCAATCCGCAGGCTGGTGGTTGCATTGACCTCGTGCAATGACCGCTTGAATCGTCGTCCACGAGGAACGGCCCATTAAACCGCTTTTCTCCAAGGGCCCTTCGCTGGGCGTTCGTCTGCTCGTGCTGGTGGTGATGTCGGTCGCGCTGATGGTGGTCGACTCGCGCTTTGACGTGCTCAAGCCGGTACGCAGCCAGATGGGGCTGGTGCTGATGGAATCCTATTGGGTCACCGACTTGCCGCAGCGTCTGTGGCAGGGCGTGGCCGGGCAGTTCGGCAGCCGCACCGAGCTGATCGCCGAAAACGAGAAGCTCAAGACCGAAGCCCTGCTGTTGCAGGGGCGCCTGCAGAAGCTGGCCGCGCTCACCGAGCAGAACGTGCGCCTGCGCGAATTGCTCAATTCTTCGGCACTGGTCAACGAAAAGGTCGAAGTCGCCGAGTTGATCGGCGTAGATCCCAATCCCTTCACTCATCGCATCCTGATCAACAAGGGCGAGCGCGACGGTGTGTTCCTCGGCCAGCCGGTGCTCGATGCCCGTGGCCTGATGGGCCAGGTGGTCGAGCTGATGCCCTACACCTCGCGTGTGCTGCTGCTGACCGACACTACCCACAGCATTCCCGTGCAGGTCAACCGCAACGGCCTGCGCGCCATTGCCAGCGGCACCGGCAACCCGGAGCGCCTGGAACTGCGTCATGTGGCCGATACCGCTGACATCAAGGAAGGCGATCTGCTGGTGAGCTCCGGCATGGGGCAGCGTTTCCCGGCCGGTTATCCGGTGGCCACGGTCAACGAGGTGATCCACGACTCCGGTCAGCCGTTCGCCATCGTTCGCGCCATTCCTACCGCCGCCCTCAATCGCAGCCGCTACATGCTGCTGGTGTTCAGCGATCGACGTACGCCTGAGCAGCGTGCCACTGATGCAGCGATCGCCCAGGAAGAGGCCGACCGTCAGGACGGTGCGAGTGCCAAGCCGGCAGCCGTGCCAGCACCGGCAACTGCGCCAGCGAGCGGCGCACCGGCCCATGCGCCAGCACCTGCCGCACCGGCTGCCACCGCGCCAGCCCACGGCTCGTCCACCTCACACCCACCAGCCGCACCCGCGTCGCCTGCACAGCCCCGGAGAGAATGATGGCCAGTACCCGTAGCAGAAACGGCTGGGCCATCTGGCTGACCTTCGTCATCGGCCTGCTGCTCAGCGTCACGCCGATGCCGCAGTTCATGGAGGTGTTCCGCCCCATGTGGCTGGCCTTGTTGCTGGCGTTCTGGACCCTGGCCGTACCCAGCAAGGTCGGCATGACCACCGCCTTCGTGCTCGGCCTGGCCGAGGACGTGCTCTACGGCACCCTGCTGGGGCAGAACGCGTTGATCCTCACCTTGATCACCTTCCTGGTGCTGTCCCTGCAACAACGCCTGCGCATGTTCCCCATGTGGCAGCAGAGCCTGGTGATCCTGGTGGTGTTCGGCATCGCCCAGTTGATCCAGCTGTGGCTCAGCGCCCTGACCGGCAATCGCCTGCCGACGCTTGCACTGGTGTGGTCGGCGGTGATCAGCGCCTTGCTCTGGCCCTGGATCAGCTTCGCCCTGCGCGGCATGCGCCGACGCCTGCATATCCACTGACGCGTCGCCACTGACACGGAGATGTCCCCATGACTCGACTGCACCTGGCCTCCGGCTCCCCACGTCGACGTGAGCTGCTGGCGCAGATTGGCGTGCCATTCACCGTGGTCAGCGCCCCCATCGACGAAACCCCGCAGGTCGGCGAAGCCGCCCAGGCCTACGTCGAGCGCCTGGCGCAAGCCAAGGCGGTGGCCGGTTTCAACCTGCTCGATGCTCCGGGCGTGGTGCTCGGCGCCGATACCGCCGTGGTGCTCGACGGCCAGATCCTCGGCAAGCCGGAAAACCGCGAGCACGCCCTGGCGATGCTGGGCGACCTGTCCAAGCGCGAGCACCAGGTGCTCACTGCCGTGGCCGTGACCGACGGCACGCGCTCCCTGAGCCTGTGCGTGGCGACCAAGGTTCGTTTCCGTACCATCTCTTTCGATGAAGCATGTCGCTACTGGGACAGTGGTGAACCCTTGGACAAGGCCGGTGGCTATGCGATCCAGGGCCTGGGTGCGGTGTTCGTCAGCGCCATCGAAGGCAGTTATTCGGCCGTGGTCGGCCTGCCCCTGAGCGAAACCGCCGAGTTGCTGGAGCAGTTCGGCATTCCCTGCTGGCAGCATGAGGATACCGTCCAGCGCTAGCCAGCCGCCCGACAGCGATCCATCATTACCGAAGACCTTTGACGAGAGCCTGCCATGAGTGAAGAGATCCTGATCAACATCACGCCGATGGAGTCACGCGTGGCAGTGGTGGAGAACGGAGTGCTGCAGGAGGTGCATGTCGAGCGCACCCAGCGCCGTGGCATCGTCGGCAATATCTACAAGGGCAAGGTGGTGCGTGTGCTGCCCGGCATGCAGGCCGCCTTCATCGATATCGGTCTGGAGCGTGCGGCGTTCATCCACGCCTCGGAGATCTCCCAGCGTGAAGGCTCGGCGGTCGAGACCATCACCGCACTGGTCCACGAAGGCCAGGCCCTGGTGGTGCAGGTGACGAAGGACCCCATCGGCACCAAGGGCGCGCGCCTGACCACCCAGTTGTCGATCCCGTCGCGCTACCTGGTGTACATGCCGCGCAGCAGCCATGTCGGCATTTCGCTGAAAATCGAGGACGAAGCCGAGCGTGACCGTCTTAAACAGGTGGTCAGCGACTCGATGGCGCAAGAGAACATCAAGGACGCCGGTGGCTTCATCCTGCGCACCGCCGCCGAGGGCGCGCGTGCTGAAGACATTCTCCAGGACATCCGCTACCTGCGTCGCCTGTGGGAGCAGATCGGCAGCCAGATCCAGGCCTGCGGTGCGCCGACAGTGATCTACGAAGACCTCGGCCTGGCGTTGCGCACCTTGCGCGACCTGGTCAATCCGAAGATCGAGAAGATCCGCATCGACTCGCGGGAAACCTTCCAGAAGACCACGCAATTCGTCGGTGAGCTGATGCCCGAAATCGCCAACCGCCTCGAGCATTATCCCGGCGAGCGGCCGATCTTCGACCTCTATGGGGTCGAGGACGAGATCCAGCGCGCCCTGGAGCGCAAGGTGCCGCTCAAGTCCGGGGGCTACCTGGTGGTCGATCCTGCCGAGGCGATGACGACCATCGACGTCAATACCGGCGCCTTCGTCGGCCATCGCAACCTCGAAGAGACCATTTTCAAGACCAATCTCGAAGCGGCCACCGCCATTGCGCGACAGCTGCGCCTGCGCAACATCGGCGGCATCATCATCATCGACTTCATCGACATGGAGGACGAAGAGCACCGCCGCCAGGTCCTGCGCACGCTGGAAAAGCAGCTCGAGCGCGACCATGCCAAGACCAATATCATCGGCATTACCGAGTTGGGCCTGGTACAGATGACCCGCAAGCGTACCCGTGAAAGCCTAGAGCAGGTGCTGTGCGAGCCCTGCCTGGCCTGCCAGGGGCGCGGCAAGCTGAAGACGCCAGAGACTATTTGTTACGAAATCTTCCGCGAAATTCTTCGTGAGGCGCGGGCTTACCAGGCAGAAGGCTACCGCGTGCTGGCCAACCAGAAGGTAGTCGATCGGCTGCTGGATGAAGAGTCAGGCAACGTCGCCGAACTGGAGGCCTTCATCGGGCGAACCATTCGCTTCCAGGTCGAGTCCATGTATTCCCAGGAACAATATGATGTGGTGCTGCTCTGACGCGTTCTGAAACCGTTCGCCCAGTGGCGAAAACACCGCTTGCGGCCATAGTTAATGGACGACTCGGAGGGCAATGGCCATGGAACGTCTGACCCGCGTTCTAGGCGCGTTGACCCGTTGGGGGCTGGGGCTGTGCGCCTTGCTCGCGGTGCTGGTGGCACTGTATGTCAGCCTCGGTCGGCAACTGGTGCCGTTGGTGGCCGAATACCGGGCCGACCTCGAAGACAAGGCCCAGCAAGCCTTGGGCTTGCCTGTGCATGTGGGGGCGCTCGAAGGGCGATGGAGTGGCCTGGCCCCGGTGCTCAGGCTGCGCGACCTGCAATTGGGCGAAGGCTCTGCAGCCTTGCGCCTGGATGACGTCAAGCTGGTGCCCGACCTGTGGGCCAGCTTGAAGGCTCGCGAAGTGCGGTTGGCGCATGTCCAGCTCGGCGGCCTTCAACTGATCCTGCATGAAGACCAGCAAGGTGCCTGGACCCTTGAAGGCCTGCCGAAGAAAGACGATGCGCCCCTCGACCCTGCCCAATTGCTGCAACGCCTCCAGCAACTGGGCCGGGTCGATGTGTTCGACAGCCAGGTTACCTTCCAGCCGTGGCGCCGTGATTCGGTCACGCTCACCTATGTCAGCCTTGGCTTGCAAGCCGGTCCGTCGCGCCAGCGCCTGGAGATGCGCGCGACCCTGCCCGACGGTCAGCCCCTGGCGGTGAACCTGCGTAGCCGCGCCACCCCCGACGCCTGGCGCGACGGACACCTGGAGGCCTATGTCAGCCTGCCGCAGAGCGATTGGGCGCGCTGGGTGCCGCCAAGCATGCTCGGGCAGTGGCGAGCCAAGACCCTGCGTGCGGGGGGCGAATTCTGGATCGACTGGAACAAAGGCCAGTTGCAGCGCGCCGTCGCCCGCCTGAACGCGCCGCAGCTGCGCGGCGCCTATGCCGGGCGCAAGACCGTGACTCTCGACAATCTGGCGCTGTCCAGTTGGGTGCGCCGGGGCAAGGAGGGCTACGAGATCGTGGTCGATTCGTTGGCTGCGAGTATCGGTGAAACCCGCTGGGAAACACATTTGCAAGCGCGCCAGCGTCCTGGGCAGGAGGCTGCCGAGGATGTGTGGCATGTCCAGGCCGATCGTCTCGACCTGACGCCGCTGACCCCGCTGATCGATGGCCTGGCACCGCTGCCGGACAACCTGATGACCGTCGTCGATGCCCTTAACGTGACCGGCACGCTGCGTAACGTCCAGCTCGACATCCGTCCCCATGCCGAAGGTGACCAGCGCCTGCAGTTCGCCGCCAATCTCGACAAGATCGGCTTCGATGCATATCACGGAGCGCCCGCAGCGGGCAATGTCAGCGGCAGCATCAGCGGCGATCTCGGGCACGGCGAACTACGCCTGGATACCGATGCCTTCATGCTGCATCTGTACCCCATCTTCGGCAAACCCTGGCA
This sequence comes from Pseudomonas sp. NY15374, assembly GCF_048068255.1. Taxonomy (NCBI): domain Bacteria; kingdom Pseudomonadati; phylum Pseudomonadota; class Gammaproteobacteria; order Pseudomonadales; family Pseudomonadaceae; genus Pseudomonas; species Pseudomonas sp. NY15374. The sequence continues at coordinate 268,823 of NZ_JBLUPZ010000007.1, forward strand.
CTACCAGAAAGCCAATGCCCGCCTGACCTGGGCGCTCGACAAGGACGGCTTCACCCTCATCGCGCCCTACATCAAGGTGCTGGGCGATGAGGGCAAGATCGCCGCCGATTTTCTCATTCGTTTCAGGTTCCACGAAGAGCAGGCCGATTATATGGACCTGCGTGTCGGCCTCACCGAGGGCGATGGCCGCTACACGGCCAAGTACCTGCCGGAAGTGCTCAGCCCGGCGCTGGATGAGTGGCTCCGCAGTGCCATCGTCAAGGGTGCGGTCGACGAGGGCTATTTCCAGTACCAGGGATCGCTGAACCACAACGCCCCGGCGCATTCGCGCAGTATCAGCCTGTTCTTCAAGGTGCATGACGCAGCGCTCGATTTCCAGCCGGGCTGGCCGCAGGTGCAGCAGGTGGACGGCAATGTGTACATCGAGGATACCGGTGTGCGCATCCAGGCCAGCAAGGGTCTGCTGCTCGACACCCGGGTCAGTGATGTCAGCGTCAACATTCCCCATGTCGAGGGCGACCAGCATAGCCGCCTGTACCTGGACGGCGAGTTCGACGGCAGCCTGGGCGACGGCCTGAAGATTCTGAAAGAGGCGCCGATCGGCACTGGCGAGATCTTCGCCGGCTGGGAAGGCGAGGGCCCGCTGCAGGGCAAGGTCAAGCTGGACATCCCGCTGGAGCACGGTCTGCGTCCCAAGGTGCTGGTGGACTTCTCGACTTCGGATGCCCGTCTCAAGGTGGAGCCGCCGGCACTCGATCTGAGCCGCTTGAAGGGTGACTTCACCTTCGACCTTGAAAAGGGCTTGAGCGGCAAGGGCATCAGCCTCCAGGCCTTCGACAGGCCGGTGACTGCGCAGATTCTCGCCGAAGGGCAGGGTGGCCAGATTCAGACCCGGATCAACGCCACCGGCCAGGTGCCGCTCAAGTCGTTGACCGACTGGCTGCAGTTCAAGCAGGCACTCCCGGCCTCGGGCGATATTCCCTACCAACTTCAGGTCAGCCTGGGGAGCCGCGACAATCGCCTGAGCGTCAACTCGTCGCTCAAGGGGCTGACCATTGACCTGCCAGCGCCCTTCGGCAAGACGGCGGGCGAGTCACGCGACAGTAGCTTCAGCATGAACCTGCAAGGTGCCGAGCGGCGCTTTGACGCAAGCTACGCCGATGTGGCGCGGTTGGCCTACGCAGCTTCGCTCGACAAGCTGGCCCAGGGACGCGGCGAGTTGGTGCTCGGCGGTGGCGATGCGACCGTGCAGGGCGGCCAGGGCCTGCGGGTGCGCGGGCGCCTCGAATCGCTGGACCTCGAGCCCTGGCAGCAGCAGTTGGACAAGTACGCAGGTCAAGACCCAGGTGGCAGTGCACGACAGGGCCTGCAGAGCGTGGATGTGAGCATTGGCCAGTTGAAGGCATTCGGCACCGACCTCAACCAGGCAGTGGTGCGTCTGGCTCGTGTTGCCAGCGCCTGGGACCTGCGCCTGGACAGCAAGGAAGTGATCGGCAATGCGCGGATCCCGGATGCCAAGGCCGCGCCCATGGTGGTGAAACTGCAGACCTTGCGCCTGCCGCCGGCCGATCCGCAGGAAGCCCAGGCCGAAGATGCGCCTGATCCGCTGGCCACCTTCGACCCGCGCAAGGCGCCGGTCCTGGACCTGAGCATCGACAAGTTGTATCGCGGTGACGACCTGTTCGGCAGCGCCTCGGTCAAGCTGCGGCCGAATGCCCGTGGTGTGTCGCTGGACGACATCGACCTCAATCTCAAGGGCCTGCACATCGACGGCAGCGGCGGCTGGGAAGGTGTTCCCGGCAGCACCAACAGTTGGTACAAGGGGCGCCTGGACGGTAAGGACCTGGGTGACGTGCTCAAGGCCTGGGGCTTCGCGCCCACGGTCACCAGCCGCGACTTCCGCATGGATGTCGATGGTCGTTGGCCGGGTTCGCCGGCCTGGGTCAGCCTCAAGCGATTCTCCGGCAGCCTCGATGCCTCGCTGCGCACCGGCCAGTTCGTCGAGGTCGAGGGGAGCGCCCAGGCGTTGCGGGTGTTCGGCCTGCTCAACTTCAACTCCATTGGTCGTCGTCTGCGCCTGGACTTCTCCGACCTGTTCGGCGAGGGGCTGGCCTATGATCGGGTCAAGGGCCTGCTGGTGGCCAGCGAGGGCGTTTATGTCACCCGTGAACCGATCGCTGTCACCGGCCCCTCCAGCAATTTCGAGCTCGATGGCACCCTCGACTTTGTGCGCGACCGTATCGATGCCAACCTGCAGGTGACCCTGCCGGTCACCAACAACCTGCCGTTGGCGGCGCTGATCGTCGGGGCACCTGCGGTCGGCGGCGCATTGTTCCTGGTCGATCGGCTGATCGGCGATCGGGTCGCGCGCTTCGCCAGCGTGCACTATCGGGTCGAAGGTCCGGTCAAAGAGCCTAAAATCACCTTTGTGAAACCTTTCGATAAATCGCGCTAGGAGTGGTCATGAAGTCAGCAGTGATCCAGATGGTCAGCCAGGACGGCGTACTGGCCAACCTGCAGCGGGCTCACGTGCTGCTGGAGCAGGCCGCTGACAGCGGTGCACGGCTGGCGGTGCTGCCGGAGAATTTCGCGGCCATGGGGCGGCGCGATGCGGCGGCGATCGGTCGCGCCGAGGCGCTTGGCGAAGGCCCGATCCTGCCATGGTTGAAACGTGCCGCACGCGACCTCAGGTTATGGATCGTTGCCGGTACCTTGCCGTTGCCGCCGGTCGATGAACCCGAGGCCAAGGCCCATGCCTGCTCGCTGCTGGTCGATGAGGACGGCGAGATCGCCGCGCGTTACGACAAGCTGCACCTGTTCGATGTGGACGTGGCCGACAACCGCGGGCGCTACCGTGAATCGGACGATTACGCCCATGGCGCGCAGGTGGTGGTGGCCGATACGCCGGTTGGACGCCTGGGCTTGTCGGTGTGCTACGACTTGCGCTTTCCCGAGCTCTACAGCGCCCTGCGCGCTGCCGGGGCCGAGCTGATCAGCGCGCCGTCGGCGTTCACTGCGGTGACCGGCGCGGCACATTGGGAAGTGTTGATCCGTGCCCGCGCCATCGAAACCCAGTGCTACATGCTGGCCGCCGCGCAGGGCGGTATCCATCCAGGCCCGCGGGAAACCCATGGCCATGCCGCGATCGTCGACCCTTGGGGGCGGATCGTCGCCGAACATGCGCATGGCGAAGCGATATTGCTCGCCGAGCGCGACGCTGAAGAACAAGCGTCCATACGGGCGCGCATGCCGGTCGTTTCGCACCGGCGCTTTTTCTCGCAGGACGCCTTGCGGCCTGCGCACACCTCGGAGTAACTATGAGCCAGATGTTATCCACCGTCAGCGAGCAGCTCCTGGCCCCGGGCGGACTGACCCTGGACAGCCTGCAGGCTGTGCTGGGTGAGTTGGCAGGGCCCGGCATCGACGCTGCCGACCTGTATTTCCAGGGGCAGATCTCGGAAACCTGGGCACTGGAAGACGGTATCGTCAAGGAAGGCAGTTTCAACCTCGACCAAGGTGTCGGCGTGCGTGCATTGTCTGGCGAGAAAACCGGCTTCGCCTACAGCAACGCAATCAACCTGGAAGCCCTGACATCAGCGGCGCGCGCCGCCCGCTCGATCTCCCGCGCCGGCCAGAACGGCAAGGTGCAGGCCTTCCGCAGCCAGGACGTGACCGCCCTGTACGCACCGGGCAACCCGCTCGATGTCCTGAGCCGCGCCGAGAAAGTCGAACTGCTCAAGCGCGTCGATGCTGCCACCCGTGCCCTCGACCCGCGTATCCAGCAGGTCAGCGTGAGCATGGCGGGCGTGTGGGAGCGGATCCTGGTGGCGGCGGCCGATGGCAGCCTGGCCGCGGATGTGCGGCCGCTGGTGCGTTTCAACGTCAGCGTCATCGTCGAACACAACGGTCGCCGCGAGCGGGGCGGCCAGGGCGGGGGCGGGCGTACCGACTACCGCTTCTTCACCGAAGAGCGGGTGATGGGCTATGCCCGCGAGGCGCTGCGCCAAGCGCTGGTCAACCTCGAGGCGCAACCTGCACCGGCCGGCACGCTGCCGGTGGTGCTCGGTCCCGGTTGGTCGGGCGTACTGCTGCATGAAGCGGTCGGCCACGGTCTGGAAGGTGATTTCAACCGCAAAGGCAGCTCGGCCTACAGCGGGCGGATCGGTGAGGCGGTGGCGTCGAAGCTGTGCACCATCGTCGATGACGGCACGCTGGAAGGCCGTCGCGGTTCGCTGAGCGTCGATGACGAAGGCACGCCGACCGAATGCACCACGCTGATCGAGAACGGCATCCTCAAGGGCTACATGCAGGACAAGCTCAATGCCCGCCTGATGGGTATGGCGGTGACCGGCAATGGTCGACGCGAATCCTATGCGCACCTGCCGATGCCGCGCATGACCAACACCTACATGCGTGCCGGCGAGAGTGACCCGCAGGAGATCATCGCCTCGGTGAAGAAGGGCATCTACTGTGCCAATCTCGGCGGCGGCCAGGTGGACATTACCAGTGGCAAGTTCGTGTTCTCCACCAGCGAGGCGTACCTGATCGAAGACGGCAAGATCACCGCGCCGGTCAAGGGCGCGACCCTGATAGGCAATGGGCCGGAGGCGATGAGCCGAGTGTCGATGGTCGGTAACGACCTGGCCCTGGACAGCGGAGTCGGTACCTGTGGCAAGGATGGGCAGTCGGTGCCGGTTGGCGTTGGTCAGCCGACCCTGAAGCTGGACGCGATCACCGTGGGCGGTACCGGGGCTTGATGACAAGCCCTGCCTGCAGGAGTGGCCTTGTGTCGCGCAAAGGCCGCCAGGCGGCCTCGAGATCTCGGCGACACAGACGGGGCTGCCGTGCAGCCCTTTCGCGACGCGATGCCGCGCCTACAAGCGGTCGGTGGCGGTGCTCAGCGCAGGCCGCGTTGCAGCTCGTCGAGGTCACGGATGTACTTGAACACCTTGCGCGCAGCGGCAGGCGGCTTGTTCCGCGCCTTTTCGTGCTGGGCATGGCGGATCAGCGAGCGCAGTTGCTGGCGATCGGTATCGGGGAACTCCTGGACGAAGCGCTCCAGGTCTTCGTCGTTGCCGTCGATCAACCGGTCGCGCCAGCGCTCGAGGCCGTGGAAACGTTCGTTGTACTGGCGCGTGGAGCTGTCTATCTGCTCGAGCAGCGCATGGATAGCCTCCAGGTCCTGTACGCGCATCAGCTTGCCGACGAACGACATGTGGCGTTTGCGGGCACCGTGGGCGGTGTGTTTGGACGCTTCCTCCAGTGCTTTGCGCAACTCGTCGGTGAGTGGCAGGCGCGCGAGGATATCGGGCTTGAGCGTGGTGAGGCGCTCGCCGAGTTCGACCAGCGCATGCAGCTCGCGCTTGATCTGGGTCTTGCTTTTTTCGCCGTTGAAGGCGTCGTCGTATGAATCAACCATGGTGGCAGTCCGCAGGAAATCGCCGCCATGATAACCAGTCGGGGGCCGCTTTGTCCGGCCCGGTCGAAGAATGGCCCTCGCCGAACGCAGAATTTGAGTGGAGAAAACCATGAGTGCAGTCCAGAGCGTAGGTCCTAAGGACCTGCCAGCGTTGCAGGAGCAGGTCGAGGCGATCGTTGCCGAAGCGCGCCGCCAGGGCGCCAGCGCCTGCGAGGTGGCGGTTTCGCTGGAGCAGGGCCTGTCCACAAGCGTGCGCCAGCGCGAGGTCGAAACAGTCGAGTTCAACCGCGACCAGGGCTTTGGCATCACCCTCTACGTGGGCCAGCGCAAGGGCTCGGCCAGTACTTCGGCGAGCGGTCCGGAGGCTATTCGCGAAACAGTGGCTGCTGCATTGGCCATTGCCAAGCACACCTCCGAGGATGAGTGCTCGGGCTTGGCCGACGCGGCACTGATGGCGCGTGAAATGCCCGACCTCGACCTCTACCACGATTGGGACATCGAGCCCGAGCGTGCCATCGAGATGGCCCTGGAGTGCGAGGCGGCCGCCTTCGATGCCGATAAGCGTATTCTCAATGCCGACGGCACCACCCTCAACACGCACCAGGGCGTGCGGGTGTATGGCAACAGTCACGGCTTCATCGGTGGCTACGCCTCGACGCGCCACAGCCTGAGCTGTGTGATGATCGCCGAAGGCGAAGGGCAGATGCAGCGCGACTACTGGTATGACGTCAATCGCCAAGGCCAATTGCTGGCCGACCCGCGCAGTATTGGCCAGCGCGCTGCCCAGCGTGCCGCCAGCCGTCTGGGCGCACGTCCAGTGCCGACCTGCGAGGTGCCGGTGCTGTTCGCTGCGGAACTGGCTGGCGGGTTGTTCGGCAGCTTCCTGTCGGCGATCTCTGGTGGCAACCTTTACCGCAAGTCGTCGTTCCTTGAAGGCACCCTGGGCCAGCGTCTGTTCCCGACCTGGCTGACCATCGACGAGCGTCCGCACATTCCACGTGCGCTGGGCAGTGCCGCGTTCGACGGCGATGGCCTGGCCACTTATGCCAAACCGTTCATCGACAAGGGCGAACTGGTGTCCTACATCCTGGGTACCTACGCCGGTCGCAAGCTCAAACTGCCCAGCACCGCCAACGCAGGCGGGGTGCATAACCTGTTCGTCACCCATGGCGTCGAAGACCAGGCTGCACTGATCCGTCGCATGGGGCGCGGCTTGCTGGTGACCGAGCTGATGGGGCATGGCCTGAACATGGTAACGGGCGACTACTCCCGTGGCGCTGCGGGTTTCTGGGTGGAGAACGGTGAAATCCAGTTCCCGGTCCAAGAAGTGACCATCGCCGGCAATATGAAAGACATGTTCCAGCAGATTGTGGCGATTGGCAGCGATATTGAAACGCGCAGCAATATTCACAGCGGTTCAGTGCTGATCGAACGAATGACCGTCGCCGGTAGCTGACGGCGCACCGCTGACCCACGCTTGACGACAAACCCGGCCATCGCGCCGGGTTTTTTGTTTGTGGCTCCGCCCTTGAAGTGATTCTAATTATCAATTAATAATGAATATCATTATCCAGCAACCCCGGCGATGATGTTCATGAAAACCGTCCTCCACGAATTGCCCTACCTGGAAAACTGGCGCTGGTTGAGTCGGCGCATCCGCTGTGCCCTCGAGCCGGACGAACCGCGGCTGATCGAACACTATCTGGCCGAGGGGCGCTATCTGGTCTGTTGCACCGAGACCTCGCCCTGGACCGTGGCGTTGACCTCCTTCCGTCTGCTGCTGGATACCGCCTGCGACCGCATGTTGCCCTGGCATTGGCGCTGCCAGTGCCTTGATCAGGCCTGGCGCCCGCTGCTTGACCTGCGCAACCTCGACCGTTGCGAGCAGAACGAGCGCTGGCAGCCCTATGCGATGCAACTGGCCAGTTGCGTGTTGCTGCCTTCGATTTCCCCCGATGAACTGATGCAAGGATCCGATGATGAGTAATACCCGTATCGAGCGTGACAGCATGGGCGAACTGCAGGTGCCTGCCCAGGCGCTGTATGGTGCCCAGACCCAGCGCGCGGTCGACAACTTCCCGGTCAGCGGCCAGCGCATGCCGCTGCAATTCATTCGGGCACTGCTGTTGGCCAAGGCCGCAGCAGCCAAGGCCAACATCGCGCTGGAGCAACTGAGCGCGGAGCAGGGCGGTGCCATCGTCAAGGCGGTCGAGCAACTGCTTGCCGAGGACTTCATCCAGCATTTCCCGGTGGACGTGTTCCAGACCGGCTCCGGCACCAGCTCCAACATGAACGCCAACGAGGTCATCGCAACCCTGGCCAGCCGGGTGCTAGGTGACAAGATCAACGCCAACGACCATGTCAATTGCGGTCAGAGCAGCAACGACATCATTCCGACCACCATTCATGTCAGCGCGGCGCTGGCCCTGCACGAGCAACTGCTGCCGGCGCTGGGGCATCTGGTTCAGGTGATCGAGGCCAAGGCTGTCGAGGTTCACCGTTACGTCAAGACCGGCCGCACCCACCTGATGGATGCCATGCCGGTCCGCATGAGTCAGGTCCTGGGTGGCTGGGCGGCACAGATCAAGGGTGCCCAAGCGCATCTGGAAGCCACCTTGCCCGCCCTGCAGGCGCTGGCCCAGGGCGGCACAGCGGTCGGCACCGGGATCAATGCCCACCCGCAATTCGCCGTGGGCTTTGCCCGTGAACTGAGCGACCTGACCCGTATCCCGTTCACCCCTGGGGAAAACCTGTTCGCCCTGATCGGCTCCCAGGACACGGCCGTGGCGTTGTCCGGCCAGCTCAAGACCACCGCTGTCGCGCTGATGAAGATCGCCAACGACCTGCGCTGGATGAACTCAGGCCCCCTGGCCGGGCTTGGCGAAATCGAGCTCGAGGGGCTGCAACCGGGCTCTTCGATCATGCCGGGCAAGGTCAACCCGGTGATTCCCGAGGCCACTGCGATGGTTGCCGCGCAGGTTATCGGCAACGACGCGACCATCGCCGTCGCCGGCCAGTCGGGTAATTTCGAACTCAATGTCATGCTGCCGGTGATCGCCCGCAACTTGCTGGAGAGCATCGAGCTGATGGCCAATGCCAGTCGCCTGCTGGCAGATAAGGCGATCGCCAGCTTCAAGGTCAATGAGCCGAAGCTCAAGGAGGCGCTGTCGCGCAATCCGATCCTGGTCACGGCACTGAACCCGATCATCGGCTACCTCAAGGCCGCCGAGATTGCCAAGACCGCCTACAAGCAAGGTCGCCCGATCGTGGAGGTGGCGCTGGAGCATACCGACTTGTCGCGTGATCAGCTCGAGGCCCTGCTGGATCCGGAAAAACTCACCGCTGGCGGTATCTGATCCACGGTCCTCGCCCAGGAGACACGTCATGCAGCATTGGAAACGCACTACGGAAACCGCTAATCGCCTGTTCGACCAAGGCGAACTGGTAGACGCCCGGGAGCACTACCTGCAAGCCCTGGCCCTGGCGCAGGTGCTGTTCGAGCGCTGGCATGACGTTGACGAGGCGGTGGCGGCCTTTGTCATCGCCCACCACAACCTGGCTGACCTGCACCTGCGCCTGAATCAGCCCCACGAAAGCGCCGATTACCTGTGTGCGGCCCATCAGCGGCTGCTACAGGCCAGTCAGGAGCCGCGCCTCCCCCAGGTCCTGCGTGATGCCGCGTTGCGCCACAGCGGGCGTACCTACACCGAGCTGTTGAGCTTTATCGCCGAATACGGCCAGTACCCACGCACCGAGCGCTTGCTCAATCGCCATGTGCCTGAAGCAAGCGAACTGGCTGCCCGGCCGGATGCCACCCACCGTTCACCTGCATACGGAATTCACTGACATGCCCCACACCTTGCCTGCACTGCCTTACGCCTACGATGCGCTGGAGCCGCACATCGATACCCAGACCATGGAGATTCACCACAGCAAGCACCACCAGACCTATGTGAACAACCTCAACGCCGCCATCGAAGGGACCGAGTGGGCCGAATGGCCGATCGACAAGCTGGTCGGCGCGGTCAAGCAGTTGCCCGAAAAGCTGCAAGGAGCGGTGATCAATCAGGGCGGCGGCCACGCCAACCATGCGTTGTTCTGGACCGTGATGTCACCCAAGGGCGGTGGTCAACCCCAGGTGCAGGTCGCCCAGGCCATCGATACGCAGCTCGGCGGCTTCGAGGCGTTCAAGGAGGCGTTCACCAAGGCCGCGCTGACCCGTTTCGGCAGTGGTTGGGCCTGGCTCAGCGTGACCCCGGCCAAGACGCTGGTGGTGGAGAGCAGCGGCAACCAGGACAGTCCGCTGATGCACGGCAACACACCGATCCTGGGGTTGGACGTGTGGGAGCACGCTTACTACCTGAAGTACCAGAACCGTCGTCCGGAATACATCGGTGCCTTCTACAACGTCGTCGATTGGACGGAAGTTGAGCGTCGCTACCTTGAAGCCCTGAAGTGAGTCGATCTGTCATGCGCTCCGAGGTGATGTCTGTCAGCAGTGTGCGCCTGTTCCGACTGGCGCTTGGGACTTTGCTGTTGCTTGTCGGCACCGCGCTGTTGGTGGCGCGGGGCATCGCCTGGTTGGACCTGGAGCCGCGCATGTTACGTGCGCTTGAAGGCGGTGCATTGTGCGCACTGGGCACGGCGCTGGGCGCGGTACCGGTGCTGGTGATCCGCAATATGCCGGTGGCGGTGGCTGACACCTTGCTTGGCTTCGGTGCCGGGGTGATGTTGGCAGCCACCGCGTTCTCTCTGATCATCCCGGGCCTTGATGCGGCTCAGTCCATTGGCTTCAGCCCTTGGGGCGCCGGTGGCCTGGTCAGTGCCGGGTTGTTGTTCGGGGCGCTGTGCCTGTTCCTGGTCGACTTGAGAATCTCCGGGGTTTCGCCGGAGTCCATGGTCGGGCAAGGCAATCAGCCGGTGATCGCTGCGCGGATCTGGTTGTTCGTGGCCGCGATCATCGCGCACAACATCCCGGAAGGCATGGCTATTGGTGTTTCCGCTGGCGGCGGCATGCCAGACGCCGACAGCCTGGCCATGGGCATTGCCCTGCAGGACGTGCCGGAGGGGCTGGTGATCGCGTTGGTGTTGGCAGGTGCAGGGATGTCGCGGTTCAAGGCCTTCCTGATCGGTGCTGCATCCGGGCTGGTGGAGCCGGTGGCGGCGGTGATCTGTGCCTGGCTGGTGAATGTTGCCGAGCTGCTGCTACCGCTTGGGCTTGCGTGTGCGGCAGGAGCGATGTTGCTGGTGGTGACCCAGGAAATCATTCCCGAGTCACGCAGCAATGGCAATCATCGCCTGGCAAGCCTGGGGTTATGCATCGGCTTCTGCCTGATGATGGTGATGGACACTGCGATGCCCTGAGGCTGTCAGGCAAGGGACGGGGCGGGAGCTTACTCGCCTTCGTCGAAATAATTGTTGATCAGCGCCACCAGCGCATCCAGTGCGTCGTTGTCCTGCTCGCCTTCGGTTTGCAGGTGCACTTGGGTGCCTTTGCCCGCGGCCAGCATCATCACTGCCATGATGCTCTTGCCGTCCACCAGCTTGTCGGGGGCTCGCCCGACCCGAACCTGGCAGGGGAACTTCCCGGCCACGCCGACGAACTTGGCTGCCGCCCGGGCGTGCAGGCCCAGCTTGTTGATGATGGTGATTTCGCGGGCGGGCATCGTGGGGTGGATCCTGTGGGTTAGAGGTCGCGGTGACGGACCTGGACGTTTTTCAGGGTTTGCTGCAGCAGTTGTCCGAGGCGCTCGGTGATATAGACAGAGCGGTGGTGTCCGCCGGTGCAGCCGATGGCGATGGTGACGTAGGCGCGGTTGCTGGCGGCAAAGCGCGGTAGCCACTTCAACAGGTAGCTGGAGATGTCCTGGAACATTTCCTCGACGTCCGGTTGTGCTGCCAGGTACTCGATCACTGGCGCTTCAAGGCCCGAGTGCTCGCGCAACTCGGGTTTCCAGTAAGGGTTTGGCAGGCAGCGCACGTCGAACACCAGATCGGCGTCCACCGGCATGCCGCGTTTGAAACCGAAGGATTCGACGAGAAAAGCGGTGCCGGGTTCAGGCTGGTTGAGCAGGCGCAGCTTGATCGAGTCACGCAGCTGGTAAAGATTAAGGCTGGTGGTATCGATCTTGAGGTCGGCGAGGTCGGCGATGGGGCCGAGCAGTTCGCTTTCGACGCGGATCGCTTCGGCGAGCGAACGGTCCGCGTTGGTCAGCGGGTGGCGACGGCGGGTTTCGGAGAACCGCTTGAGCAGCGTGTCCTCGTCGGCGTCCAGGTACAGCACGTCACATTGTATGTGACGTGCGCGCGCGTCCTCGAGCAATTCGGGGAAGCGCGACAGATGGCTTGGCAGGTTGCGCGCATCGATGGACACGGCGACCTTGGGTTGCATCAGTTCGGTATTGATCAGCGCGTTTTCCGCCAACTGCGGCAGCAACCCGGCGGGCAGGTTGTCGATGCAGTAGTAGCCGTTGTCTTCCAGCACATCGAGCGCGGTGCTCTTGCCGGAGCCGGACCGGCCGCTGACGATGATCAGGCGCATGTTCAGTGCTCGTTCTGTGCGTCCAGGACTACCTGGTAGAGGGCTTCGCTGCTGTCGGCGGCACGCAGGCGATCACGGACTTCCTTGCGATCGAGCATGCTGGCGATCTGGCGCAGCAGTTCGAGGTGGGCATCGGTGGCCGCTTCCGGGACCAGCAGCACGAACAGCAGGTCCACGGGGGCGCCGTCGATGGCGTCGTAGTCGATGGGAGCGTCCAGATGCAGCAGGGCGCTGACGGGGGCAGTGCAACCTTCCAGGCGGCAGTGTGGAATGGCGATGCCATTACCGAAACCGGTGGAGCCCAGTTTTTCGCGAGCGATGAGCTTCTCGAAGACGTCTTGCATCGCAAGCTCAGGTACTTGCTCGGCAATCAGGTTGGCGACCTTTTCGAGGGCGCGCTTCTTGCTGCCGCCCGGCACGTTCACGAGGGAACGGCCGGGGGTCAGGATGGTTTCAAGTCGGATCATGGATGAGGGGGATCAGCGGGCAGCTGCACCTTGCAGCAGGCTTTGCTGTTTTTCCTTGTGTTTTTTCAGTTGGCGGTCGAGCTTGTCAGCCAGTGCGTCGATCGCGGCATACATGTCTTGGTGTTCGGCGTTGGCGACCACTTCGCCGCCGGGAATCTGGAGTGTCGCTTCAACCTTCTGCTGCAGCTTTTCGACTTTCATGATCACCGTTGCATTGGTGATCTTGTCGAAATGTCCTTCCACGCGGGCGAGCTTCTCGAGCACGTATTCGCGCAGTGGTTGGGTGACTTCTACATGCTGGCCACTGATGTTGACTTGCATACAGCTTCTCCTTTGTTGCCCGTGCATAAAGAGGCAGGTATTGCACCTGCCACTGAAACGCTGTGGCACATCCCGGCGCTACATCAATCGCTTGCGCTCGCTCGACGGGGCAATCCCCAGCGATTCGCGGTACTTGGCGACGGTGCGGCGGGCTACCTGGATGCCTTGTGCCTCCAGTAAACCAGCGATCTTGCTGTCACTCAATGGCTTTTTCTGATTTTCCGCGGCCACCAGTTTCTTGATGATCGCGCGGATCGCCGTAGACGAGCATTCGCCGCCTTCGGCGGTGCTCACGTGGCTCGAGAAAAAGTATTTCAATTCGTAGATGCCGCGGGGGGTGTGCATGTACTTCTGTGTGGTGACCCGCGAAATGGTCGATTCGTGCATGCCTACCGCTTCGGCAATGTCGTGCAGCACCAGCGGTTTCATGGCTTCGTCGCCATGATCGAGGAAGCCGCGTTGATGTTCGACGATTTGCGTGGCCACTTTCATCAGCGTCTCGTTGCGGCTTTGCAGGCTCTTGATGAACCAGCGCGCTTCCTGCAGCTGGTTGCGCATGAAGGTGTTGTCGGCGCTGGTGTCGGCGCGGCGGACGAAGCCTGCATACTGCGGATTGACTCGCAGGCGAGGCACCGCTTCCTGGTTCAGTTCGACCAGCCAGCGGTCGCTGTCCTTGCGTACGATGACGTCCGGGATCACGTACTCCGGCTCGCTGGATTCGATCTGCGAACCCGGGCGCGGATTGAGGCTTTGCACCAGCTCGATGACCTGGCGCAGCTCGTCTTCCTTGAGCTTCATGCGACGCATCAGCTGGCTGTAGTCGCGGCTGCCGAGCAGGTCGATGTAGTCGGTGACCAGGCGCTGGGCTTCGGCCATCCACGGCACGCTCGCCGGCAGCTGGCGCAGTTGCAGCAGCAGGCATTCGCCCAGGTTGCGGGCGCCGACGCCGGCCGGCTCGAATTGCTGGATGCGGTGCAGCACCGCTTCGACTTCATCCAGCTCGATGTCCAGCTCGGGATCGAACCCGGCGCAGATTTCCTCGAGGCTGTCTTCCAGGTAGCCCTGGTCGTTGATGCTGTCGATGAGGGTGACCGCGATCAGGCGGTCGGTGTCGGACATCGGTGCCAGGTTGAGCTGCCACAGCAGGTGGCTCTGCAGGCTTTCGCCGGCAGAGGTGCGGGTGGTGAAGTCCCACTCGTCGTCATCGTTGCTTGGCAGGCTGCTGGCACTGGTCTGGTAGATGTCTTCCCAGGCCGTGTCGACCGGCAGCTCGTTGGGGATGCGCTCGTTCCACTCGCCTTCTTCGAGGTTTTCCGTGCTGACGGTAGTTTCCTGGAAGCTGTTGTCCTGGGCTTCGGCGGCAGGTTTGCTTTCGCCGTTTTCCGCCATTGGATCGCTGTTGTCGAAGTCGTCGCCGTCTTCCTGACGTTCGAGCATCGGATTGGACTCCAGCGCTTCCTGGATTTCCTGCTGGAGGTCCAGGGTGGAGAGCTGGAGCAGACGGATGGCCTGTTGCAACTGCGGGGTCATCGTCAGTTGCTGGCCCATTTTTAGGACGAGCGATGGTTTCATGGCTGGGGCTTAATACCTTGTTCGCCGGCGCGCATGCGCCATCCACTACAGGGCGCCGGAGCGCCAAATCTTAAGCAAGTTATATGCCTGAAATTGTAGCGTTTGCCTAGAGCACTGTAACACTTAAGCCCGTTTCACCAGGCATTTCCAATGCTCCAGGCCGCTCCCGGGCGTCAGAGTCGGAACTCGTGGCCCAGGTAGACTTCCTTGACCAACTGGTTGGCCAGGATGGTCTCGGCGTCGCCTTCGGCGATCAGTTGACCATCGTTGACGATATAGGCGGTCTCGCAGATGTCGAGCGTTTCGCGCACGTTGTGGTCGGTGATCAGTACGCCGATGCCCTTGGCCTTCAGATGGTGGATGATCTGTTTGATATCACCCACGGAAATCGGGTCGACGCCGGCGAAGGGTTCGTCCAGCAGGATGAATTTCGGCGCAGTCGCCAGGGCGCGGGCAATTTCGACGCGACGGCGTTCGCCACCGGACAGGCTCATGCCGAGGTTGTCGCGGATGTGGCTGATATGGAACTCCTGCAGCAGGCTTTCCAGCTCCTTGCGCCGTCCATCGCGGTCCAGGTCCTTGCGTGTCTCGAGGATGGCCATGATGTTGTCGGCGACCGACAGCTTGCGGAAGATCGACGCTTCCTGCGGCAGATAGCCGATGCCTGCCTGGGCCCGGCCATGCATGGGCTGGTGGCTGACATCGTTGCTGTCGATGAGCACGCGGCCCTGGTCGGCCTGGACCAGCCCTACGATCATGTAGAAGCAGGTGGTCTTGCCGGCGCCGTTGGGGCCGAGCAGGCCGACGATCTGGCCGCTGTCGATCGACAGGCTGACGTCACGGACGACCTGGCGGCCCTTGTAGCTCTTGGCCAGGTGCTGGGCTTTGAGGGTTGCCATTTACTCGGCCTTTTTCTTCGGTTGGATCACCATGTCGATACGCTGACGAGGTGCGGTCACGTTACCACCACGGCCAGCGGTCGCCACCTGGGTCTTGGTGTTGTAGACGATCTTCTCGCCTTCGGTGGTGTTGCCTTCGTTCTCGACCTTGGCGCGGTCGGTGAGGATGACGATATCCTTCTGCGCCTGGTACTGGATGGTGACGGCCCAGCCCTTCATCTTGTCGGGTTTTGCAGCGCTCTGCTGTTGCTCGAAGTAGGCCAGGTTGCCCACCGAGGTCACGACGTCGATGTCGCCGGAGGCGGCGCGAGTCATGGTCACGGTGTTGCCTTTGATCATCATCGAGCCCTGGGTGATGATCACATCGCCGGTGTAGGTGGCAACGCCCTGTTTGTCGTCCAGATGCGCGTTGTCCGCCTGGATGCGGATTGGCTGGTCACGGTCGTTCGGCAGGGCCAAGGCGCTCGCGCTTCCCAGTGCTGCGCTCAGGCTGAGCAAAAGGGGGAGGGTTTTAACGAGCCTCATACTGTCCTCTTACGTTGGACAGCAGGTCCATCCTGCCGTCTTCCAAATATGCTTTCATTCCTACACCCGTAGTCGTGCCACCGGCGCCGTCGATTCTAACGGCTTGGGCGGTCTGCGCATATTGCTTCTGCGGGAACACCGTCATGCGGCTACTGGTGATCAGGGTGTCGCGTTGTTTTTCGTCGGTGCGGGCGATCCGCACGTTGTCGATCAGTTCGACCTCGGTACCGTCCGGGTTGACCTCGGCGCGCACGCTCTGCACATGCCATGGGAACGCTGTCCCACGGTAGATGTGCATGTCTGGCGTGGTCACCAGGGTGACTTCGCTGGCCTTCAGGTGCTCGACCTTGTCCGCGGTCATTTCGTATTGCAGCCTGCCGTCGGGCAGGTACTGTACGCTGTGGGCGTTGATCGCATAGTAGTCGATGGCGCTTTCGTCGACCTGGGCCGTGGGCTTGTCGAGGAAGCTCTCGGGGCTGATGTTCCAATAGCCGACCGCCACCAGCAGCGCAGCGATGGCTGCCAGCAGCACGGCATTTCGAAGTTTCTTGCTGAGCATGGCGTGGCCTACAGGTAATGGGCGTTGGCAGCGTCCAGGGTACCCTGGGCCTGCATGATCAATTCACAGAACTCGCGGGCTGCGCCTTCGCCGCCGCGTGCCTGGGTGACGCCGTGGGCGTGCTCGCGGACGAAGGTCGCGGCATTGGCCACGGCCATGCCCAGGCCCACCCGGCGGATTACCGGGAGGTCGGGAAGGTCGTCGCCCAGGTAGGCGACCTGCTCGTAGCTCAGGCCCAGCTCGGCGAGCAGGCCGTCCAGCACCACCAGCTTGTCTTCGCGGCCCTGGAACAGGTGTGGAATGCCCAGGTTCTTTGCCCTGCGCTCGACCACGGGGGTCTTGCGTCCACTGATGATCGCGGTGGTTACGCCCGAGGCCATGAGCATCTTGATGCCGTGGCCATCGAGGGTGTTGAAGGTCTTGAATTCGCTGCCGTCCTCGAGGAAGTACAGGCGGCCGTCGGTCAGCACGCCGTCCACGTCGAAGACGGCCAGCTTGATGGCTTGGGCGCGTTGCATCAGGTCCTGGGTCATTTACATCACTCCGGCGCGCAGCAGGTCGTGCATGTTCAGGGCGCCGGTCGGACGATCCTGGTGATCGACCACTACCAGTGCGCTGATCTTGTGGTCTTCCATGATCTTCAAGGCTTCGGCGGCGAGCATTTCGGCGCGGGCGGTCTTGCCGTGAACGGTCATGACTTCGTCGATGAGCGTCTTGTGCACGTCGATGTTGCGATCCAGGCTACGACGCAGGTCGCCGTCGGTGAAGACGCCGGCCAGGCGGCCGTCATGCTCCATGACCACGGTCATGCCCAGGCCCTTGCGCGACATTTCCAGCAAGGCGTCCTTGAGCAGTGTGCCGCGCTGCACCTGGGGCAGTTCGTCGCCCGCGTGCATGACGTTCTCGACTTTCAACAGCAGGCGACGGCCCAGGGCGCCACCCGGATGGGAGAACGCGAAATCCTCGGCGGTGAAGCCGCGAGCCTCGAGCAGGGCGATGGCCAGGGCATCGCCCAGGACCAGGGCGGCGGTGGTGGACGAGGTGGGTGCCAGGTTCAGCGGGCAGGCTTCCTGGGCGACGCTGGCGTCGAGGTTGACTTCTGCAGCCTGTGCCAGTGGTGAGTCGGGCTTGCCGGTCAGGCTGATCATCTGGATGCCCAGGCGCTTGATCAGCGGCAGCAGCGTGACGATCTCTGCGGTGCTGCCGGAGTTGGACAGGGCGAGGATGACATCGTCGCGGGTGATCATGCCCATGTCGCCGTGGCTGGCTTCGGCCGGGTGCACGAAGAACGACGGGGTGCCGGTGCTGGCGAGGGTGGCGGCGATCTTGTTGCCGATATGGCCGGACTTGCCCATGCCGACCACGACAACCCGCCCCTTGCTGGCCAGGATCAGCTCGCAGGCCTTGACGAAATTGTCGTCGATACGGGCCCGCAGGCCTTCTACGGCCTCGAGTTCCAGGCGCAGGGTGCGCTGGGCGGATTGGATCAGCTCGCTGGATTGGCTCATGTCGAAAAAGCAATGCCTGATGAAAAGGCGCCGATTATAGCGGCAATGTTTGAAACGCTCACCTTCGAGTTGTCGTAGGCAGTTGCAAAATTGCTGTACGGTGCCTGAACGACTCGGGGAAATGGCCTTGGGGACAACTTTGCGCGGTGCTATAGTTCGCCGCTATTCGGCCCGCCAGGGATGCGTGTGCCTTCATGATGAAGGCAGGCGTCCATGTAGACGAGGCTGCATTGCAAGGAGTCTAGATGAGTTCGGATAGCGCCTACGCGGTCGAGTTGAAGGGCGTCACCTTCAAACGCGGTTCGCGCAGCATTTTCAGCAATGTCGACATCCGTATCCCCCGCGGCAAGGTCACTGGCATCATGGGGCCTTCCGGGTGCGGCAAGACAACCCTGCTGCGCCTGATGGGCGCGCAGCTGCGCCCCTCCAGTGGCGAAGTCTGGGTAGGCGGGCAGAACCTGCCGGCCCTGTCGCGCAGCGACCTCTTCGATGCCCGCAAGCAGATGGGGGTGCTGTTTCAGAGTGGTGCGCTGTTCACCGACCTGGATGTCTTCGAGAACGTGGCCTTCCCGCTGCGCGTGCACACCCAGTTGTCCGACGAGATGATTCGCGACATCGTCCTGATGAAATTGCAGGCCGTGGGCCTGCGCGGTGCCATCGACCTGATGCCGGACGAGCTGTCAGGCGGCATGAAGCGCCGTGTGGCGCTGGCCCGGGCGATTGCGCTGGATCCGCAGATTCTCATGTACGACGAGCCTTTCGTCGGCCAGGACCCTATCGCCATGGGCGTTCTGGTGCGCCTGATCCGCCTGCTCAACGACGCCCTGGGCATCACCAGTATCGTCGTCTCGCACGACCTGGCCGAGACCGCGAGCATTGCCGACTACATCTATGTGGTCGGTGATGGCCAGGTGCTGGGGCAGGGCACGCCGGACGAACTGATGGGGTCGGACAACCCGCGTATCCGCCAGTTCATGAAGGGCGATCCGGACGGTCCGGTGCCATTCCACTTTCCTGCGCCAGACTACCGCGCCGATCTGCTGGGGACGCGTTGATGCGCAGAAAATCCATACTCGAACGCATTCGCCTGTTCGGGCGCGCCGCCATCGACGTGCTGGCCGTGCTCGGGCGCTCGTGCCTGTTCCTCTTCCATGCCCTGGCCGGACGTGGCGGCATCGGTGGCGGCTTCCAGCTGTTGACCAAGCAGCTCTATTCGGTGGGTGTGCTGTCGCTGGCGATCATCGTGGTATCCGGCATGTTCATCGGCATGGTGCTGGCCCTGCAGGGCTATAGCATCCTCACCAAATACGGCTCCGAGCAGGCCGTCGGCCAGATGGTCGCCTTGACGCTGCTGCGCGAGCTGGGACCGGTCGTCACGGCGCTGCTGTTCGCCGGGCGTGCGGGTTCGGCGCTGACGGCCGAGATCGGCAACATGAAGTCCACCGAGCAGCTCTCCAGTCTGGAGATGATCGGTGTCGACCCTCTCAAGTACATCGTCGCCCCGCGCCTCTGGGCCGGCTTCATCTCGCTGCCGCTGCTGGCGCTGATCTTCAGCGTGGTCGGCATCTGGGGTGGATCGTGGGTGGCCGTGGACTGGCTGGGGGTCTATGAGGGCTCGTTCTGGGCCAACATGCAGAACAGTGTTTCTTTCAGCGATGACGTGATCAACGGGCTGATCAAAAGCCTGGTGTTTGCCTTCGTCGTCACCTGGATCGCCGTATTCCAGGGGTATGACTGCGAACCCACTTCAGAGGGGATCAGCCGTGCCACCACCAGGACCGTGGTCTATGCCTCGTTGGCAGTCCTGGGTCTGGACTTTATTCTGACCGCCTTGATGTTTGGAGATTTCTGATGCAAAACCGCACCCTGGAAATCGGTGTCGGCCTGTTCCTCCTGGCCGGGATCCTGGCGCTGCTGCTGCTGGCCCTGCGTGTCAGCGGCCTGTCGGCCAGTCCGACCAGCGACACCTATAAAGTTTATGCGTACTTCGACAATATCGCCGGTTTGACTGTCAGAGCTAAAGTGACCATGGCCGGTGTGACCATCGGCAAGGTCACGGCCATCGATCTGGATCGCGATTCCTATACCGGTCGGGTCACCTTGCAGCTGGACAAGTCGGTCGACAATCTGCCGACCGATTCCACTGCTTCGATCCTGACCGCCGGGTTGCTCGGCGAGAAGTACATCGGCATCAGCGTGGGCGGTGAAGAGCAGGTGCTCAAGGATGGCAGCACCATCCACGACACCCAGTCGGCCCTGGTGCTGGAAGATCTGATTGGCAAGTTCCTGCTCAACTCCGTTGGCAAGGAACCGAAAGAAGCCCAACCAGCTAATTGAGGAGTTTCCATGATTTCGATCCTGCGACGTGGCCTGCTGGTCCTGCTGGCGGCCTTCCCCCTGATGGCCCTGGCGGCGCCGGGCCAGTCTCCGCGCGACGTGGTTCAGGGCACCACCACTGAACTGCTGTCCGACCTCAAGGCGAACAAGGCGCAGTACAAGTCCAACCCGACCGCTTTCTATGATGCGCTCAATCGCATCCTTGGCCCGGTGGTCGACGCTGACGGCATCTCCCGGAGCATCATGACCGTCAAGTACTCGCGCAAGGCCACGCCCGAGCAGATGCAGCGCTTCCAGGAGAATTTCCGCCGCAGCCTGTTCCAGTTCTACGGCAACGCACTGCTTGAATACGACAACCAGGGCATCACCGTCGATCCAGCCAAGCCGGATGATGGCCAGCGTGCTTCGGTGGGCATGAAAGTGTCTGGCAACAATGGCGCGGTATACCCGGTCCAGTACACCCTGGAAAACATCGGTGGTGAGTGGAAGGTGCGTAATGTCATCGTCAATGGCATCAATATCGGCAAGCTGTTCCGCGACCAGTTCGCCGACGCGATGAACCGTAATGGCAACAACCTCGACAAGACCATCGACGGCTGGGCTGGCGAAGTGGCCAAGGCCAAGGAAGCTGCCGACAGCTCTCCCGAGAAGACGGTCAAATGAGTGAAGCCGACATGACGATGACCGAGCCGGGTGTCTTGCGCCTGGCCGGTGTGCTGGACTATCGCAGCGGGCCGGCCCTGCGCAAGCAGGGCAAGGCGTTGATCGCCGCCAGCCGCGAGCAGCGGCTGGTGCTCGACTGCTCGGCCGTGAGCAAGTCCAGCAGCGTGGGGTTGTCATTGTTGCTGGCGTTCATGCGGGATGCCCAGGCTGCTGGCAAGGCCTGGGAAGTGCGCGGCATGCCTGCAGACATGCGTGAAATCGCCGAGGTCTACGACCTCGATGAAGTGCTGGCGGGCTGATGGCCCGTCATCAAGGGAAGGCCCCTCGGTCAGCGCGTCCTCGTATGGGCTTCGCAGGCGAGGGGCTTTTTTGTATCATGGCCGACCCGCGCGCACTGGGCGCCGATTGAGGTTGAGCATGCAGGCCTTAGAAGTTAAGAGCTTCCTTGAAGAAAAACTGCCGGGAACCCGGGTCGAAGTTGAAGGCGAAGGCTGCAACTTCCAGTTGAACGTGATCAGCGACGAGCTGGCCGGCCAGAGCCCGGTCAAGCGTCAGCAGGCGATCTATGCTCACCTGAATCCGTGGATCGCCAACGGCAGCATCCATGCGGTAACGATGAAATTTTTCAGCAGCGCAGCCTGGGCTGAGCGCACCTGAGCCAACGTTGGCGGCGAGATTGAAATGGACAAACTGATTATTACTGGCGGCGCGCGCCTCGACGGCGAGATCCGCATTTCCGGCGCGAAGAACGCCGCCCTGCCGATTCTGTCGGCCACGCTCCTGGCCGATGGCCCGGTCACCGTCGGCAACCTGCCACACCTGCACGACATCACCACCATGATCGAGCTGTTCGGGCGCATGGGCATCGAGCCTGTGATCGACGAGAAGCTGGCGGTGGAGATCGATCCGCGCACCATCAAGACGTTGGTTGCGCCCTACGAGCTGGTCAAGACCATGCGCGCCTCGATCCTGGTACTCGGCCCGATGGTCGCCCGCTTCGGCGAGGCCGAAGTCGCCTTGCCAGGTGGCTGCGCCATCGGTTCGCGTCCGGTCGACCTGCACATCCGTGGCCTTGAAGCCATGGGCGCGAAGATCGAAGTCGAAGGTGGTTACATCAAGGCCAAGGCCCCTGAAGGCGGCCTGCGTGGCGCGCACTTCTTCTTCGACACGGTCAGCGTGACCGGTACCGAGAACATCATGATGGCTGCTGCGCTCGCCAAGGGCCGCAGCGTGCTGCAGAACGCCGCGCGCGAGCCTGAAGTGGTCGACCTGGCCAACTTCCTGATTGCCATGGGTGCGAAGATCCAGGGCGCCGGTACCGACACCATCACCATCGATGGTGTCGAGCGCCTGCACTCGGCCAGCTACCGTGTGATGCCCGACCGTATCGAGACCGGTACCTACCTCGTCGCTGCTGCTGTTACCGGCGGCCGCGTCAAGGTCAAGGACACCGATCCGACCATCCTCGAAGCCGTTCTCGAGAAGCTCAAGGAAGCTGGCGCCGACATCACGACCGGTGAAGACTGGATCGAGCTGGACATGCACGGCAAGCGGCCCAAGGCCGTCAACCTGCGTACCGCGCCGTATCCGGCATTCCCGACCGACATGCAGGCACAGTTCATCTCCCTCAACGCCATTGCCGAAGGCACGGGCGCCGTGATCGAGACGATTTTCGAAAACCGCTTCATGCACGTGTACGAGATGCACCGCATGGGCGCGCAGATCCAGGTCGAGGGCAATACCGCCATCGTCACCGGGGTCAAGGCGCTCAAGGGTGCGCCCGTGATGGCTACCGACCTGCGCGCTTCGGCGAGCCTGGTACTGTCTGCGCTGGTCGCCGAAGGTGATACCCTGATCGACCGCATCTACCACATCGACCGTGGTTACGAGTGCATCGAGGAAAAACTGCAGATGCTGGGCGCGAAGATCCGTCGCGTACCGGGCTAGTCGCGCTCTCTGCCTGTGATCGGCACACGGACGTGCCAGCCGAATCGAACACGGCCAGGTCGATGACCTGGCCGGCTGTAGCCGCTTAAGGACCGACGTTGCAATGTTGACCATCGCGCTTTCCAAAGGCCGTATTCTCGACGATACCCTGCCGCTGCTGGCCGAGGCCGGTATCGTGCCGACCGAGAACCCGGACAAGAGCCGCAAGCTGATCATCCCCACCACGCAGGACGACGTGCGTCTGCTCATCGTGCGTGCCACCGACGTGCCGACCTACGTCGAGCATGGTGCCGCCGACCTGGGTGTGGCCGGCAAGGACGTGTTGATGGAATACGGCGGCCAAGGTCTGTACGAGCCGCTCGACCTGCAGATCGCCAAGTGCAAGCTGATGACCGCTGGCGTCGTTGGTGCACCCGAGCCCAAGGGGCGTCTGCGTGTGGCCACCAAGTTCGTCAACGTAGCCAAGCGCTATTACGCCGAACAAGGCCGCCAGGTCGACATCATCAAGCTCTATGGCTCCATGGAGCTGGCCCCGCTGATCAACCTCGCCGACAAGATCATCGACGTGGTGGACACCGGCAACACTCTGCGCGCCAATGGCCTCGAGCCACAGGAGCTGATCGCCACGATCAGTTCGCGCCTGGTGGTGAACAAGGCCTCCATGAAGATGCAGCACGCCCGTATCCAGAATCTCATCGACACCCTGCGCAAGGCTGTCGAATCGCGACACCGCGGCTGACTTCTGCGCGCGACCTTCGCTGTCGCGCCCGTCTATCCGCGTCATAGCCACTTTTCTCGGGTGCCCGCGCGGATGGACTGGTAGCCTAGGGCGCCTGAGCATTCGCCAATAAAACGAGGCCCTCGTCATGACCGTGTCCACTGCAATTGCCCGTCTCAACGCTGCTGATCCGGATTTCGCGCGACATCTGGATCATCTGCTGAGCTGGGAAAGCGTGTCCGATGACGCGGTCAACCAGCGGGTGCTCGACATCATCAAAGCCGTGCGCGAGCGTGGCGATGCGGCGCTGGTGGAGTTCACCCAGCGTTTCGATGGCGTTGACGCCAAGTCCATCGATGACCTGATCCTGGGTCGCGAGCGCCTGGAACTGGCCCTGACTCGGATCTCCGCAGCCCAGCGCGAGGCGCTGGAAACTGCCGCCAACCGCGTGCGCAGCTACCACGAACGACAGAAGCAGGATTCCTGGCAGTACACCGAAGCTGATGGCACCGTGCTCGGCCAGAAAGTCACCCCGCTCGATCGCGCAGGGCTGTACGTGCCTGGCGGCAAGGCGTCGTACCCGTCATCGGTACTGATGAATGCCATCCCCGCCAAGGTCGCCGGTGTCGGTGAGGTGGTCATGGTGGTGCCGACCCCGCGTGGAGAGATCAACGAGCTGGTGCTGGCTGCGGCCTGCATCGCCGGCGTCGATCGCGTGTTTACCGTCGGTGGCGCCCAGGCAGTCGCGGCGTTGGCCTACGGCACCGAGAGCGTGCCACAGGTCGACAAGATCGTCGGTCCCGGCAATATCTACGTAGCCACTGCCAAACGCCATGTGTTCGGTCAAGTCGGCATCGACATGATCGCCGGACCCTCGGAAATCCTCGTGGTATGTGATGGCCAGACCGACCCGGACTGGATCGCCATGGACCTGTTCTCCCAGGCCGAGCACGACGAAGATGCGCAGGCGATCCTGGTCAGCCCTGATGCGGCCTTCCTTGACCGCGTGGCGGCCAGCATCGACAAGCTGCTGCCCACCATGGAACGCGCCGAGATCATCGAGAAGTCGATCAACGGTCGAGGCGCCCTGATCCAGGTGCGTGACATGCAGCAGGCCATCGAGGTCGCCAACCGCATCGCCCCGGAACACCTCGAATTGTCGGTCGCCGACCCGCAGGCCTGGTTGCCGCAGATCCGCCATGCCGGCGCGATCTTCATGGGCCGCCACACCAGCGAGGCCCTGGGTGACTACTGTGCAGGCCCCAACCACGTGTTGCCCACATCCGGCACCGCACGGTTCTCCTCGCCGCTGGGGGTGTACGACTTCCAGAAGCGTTCGTCGATCATCTTCTGCTCCGAGCAGGGCGCATCCGAGCTCGGTCACACTGCATCCGTACTGGCCCGTGGCGAGTCGCTGACCGCCCACGCCCGTAGCGCCGAATACCGCATCCTCAAAGAGAAGGGGAACTGAACATGAGTCGATTCTGGAGCCCCTTCGTCAAGGACCTGGTGCCTTACGTGCCGGGTGAGCAGCCCAAGCTGGCTCGCCTGGTCAAGCTCAATACCAACGAAAACCCCTATGGGCCTTCGCCCAAGGCGTTGGAGGCCATGCGTGGCGAGCTGAGCGACAACCTGCGCCTGTACCCGGATCCGAACAGCGACCGGCTCAAGCAGGCTGTGGCTGATTACTACAAGGTCACCCCGCAGCAGGTCTTCGTCGGCAACGGTTCGGACGAAGTGCTGGCGCACATCTTCCACGGCCTGTTCCAGCACGGCGCGCCGCTGCTGTTCCCGGATATCAGCTACAGCTTCTATCCGGTGTACTGCGGCTTGTACGGTATCGACTTCGAGCAGGTGGCGCTGGACGAGCAGTTCCAGATCCGCATCGAGGACTACAACAAGCCCAATGCCGGGATCATCTTCCCCAACCCTAACGCACCGACTGGCTGCCTGCTGCCGCTCGAGGCCATCGAGCGATTGCTCCAGGCCAATCGCGACTCGGTGGTGGTCGTGGACGAAGCCTATATCGACTTTGGCGGCGAAACCGCGATCGCACTGGTGGACCGCTACGACAATTTGCTGGTGACCCAGACCCTGTCCAAGTCGCGCTCGCTGGCGGGTCTGCGGGTGGGGCTGGCAGTGGGGCATCCGGACCTGATCGAGGCACTGGAGCGGATCAAGAACAGCTTCAACTCCTATCCGCTCGATCGCATGGCGATCATCGGGGCGGCGGCAGCGTTCGAAGATCGCGCTTACTTCGACGAGACCTGCCGCAAGGTCATCGACAGCCGTGAGGCCCTGGTCGAGCAGTTGACGGCGCGGGGCTTCGAGGTACTGCCATCGGCGGCCAACTTCATCTTCGCCCGGCACCCGCAACAGGATGCGGCTGAACTGGCGGCGCGCCTGCGTGAGCAGGGGGTGATCGTGCGGCACTTCAAGCAGGCACGGATCGCGCAGTTCCTGAGGATTACCGTAGGCACGCCGGAGATGAACCAGGCGTTGATCGATGCGTTGAACGGGTAGTTCGCGTCGTTCCTGTCGCGGGGCAAGTCTGATCGCTGCATCGCCGCTCCGACTTGCCCCGCGATGCTTTTCAGCGCTATTGTTGCCGCTTGTAAATTCATCCGATGACTGGACGTTAGTATGTCCCTGTTGATCAAGCGCTCCCTGGTGGAGCAAGCCGTTGACCAATTGCGCGAGCGCATTGCCCAGGGCGCCTGGGCTGTAGGGCAGCGCCTGCCCACCGAGCCGGAACTGGCCCTGGAACTGGGCATCAGCCGCAATACCGTGCGTGAGGCCATGCGTGTGCTGGCCTTCAGTGGTCTGGTAGAAGTGCGCCAGGGCGACGGCAGCTATCTGCGCACCGCCCAAGACCCTTTGCAGGCAGTGCAGGCCATCTCGCGCTGCACGGTCGAGCAGGCCCGCGAGACCCGTTGCATCCTCGAAGCCGAGGCCATCGGCCTCGCCGCCCTGCGGCGCACCGACGATGATCTGCGCGACTTGCGCGAGGCCCTGGAGCGCAGCTGTGGGCACTTCCACGGCGATCTGGACACCTATGTGGCCTGTGACCTGGTGTTCCACCAGCGCCTGGTGGACGCTGCGCACAACCCCGCACTGAGCGAGTTGTACCGCTACTTTTCCAGCGTCGTCGCTGCAGCGGTGCAGCACAACATGAGTGCGCTTCCCCGCAGTCAACGCGTGTTCGACCTGCATGTGCAGATCCTCGACGCCATCGAACAACGCGACCCGGACGCGGCCAAGCGCCTGAGCCGGGCCCTCATCGAATCCTGAGCCCGAGTGCCCCATGCCTGAACAACTGACGTACAACCACTCCAAGCACGACCCTGAACTCGATGAGCTGCTGATCGATGCCGAGGCTGACGACGAACAGGTCCAGCAGCAGCCCGTGGTGCTGCGCCGACCTTGGTTGCTGTTGCTGGGGTTGGTACTGGTCGCGTTGAACCTGCGCCCGGCGCTGTCGAGCATGGCGCCGGTGCTGGGCCAGGTGTCCGAGGGGCTGGGGCTCAATGCTTCCGCGGCAGGTTTACTGACGACCTTGCCAGTCCTGTGCCTGGGCCTGTTCGCGCCGCTGGCGCCGATCCTGGCGCGTCGTTTTGGCAGCGAGCGGGTGATTCTGGGCATCCTCCTGACCCTGGCGCTGGGGATCCTGCTGCGCAGTGCACTCGGTGCGACCGGGGTATTCGTCGGCAGCCTGATCGCTGGTGCCAGCATCGGCATCATCGGCGTGCTGCTACCGGGCATCGTCAAGCGTGATTTCCCCGCTCATGCCGGCACCCTGACTGGCGTCTACACGATGGCCCTGTGCCTCGGCGCAGCGATGGCCGCGGGCAGCACCGTGCCCTTGAGCCAGTACTTCGGCGACAGTTGGGCCATGGGGCTGGGCTTCTGGCTGTTGCCCGCGCTGCTGGCGATGCTGGTGTGGGCGCCCCAGGCGCGCCAAGGGCATGGCGCGCACCAGGTGGCCTATCGGGTGCGGGGGCTGTGGCGCGATCGGCTGGCCTGGCAAGTGACGCTGTACATGGGGCTGCAGTCCTCGCTGGCCTACATCGTGTTCGGCTGGCTGCCGTCGATTCTCATCGGTCGTGGCCTGAGCCCCACGCAAGCCGGTCTGGTGCTTTCGGGGTCGGTGCTGGTGCAGTTGATCAGCTCGCTCAGTGCGCCCTGGCTGGCGACCCGCGGCAAGGATCAGCGGCTGGCGATCGTGGTGGTGATGCTGGTCACCCTCGGCGGCTTGTTCGGATGCCTGTATGCGCCGATCTCGGGGCTGTGGGGCTGGGCGGTGCTGCTGGGGCTGGGGCAAGGCGGTACTTTCGCCCTGGCCTTGACCCTGATCGTGCTGCGTTCGAAGGATTCGCACGTGGCGGCGAACTTGTCGAGCATGGCCCAGGGCGTCGGTTACACGCTAGCTTCGATGGGCCCGTTCGCGGTCGGACTGGTACATGACCTCACCGGTGGCTGGGCAGCGGTCGGTTGGATCTTCGCGGTGCTGGGGCTGGGGGCGATCGTCTTCGGTCTGGGGGCCGGGCGGGCGCTGCATGTGCAGGTCGTCAGCGAGCGGGTGTGAAACCGGTGCGACGCTGGATGCATTCATGGCGCAAATGACCATGGCGCGAAGGCGTGGCGCGGATTATCGTGCAGCTCTCGATTCCCTGGACGGACCTGCCCCATGAGCGACGCCAACAGCGCCCTGATCACCCGTTTTTATCAGGCCTTCCAGCGCCTGGACGCCGAGGCCATGGTGGCCTGCTACAGCGATGACATCGTTTTCAGCGATCCGGCATTCGGTACCTTGCGCGGCCAGGACGTGGGTGACATGTGGCGGATGCTGACCACCCGCGCCAAGGACTTCTCCCTGACCTTCGACAGCGTGCGCGCGGATGCGCGGGGTGGCAGTGCCCATTGGGTCGCCACCTACCTGTTCAGCCAGACCGGCCGTACCGTGGTCAATGATATCCAGGCTCGTTTCGTGTTCCGTGACGGCTTGATCTGTCAGCATGACGACAGTTTCGACCTGTGGCGTTGGTCGCGCCAAGCCCTGGGTACGCCCGGCTTGTTACTGGGGTGGAGCCCTCTGGTAAGAAACAAGGTCCGCCAGCAGGCCACCAAAGGCCTGCGGGCATTCCAGGCGCGCTGATCGCTTTTTCAGGACGTGGGAACCGCCTGTTCGTTACTGTGATAGCTGAAGGTGGCCTTGTCATGGGCCTCTTGCGGCATGCGGATGCGGATGATCGGGATGTAGGCGCCGTAGGTCTCGTACCAGTCCTTCTGGTCCGCCTGTGCTTGCTCGAGCGCCCCCCACATGCCTTCGATGTGGAAGAACGACTGGATCGGCAGTCTGTGGGATTGGTCCTCTTCCCAGGCTTGAACGATGACTTCATTCCAAGGGAATGGTAGTTCGGAGGCGAACATTCGCTGTGCCGTCAGGCTCTGGTAGAAGGCGTCGGCGCGCTCGCTCTTGCGGGTGTCACGCACATCGAATGCGCATTGGCGCTTGTAGTCCCCGGAGCGGCGGAACTCGTCGATCCAGGCGTGAGCGGTCGTGATGCCTTGCTCATGGCACAGGCGCTCGGTCGAGGTGGTTTGGCTGTTGTTGCCACACCCTTGTTGTTCGCGCGTCCAGGTATCGCCATCGGTTGGCCAGGCGCACAGCACCTGATAGCTGATCGACCCTGCCGGGCGCTGCATGCGCGGGTACAGGGTAAAGCCGCTGCGGGCATCGGCAGCCAGGCTTGTGATTGGCAGGTCGGTGCGCAGGTAGGAGAACGAGACGCCGCCTTTTTCCTTGTTGTTCGGGCTATGATGCCAGGTGTGATACTTGGGGGATGGTTTGGTCGCGCGGATCAGTACGCCCGAACAACCGTGGGCCGGAATGGCCGAACCCCCACAGTCAACCGGTGCAGCATCATAGTTTTCCTGCATCTGCGCAGCGGTTCGCTCGCCGAGGGACGCCTGGGCCAGGAATGGCGTTAGCAGCGCAACTGTGGCTAGTAGCCGGGAACATTTTTTCAACATGGTAGAGCCCTGGATATGGATGGGCTCTCCAAACTAATGACACTCAGGATCCCTGTGGCGAGTGAAGATATTCCCGAACGGGAGGCCAAGCCCTGGTACGTGTACCTCGTGCGGGCGGCCAATGGCTCGCTGTATTGCGGCATCAGTGACGATCCGCAGCGACGCTTCCAGAAGCATCAGAAAGGGCAGGGCGCGCGTTATTTCAAGACCAGCCCGGCGCAGGCGTTGGTCTATGTCGAGCAGTGGCCGGACAAAGGCGAAGCCCTGCGCCAGGAGCGGCTGGTGAAAAAGCTGCGCAAATCGGCGAAGGAGGCGCTGGTCGCCTCCTTCGCGCAGGGTGGGGCGACGGTCGAACTCAGTCCTTGCGGCGCTTGAGCTGATCGATCAGTTGTGTCGGAAGGCCCTTGATCACAAGGGTTCCGGCTTCTTCGTCATACTCGATCTTCGAGCCCAGCAGGTGGGCCTCGAAGCTGATCGACAGACCCTCGGCACGTCCAGTGAAACGGCGGAACTGGTTCAGGGTGCGTTTGTCCGCAGGAATTTCCGGCGACAGGCCATAGTCCTTGTTGCGGATGTGGTCGAAGAACGCCTTGGGGCGGTCTTCGTCGATCAGGCTCGACAGTTCCTCCAGGGTGATCGGCTCGCCCTGCTTGGTCTGGCTGGTGGCATAGTCAACCAGGGTCTGGGTCTTCTCGCGCGCTGCTTCCTCGGGCAGATCCTCGCTCTCGACGAAGTCGCTGAACGCCTTGAGCAGGGTTCGGGTTTCACCAGGGCCGTCGACACCTTCCTGACAGCCGATGAAATCGCGGAAGTAGTCCGACACCTTCTTGCCGTTCTTGCCCTTGATGAAGGAAATGTACTGCTTCGAGTGCTGATTGTTCTTCCACTCGGACAGGTTGATTCGCGCGGCCAGGTGCAGTTGCCCCAAGTCCAGGTGGCGTGACGGGGTGACGTCGAGTTCGGCGTTCACCGCCACACCTTCGCTGTGGTGCAGCAGGGCGATGACCAGATACTCGGTCATGCCTTGCTGATAATGGGCGAACAGCACATGACCGCCTGTGGACAGGTTCGACTCTTCCATCAGCTTCTGCAGGTGCTCGACTGCGATGCGGCTGAAGGTGGTGAAGTCCTTTTCCTCTTCTTGGTACTGCTTGAGCCAGCCACTGAGCGGGTAGGCGCCGGATTCTCCGTGGAAGAAGCCCCAGGCCTTGCCCTGTTTGGCGTTATAGCTGTCGTTGAGGTCGGCCAGGAGGTTCTCGATGGCGTCCGACGCCGCCAGTTCGGTGTCTCGCGCATGGAGCACGGCGGGGCTGCCGTCGGGCTTCTTGTCGATCAGGTGAACGATGCAATGACGGATTGGCATGGAATTCTCTGAAAGGATGGGCGGTGCGATACCGCGCTGCAAAGTGGCTCAGTTTACCGCAGGGCAGGGGTGATGCAGTGGCCAGATGTTGGCGGAAATGCCAGTTGTTCGTTTTTTGTTCAAAAATCTGCGCTTTTCGGGCAAACCCCCGAAAAACCTCAATAAAATCACGGTCGACAGCGGATATTTCCTGGTTCCTGTGTTAGCTTTGCGCCGTCTTGCGCCCCTTGGGGTGGCGCATTGCTGGCAGCTCGCTTGCGTCGTGTCGAACCAAACGCTGATTTTCGTATCTACATACGCGATTGGCGAGGCTCGCCGGACCTTCCGTGCAGGCCCGATAACGATGAAGCACGCTGCATACCTCTGATTTGATAGGGAAGGAACACCACCATGGCATTGACCAAAGACCAACTGATTGCCGACATCGCCGAAGCCATCGACGCACCGAAAACCACCGCGCGCAACGCTCTGGAGCAACTGGGCCAGATCGTCGCTGACCAACTGGAAAACGGCGCTGAAATCACCCTGCCAGGCATCGGCAAGCTGAAAGTCTCCGAGCGTCCTGCCCGCACTGGCCGTAACCCTTCGACTGGCGCTGCCATCGAAATCGCTGCCAAGAAAGTCGTCAAGTTCGTACCAGCCAAGGTCCTGAACGACGCCATCAACAAGTAATTGTCGATGCTTCATTGAAACCGCGCCCGGCTTGTCCGGGCGCGGTTTTTTCACGCCTGTGCCTTGCCTCGCGCGGCATGCCAGGCGCTGCGCATGGCGTCGTCCTGGAAGCTCCAGGCCACCATGCGGCTCTGTTTCTGGCCCTGGCCCATCTCTACGACGCGCTGGGCTTTCACGCCCGCTTTCTTGAGCGCCGCTTCGATCCCCGGCAGGTTGCTGACCTTGGACACCAGGCTGGTGAACCACAGCACCCGCTCGCCATACTGCGCACTTTCGTTCACCAGTTGGGTGACGAAGCGGATCTCGCCCCCCTCGCACCACAGCTCGTTGTTCTGCCCGCCGAAGTTCAGCACTGGCAACTTGCGGGTGGGATCCTGCTTGCCCAGATTCTTCCATTTGCGCTGGCTGCCACGGGTGGCTTCCTCGCGCGAGCCGTGGAAGGGCGGGTTGCACAGGGTCAGGTCGAAGCGCTCGTCGTCCTGCAGCAGACCGCTGAGGATGTGCTTGCGGTTGGCCTGCTGGCGCAGGGTGATGGCCTTGTTCAGGCCATTGGCCTGGACGATCGCCTTGGCCGAGGCCAGCGCCGTGGCGTCGATATCCGAGCCGAGAAAGCGCCAGCGGTAGTCGCTATGGCCGAGCAGCGGGTAGATGCAGTTGGCGCCGACGCCGACGTCCAGCGCGCGCACCTGGGCGCCGCGTGGGACCTGCCCGCCGTTGTCTTCGGCCAGCAGGTCGGCGAGCACGTGGATGTAGTCGGCGCGTCCTGGGATCGGCGGGCACAGGTAGTCCGCGGGGATGTCCCAGTGCTGGATGCCGTACTGGGCCTTTAGCAAGGCACGGTTGAACACGCGCACGGCCTCGGGGTTGGCGAAGTCGATGCTCGGTTTGCCGTGGGGGTTGGTGATGGTGAACCGGGCCAGGTCAGGATGGGCCTTGATCAGGCTGGGGAAGTCGTAGCGGCCCTGGTGGCGATTGCGCGGATGCAGGGTGGGTTTGTTCTGGGTCATGCTCGTGTCCGGTGTCGCTTGCACTGGCCAGAGGCCGCACGGCGGCCCATTCGCGGCCAAGGCCGCTCCCACAGGATAGTAGGGCTCTTTGAAGACAGCCCATTCCTGTGGGAGCGGCCTTGGCCGCGAACGAGGGCGAAGCCCTCGCCGGTCAGTTCAGCAATGTCAGGTTACAGCGCTGCAATCCGCGCATGCTGCTCGGTGAAGTTGGCCAGGGCCTGTTCGGACTCGGCCAGTTTGGCACGTTCCTTCTCGATCACCGCAGGCGGTGCCTTGTCGACGAAGGCGGCGTTGGACAGCTTGCCGCCTACACGCTGGACCTCACCCTGCAGGCGCTGGATTTCCTTGTTCAGGCGTGCAAGCTCAGCGTCCTTGTCGATCAGGCCGGCCATCGGTACCAGTACCTGCAGATCGCCTACCAGTGCGGTGGCCGACAGCGGCGCTTCGTCCTGCTCGCCGAGTACCGTGAAGGTCTCGACCTTGGCCAGCTTCTTGAGCAGCGCTTCGTTTTCCTGCAGGCGACGCTGGTCGTCGGCATTGGCGTTCTTCAGGAACAGCGGCAGGGGCTTGCCCGGACCGATGTTCATCTCGGCGCGGATGTTGCGCAGGCCGACCATCAGCTCCTTGAGCCATTCGATGTCGCCTTCGGCGCCGGCATCGATGCGGCTCTCATTGGCTACCGGCCAAGGCTGCAGCATGATGGTCTTGCCCTGAACGCCCGCCAGCGGCGCGATGCGCTGCCAGATCTCCTCGGTGATGAACGGCATGAACGGATGCGCCAGGCGCAGTACCACTTCCAGCACGCGGACCAGGGTACGGCGAGTACCGCGGGCGCGCTCGATGGGCGCATTTTCATCCCACAGTACCGGCTTGGACAGCTCCAGGTACCAGTCGCAGTACTGGTTCCAGACGAACTCGTACAACGCCTGGCTGGCCAGGTCGAAGCGGAACTGTTCGAGCTGGCGGGTCACTTCCGCTTCGGTGCGTTGCAGTTGCGAGATGATCCAGCGATCGGCCAGCGACAACTCGTAGGCCTCGCCGTTCTGGCCGCAGTCCTCGCCCTTGTCCAGCACGTAGCGGGCAGCGTTCCAGATCTTGTTGCAGAAGTTGCGGTAGCCTTCGACGCGGCCCATGTCGAACTTGATGTCACGGCCGGTGGAAGCCAGCGAGCAGAAGGTGAAGCGCAGGGCATCGGTGCCGTAGCTGGCGATACCCTCGGGGAATTCGGCCTTGGTCTGCTTGGCGATCTTCTCGGCGAGCTTGGGCTGCATCAGGCCGCTGGTACGTTTTTCCAGCAGCGCTTCGAGCGTGATGCCGTCGACGATGTCCAGCGGGTCGAGCACGTTGCCCTTGGACTTGGACATCTTCTGGCCTTGGCCATCGCGCACCAGGCCATGCACGTACACGGTCTTGAACGGGACCTGCGGGGTGCCATCCTCGTTCTTGATCAGGTGCATGGTCAGCATGATCATCCGGGCGACCCAGAAGAAGATGATGTCGAAGCCCGTGACCAGTACGTCGGTGGAGTGGAATTTCTTCAGGAACTCGGTCTGTTCCGGCCAGCCGAGCGTGGAGAAAGTCCACAGGCCCGAGCTGAACCAGGTGTCGAGCACGTCGTCGTCCTGGCGCAGGACCACATCGCTGCCCAGGCCGTGCTTGGTCCGCACTTCTTCCTCGTTGCGGCCGACATAGACCTGGCCGGCCTCGTCGTACCACGCCGGGATGCGGTGGCCCCACCACAGCTGGCGGCTGATGCACCAGTCCTGGATGTCGCGCATCCAGGAGAAGTACATGTTCTCGTACTGTTTCGGCACGAACTGGATGCGACCGTCTTCCACGGCGGCGATGGCTGGCTCGGCCAGCGGCTTGGTGGAGACGTACCACTGGTCGGTCAGCCACGGCTCGATGACGGTACCCGAGCGGTCGCCTTTCGGCACTTTCAGGGCGTGGTCATCGACGCTGACCAGCAGCCCCTGCGCGTCCAGGTCGGCAACCATTTGCTTGCGCGCCACGAAGCGGTCGAGGCCGGCGTACTGCGCAGGCAGCGAGGTGTCGAGGTTTTCGTTGACGCTGCCATCGAGGTTGAAGGCCTGGACCGCGGAAAGCACGGTGGCGTTCTTGTCGAAGATGTTCAGCAGCGGCAGGTTGTGGCGCTTGCCGACTTCATAGTCGTTGAAGTCGTGGGCCGGGGTGATTTTCACGCAGCCGGTACCGAACTCGGGATCGCAGTAGTCGTCGGCGATGATCGGGATGCGGCGTCCGACCAGCGGCAGCTCGACGAACTTGCCGATCAGCGCCTGGTAGCGTTCGTCGGTCGGGTTGACGGCAACGGCGACGTCACCGAGCAGGGTTTCCGGGCGGGTGGTGGCGACGACCAGGTGGTCCTTGCCTTCGGCCGTGGTGGCGCCATCGGCCAACGGGTAGCGCAGGTTCCACAGGTGGCCTTTCTCGTCGTGGTTTTCCACTTCGAGGTCGGAAATCGCGGTGTGCAGCTTGGTGTCCCAGTTGACCAGACGCTTGCCGCGATAGATCAGGCCGTCCTCATGCAGGCGCACGAAGGCTTCCTTGACGGCTTCGGACAGGCCGTCATCCATGGTGAAGCGTTCGCGGCTCCAGTCGACCGACGAACCCAGGCGACGGATCTGGCGGCTGATGTTGCCACCGGACTGATCCTTCCACTCCCAGACCTTCTCCAGGAACTTTTCGCGGCCCAGGTCGTGGCGGTTCTGGCCTTTCGCCTCGAGCTGGCGCTCCACCAGCATCTGCGTGGCGATGCCGGCGTGGTCGGTACCCGGCTGCCACAGGGTGTCGCGCCCCTGCATGCGGCGGAAGCGGATCAGGGCGTCCATGATCGCGTTGTTGAACCCATGACCCATGTGCAGGCTGCCGGTCACGTTCGGCGGTGGGATCATGATGGTGTAGGACTCGCCTGCACCTTGCGGGGCGAAATAGTTCTCGGACTCCCAGGTGTTGTACCAGGAAGTTTCGATGGCGTGCGGCTGGTAGGTCTTATCCATGCGCGGCGGGACCCTTAGGCATAAATACGGAAAAGCCGAAGAGTATACAACGGGCAGGGCGCAGGGGACATGGGATCGTTATATTGCACGACGATGGTGTGCTTTTCGCGTGCAAGCCCGCTCCCACAGGCACACCACAGTTCTCGAGGCTGTGGTGTGCCTGTGGGAGCGGGCTTGCCCGCGAAAAGGACGCCGCAAAAGGCGAGTGTTACTCGGAACGCTTGATCAACCGCTCCATCCGCGCCTCGAGGCGACGCTTGACCTCGGTCTCGATGTGCGGAACGAAGTCGTTGATCACATCTTGCATGATCGATTGCGCCGCAGCGCGCAGTTCGGTGTCCAGGTGCAGCAGGGTGTCCTGGCGGCGAGTCTGGACATCTTCTTCCGGCGTGCTGGCCTGGGCAGGTTCGACGGCGGTTGTCGCGTTGCCGGCCGGCTCATCGAGCAGCAGGGGAATCTGCTCGACCGTTTCGGTCAGCAGCGGCGGCTGCAGGTCGGCGTCGCCAAGCAACTGGCGGATCGACTCGAGATCGTCGAGCAGGTGGGCGGATTGTGTCAGTGAGGAGGGTTTGTCCATCGTCGTCAAAGTCGCTGTAAGCGGTGGTCTTGCAGAGCATAGCCCTGTTCGCGGTAGAAACGGAATCGCTCGCGGGCCAACTGGCGAATGGAGGCCTCTTCGACAACGATCTCGGCGACCCGCTCGAACTGGCCGACGAACCCTGGCACATCACCGCCCAGGTTGATCAGCAGGTCGCGGTGCTCGCCAGCAGTGTCGCCCAGGCCCAATGCGACCCTGGCATCGGCGTGTTGCTCGGCCAAGTCATGGGGCACGAAAGCCTCGCCCTTGAAATGCCACAGGCGTTCATCCAGGGCGTTTCGCTGTTCGTCGTCCTGGCAATGCAGGTAGACCCGGTGGCCGAGGCGCCAGGCCTTTTCGCACAGCTTGCAGGCGAAATCCAGCCGCGCCGACAGCGAGTCGGTGGGCAGGATGTAGAAATCGACTTTGCTCATGTTCGTTCAGCCCGGCCGGCGCCACTCGGGCGCCGGCACTGGTGTGTCAGACGCCCGCGCGATCCAGCAGGTACTGGGTCAGCAGCGGAACAGGACGGCCGGTGGCACCCTTGTCCTTGCCACCGCTGACCCATGCTGTACCGGCGATGTCCAGGTGCGCCCAGCTGTAGTTCTTGGTGAAGCGCGACAGGAAGCAGCCCGCGGTGATGGTGCCGGCTTTAGGGCCGCCGATGTTGGCGATGTCGGCGAACGGGCTGTCCAGTTGTTCCTGGTACTCGTCGAACAGCGGCAGTTGCCAGGCGCGGTCGTCGGCACGCTTGCCAGCGTCGAGCAACTGGCCGACCAGGTCGTCGCTGTTGCCCATCAGGCCCGAGGTGTGGCTGCCCAGGGCGACGATGCAGGCGCCGGTGAGGGTGGCGATGTCGATCACCGCCTGCGGTTTGAAGCGCTCGGCATAGGTCAGCGTGTCGCACAGCACCAGGCGGCCTTCGGCGTCGGTGTTGAGGATCTCGACGGTCTGCCCGCTCATGGTGGTGACGATGTCGCCCGGGCGGGTTGCGCCGCCGCTGGGCATGTTCTCGGCGCAGGCCAGCAGGCACACCAGGTTGATCGGCAACTGCAGCTCGAGCACCGCACGCAGGGTGCCGAACACGCTGGCAGCGCCGCCCATGTCGTACTTCATTTCATCCATGCCGGCACCGGGTTTGAGGCTGATGCCGCCGGTATCGAAGGTGATGCCCTTGCCGACCAGCACGAACGGCTTGTCGGTCTTCTTGGCGCCTTGGTATTGCATGACGATCAGGCGTGGCGGCTGGTCGCTGCCCTGGCCTACGGCGTAGAACGCGCCCATGCCCAGGTCCTTGATCTTCTTCTCGTCGAGTACTTCGACCTTGAGGCCCTTGTGCGCCTTGCCCAGTTCCTTGGCCTGCTCGGCGAGGAAGCTCGGGTGACAGATGTTCGGCGGCAGGTTGCCCAGGTCGCGGGTCAGGCTCATGCCGGTGGTGATGGCGGTGGCATGCTTGACCGCACGCTCGACGTCAGCCTGGCCGGCCTTGTCGGCGAGCAGGGTGACTTTCTTCAGGGCACGCGGTTCGGCCTTCTGGCTCTTGAAACGGTCGAACACGTAGCTGCCGTCGAGCAGGGTTTCGGCCAGCAGGCGATATTTGCCGTAATGACCGTCGCGGTTGGCTACTGCGATGTCGTCCAGCGCCAGCACGGCGTCACCGCCTGCCAGGTTGCGCAGCACCCCGGCAACGCTGGCGATCAGCTTGCGCCAGGCACGATCGCCCAGGGCTTCATCCTTGCCGCTGCCAACCAGCAGTACGCGCTCGGCCTTGAGGCCCGGCAGGCTCTGCAGCAGCAGGGTCTGGCCCGGCTTGCCGGCCAGGTCGCCGCGCTTGAGGATGGCGCTGATGGCGCCATCGGTCGCCTGATCAACGGCCTTGGCCACGGTGCCAAGCTTGCGGCCTTCGCCGACCGGCACGACCAGGGTGGCGGTTTTCACGGATGCTGCGGCTACGGTCTTTACAACCAGTTCCATGTCAGGTTCCCCGAATGATCTCTGTTGTTGGCCACTGCCGCAGGGTCAGTGCGACAGGCCTGGCCGCGTGCTTGCGTGCCAGTTGAAAAGCGGCCAGTTTGAGCCTGCCGCCGCCTTGCTGACAACCCCGGTCTATGCTTTTGCAGGGCAGCGCCTGCTTCAATGGCGGGGCTTTGTCGCACTTTTACGGTCATGACGTCCGCTGTCATGCGCCGCCAAGTGACAGGCGCGCCCAATCACAGGATAATGCGCGCACTTTTACATGGAGGTTCGCTTGAGGCGAACCGGCATAGGTCTTGGCTTTACTCAGTCATTGTCTGGCAATCCGCCCCTGACAACCCAGGAGTGTCTGGTTTGATCGTCTTTCGTTATCTGTCCCGCGAGGTCCTGGTGACCTTGAGCGCCGTCAGCGCAGTGCTGTTGGTGATCATCATGAGCGGGCGCTTCATCAAATACCTGGCCCAGGCGGCCCAGGGTGCGCTCGACCCGGGCGTGCTGTTCCTGATCATGGGCTTCCGTCTGCCAGGCTTCCTGCAACTGATCTTGCCGCTGGGCCTGTTCCTCGGCATCCTGCTGGCCTACGGGCGGCTGTATCTCGAAAGCGAGATGACCGTGCTCTCGGCCACCGGCATGAGTCAGCAGCGTCTGCTGACGCTGACGCTGGCGCCGGCTGCGCTGGTTGCGCTGGTGGTTGCCTGGCTGAGCTTGAGCCTGGCCCCCCAAGGTGTGGCCCAGGTGCAGAAGATCATCGCCCAGCAGGATGCCCTGACCGAGTTCGATACGCTCGTGCCGGGTCGTTTCCAGACCCTGCGCGACGGCACGCGTGTCACCTACACCGAGCGGATGTCCGACGACCGCGTCAACCTGGGCGGGGTGTTCATTTCCGAGAAGCGCTTCAACCAGGACAAGACCAAGGACCGCGCACCGTCGGTGCTGGTGGCGGAAAAAGGCCATCAGGAGGTGCAGCCTGATGGCAACCGCTACCTGATCCTGGAAAACGGTTACCGTTACGACGGCAACCCCGGCCAGGCCGACTATCGGGCGATCAAGTACGACACCTACGGTGTGCTGCTGCCCAAGCCTGAGGTCAGCGAGGAAGTCACCGAGCGTGAAGCCATCCCGACCACCGACCTGTTCGGGCATGACGGCCTGCGTGAGCGCGCCGAACTGCAATGGCGCCTGTCGCTGCCGCTGCTGGTATTCATCGTGACCCTGCTGGCCGTGCCGCTGGCCAAGGTCAACCCGCGCCAGGGCCGCTTCCTCAAGTTGCTGCCGGCGATCCTCCTGTACATGGCCTACCTGACGATGCTGATTTCCGTTCGCGGCGCCCTCGAGAAGGGCAAGTTGCCGATCTCCCTGGGCATCTGGTGGGTGCACGCGTTGTTCCTGCTCATCGGCCTGGCGCTGATGTACTGGGAGCCGCTGCGCCTGAAGATGGCCGCGCGCCGTGCGGGGGTGGCCCATGGTTAAGATCGACCGCTATATCGGCCAGAGCGTACTGCTGGCCATCCTGGCCGTGCTGGGGATCATCCTCGGCCTGGCCTCGCTGTTCGCCTTCATCGACGAGATGGGCGATTTGAGCGATACCTATACCCTGCTCGACGCCGGCAGCTACGTGCTGCTCACCGCGCCGCGTCGGCTGTATGACATGCTGCCGATGGCTGCGCTGATCGGCTGCCTGATCGGCCTGGGCAGCCTGGCCAGCAGCAGCGAGCTGACCATCATGCGTGCTGCGGGCGTGTCCATCGGTCGTATCGTCTGGGCAGTGATGAAGCCGATGCTGGTGCTGATGCTGGTCGGTCTGCTGATTGGCGAATACGTT
Organism: Pseudomonas sp. NY15374; assembly: GCF_048068255.1. Taxonomy (NCBI): domain Bacteria; kingdom Pseudomonadati; phylum Pseudomonadota; class Gammaproteobacteria; order Pseudomonadales; family Pseudomonadaceae; genus Pseudomonas; species Pseudomonas sp. NY15374. The sequence continues at coordinate 308,764 of NZ_JBLUPZ010000007.1, forward strand.
GCACCGGTCACCGAGAACAAGGCCCAGGCCGAGCGCTCGCTGGCGCAGGGCGGTGGTGAGGCGCAAAGCTCCAAGCGCGGCATGTGGCACCGCCAGGGCGAAGAGTTCGTGCACATCAACTCGGTACAGCCCAACGGCTTGCTGCTCGGTGTGACCCGCTACCGTTTCGACGAACAACGCAAGATCGTCGCTTCCAGCTTCGCCCGCCGCGCGCTGTACCAGGATCAGCGCTGGGTGCTGCACGACGTCAGCACCACGTTCTTCCGTGGCGACCACACCGAAGTGGTGCAGGCACCGGAAGAAATCTGGGACGTGTCGGTGACGCCGGAATTGCTCAATACCGTGGTGCTGCCTCCCGAGTCGTTGTCGATCACCGGGTTGTGGGAATACATCCACTACCTGGCCGACCAGGGTTTGAACAACGCCCGTTACTGGCTGGCGTTCTGGACCAAGATCCTGCAACCCGCGGTGACCGCTGCACTGGTACTGATGGCGATTTCCTTCATCTTCGGTCCGCTGCGCTCGGTGACCCTGGGTCAGCGCGTGTTTACCGGCGTGCTGGTGGGCTTCGTGTTCCGCATCGCCCAGGACCTGCTGGGGCCGTCGAGCCAGGTGTTCGGTTTCCCGCCGCTGTTGGCGGTGGTGATTCCAGCCGGGATCTGCGCACTGGCCGGTGTGTGGTTGTTGCGTCGGGCAGGCTGATGAGCCAGGCGTGAATGAGACAGCCGACCCCAGGGTCGGCTTTTTTGTGGCTCGAAGTTGGCTTTATCGCAGTCCAGGGTCATTTCTTCTGCTTCGGAATCCGCACCAACTGGGTTTCCGAGTAGATGTCATGCCAGCTGCGCTTGCGCTTGTCGATCAACGACCAGATGAACCCCAGCCCCAGGCACAACCACGAAGCAATAGACACCACGAAGCGCAACAGCGCCTGCCACAAACTGATCGCGCTGCCGTCGGCATTCTGTACACGCACGCCCCACACCTGCATGCCCAGGGTCTGGCCGCCGTGGGTCCAGAACTTGGCGAAGAAGCCGAACAGGGCAAACAACAGGACGGTGGACAACAGCGGATCGCCATCGAGCGCGCCGGCATCGGTCAGCTCACGCATGCGGGCCTCGCCGATGATCGACATCTGCACCAACTTGTAGACACCTGCCGTGACGATCAGCAGGGCGGTGCACAGGAGGAAGTCATAGAACATTGCCGCCAGACGGCGCCCCAGGCCTGCGGGCGGAAAATCGCCCTGGGGGGTGAGAGAACGCTTGGACATGCAGGAGGGCTCCGGGTGGAAAGTCCTCATTCTATGAAATTGCAGGCACAAAAAAGCCCCTGCGCGTCAACGCAGGGGCTTTTTCACAGAAATCAGCCTTCTGCTTTTACTTCGTCAGCCTGCATGCCTTTCTGGCCCTGCACTGCAACGAAGGTGACTTTCTGGCCTTCTTTCAGGCTCTTGAAGCCGTTGCCTTGGATGGCGCGGAAGTGAACGAACAGATCCGGACCGCTCTCTGGGGTGATGAAGCCGTAACCTTTCTCGTCATTGAACCACTTGACGGTACCGTTCTGACGCTCAGCCATTTTCTTATTTCCTATGAATCTTTAGATAGTGATTTCAGTTTCTTTCGCATTACACGGCGAAAGAGTACTGGGCTGGGTTGCAGGAAAGTAAGAGACGTCGAACGGGTTGTAGCAAATTGCGGCTACTGGCCCAGGTCACGAACTGTTGCGACCCATGCAAACACAGTGAGAAGACTCTACGCCAACTCCAGCGACAAAAACAAGCCCCGCACGGCGCAGGGATCAAGGCTTTTGCCGATTACCGACAAAATTGTCGGAAACGGCATGGCGCCTGGCCTGGCGCCATGTTCAAAAGTTATTGCGCAGGTTCGTAATCGAATAAGCGCGCTGTTGTGAGATTGCTTTCAACCTCGGTAGTAACGTTGCGCCACGAAAGGCATTTTGCTGACTTTCAGGGCAACTTGTTTGCCGCGCACGACCGCAAACAACGGCGTTTCCAGCGCGGCATGTTCGTTATCGACATACCCCATTGCCACGGGGGCGCCGAGGGTCGGGCCGAAACCACCGCTGCACACCTTGCCGACCGGCGTGCCGTGCGCATCGACAATCTCGGCGCCCTCGCGAACCGGCGTGCGTTCCTGTGGCAGCAGGCCCACGCGTTTGCGGCTCACGCCCTGCTGCTGTTGGGCAAATACGCGGGTGGCGCCCGGGAAACCACCGGCCCGTGCTCCGTCGGCGCGACGAACCTTGGAGATCGCCCACAACAGGCTGGCCTCGATCGGCGTAGTCTCGGTGTCCATGTCGTGGCCGTACAGGCACAGGCCGGCTTCCAGGCGCAGCGAGTCGCGGGCACCCAGGCCGATCGGCTGCACCTCAGGCTCGGCCAGCAGGCGTCGAGCCAGGGCTTCGGCAGCAGTGGCCGGTACCGAGATTTCGTAGCCGTCCTCGCCGGTGTAGCCCGAGCGGCTGACGAAGCAGTCCTCCCCCAGCAACTGCAGTGGGCGGAACTGCATGAAGGTCATGCCGGCCACTTCCGGCGCCAGGCGCTCCAGCACCTTGACCGCAGCCGGGCCCTGCAAGGCGAGCAGGGCGCGCTCCTCGAACAAAGGCTGGATCTCGCAGCGCTGGCCGATGTGCTTTTGCAGGTGAGCCAGGTCCTGATCCTTGCAGGCGGCATTGACCACCAGGAACAGTGTGTCGTCGCCCAGGTTGGCCACCATCAGGTCGTCGAGGATGCCTCCTTGCTCATTGGTGAACATGGCGTAGCGCTGCATGCCCACCGGCAGGTCGATGATGTCTACTGGCACCAGGCTTTCCAAAGCCTTGGCCGCGTCGCTGCCACGCAGCACGATCTGGCCCATGTGCGACACATCGAACAGACCGGCCTGCTCGCGGGTATGCAGGTGTTCCTTGAGCACCCCCAACGGATACTGCACGGGCATGTCGAAGCCTGCGAACGGCACCATGCGCGCGCCCAGCTCCAGGTGAAGGGCGTGCAGCGGGGTCTTGAGCAACGTATCGGACATCGGTAACTCCTTGGTTTTTGTTCGGGTCAACATTCGATGATGTTGACGGCCAGACCGCCGCGGGCGGTCTCCTTGTACTTGCTTTTCATGTCGGCGCCGGTCTGGCGCATGGTGCGGATGACCTTGTCGAGCGAGACGAAGTGCTGCCCGTCGCCGCGCAGGGCCATGCGCACGGCGTTGATCGCCTTGACCGAGCCCATGGCGTTGCGCTCGATGCAGGGCACCTGGACCAGCCCACCGATCGGGTCGCAGGTCAGGCCCAGGTTGTGTTCCATGCCGATCTCGGCGGCGTTCTCCACCTGTTGCGGGGTGCCGCCCATGACTTCGCAGAGGGCGCCCGCCGCCATCGAGCACGCCACCCCCACTTCGCCCTGGCAGCCGACCTCGGCGCCGGAAATCGAGGCGTTCTCCTTGTAGAGGATGCCGATGGCGGCCGCGGTGAGCAGAAAACGCACCACGCCGTCTTCGCTGGCGCCGGGAACGAAACGCATGTAGTAGTGCAGCACCGCCGGGACGATACCCGCCGCGCCGTTGGTCGGGGCGGTGACGACGCGTCCGCCATAGGCGTTTTCCTCGTTGACCGCCAGGGCGTAGAGGTTGACCCAATCGAGTACCGACAGCGCATCGCGCAGGCTGGCTTCCGGGTGTCGGCTGAGCTGGCGGTGCAAGGCAGGGGCGCGGCGCTTGACCTTGAGGCCGCCCGGCAGGATGCCCTCGTGGCGACAGCCCGCTTCGACGCAATCCTGCATGACCTGCCAGATGCGCAGCAGGCCGGCTCGGGTTTCCTGTTCGGGGCGCCAGGCCGCTTCGTTGGCGAGCATCACCTGGCTGAACGACAGGTGCTGCTCGACGCAATGGCCGAGCAGTTGCCTGGCCGTCGTGAAGGGGTAAGGCAGGGCGGTGTTGTCTTCGACGATGCGGTCCTGGCCGGCTGCGTCCTGGTCGACGACGAAGCCGCCGCCCACCGAGTAGTACTCGCGGCTGCGGATCTGCAGCCCGGCAGCATCGAAGGCACGGAAGATCATGCCATTGGGGTGGTAGTCCAATGGCTTGCGGATCATCGCCAGGTGCTGTTTCTCGACGAAGTCGATCCGGTGTTCGCCAAGCAGGTGCAGGTGACCGCTGGCGCGGATTGCCTGCAGGCGTTCGGGGATGGATTCGGTGTCGACGGTGTCGGGGTGTTCCCCCTCGAGCCCCAGGAGCACAGCCTTGTCGCTGCCGTGACCCTTGCCGGTCGCACCGAGCGAGCCGTAGAGCTCGGCCTTGACGCTGGCTGTGCTGGCCAGCAGGCCATCGCGGCGCAAGCCCTCGGCGAAGCGCGCGGCGGCACGCATCGGGCCGACCGTGTGCGAACTGGAGGGGCCGATGCCGATCTTGAACAGGTCGAAGACGCTCAAAGACATGATGACCTCCTGCCAGGTGGGTTGGGCAGATGCTGAACCCTGTGGGAGCGGGGGGGGGCGCGCCCGCGGGGGGGGGGGGCCCCACACCGGAGCGCGCCCGCCCCCCCCCCCCCCCGCCCCAACCCCACCAAACCGGCGCGGGGCC